>CAZOAZ010000020.1:0-99702 GCA_964577955.1 uncultured Bifidobacterium sp. | reverse complement strand
AGTGCGTCGAGTTCGTCGAAGAGTTGATGTACGGCCAGTGGCGCAAGAATCCGCTATCGCGATAGGGAGCACATCATGAAACTGTCCATTGCCCTGCCAACCGCCGCTCTGGGCGCCGTCCTGTTGAGCGGTGTTTCGCTCACCGCCCATCACGCGTTCGGCGGTGAATTCGACGCCAACCGTCCAGTCCTGCTCAAGGGGGCGATCACCAAGGTCGAACTCGTCAACCCGCATGCCTGGATTCATCTGGCCGCCAAGGAAGTGACGCTGGCCGGTGAGAAGAAGGACCTGAAAGGCGGCACCGAACCGTGGGCCGTCGAGGGTGGCACGCCCAACACCCTGCTGCGTCGCGGCATTACACGCGACTCATTGAAAGTCGGTACCGAGATTGTCGTCGACGGTTATCAGACGCGAGACCACACGCTGACGCGCGCCAACGGCCGGAACATCACGTTCCTCGATGGTCGCAAGCTGTTCATGGGGTCGTCTGGAACCGGCGCGCCGCGTGATGGCGCCGATACCACCGAGCCGCCACGCTAGCCAACGATGAACGACCAACGATGAACGACCAACGATGAATGATGAATGATGAATGATGAATGATGATTTGGCTGAACCGTCGAATCATCACTCATCAATCGTCACTCATCGATGATTGGTGCGAGTTCCTGCCCGTCGATCCGACCTCGTAACAATCAGGGACCAGTGGGACCTGGTAGGGATAAGCGGTCCTGTCCCTGACGAAATCCTTGAAACATTCGTTGACAGTGCTTGGACGCCGTCCGAGTATTGCCACAATTTTTTTCGCCTGCGCGGCGCGAGTTCATCCAGGGCAAGTTGCGCCTTCGTGTAGTTCGTCTCGACTTTCGAGGAGGGGGCATGGGTCGTTTTGAGGGAAGTCGCTTCGTCGCGTCGATCGGATTGGGACTCGCAATTCTGGCAAGCCCGGTGTCGGCGCAGGAACGCGCCAGCATCGTCGGGCAAGTCACCGACTCGACCGGGGCCATTCTGCCCGGTGTTACCGTTGTCGCCGCCAGCCCGGCGCTGATCGAGCGTACCCGAGAGGCGATCACCGACGGATCAGGCCGTTACGCCATCATTGATCTTCGTCCCGGCACTTATCTCGTGACCTTCGAATTGTCCGGTTTCCGCAAGGTTCAGCGCGAGGGGATTGAGCTCGAAGGGTCGTTCACGGCCCAGGTCAACGCGTCGCTGCCGATTGGCAGCCTCGAGGAAACGATTACAGTCGCCGGCTCGTCGCCGATCGTCGACGTCCAGAGCACACAGAATCAGACGGTGATGAACCGCGAAGTGCTCAACGTGCTATCGGCAACCCGGACGATGCAGGGCGGCGCGAGCCTCGTGCCCGGCGTCAGCTTCTACAGCCAGGGGTTCCGCAGCGAGATGTCGGTGCACGGCTCGGTGGCTCAGGACCAGCACATCTACTTTGACGGCATGAACATCGGCCAGAACCTCACGGGGTCGGGCAGCCAGGCGAACGGCGTCACCGTCAACGAACTGGCGCAGACCGAACTGGTCTACGACGCCGGATCGCAGTCGGCGGAGAGCGCCCTCGGCGGCGTTCGGATGGATTCCATTCCGAAAGAAGGCGGCAATACGCTGTCCGGCGTCTGGCGCACCTTCGGCTCGCGTGGCAGCTTCCAGTCCGACAACGTGACCGACGAGTTGCGCCCGTTCATCGCGCAGGGAAACCGGCTCGACTACAACTACGACACGAACGCCGTTCTCGGCGGCCCGATCAAGAAGGATCGGGTCTGGTTTCTGTTCGCCCAACGAGTCTCTCAGACCAACAACCTGATTCCGCTGCCGACGCAGTACTTTCCCCAGGGCGGCGACGCGGAGTCGGGCGGCATCGTGGTGCCGCACACCACGGCGCGTCTGACCTTCCAGCCGACACAGCGAAACAAGATCGTTTTCGCGTACTACAACTCGCACGCCGGGACCCAGCACTTCGATGTCGGCTGCACCGCGACGAGCGGCAATTCGGTGTCGTGCATCTCACCGGAGGCGTCGTATGAGTTGCGCCAACCGCTGCAATACGCCGCGCAGATCAAGTGGACCTCGCCGCTGACCAGCCGGTTCCTGCTCGAAGTGGGTCAGTCGCTGGCGGTGCCGACCTACAAGTTCAACTACCAGCCCGAGAACGGCCCGTATGACGTCAGCCACTTGAACAGCTCGACGAGCGTGCGTACCGTGGCGTCGGCGACCGCGCCGAACGACTACTTCAACCAGATCTGGAACACGGTCGCCAACATCTCGTACGTGACCGGCAGCCACAACTTCAAGATGGGCGTGAATCAGCAGTGGGGCTATTCGACCCTCAAGGTCGAAGCCCACGGCGACATGCAGGTGCTCACCTACACCAACGTCAACGGCGTGCCGACGCCGAACAGCGTGACGCTGCGCAACACGCCGTACATCCGCGAGGATCGGCTCAGGGCGAATCTCGGCATCTTTGCCCAGGACAAGTGGTCGTTCCACCGGCTGACGGTGCTCTACGGCGGCCGCTACGACTACTTCAATGGCTACGCGCCGGCCGAAGACGCGGCAGCGGGCCGTTTCGTGCCGGCCCGGCACTCCGACGAGGTGAACTGCATTCCGTGCTGGAACGATTGGACCATTCGCGTTGGCGCCTCCTATGACGTCTTCGGCACCGGAAAAACCGCGCTGAAGACCTCGGTCGGGAAGTTCCTGGCGCAGCAGGCGCTCGGGCTGACGGCGACGCTGAATCCGATGACCGGCCAGACCGATCGTCGCTCCTGGACCGACCGCGACGGCAACGGCTCGGCGCTCGATGCCAACGGCAACGCGCAGCTGAACGAGATGGGCCCGTCGCCGAATCCGAACTTCGGGATTCCAGGCGCCTCCGCGCGCATCGCCGAAGACCTGCCGCGGCCAACCAACTGGGAGGAAAGCGTCTCGATTCAGCACGAGCTCTTTCCGCGCGTGTCGGTCACCGGCGGCTACTACCGCCGGCAGTTCTACGACATCCAGTACACGCTGAATCGCGCGCTGAATCCGGTCACCGACTTCACCCCGTTCAACGTCGTGATTCCGACCAACCCGAACAACCCGGGCGGCGGCGGTCAGGTGATTCAGATGTACAACCTGAATCGCGTCGTCGCGGCCGACAACATCACGACCGCGTCGGAGAACAACACGCGGATCTACAACGGCTTCGAGATCAGCGTGAACGCGCGCTTGCCGCGCGGCTTTGTGTTCGGCGGCATCACGACCGAGCGGACCGCGACCGACAACTGCACCGATCTGCCGGCCTCGAATCCGAATTCGGTCGGCATCAACAACAACCCGGCGTTCTGCAAGCAGACGCCGCCGTTCCGGACCCTCTACAAGGCCTCGGCGGGGTTCACGCTGCCGTATGACGTGCAGTTGAGTGGTTCCTTCCAGGCGCGCCCAGGCATTCCGGTTGGCGGCGACTACACCTACACCTGCAGCGCGGCGGCCGCCGCGTCGACCGGCTGCACGGCGCTGACCGGCAACGTGGCCAGCCTCACGGTCGGCGTGGTCGATCCGACGACGACCTTCTATGACTACGTCAAGACCAATGACATGCGGATTTCCCGGACGTTCCGGCATGGCCGATTGCGGCTCCAACCGTTCCTCGAGATCTTCAACGTCATGAACCTGTCAACGGTGTTGACGGTCAACGAGACGATCACCGGTGTCGGGTCGCTCTACGGTCAACCGACGGCCATCGTGCAGGGCCGGCGGTTTCAGTTGGGTGGCCAGATCGACTGGTAGCTCTCAACGGGGTCAGACGACGATCGCCGGGTGTCTGGCCCCGTTGGCATTTCAGAACTCAAAGATGAACCCGGGAAGAGATGCTCATCGGGTGCTTCAACACGATCGAGATCTCGGAAGGCGAGAGGACTCCGTGTCAGAGTGGCGCCCGATGAGAGCCTGGCCGCGCGTTGCGTTTCTCTGGCTGGCGGCGATCGGTGCAGCGGCGCCGGTCGCCGCGCAGTCGCCGGGGCAGGCGGTCTTCACCGATCGCTGTGCCGCCTGCCATCGCGGTGACGATCCTCGGATTCCCGCGATCGCGGTCCTCCGTCAGCGCACTCCGGAATTCATCGTCGAGGCGCTGACCACGGGGATCATGCGCCAGCAAGGGGCGGAGCTGTCCGCGGCCGAGCGCGCCGCGGTGGCGGCATTCATCACCGGCCGCTCGGTGAGTACGAATGCAGGCACGACGATGGCTGGCCGGTGCAGCGCGAATGGTTCGTCCTCGTTCAGTCTCATCGACGGACCTTCCTGGACCGGATGGGGTCCGAACGCGACCAACGCCAGATTTCAAACCGATGCCCGGGCCGGTCTGACTGCCGAGCAAATCCCGAAACTGAAACTCAAGTGGGCGTTCGGTTTTCCTGGCGCGACCTCGGCGCGTGCGCAGCCGACCGTCGCCGGCGGCCGAGTGTTTGTCGGCAGCCAGGACGGCACCGTCTACGCGCTTGACGCGAAGAGCGGCTGCACCTACTGGGCTTACAAGGCCAAGGCGAGCGTCCGCTCGGCGATCACGCTCGGTCCGGGATTCAACAATCGGCCGACGGCGTATTTCGGGGACGGACGATCCGCCGTGTACGCGCTCGATGCCGCCACGGGCGAACTCCTCTGGACGCGCACGGTCGACGAACATCCAAGCTCGCACGTCACTGGCGCGCCGACGCTTCACGAGAACCGCTTGTATGTGTCGGTGGCATCCGGCGAAGAAGGCCAGGGCAACACCCCCCGCTACGAGTGCTGTACCTTCCGGGGCAGCGTCGTCGCCCTCAACATCGCCAACGGCAACGTCGTGTGGAAGACCTACACGATTCCGCAGGAGCCGCGAACGATTGGCCGCAATGCCGGCGGAACGGTGCGATGGGGTCCCTCGGGTGCGGGTATCTGGTCATCCCCGACGATCGATCCGAAACGGCGCGTGGTCTACGCCGCGACCGGGAACATGTACACGGAGCCGCAGCAGAACACCAGTGACGCGGTGATCGCCTTTGACATGGACACCGGCAAGATCGCCTGGATCTCCCAGGTCACGGCGAAGGATGTCTTCGTCGTCGGCTGCAATCAGCCGGCCGGAGCCAACTGCCCGGAACGGAGCACGCTTGGTCCGGATTTCGACTTCGGCAACGCGCCGATGTTGACGACGCTGCCGAACGGTCGTGACTTGATTGTCATCGGTCAGAAGTCGGCGGATGGCTGGGCACTCGATCCCGACCGGAAAGGTGCCATCGTCTGGAAGTACCGCGCCGGCAACGGCAGCGCGCTCGGCGGCATGGAGTTCGGGTCCGCGACCGACGGTGTCCGGGCATACTTTCCGTTGGCTGACGGCAATCAGCCGACCGCCGGTGAGATGCACGCGGTCGATCTCGCCACCGGTGCACCGGCGTGGAAGACCGTTGCGCCGCCGGTGCTCTGCGGTGAACGCGGCCGCGGCTGCTCGCCGGCGATCCTGGCGGCGATCTCGGTGATTCCCGCCGCGGTCTTCGCGGGTTCGAACGACGGCGGCTTCCGGGCCTATTCGACGGCGACCGGCGAGGTGATCTGGCAGTTCGACACCAATCGCGACTTCACGACCGTCAATGGCGTCGCCGCCAAAGGCGCGTCGATCAGCGGACCAGGACCGGCGATTGCCGGCGGGATGGTCTATGTGAATTCCGGATACGGCGCGCTCGGCGGACGGCCTGGCAACGTCCTGCTGGCGTTCGGCGTGGAGGAGTGATGATGCGACGACGGCTGCTCGAGTTCGCGGCGTGTGCCCTGCTGGTCTCGGTAACGGCGATTTCCGCAGAAAACCGTAGGTCCGCAGTTTTCAGGGACCAGACGCGAGGCGCAGGGACCGGTGGTCCCAGCACGTGCAGTGCGGCGCAGCCGCGGCCGGGGCAGGACGCATAGACTCTACGGAGCTGAGGAGTGCGTCATGGCCATGCACCGGATCATCTCGTCCACGATCGTCGCGCTGACGCTGCCACTCACGCTCGCCGCGCAGTCCGTACTGAAGGCGCCGATTCCGCGCACGTCCGACCGCCGCCCGGACTTCCAGGGCATGTGGACGAATCAGACGCTGACGCCGCTCGAGCGGCCGCCGGCGCTGGCCGGAAAGGCGACGCTGACCGAGCAGGAAGCGGCCGCCTACGCCCGGGAGTTCCTCGAATCCAGCAGCACCGACCGGCGCGACGGCGGCGCGCAGGCGGATGTCAGCCGCGCCTACCCCGATTACTTCATCGATCGCGGCACCGAACTCGCCCGCGTCCACAACGAGCGGCGCACGTCGTTGATCACGAATCCCGCCGACGGACGAATTCCGTATCGCGCCGACCGCGGTCCGCGCCGCGCCGACGGACGGCCGAGCGGCGATCAATCCAACAACTACGACAACCCCGAGGCGCGACCGCTCGCCGAGCGCTGTCTGCTGTCATTTGGATCCAGTTCCGGTCCGCCGATGTTGCCAGTGCTCTACAACAACCATTACCGGATCGTCCAGACGCCGAGCGCGCTGATGATCGAAGTGGAAATGGTTCACGATGCGCGTGTCATCCATCTTGACGGACGGCCGCATCTGCCCAAGTCGGTTCGCCGCTGGCTGGGCGATTCCATCGGGCACTGGGAGGGCGACACGCTGGTCGTGGACACGACCAACTTCGCCGAGCAGGTGAGTTTTCGTGGCGCCTCGCCCGATCTGCACGTCGTCGAACGATTCGAGTTCGTCGACGCCAGGACGATCCTGTATCGCTTCACGGTTGACGACCCGTCAACCTTCACGCGGCCCTGGAGCGGTGAGATTCCGCTGCGCGCCAGCGACGACCAGATGTACGAGTACGCGTGCCACGAGGGAAATCACGCTCTCGAAAGCATCTTGCGCGGCGCCAGATTTCAGGACAAGGCCGCGAGCCAGCAGCCCTGAGCCCGGGCGTCAGTGCGATGCGGCCGCGACGACCGAGGCGGCCAGGTCGGCGCTCCGCTCGCTCGCCTCGACGCGGAACGGAATCACGATCCGCACGGTGGCACCGCCCGTCGGCAGGTTGCCGTACTCGAAGCGATAGGCCGAGCCGTACAGCTCCTCGAGACGTTCGCGGGTGTTGGTGAGGCCAATCCGCTCGACGCCCGCGCGATCGGGAAAACCGCGGCCGGTATCTTCGACCTCGAGGCGCAGCGTGTCGTGTTCGCGCGAGGCCTTGATGCTCAGCATCACCGCGGGACCGTCGCGGTCGATGCCGTGCTCGACGGCGTTTTCGACGATCGGCTGGAGCAAGAGCGACGGCACGATGGCCTCGAGTGTGTCGGCGTCGATCGTCTTGCGCACGTGAAGCCGGTCCGCGAATCTGACGTGCTGAATGGCGAGGTAGTCGTCCACGAACGTCATTTCAGAGGCGAGCGAGACTTCCTGCGCTTTACCGTCGAGCGTCACGCGCAGCAGTCCACCCAGCCGTCCGATCACTTCGGCCACATCGTCTTGTCGCCCCATCAGCGAGAGCGACGACACCGCGTTCAGCGTGTTGAACAGGAAGTGCGGATTGAGCTGCGCGCGGAGCGCGGTCAATCGAGCCTCGGCCAGCCGCGCCCGCAGGGTGGAGTGGTGCAGTGCCATGCACAGGCCCACGATCGCGGCATAGGCGAGCGCGTCCTGGTAGAAGAGCCAGCGGAAGGAAACCTGCAGCGACCTGCCGAGGCGAGCCCAGTCATTGGTATAGAGCGTAAATGCCGTGCCGACCAGCGCCACGTGCGCGAGGCTGAAGGCCAGGCCCGACACGGCGTGCACCACGGCGCTTCTTCCGACGTGGCGCGGCGCGAACGAAAATTTTCGCGCCAGCGATGAGACCAGCGGCGCAAGAGCGGCGGTCAACAACCAGGGCGGCGCAACCGCGGCGAGCGCGAAAATCCAGGTGCGGCGCCCCTGGTAGAACGTGTACAGGTTCGTGCTTTGGCTCAGCGCCAGGACCGCACACGCGACGACGACCAGAACGTTGCTTCGAGGCGTCTTGTCGGGCTGACTGCTGGGAGCCATCGGCAAATTAGACCATACCCGGGACTCGCGGATCCGCCGCCCGCAGTTCTCGGGGACAGAGCGAGCGGGGGAGGGATTGGCCGCCCCGGCGAATCGACGATCTTGGTAAATTGACGCCATGAACCTGAAGGCTTTGTTCAGTGTTGCAGCGATCGTCGGCGTGCTGTCGGCGACGCCCGGGTGGGCCGCTCCCCCGGCTGACGCGCCCTCGCCCACGTTCGCGAAGGATGTCGCGCCGATCCTCTACCGCAGCTGCGTCGAGTGCCACCGCGCGACGATGTTCGCGCCGATGTCGCTCGTGACGTACGAGGAAGTCCGGCCGTGGGCGCGGGCGATCAAGCAGAAGGTCACTCGCGGCGAGATGCCACCGTGGCACGCCGACGGGCCGGCCGGCGTCTTCAAGAACGACCCGCGCTTGACGGCAGAAGAGATCGCGACCATCGCACGTTGGGCCGACGGCGGCGCCGTGCGCGGCAACGACGCGGACATGCCGCGCCTGGCGCCGCTGCCCGCCGAGGGCTGGACGATCGGCACACCCGATCTCGTGCTGACGATGGCCGACGAGTACCACATTCCCGCCGACGGCACGGTGCCGTATCTCAACTTTCGGATTTCGACCGGCCTGACTGAAGATCGCTGGATCCAGGCGTACGAGTTCCGGCCGAGCAATCGCGCGATCGTGCATCACATCGTCGCCTCGGCAGTGCCGGGCGGTTCGCAGCCGTCACCCGTGGATGAAGCGGGTGGTGGACGCAACAGTATCGGCAATCTCGTGCCGAGCCGTCCCGGCGTGACGCTGCCGCCCGGCGTGGCAAAGCTGCTGCCGGCGAACTCCGACATCGTCTTGCAGATGCATTACACCACCAACGGGTCGCCGCAAAGCGATCGCACGAGCGTTGGCATCATCTTCGCGAAACAGCCGCCGACGCAGGTGGTCGGCGGAGGTGGCGGCGGCACCAGCAACAGCTTCGTCATTCCGCCGTTTGCCGCCAACTACGAAGTCCGGACGATGAGCCGTCCCCTGGCGGAGGACACTCAATTGCTGGCGATGATGCCGCACATGCACGTCCGCGGCAAGGACATGACCTATATCGCCCACTATCCGGACGGGCGCGCCGAAACGCTCTTGTCTGTGCCACGCTACGATTTCCGGTGGCAGACGACCTACGAATACCGCACGCCGAAGCTGCTCCCGAAAGGCACCACCGTCGAGGTGATAGCCCACTTCGACAATTCGGCCGGCAACAAGGACAATCCGGATCCGTCGCAGGAAGTCCGATGGGGCGACCAGACGTGGGAAGAAATGATGATCGGCTCGACCACCACGATTCGTACTCTCCCGGCGCGGAGCACGGCGCAGCAGTGACCCCGGCCCGGTGCGACACCGCACCGGGCCCGATCACCGCAGTCATCGTCGACGACGAGCCGCTGGGCCGAGACGCGATTCGGGTGCGCCTGGAGCGCGAACCGGACATCGTCATCAAGGGCGAGGCGGCCAACGGCCTCGAAGCCGTCAGGCTGATCGAATCGGTCAAGCCGGACATCGTGTTCCTCGACGTCAAGATGCCGGGGCTCGATGGCTTCGCCGTCATCGACCGCGTGGCGGCGGTGCACCTGCCAATCGTCGTGTTTGTCACCGCTCACGACACCTTCGCGATTCGTGCCTTCGAGAGCCACGCCCTCGACTATCTGCTGAAGCCGTTCACCCGGGAGCGGTTCGCGGCGACGCTCAGCCGGGCGCGGGTGGCGGTCGCGCGGACCGGCGAGCACGAAACCCACGAACGGCTCATGGCCTTGCTCGACCGCGAGGCGCTGCGCGCCGCACGTCCGGGCGCGGTCGCCCCCGAGCGCCAGCCGTATCTGGTCCGGTTGGCTGTCCGCCGAAACGGACGGATTACCCTGGTCCGGGTCGACGACGTGGAGTGGATTGAATCCTCGGCCAATTACGTGCGGCTCCACGTCGGCGACGCCTCGCATCTCGTCCGCATGACGATGGCCGAGCTCGAGCAGCGGCTCGACCCGGGGCGGTTTGCGCGGGTGCATCGCTACACGATCGTTCGCATCGACTGCGTGAAGGACATCGTCCCGGAACTTCACGGCGACTTCTCGCTCAGCTTGAAGAACGGAACCACGCTCCGTCTCAGTCGCAATTACCGGTCGCGACTGCAGCTCTGATCCAAAAACGCTTTTTCTGGGACGACGCGAGGCAGGCGGGGACAGGCAGGGCAGCGCGGCCATGCGCCGGCGATGCTTCGTGTTTAAATCCGCACGCCTTCAGGGCGGAGGATGCATGCATCGAGTTACACGGATCGTCGCGGCGGCCTTACTCAGTGTGTTTGCCATCGTCGGCGCGGCCCGTGCGCAAGGTGACCGGGCGAGTATTTCAGGCGTGGTCGTCGACGAAACCGGCGCCGTGCTGCCGGGTGTCCTGGTTGAGGTCGCCAGCCCGGCGCTCATTGAAAAAACCAGAAGCGGGATCTCTGACTCGTCCGGTCGCTACGCGATCATCGATCTGCGGCCAGGAACATATAGCGTCACGTTCACCCTCCCGGGATTTCGCGCGTTCAAGCGGGACGGCATCCTCCTCGAAGGGTCGTTTGCCGCCCAGGTGAACGGCAGCCTGGCGGTGGGCTCGGTCGAAGAGACGATTACCGTGGCCGGCAACTCACCGACCGTCGACGTGCAAAGCACGCGCACCCAATTCGTGGCCAGCCAGGCGGTCCTCGAAAATCTTCCAGTAGCCCGGACGCTGAACGGCGGCATGAGCCTTGTGCCTGGCGTCAACGCCACCAACAACGCCGCCGGGTCGTCTTCCGGTCAGATCCTCTCCGATCTCTACATCAACACCGCAACCGTTCACGGGTCGCTGACCGCGGACCAGCACACCTACGTCGATGGCATGAATGTCGCGCAGATGCTGACGGGCGCAGGGGGACAGATCACCGCGAACCCGCCGAACGACTTGAGTTTTGCCGAAGTGAGCTACGACGTCGGGACGCAGTCGGCCGAGATTCCGGTGGCCGGTATTCGCAGCGACGTCATCCCGAAAGAGGGTGGCAACCGGTTCGCCGGCACGTATCGCGCGTTCGGATCGAGCAAGGCGCTGAGCTCGAGCAATCTGACACCGGAGCTGGCGCAGTACATCACCAATCCGAGCGAGCTCGATTTCAATTGGGAGAGCAACGTGGCCCTGGGCGGTCCGGTGCTTCGCGACCGGCTGTGGTTTTTCGGCGCCTACAAGCTCACGCAGGCCAACATTTTCGCGACCGACAGCTATTTCTCGGACGGCAGCCGCGCCGATACCGGCGGCCATGTGAATCCGAACGTGACCGCCCGGTTGACCTATCAGATGACGCCGCGCAACAAACTGAAGATCAGCGGCAACCACGGCACGATCGTGACCGAACGATTCTTCGTGACGAACAACTACTCGCCTGAAGCCAACTTGTGGCTGACCACGCCGCTCAACTACTCGGTGGTCGCCAAGGGAACGAGCATCCTCACCAGCCGGCTGATGTTCGAGTATGGCCAGTCGTTCGACGCGACCACCTACAACTACGACTACCAGCCGACGGTCGGGCCATTCGACGTGCAGCACCTGAACGGTTCAACCGGACGTTTGACGGTCGCCTACAGCAATCCGACCCGCTACTTCGATCAGGTCTTTCATTCGGTCGCCAACGTGTCGTATGTCACTGGCACGCATGCCGTCAAGGCCGGCGTCAGCTTCGAATCCGGCTATCAGCGCCAGGTTCAAACCAACAACGGCGACATGTCGGTGCTGACGCTGTTGAACAACGCCGCCGGCGTGCCGACGGCAAGCAGCGTCAGTGTCCGCAACACCCCGCTGGTGCGATTCGACGACATGAACGCGAGCCTGGGGCTGTTCGCGCAGGACAAGTGGTCGTTCCGGCAGCTGACGCTCACCTACGGTGCGCGTTACGACTACCTGAACGCCTCGGTGCCGGACCAGACCAATCCGGCGGGCCGTTTCGTGCCTGAGCGGCAGTCGTCGGCGATCGCGTGTCTACCGTGCTGGAGCGACTGGGCGGTGCGCTTGGGCGCGGCCTACGACGTGTTCGGCAATGGGCGGACGGCCATCAAAGGCTCGGTCGGCAAGTTCGTCGCCTCGATGGCGGCGGGGATTGCCGCGGCAACCAATCCGATGCAGTTGCAGACCGATTCCCGTGCCTGGACGGACCTCGATGGCAACGGCTCGGCACTCGACGCTTTGGGCAACGCGCAGACCGCCGAGATTGGCGCGTCGCGCAACGCCAACTTCGGCGTGCCGCGGGGCGCCACTCGCTTCGATCCGGAGACGCCGCGGCCAACCAACTGGGAGGAGAATTTCAGCCTCGTCCACGAGCTGATGCCCGGTATGTCGGTGACCGGTTCCTACTATCGCCGCACCTTCTACAACATGTCGCTGACGAGGAATCTGGCGCTCAATCCCACGGCGGACTGGGTGCCGTTCACGATCACCGCTCCGGCGAATCCAAATCTCCCGAACGGCGGCGGCGAAGTCATCCAGCAGTACAACCTGGTGTCGACCCGGCTTGGCGCGGTGGACAGCGTCAGCACGTTCTCGTCCGAGAACCAGCGGATTTACAACGGCTTCGAAGTGAGCGTGAGCGCCCGCATCCGCGGGGGCGGCTTCCTGTTCGGCAGCATCACGACCGAGCGTACCGAGGTCGACAACTGCGAGGGGCCGGTGACGACGACCCAGGTGGCCGGAGGATCGGATCCGAACAATCTCCGGTTTTGCCATCAAGTGCCGCCGTTTCGCGGCCTCTACAAGGTGTCCGGTTCGTATCCGCTGCCGCTCGACCTGCAGTTGAGTGGGACCTATCAGCTCCGTCCCGGCAATTCCATCGGTTCCAACTACACCTACAACAGCACGGTGGCCGGTGTCGCGCTGACCGGCGGCGGCAACCGGACGGTAGTCCTCGTCGATCCGACGACGCGCTACTACGACTACATCAAACAGACGGACCTCCGAGTCTCGCGGACGTTCAAGTTTGGCGGATCGAAGCGTCTCCAGGCGTTCGTCGAGGTCTTCAATGTCCCCAACTACTCGACGGTGCTCACGGTAAATGAAACCGTGGGACCGAACTGGTTGCAGCCGCAGATCATCGATCAGCCGCGCCACGTCCAGTTCGGTGCACAGTTCGATTTCTGAGCGATGCCGAAGCAGCAAATGGACACAGCTGTCCGGATTCGAAGGAGTGTCATGAAGCGGCAACCGCGGGCGGGTGTGGTCGCGATCGCCTGCGTCCCGGTGTTGATTGCGACCGGCTTCAGCCTGTCCGGTTCCGGTTCTCTCGGGACAAGCATGATTCTGTCCGCCCAGGTCGCGCCGCCGCCGCAGCCGGCGCCCCTGACGCAACCGCCCAAACCGGTCACGACCAACCTGGGTGGCCGCGAGAGTCCTCCGCAGCCGCACCAGCAGCAATCGCTCGATTACTTCGTCGGTTCGTGGAGCTACAGCTGGAACGGGCGGGAAAGCGGTCTCTCGGGTGGACCGCGCTCAGGCACGACGGTGTTTTCGCGGAGCCCGTCCGACCGGGCCGTGCTGCAGATTCGCACTGAGGGCACGCTGGACGATGGCGGCTCCTACAAGGAGACGGGCACGATGGCCTGGAATCCTGAACGGAAGCAGCTGACGTTCAACGAAACGCTGGCCAATGGGGTGGCGCTCATCAGCACTGGTGACTGGTCGTCCCCGATTGCGATTCGCGTCGACGGCCAGCCGGTTCGCGCCGGCGGCCAGATGCTACGCCTCCGCCGCACGATCAACGTCGTGTCGGCGACCTCCTTCTCGGTCATCGACGAGCTGTCCACCGACAACGGTGAATTCGTCAGACTCGGCACGGGAACGTTCCGGAAATTGTCCACGCCGCGTTAGGTTCGAGGAGCGCGCGATGAAATCACGAGTGCACACACGATTGAGCCGCATCGGCGCGCTGAGCGCCTTGTTCATGGGCGTCGGCTTCGTCGCGGCGATAACCGCCGGTTCGGTGGCGACAGCGCGGCCCGAAGAGGCGGGGTTCTCGTCCGACCGGCTGCGCGCCGTGCACGACACCATTCAGCGGCATATCGATGCCGGCGACATCACCGGCGCCGTCACGCTCGTGGCCAGCCGCGGCCGTCTCGTCCACCTCGAGGCGCATGGGCTGATGGACCTGGCCTCAAAGCGGCCGATGGCGAAAGACAGCGTCTTCCGCATCATGTCGATGACCAAGCCGGTCACGGCCGTCGCCGTCATGATGATGGAGGAGCAGGGCAAACTGCGGGTGACCGACCTGGTCTCGAAGTACCTGCCAGAGTTCAAGTCGCTCAGGGTCAGCGCCACGCGGCCCCAGCCCGCCCGCGGCGGCGCACCAGTCGCTGCCGGCCCCACGGTGCCGGCCACTCGAGAGATCACGATCAGCGATCTGCTGACGCACACCTCGGGGATGGTCAGCAACGGTCCGGAGCGCCGGCCGGACGACACGCTCGCGACGGTCGTGTCGCGTTATGCCGCGCTGCCGCTGCGATTTCAACCTGGGACGGATTGGGAGTACAGCGGCATCGCCGGTCCCGACGTCCTCGCGCGCATCGTCGAGATCGTGTCCGGGCAGAATTACGACCAGTTCCTTCGCACCAGGATCTTTCAGCCGCTCGGGATGACGGAGACCTCACACTTTCCCACCGACGCGCAGCGGCCGCGGGTGGTGACGCTCTACACCAAGACCGAGACGGGGTTCGTGCCGACCGCCAATCCGGATCGCAATTCCGGCAAGATCTATTTCTCGGGTTCGGCGGGTCTGGTCAGCACGGCCGAGGACTACTTGCAGCTGGCGCAGATGCTCTGTAACGGCGGCGAACTCAATGGCACGCGCCTCTTGAAACCCGAGACGGTCCGGCGCATCGCGACCAACTACGTCGGCGACATGTTCAACGGCAAGTTGAACTTTCCGCCGCGTGGATTCGGTTTCGGGTATCTGAATGCGATCGTCCAGGACCACGCGGCCGCCGGTTGGCAGCTTCCCGATGGCAGCTTCGGATGGTTCGGCGCCTATGGCTCGCAGGTCTGGATCAATCCGAAGGAACAGCTCGTCACGATCCTGATGATTCAGAATCTGGTCTATCCGGTCCAGCGCGATTTCGAGGCCGCGGTCGTCCAGGCGCGGCAATAGGGACGTGGTGGGGTCCGGTTTTAGCGGTAACAATATACTTGACTAAGCGTGACTATGAGAGTAGGATTCTCTCATGGTCACGCCAGACGCCGCCCCGCAAACGCTCCAAGAAGCCATCCGCTACTACTCCGACCTGGACCGCTGCCAAGCGGACCTTGTTGCTGTGCGCTGGCCAGACGGCGTCGAGTGCCCGACGTGCGGCCGGAAGGATGTGACCTACCTCGCGACGCAGCGCCGTTGGCAGTGTAAAGAGAAACACGCCCGTCGGCAATTCAGCGTGAAGGTCGGAACGATCTTCGAAGATAGCCCGATCGGCCTCGACAAGTGGTTCACCGCGATCTGGTTGCTTGCCAGCGCGAAGAACGGCATCAGCTCCTACGAACTGCATCGCGCAATCGGCATCACCCAGAAAAGCGCGTGGTTCGTTCTCCAGCGCATCCGCCTCGCGATGCAGACCGGATCGTTTCGAAAGTTCGACGGACACGTTGAGGCCGACGAAACGTTCATCGGCGGGAAGGCGCGCAACATGCACGCGGCCAAGCGGAAGCGCCTTGGCATCTCGAAGTCGCGCTCGATGATCGGCAAGGTCGCCGTCATGGGCCTGCTGGAACGCCACACGAAAGACGAAGGCGGCGCGCAAGTGCGGTTCAAGGTCATTGCGAACCGCAAGAAGCATCAACTCGAATCGGTCGTCACCGAGCACGTTGAACCCGGCGCGAACCTCTACACCGATGCGCTGAAATCGTACGACCGCATGAGCGAGCGCGGCTACGTTCACGCGGTCATCGACCACGCCGAAACCTACGTTGATGGCGCGGTCCACACGAACGGGTTGGAGAACTTCTGGTCGCTTCTGAAGCGCGCGCTCAAGGGCACCTACGTGAGCGTCGAGCCGTTTCACTTGTTCCGCTATCTCGATGAGCAGGCGTTCCGCTTTAACTCGCGCAAGCAGAAGGACGCGGTCCGTTTCGCAGACACGTTGGCACGCGTCACCGGCAAGCGTTTGACCTACAGCGGTCTGATTGGCGCAGGCTTGGCAGCAGAGTGAACGACACAAAAAGTCGTTTCCTCAACTTCGGCGAGGGTGTAAAACTGCGCGCAAGCGCCAGTTGAAAAAGAAGGGAAAGTCATGATCTCGCGGTGGTACTATCACCGTGCGAAGCACGAATATGGCGAGTATCCGCGTCCGCGTTGAACTTCAGCGTCCCAGCAAGGGCATTGAGATGTCCAAGTTGGCGGAGCTGTCGAAGGAGACGCAGAAGCTATTTCGGATGGTCGCCGATGACGTTGGTATCGATGCCGACGCGGGACAGTGGGTCGCGGTCGATTTCTATAACCAAGGCATCGGATTCGATGCGGAGTTCCAGGTTGCTGAAGTTGACCACCAGCAGGCCGCGTCCTACAACCGGCTAATCGGGCAGATCTCTGAGGCTGACGCCAACTGGCGCAGCAGCGCCGTAAAGCCAGAAACGCTCGTGCAGACGGCGCGAGTCGCGCAGTTGGCTACTTCTGGAGAGACTGTCCGACTCGGGATCATCGAAGAATCTGCACCAATTCAATGGCGACCACTCGCGAAGGACCGTGCGGCGGCCATCCTCGACTATTTCGAGTCGTGGGTGGAGTATCGCGGCATGTTGCAAGGCATCATTCATTCACTGCACAAGGAAAGCGCCCCGCCGTATTTTTCGCTGCGTGATTTGGCTAGTCGAGCCTTGGTGCGCTGCGTCTACGAGCAGAAGGATTACGCGCAGGTCTATCGCTCCTTGGAGCGGAAGGACGCCGTGGTACTCGTCTCTGGCTGGATGAAAGCGAAGCGTATTGATCGCTCCGTGGACTACATGCGGGTCGAGCGAATCGAGCCGACGAAGCCGGTCAACGCGGACAAGCTGCGAGAGTTCTTTGGATCTGCGCCCGGATGGACTGGTGATCTCACGACCGACCAGTTCATAGAGAACGTCAGACGCGACACCGATGACGACGAATAAGATCCCTCGCATCTACATCGACTCCTGCTACTACATCGATGTCGTTAAGGGCCGCCATAACGTCCCTACCGAGCGAGATGCTCATTTGGCCTATGTCGAAGGGTTGCTCCTGGCCTCTTTGGACGGGCACATTGAGGTCTGGGCCTCAACCCTTGTGATCTCAGAGTGCCTTTCGATCGATCCCAACAATGGCACCGTCACAGAGAGTGTTCAGAAGACGTTTCAGGAGATTCTAACCTCTGGATCGGTAGTCAAGCTGTCTGCGGTCGATTACTTTGTTGCCGAGCAAGCGAGAGATCTGCGATGGGTTCACGACATTCGCTGCGGCCGTGGGGCTGATTCGATCCACGTTGCCACCGCGCTGCAGCTCGGATGTGTCGAGTTCCTTTCATCGAACCGAAGCAAGGGGCCGCTACAAGGCGACTCGCCGAAAAAGTTGTCCGAGCTTGGCCTTAGGGTCATACAAGCGCCAGACACGACCTGCCTTCCGAAGGGCTACGAGCCGCCGCCGCTGTTCGTCGGGCATTAGCGCGAGGAGACCATGACAACGGAAGCAAATAGGTTCAATGAGCTGCTGACGAAGCTGGCGCGCGTGCCGAAGGCCGAAATCGACGCCGAAGAGAAACGCGAGCAGCGGAACAAGGATCGCCGCAAGACCCCAAAACCGCCAGCGAAGCGCGGCCAGATCGTTTCGATCAAAGCATAGTCCCACCGCGCATGGGCTATATCCGGCATCACGCCATCATTGTCACGTCTCTCGATAAAGAGATCGAACCGCTATACGCCAAGGCAGTCGAAATTTTTGAAGATGGCGTCAGCGCCATTGTCGACAGCCGAGTAAACGGCTTCAGGTCGTTCCTCGTGGCGCCAGATGGCAGTAAAGAAGGCTGGGATTCATCTGGGCAGGGCGACCGTCGCCGCGAGCGTTTTGTTGAGTGGTTAGCTCAGAGACAACGCGAGAATCCGTGGGGGTCGCTCGACTGGATCCACCTTCAATACGGTGACGACAATCGTGAGACGCGCATCCTAGGCGACAGCAGTGAAATCGTTCAAGAGGACCAAGAGTAGTGGGGACTGGGCTCCGTGCCTCGCGCTTATCCAAGTATATTATTACCGCTTTAGCCGGACCTAAGAGGCGCGGTTTTCGATGCCGCTGACAGGCTGAGCCTGTTCCTACCGGCACGCTGATTTCCACTTCGCCGCCATCGCTTCGCGATTCACACGCCGTCCGTGCAGATACACCGCGGCAATTCGCCGCGTGTTCGTGATGTTCTCGAGCGGGTTGGCGTCGAGGACGACGAAGTCGGCGCTCTTGCCGGCGGCGAGCGTGCCGAGTTCCTGGTCGACGCCGAGGAGCCGCGCGGCGGCGCTGGTGCCGGTGACGAGCGCCTGATGCGGCGTCATTCCGATCCAGTTCACGAACGCTTCCATTTCCATGTGCGTGCCCCAACCGATCGGGCGGACGCCGCCGGCATCGTGTCCGCCGAGCGCGATCGGCACGCCGGCGCGATAGAGCGCGATGACGTTGTCGCCGGTCAGATTGCCCGTCGCCGTCGGCACGCGCTGGTTGCGCTCGAACGTCTTGCCCCACGCGTCCAGATGCGTGTCGCACTTCACCGCGCGCAGCAACGGATCGTCCAGCCACGCTGGCCGCTCGCCGGGTCTTCGTGGTGCGCTGCCGCCAACAAACGACGGCGTCAACGCCGGAATCAGCCAGAAGTTGGGCCTGGCCTTGACGAGCGCGATGAGTTCCGCGTCCACCGGTTGGTCCTCGATGGGATGGGTCTGGATATCGAGGCCGGCCTTGATCATCGCCTTCGTATCCGCCAGCGTCTTCACGTGCGCGATCGTGCGCATGCCGAGTCGATGCGCTTCCTCGATCGCGGCCGTGTAGCTCGCATTCGTCAGAACGAACGGCCCCTTGCCGTTCGGCACGACGTAGCCGCCGCGATCTTCGAGCCACAACTTGGCGAAGGCGATGCCCTGTGAGTGGAGCTCGCGGACGGCCATGCGCGCCTGCGTCGGCGTGAAGATCGGATACGGCGTGCTGCTCCGATCGTTGCCCGTGCCCTCCCAGGCCAGACCGCGGCCGATGGTGTAGAACCGCGCGCCGGTGAAATCGTCGCGCTGCGACAGGACGCGCATGTCGACGAAGTGGGCGGGATCGTCCGCGTAGCGCACGTCGTAGATCGACGGATGATCGCTGCCGAGACTGAACGTCAGCGCGTGTCCGGTGTAGGCGAAGCGCTCGAGGTGATCGACGACGTTGGCGGGCGTGAAGAACTTTTCGTTCTCCGTATTGGTGGCCGTGTCTTCGTAGCCGGGATGACTGTGGAGATCGACGATCGCGGGCATCACCGTCTTGCCGCGCAGGTCGACGCGCGTGCCGCCGGACGGGAGCGGGATCTCGCCGGCTCGTCCGATGCGGGTGATCCGGTTGCCGGTCGTGAGCAACGCCCCATTCTCGATGACCGTCGTACCGTCGCCGACGATCAGCCGGGCGCCTTCGAAGAGCGCGATCGGCGCCTGGGCCGCGGACCGTTGATGGGCCGCTGCGGCGATGGCCACAGCAACGGCCAGCAGGACTCCTCGTGACATCGTGCGCCTGGGCGACTGGACCATGGCTGCCTCCGCGTGGGCCGCGATATTACACCGGTAGGGACCCGGCTTCTTGTCCGCCGTAGCCTCGGCGGAGGCGGATAGCCGGTCCTTGGGCGTTCGCCCGCAGGCGGATCTTCACTGCTACAATCCCGCGCCATGCGCGCATGCAGCACGATGATTCTGGTGGTCGCGCTCACGGCGGTCACTGCCACCCAGGCGCGGCGATCCACGCTCGACATCTACGTCGTCGACGTCGAGGGTGGGAACGCGACGCTCTTCGTCGCCCCCTCAGGCGAGTCGCTGCTCATCGACTCCGGCAACGCCGGACCGACGGCATCCGTGCGCGATGCGGAGCGGATCGTCGCCGCAGCGCGCGATGCCGGCATCTCGAAGATCGACACGCTGATCACCACGCACTGGCACGGCGACCACTACGGCGGGATGAGCGAGTTGGCGGCGCGGCTGCCGATCGGGACCTTCATCGATCATGGCGCCAACGTCCAACCGGGCGCGGCGACCGACGAATTTCTGCAGAAGACGTATCCGCAGCTCTACGCGAAAGGACAGCATCGCGTGGCTCGTCCCGGCGATCGGATCGCGATCTCCGGACTGACCGTCACCGTCGTCGCGTCGGCTGGCGAGATCATCAAGACGCCGCTGCCGGGAGGTGGGGGCGCCAACCCGCACTGCGCGAACTACAAGCCGGGCGACAACAACGCCGAGGATCCGATGTCGGTTGCGACCGCGATCGCGTTCGGGCGGTTCCGCACGCTGCATCTCGGCGACCTCACCAAGAACAAGGAATTCGAGTTGATGTGTCCCAATAACCGGTTGGGCACGATCGACGTGTTTCTCGGCCTTCACCACGGCGTGGACACCTCGAACTCTGAGGTCATGGTCCACGCGCTTCGCCCGCGCGTCGCGATCATGAACAACGGCACGCGCAAAGGCGGACAGCCGGAGGTGATGAGGACGCTGTTCTCGTCATCAGGGCTCGAGGATCTGTGGCAGATTCACTTCTCGCAGCTGAGCGGGCAGGAGTACACCGTCCCCGGCATGTTCATCGCGAATCTGCTCGACGAGCCGTCGGCGGTCATGCCGATTGCGCCGATTGCCGCGCCGGCGCCAGGGCCGGGCGCGCCTCCGCCGCCCGCGCACAACGGGACGGCGTACTGGATCAAGGTCTCGGCGCGTGAAGATGGATCGTTTACGGTGACGAATGCGCGCAATCAATTCACGAAGACGTATGCCGCGCGCTGAAAGCGGCGACATCATGGCGCCTGATTTCTCGAATCGCCGCAGGTTCATCAAGAGCGCGGGGTGGACGCTGGCGTCCATGGCGTTCGGCAACGCCTGTGTGCTGTCGTCGAAGGCGGCCGGCGAAGACGGGCGGCTGACGGCCCGGCCGCGCGACGGCGTGACGACGACGCTGGTCAGCGGTCCGCTGGGATTGGCGTCGGGCCGGGACGGCGTGATTCAGATGCCGTCGGCGGCGCCGAAGGGCAAAGTGCCGCTGCTCGTGTTTCTCCACGGCGCGACGCAGAACGGCGCGCGGATGCTGCAGCGGATCGGTCCCGCTGCGGATGACGCCGGCGTGGCGGTGCTGGCGCCGGACTCGCGCGACGGCACGTGGGACGGGATTCGCGACAACTTCGGACCGGACGTGGAATTTCTGAATCGCGCGCTCGCGCACGTCTTCGCGCGGCTGGACGTCGATTCATCACGGCTCGCGATCGGCGGGTTCTCCGACGGCGCGTCGTACGCGCTGTCGCTCGGGCTCGCCAACGGCGATCTGTTTCCGCGCGTCGTCGCCTGCTCGCCGGGATTCGTCATCCAGGCGCCGGCCCGCGGCCGCGCGCGCTTCTTCATCTCGCACGGCACCGCGGATCAGATCCTGCCGATCGATCAGTGCAGCCGCGTTATCGTCCCGCGGCTGCGGGGGATGGGCTACGAAGTCACCTATCGGGAGTTCGAGGGCCGTCACGAGCTGCCGCCGGACATCGCGACCGCCGCCGTCCGCTCGATGATCTAAATTGCCACCGCTTCGCCTTCTCTCCGCTGCAAATTCTGGCAAGGAACCAGCTTGCAACCTGGCACCGGCCTGGCTCCGAGCTGGTTCCGAGCTGGCACCGAGCTGACCCTCAATGACAACAGTCGAGTTTGTGGCGGGGACGCGGCTCCGGCGCGAGGCGGATCGGCGATCAGATCTGCCGATGCACCGTAACGGACCGCCGGGGACGTTCGTGATCTTCCCGGACGGACTGCGCGTCTCGCTGCCGACCGATCAGATCCTGGCGGCGGACGATGAGGGCGGGGCAGTGGTTGCGACCTTCGGCGGGATGCAGTTTGCCGGCGCCGACGAGCGCGGATTGATCTTTCACCGCGTGCGCGAGCTGCATCCGGAGGATCAGCTCTCGCCGGGCCGCAGCCACACGATGATTCTTTCGCCCGAGTGGGTGGCCATCGTGCGCGCGGAAGGGCGGCCGATCTGGACTCAGGTCGGCTGAAGCCGGACCCCAGCGTGTGACGGTGCATCGGCACCCGGCACCGGACCCGTGTAGCGCGCCCGCGGCCGAATCAGCTGCCCCGAGGCGTACTCCTCGATCGCGTGCGCGATCCAGCCAATCGAACGGCTGACGGCGAACAGCACGAGCGGCGCGCCATCCGGCAATTTGTAAGTGTGGGTGATGGCCGCGAGACCGAAGTCCAGATTGGGACGGTCGTTGGACAGTTCAGCGCCCGCCCGCAGCACCGGCTGTAGCTGACGCCACGCCGTCTTGTCGCCGCGCGCCGCCAGGTCCAGCAGCAGCTCCGCGCGCGGATCGCCGCTCGGATAGAGCGGGTGGCCGAAGCCCGGGACGCCTTCGCCGCGGCGCAAACCACCGCCGATGATCTCCCGCGCGCGCGGTAGCGTGGCCGCACCCGGCAAGAGCCGGAGCACGCGCTCGGCCGCACCGCCATGGCGGAAACCCTTGAGCGTCGCCAGTCCGGTGGAGACGACGTCGTACGGCGACGCTCCGGCGGATGCCGCGCACCGGGCCGCGAACGCCGAGACGTTCAGCTCGTGATCGGCGCAGAGGATGAGCGCCGTCCGGATCACGTCGCCGAGGTTCGGCCGGCGGGAGGCCCACGCCTCCTGCAAGGCCTGGTGGAGCGGAGCCGTGGACGCACGCTGGCTCAGGACTGCGACCATCAGACGCAGGATCCGCGCTCCGGTCTGGCGTACGCTCTTCGCGCGCAGATCGTGGCCGGCCGCATCGGCGCCGCCCGCCGCCGGCAGCGCCATCTGGATCGCGGTCAGCGGATTGCGCGCCGCCGCGTGAATGGATCGCTGCTGCGCCGGTGAGAGCGGCGCCGCTCGATCGGTCCAGACCGGTTCGTCCGTGTCCGCTCCCCACAGCCATGCTGCGACCTCTTCGACGGTCGCCTGCTTCGCGAGCTCGATGGCATCGCGGCCGCGGTAGTAGAGCCGTCCGTTGTGAATCAACGTAATCGCCGAGTCCAGGACCGGGCCGCCCCAATGCAGCCCGCGCGCGGCAGCCGCGGCAGGATCCCGACGGACCTGTTTGCGCTCGCGCAGCCGCTCGACATCGTCGCGAAAGTAGCGTCGCTCTCGGGAGGTGCCGGGCACGGCCTCCGAGCGCAGCTGGCCGCGGCTGGTGTAGGCGTAGAGCGTCGCCCTGGTGATCCCGAGTGCCGCGGCGGCCTGCGCCGCGGTGAGATGGTACCGGGTCGGCGTCATGTCATGTTGATTCTACAATCAATATTGACAATGAATCCTCTCGCTGCCGACCATGAGATATGGCCACCATGATGCGACGTGCAGAGGGCGAGGTGCGAGGCGTGAAAGGCGATGCGCGAGGGGCAGCGGATGGACTGGAAGGGGTCGTTGCCGCGGCGACGGCGCTGAGCGAAGTGGACGGCGAGGCCGGACGGCTGACGCTGGCCGGCTACGCGGTCGAGGACCTCGCGCCGCAGGCGACCTTTGAAGAGGTCGCGTTTCTGTTCCTGCGCGGCCGTCTTCCCGATCGCGCGGAGCAGGCTGCGTTTGCCGAAGCGCTCGCGGAGCACCGGATCCTGCCTTCGATCGTCCTCGACGTCCTCCGCGAGGCGGCCGCGGCTGGCACGCCGCCGATGGACGCGCTGCGGATGGCGTCCGCGCTCCTCAGCCTCGGCCACGCGGCGGATCCGCAGCACGACGCGCTCGTCGCCATCGCCGCGCTGCCGACTGCCGTCGGCGCGTACTGGCAGATGCGTCAAGGACTGACCCCGGTGCCCGTGCGGCGCGACTTGTCACACGCCGCTCACTATCTGCACCAGCTCTCAGGCGAAGAGCCCACGGCGGAGCGCGTGCGCGCGCTCGAGACCTATCTGAACACCGTCGTCGATCACGGCTTCAACGCTTCGACATTTGCCGCGCGGGTGATCGTGTCCACACAGTCCGATCTGATCTCGGCGATCACCGGCGCGATTGGTGCACTCAAAGGGCCGCTCCACGGCGGCGCGCCCGGGCCGGCGCTCGACATGGTGTTCGAGATCGGGACGCCCGATCGCGCGGAAGCGGTAATCCGTGCCAGGCTGGACCGCGGTGAGCGGCTGATGGGGTTCGGGCACCGTGTCTACCGCGTCCGCGATCCGCGTGCCGACGTTCTCGAGCAGGCGGCGCGGCGGTTCTACGTCAACGGCGGCGATCGTCAGCTCTACGATCTCGCCCGCCATGTCGAGACCGTCGCGCTCCGTCTCCTGCACGAGCGCAAACCCGATCGGCGTCTCGCGACCAACGTCGAGTTCTACACGGCGCTGGTCCTGCACGGTATCGGTCTGCCCACCGACCTCTTCACACCCACCTTCGCGATCGGCCGCGTCGTCGGCTGGGCGGCGCACTGTCTGGAGCAGCTCGCGACCGGACGTTTGATCCGTCCGCAATCGGAGTACGTCGGCCCGCGCGGTTTGCGGTATCGATGACGGTGGCGTCCGGCTTCAGCCGGATACGTGACGGTGGCGTCCGGCTTCAGCCGGATTGCACGTCGGTCTCGGTAGGGACAGGCTTTAGCCTGTCCGTCAACTGTGTCACCATGACCCCTTATGCAGGTGGCGGTTCGGGGCGCATTGGTCGCGGCAGTGGCAGCGCTGCTCGTCGTCCGTGCGATCGCTGCGCCTCAAGTGAACGATCCGGTTGCCGCTCGCGCAGCATTCGACGGGATCTGGAACTCCGCGACCGCGACGCCGCTCGAGCGCCCCGCCGCGCTCAAGGACAAACCGTTCTTTACGGCGGAGGAAGCCGCGGCTTTTGAACGGCAGGCCGCGGCGCGCAACGAGGAAGCGCCGCCGGGGCCGCCCGGCACCGTGTCGCGCAACGTCGGCACCTACAACACCTTCTTCCGCGAATTCGGCACGAGAACAGTGCGCACATTGAGGACCTCGATCGTGGTCGATCCGCCGGATGGACGGATTCCCCCGCTCACGCCGGACGCCGCCGAGCGCAAGAAGCGGCGCGTCGAGGGGATGCGCATCCCGCAGAACTCGGAAGACACCGGACTGCAGGACCAGTGTCTGGCGTTTGCGACAGCCGGTCCGCCGATGCTGCCGTATTCGTACAACAGCAATTACCAGATTCTGCAAACGAAGGACGCCGTCGTCATCCACGCCGAGATGATTCACGACGCGCGCATCATCCGGATGGACGGCCGCCCGCACCCGCCCTCAGCGGTCAGGCTCTGGAAGGGCGACTCGATGGGCCGCTGGGACGGCGCCACGCTCGTCGTCGACACCACGAATTTCAACGACGGCGGCGGTTTCTACGGTGACGCCGGCGGCAATTTCGGCTGGGACCGGAATCTCCATCTCATCGAGCGCTTCAGCCTGCTGGACGCCGACACGCTGCTGTATCAATTCGAGATCGACAACCCGACGGCGTTCACAAAACCCTGGAAGGGCGAGTTGACGATGACGCGATCGGAGGGACCGATCTTCGAGTTCGCGTGCCACGAGGGCAATTACGCGCTCACAAACATGCTGAGAGGCTACCGTGCCACCGAGCGGTAGCCACCAAAGCAGTGCGTAGTGCGACGTTCGATGTGCGCCCGGAGCCGCATCGGTAGGGACAGCCTTCAGGCTGTCCGCTCGTTGCACCGGTAGGGACAGCCTTCAGGCTGTCCGCTCGCGATCAGTGCAAGACGTCCATGACCCGGTAGTAAAGTCCCGCGAACGGTAGAAACCAGGGGTTGCCGTTGTAGAGCGGAATCGCGGGAAACGCGCGGCTCGACGGATCGAACAGCGGATGCGTGATCGATTCGCCCGCCAACTGTCGCGCCACCAGTTCGCCGAGATATGTCGCCATCGCGACGCCATGGCCGCAGTAGCCGGCGGCGTAGTGCATGCCGTCGATGGTGCCGGCATGCGGCATCCGGTCGCGCGTGAACGCGACGTTGCCGCCCCACGCGAACTCGATGCGCACATCGGCCAGTTGCGGAAACACACTCACCATTCCGCGCCGCAGGATCTCGGCAGCGCGGCGCGCGCTCGCGTCGGTCGGCCGGCTGAATTCCGCCCGTCCGCCGAACACCAGCCGGCGGTCGGCGGTGACGCGGAAGTAATAGAGAAAGTGTTTGGAGTCGAACGCCATCCGGCGCCTCGGGAGCAGGGCGTTCGCGTCGTCCACCGCGAGCGGTTCGGTGGCGATGATGTAGCTGCCGATTGGCACCAG
Organism: uncultured Bifidobacterium sp.; assembly: GCA_964577955.1. Taxonomy (GTDB): domain Bacteria; phylum Acidobacteriota; class Vicinamibacteria; order Vicinamibacterales; family CAVVIG01; genus CADEEX01. The sequence continues at coordinate 73,194 of CAZOAZ010000020.1, read as the reverse complement.
CCGCCGTTGCAGTGAACCGGACGCTGTATCGCCGTAGCCGTTGCTGGCGATGACGACGTGGGCGGCGTCGATGTCGCCGTGTGCCGTGGTTACGCGCCAGCGATCGCCAGCCTTGCGGATTTGTGTGACGCCGGTGTGTTCGGCAATCGACGCGCCGGCCCGGCGTGCGGCGTCCGCCAGTCCCGCGACATAGCGAGCGGGATTGAGGCCGCGGCTGCGCTCGTCGACGAGCAGGCCGTGATAGCGATCGCTGCCCAGTTCTGAACGCTGCTGATCGCGCGACACGAGATCCACTCGATGGTTGAAGACTCGTGTGAGCAGCGCCTGTTCACTCCGGAAGGACTCGAAGTGCGACGGCTTGACTGCCGCCTGCAGGTGACCGCTGGCTTCGAGCTCGCACTCAATGCGCTCCTGCGCGATCACCGCTTCCAGATGGGCGATCGACTCGATCGAGATCTCGAAGAGACGGCGTGCGTTCGCTTCGCCGTGCCTGGCGACCAGCGTGGCCGGTTCGACGTTGAAGCCCGGGAGGATCTGGCCGCCGTTCCGCGAACTGGCGCCCCAGCCGACGGTCTCGCGTTCGAGGACCAGCGTCGATGCGCCGGTCGATGCGAGATGACGGGCGGCGGAGAGTCCCGTGTAGCCGGCGCCGACGATCGCCACATCACAGCGCCGATTCGGGATCGGCGGCGCGGCAGAGGAAGGTGCGGACCCGCGCGCGGCGTCGAATGCCTGGACGCCGGCCCACCAGCAGGGATATTCGTTCAAGTGTGTCGCTTTGCTGCAATCCGACTAAAGTCGGACGCCACCGAAGATGCTGCGGCCGAATTCCGGTGGCGTCCGGCTTTAGCCGGATTACACGCGTCAGTCCGGAGACGGCTTCTCGATGCGATCGATGACGATGACGTCGACCGGCGCGCGCGTGGTTTCGAATTTCAGACCGAGCTGCTCTTGGATCGCGGTGAAGAGTCCCGGAGGTCCGGAGCCGTCAGCGGGCGGCGGTGGCACGCGGATACCGCTGCTGCGGAATTGCGTTTCGTCCGGCGTCCAGGTGAGCGTGAAGTCGAAGCGGCCGCTGAGTCCGGTCTGATCGACGACCGGCCGATCCATCACCGCGTTCTGCATGATCCCCGCAAAATCGCCCATCGTCGCGTTGCGGGCGGGCAGCACGCCAGGCCCTCTGAAGAAGAGACCGGGCAGATTGCCGGTCGCTTCGCTCTTGGTGAGGCTCGGCCCTTTCGGTCCGAGGCGCAGTGCGTAAACGGGGAGTTCCTTCTTGTCGCGATGAAACGTCAGCTTGAAGCGGTCGGCCATCAGGTGCTGGATCAGGCCTCGGAGTTGTTCCTGATTGGGCACACCGGAGATGTCCGGCGTCCCCAGGATGTCGAACTTCTCGGATTCGAACCAGTTCGGTGCGCCACTGATCTGTCCGGCATGGATGCCGTAGGCCATCGTGACCAGATCGGCAGCGGTGGTGTTGATCGTCCTGATTTGCCGCCCCTGCACGGTAAACGCCTTGCCGGGCCGGTCGGGCTCGCTTGGCTTGATGGTCGCGACTTCGAAGACCGGTTTGGCGTCGGCAGCCATTGGGACCATTGCGGCTGGCGGCGCGGGGATGGCCCACGCGGTGTCCGCGTTCGCGCGCGTCAATTCGAGCGCCGTGGCGCGGCCGCCCTGCGTGAATTGTCCGGCGATCGTGTTGCCGCCCGGGCCGAACTTGCCTTCGTAGGTGGCGCTCATCGCCGGCATCGCGAGCTTCAGCGTTCCGCCCTGCGCGGCCACCGTGCTGGCGCCAACACCCTGTCCGCCCTGGTCGATGCTGTAGAGCACCGCCTTCAGCCCGGTGCTCTCGTTGGTGATCTTGATGACGACCCGAAGCGGTCGTCCAACCTGCAGCGTGCCCTGCCACGTGCCGGTGGCGTCTTGGGCCTGCAAGGGAAGCGCGGTCAGCAACAGCGCCGCGATTCCGAGGATCAGCGTCTTCATCGTCAGCCTCCGGTCGAAAGGGTCAGAGCAGTCTATCGCGCTTTAGACGTCGCCGCCGCTGGCCGAGTTCGGACCTGGCAGGGTTGTTGTATCGACCGCCGGGGAGGTGCCCGATGCTGACTGGAATCAATCTCGTGCTCCTGGTGATGGCGCTTGTGGTGGTCTTTTACGGTCTCAAGGTGCTGCTGAACCGGTCGTAGCGGAGGCCCTCTGTCGACATAGACTTCTGCTTGATGGCCACTGCCGCGCCCCGTCGTCATCTCTCGATGTTCCGCTCCTACACGTGGGCGGACGCCTTCACGATTGGCAACGCGGCGTGCGGCACGATCGCGATTTTTCTCTGTCTCGACTACCTCGCGACTGACATTCGCCGTTTCCTGTGGGTCGCGTTCGTCCTCCTGCCGCTCGCCCTTGTCTGTGACGTGCTGGACGGCTACGTGGCGCGTCTCGACGCGCGTCGGCAGTCGGTGCTCGGCGCCGATCTCGATTCGCTGTCGGACGTCATTTCGTTCGGTGTCGCGCCGGCGGTCATCGGCTACACGCTCGGCCTGCGCGGCGGCTGGGACATGCTCGCGCTCACCTACTTCGTCGTCTGCGGGGCGAGCCGTCTCGCGCGCTTCAACGTGACGTCGTCGGCGCTCACCGATCCCGCCTCGGGGAAGGTGAAGTACTTCGAGGGGACGCCGATTCCCACCAGCATCGCGATTGTTGCGCTCCTTGGCGTGGCGTTCTGGCTCAATCGGGTCGACGATCAGATCTGGTTTGGCGACGTGCGGTTCGCGGGGGCGCAGCTCCATCCGCTCACGCTCATCTACGCCGTGAGCGGCAGCGCGATGATCAGCGCGACGCTGCGAATTCCGAAGCCTTAGGGACAATCGCGGCACCCTTGTTGCTCCTCGCCCGGATGGAGGATCCAACAATGGCTGAGCCCCACACTGGAAAGAATCCGTCACACACCGATCCCGGCAGTCCGTTGCCCACTCACGTCGGCGTGGATGAATCGGCCGGCAGCGAGTTCCTGGACGATCAAGCTGAAGCGGTTAACGACGAGAACCGCAGTGCGTCGGATCAGGCCAACCGCCGGCGCGAACGGATGGGAACGATCCGAGCAAGTTGAACGACATCTGAAGTCGTGACCCGGTCTGTCCCGGCCCCGTGTACTCATGGCTTTTCACCGCTGGAGGGTGCGATGGAAGTGTGGGGACTCGGGCTTGGGGCGGCCTTGGCCCTGTGGCGATATTTCTTCGACGTCGATTGGGATTTGCGCGTGCGGCGGCGGAAGCGCCGCAAGCATCTCGGGTGAGCCGGCGGGCTCATTTTTTTGGCCCAGCGAGGCGAACAAAAAACGAATCTGCTAGAATCCGGCCATGCCGGTGCGGATTTGCGCGGTCTCGTTCAAGGACTCGCGCGGCATCCGTCACGTCGTGGAGGTGGAGTCCGAGTCGCTCTACGAAGCGGCGGTGACGGCGGTGGCGCGATTCAACCAGGATCCGTGGCTCGAGAAAATCGGTCCGGCGACGGTGCTCGATCTCGAGATCCGCGAGCCGTCGACCAAGCACGCGATTTCGCTGCAGCAGGTCAACCGCTGGCTGACGGGCGCGACGACCAATCCGAACGAAGCGGCGAAGAAGGCGCGGCTGAAGATGATGCTGGTGCAAGGGCGCTGATGGTCCCAGTGCCCGGAGGTACAATTCCGACTCGCATCACTCTTCCGTGCGCCCGTAGCTCAGTTGGATAGAGCACCGGCCTTCTAAGCCGGGGGTCCCGCGTTCGAATCGCGGCGGGCGCGCTTCTTGGCTTCGCCAAGAAGTCGCGCGCCGTGACTTTTCCCGTTGGTCGCGACTCGCTCACGCTCGCCGCGAGCAGCACCGAATCCTAACGGGCGCGACTCGCTCTCGCTCATCGCGCCTGCACCGAAACCCCCAGGAGGCGCGCTTTCCGTTCAACAACCTGCAAGCACGCGCGTCAGTCGCGTTACGGGCGACTCTGTAATAGTTCTCGCATCGCGCCATGCGGACTTGCCAGGTTCGAGTCGACAGCGTTCCTTCGGAATCCTCAAGAATCAACTGCGGCCCACTCTTGTCAACAGTCGTGAAGAGGTCAGAGCACCGGCCCTGAAAACCGATGCTCGCTACGATCTCGTCTCTGCGACATTGGCGGCACTGCCGTGCTGAGATTGGGATGGACCGGAAGACGTGTCGCCGGTCAGCCATGGCAAGAGGTCGCTCGAGTCGCACACCCACCCGAAGAACATATCGACGCGCTGAAGCGCGCTTTCCTGCAGCGCCGGGCTCATGTCGGCGGTGCAATCCGCGAGAAGCACGGGGTTGTAACCCAGGAACATGCCGTCGCGAAGCGTCGACTCGACGCATACCGTCGTCGTACCACCCGCGAGAAGCAAGGTTGCAATCCGGTGTCGGGTCAGCACGTCGTGCAGATCGGTTGCCGCGAAGCCGCTGAAGCATTTCTTGACGACGACGAGATCGGAAGGCGCGGGAGCAAGCGCGGATACGATCTCCGCGCCCGAGTCTCCCTGCGCCAGTCCGCCTCCCGTCGACTCCATCATTTGCCGCGTTCGGGAGCCTGGACGACCGGCGTCCGCCATGTCTGCGCGAAACTCAGTCTTAAGGTGCACGATGGTCATGCCAGCGACGCGGGCGGCCGCGAGAATTCGCGCGATTGACGGCACGACGCGCCGCATGGCCTCGAACGGCACGGCTTCGACGAAGAATCGCTGCATGTCGATGACGAGCAAGGCCGATGTAGACGGCTCCAGGCGCAGCGCCTGGCCGTAGCCCGGCGGCCCACCGCTCGCGCGGGGCGGAATGGAAAGAGCGGGTTTTTCGTCGGGCATGTGAACCTCCGTAGGTCGGCTGGGAGCATCATGCGCCTCTCAGCTCCGCGAGACATCGCTTATCCGTGTAGTTTTGATCGCGTCGCCGGACGGTCCTCCAGGACCCAGCGGTAAGCGAATGCGGCCGCCTCGGTCCTGTTGGCAGTCGCGGTTTTGGCAAAGATGTTCCGCAAGTGATGGGAGACGGTGTTGGCGCTGATGCAAAGCGCTGCGGCAATCTGCCGATTGCTGCGGCCGGCCGCGATAAGGCGCAAAACCTCGACCTCCCGTGCGCTGAGCCCGGCCGCGAAGTGATCGCCGAGACCGCGCTGTCCGCCGCGGCGGATCGCGCTCGGATCGACGCCGAGCCGGTCTGCCAGAAACAGGGCGATGGCCCGGAGTGCGCCCCGATCACGCCAGATCTGCATGCTCGTAGTCACCGGTACCGGCATGAACGAGGAGCGTGGCAAACACTCGGCAAACGCACGACCCGCAGCGATGGGTACGAGATCGTCATCGGTCGCGTGCACGCAGAGGCACGGCGCAATCACCGACCGCGCGAGGTCGCCGAGTCTGGTTTCTCGAAATAGCCGTTCCCACTCCCCGAGCGCATCGGGCTCGAGCGCGTCGCGCGCGACGGCGGCCAAGCTCTCCGCATTCTCCCAATCGTCGTCACCGCCGAGCACCGCACCGCGGAGTCGTGCCTCAAGAGAGGGATTGAGGCGGCGCAGCTCCAGCAGATGGCGATTCGCGTCGGAGTCGCCGCCGCCGATGAATACCAATCCGGCGACACGCTCGGGGTACGTGGCCGCGAAGCGACAGGCGGTTGCCGCTGCCGGCCCCATTGCGCACAACGCGATCGACTGTGCCTTGAGCGGTTTCAGCACTGCGTCAATGTCTTCGACGAACGCGTCGAGGGAGAAGCCGGGGACGGCGCGCTCCGACAGACCCGCGCCTCGGAAGTCAAGGTTCACGACCGTAAAGTAACGGGCCAGGAATTCCATCCCACGCCGATGCAGCTCAACTTCCCAGTTCAACCGAAGATGATTGACGTGGTACGGAAACAAGAGGACGACGGGCGGACCGTCACCGAGCGCGTGATGGGCGATGCGCACGCCGTCCACGGTCATCGCGTGGCGAATGGCGAGCGGCTTCGTCATGGCGAGGATTATAGGTGCGACAGCTCTGCGTGGCCTATGCGGCGCCGTGAGCTGTAGTCGATTCTGTAGTCCTCAGAGCACCGCGCTGCAACGCGTATCGAACGACGACCACATCCTCCGGTTGATCGGCCGTGGGAAGGTGAAGCAGCTGTTTGTGGGGATCTACGGAGACGAGAACGGCCCGAGCAACGAGTTGATCCGGCGGAAGGTTGAAACCCTTCTTCCCGTCTCGCGGCATCGTGCTTCGAGTTCCGAGTGGACATTCTCGACCTTCTTGCCGCTCGGGCCTCGCAGGAAGAGATTGTCGCGGACTATCCCTACCTGGAGACCGAGGACGTTACGGCAGTCCTTGAATTCGCGGCGCGGCAAAACGATCACCCGGTTCTTCGGAGCGCGTAGTTGCGCTTCCTCGTCGACGCCCAGCTCCTACCCGCGCTCGCGAGGCGTCTCGCGGCTCTTCGACATCAGGCTGAGCACGTCGCCGACCGTGGCCTCGCCGAAGGCTCCGACGAGGCGATTCGCCTGTACGCGATGAGCGTATCGGCTGTAATCGTGACGAAGGACGAGGACTTCGCCGTGCATCGAATCCTGAATGGAGGGCCGCTCGATACGCGTTGGGAATACTCGGCGCGCAGAACTGCTGCGTCCTATCGAGGCCGATCTCGTCGAGATCGTTCGCGCGGTTGAAGCCGGTGAGACACTGATCGAGATTGCCGAACCTTTATCGAAGTAGGTTGGTCGTCTAGTCGGCCGTGCACCAGGATCGACGCTGTAGCTGATTCTGTAGTTCGCAAAGCACCCGGGTACACAACAGACCTACACTCCGCCACAGGTCGACCGTAACCGGTTGCATGCGTGCGGGTTGAAAACGGCCCAGAGTTCCTGCGTTTCGGGGTTCAGCGGAGCGGCCTTCTAAGCCGGGGGGCCCGCGTTCGAGTCGCGGCGGGCGCGCCAATATCTGCAATACCTTGCGAGGGTTGTCGCGCGTCTACGTCTTGCGGATGTACGTCAGGTCGAACGTGACGCGCCAGGTCGCGCCGCCGTCGCTCGAGGTTTCACCGAGTTGTCGCACCTGCCGGGCTCCTTGATTGAAGAACGTCATCCGGATACGGTTCCCTGTCCCGAATTGATCGGCCTCCAGATACAGGTTGCCATCCGTCTTGAAGGCGCCCTTGTAGTACGTGATCCTGCCGCGCGCGTCCACGTAGTACTGCTCCCACTGCTTCGTCACCGAGTTGTAGACGTTGAAGCTCTTGCCGGCGGCTTGGCCGCCGAGGGGCAGCCAGTTCTCCTGAATCACGCAGCCACCCAGCTGCGACTCGACGACGCTGGTGGCGCCTGAGCCGATTGGCGCTCGTGGTGCCGCAGTCGGCTGTACATCCCATTCGCCAATCCAGAAGTCGAAGGCGTGGAAGTTGGGGTCGCTGGCGCACGGCGGCGCGGCTTGAAATGCACGCGCGCGAACGGGCGCGATGATGAACGTCAGAAGCAAGAGCGCCGCTGTCATCAATGTCTTATGCATACACGCCGAGTCTACGCGAATGGATGCCGTGCGGCGCAGACACGTCGCCAGGCGGCTTCGAAAATCGAACTGCGCCAGGCGGGTCATGAGGTGTCGCAGTGATTGAGCGACTGTCGCGCAAGCCTGCTACCGGTCATTCGCCATGATCAGATTGTGAAGCTCGAGGATCGTTCGTTTGGGCGTCACGCCCGCCGGCAAGTTCGGGTGGATGTACTTGGCGAAAAACGCAGTGGCGTCCGTCTGTGATTCCCAGATCTCGAAGACGCGCCACTTGTCGCCTGCTGGCCCCGCGCCTTGCGCAATGAACCCTTTCGCCTGTTTAAGGGCTGGGCTCAAGGCAGCGATCATGTGGTCATACCCTTCCAGCGTTTGGCCAGGAACGTCAGCGGTCACCAGTACAGCCATGTCTCAATCCTCAAATCTCTGGAGTAACCAGGGGACAGCGATTCATCGCGGACCAGTGATGATACGCGTTCAGGTCCTTGTTCGAAATCGGAACGTCGCACGTAGGGGGGAGATGATTCTGCCGATAGGACAGCTCTGCCGCTCGGTCTCGAGACTTTTCGTCTACACTAGCCCGTCACCCAGGATTGATCGTGTTCGCGCGACGCTAATTGCGACACTTCCAGCAACTTGGCCCTCACATCCGCCACTCGTCTTTGCGTCTACGAAGTCAGCGCCTGGGTTCCGCAAGGAGCCGCAGAGGCTTGACGTCAAGAAACCTCGATTCCGTCCCGCTGGAGGTGACAATGCGCCGACGGTTCCCCAGCGTTGGCGTCGTGCTCGGGCTGGCGGTCCTCCTCACCCTCGCCGGACCTCCGCGCATGATGTCCGCGGCCGACGCGGTCGGCTCGCTCGCGGTGGAATCTGATCCGGCCGGTGCGTCAGTCTATGTGGACGGGCAACTCGTGGGCCAAACGCCGTTGGTGCTGACCGCGCTCGCGAGTGGCGATCATCGTGTCCGTCTCGCGAGCGCCGGGTATTTGGACAACAGTCGGATCGTGACGGTGCACGGCGGGAAGACGGTCACGCTGCGGAGAAAGCTCACGGCGCGGGCCGTTCAAAACGCCCAAGCCACTGGCCTCAGGATCGTCGTCCTCGAAGGCGACGACGCGGTCAACATCATCCAGCAGAAGACTGCCGTCGCGCCGGTCGTGGAAGTCCGCGACCGGAACAACCAGCCGGTCGCTGGAGCCGTGGTCCGGTTTGCGATCCAGGGCGGGCGGGCGACATTCAGCGGCACGCCCACGCTGACGGTGACGACCAACGTCGCCGGCCGCGCGGTGGTGACCGGACTGACGCCGACGGGAACCGGCGCGGTGCAGATCGGCGTGTCGGCGACGTTTCAGGGTCAGACCGCCGTTGCCACGATCGCGCAAACCAACGTGCTCACCGCCGCGCAAGCGACCGCAGGAGCTGTGGGAGGCGCAGGAGGCGGAGGTGGAACCGGAAGCGGATCATCGGCCGGTGCCGGCGGCCTTGGCGGCGGCGGATTCCCGGTCGTGACCGCCGGCGTCATCGGCGGTGCCGCTGCCGGCGGCCTCGTCGTCGCACAGAGGACGATCCTCGGCGGCCCGGATGTCTACGCCGGACCGGTCGTGGGAGACGTCACCTACAACTACAGGCCCTGCACCACGATAACGCATCTGGACACCACGCTCGAACTTCATCTCGAGGTCGCTGACGACGGTTCGGTCACAGGGGAGGCGAGGTACTTCGGCACGGGGCGCGATCTTTCCAGCACGTGTGTTGGACGCCCGCTCGAGACCTATCCGGACTTCGGCTGGACCAGCAGCGATCCAACCGTGACCGGCACCACGAGCAGCATCGCGTTCTTCCACAATCCAACTCTTCCCAACTTCCCCAACACCAGGGTGATTTACACCTTCAGGGGTGCGCTGAACGGTGATGTGGTGACGGGCACCTTGACCTACGAGCAGCAAGTGGATGGATTCTCGGCGGTCGTGGTCACCTTCCCGATGACGATGAACAAGCAGTAGCCGTCAGCGTCCACTCTCGCTCGACGAAATCAACCGATGGGGCAAGCGAACGGTCCAGCTTCCGATCGCGTCGTCGTGTGCTAACGTGCGACTCTCTCGACGCTGACGCCAACGAGGAGGCCGCATTTGTGGGAATTGATCTGTCATCACACTTACAAATGGCATGGGCTCGCCACCGATCTCTCCGTCTACAACAGCCATGGGCAGCCTGGCGGCCTGAGCGCTCCTGATTTTCGCGCGGACGGCGCGTCCCTCGGCTCCGGCGCGTGGCAATTTCATCCGAACAGTCGTATCTCGATTCCGACCAATCCTGGCTGGCGGCCGATGGTCGGCCTTCGTGTGGACATCACCGCCCGCCTGACGACCATCGCGTCGCACCGTCAGATGCTGATCCATGGCGACCATTCATTCCGCATCTTCACGAGCGATCGCTATCTCTATGCGGCGTTTCATGGCTCGCCAAAGGTCTACCCGGATACGGATTGGGACACGGTCAGCACGTACAAGAACGGTCTGCAGTTTCCCGGCTACCGGCTGACCCTCAACAAATGGGCGCGGCTGCAGTTCGAACACGACGGGCTGACGACGATGCGGCTGCTCGTCGATGACCAGCCGGTGAGCACCCTGCATTACGTACTTTCCGGCGTACCGGGTGTCGGCCCCAAAGGGATTTGCATCGGCAATGCGGTCGATGATGGAGACCAGCCGTTCCCCGGAGAAATCGACGAAATCAGAGTCTGGCGTCTGGACCCGCGTCGCGTCCGCAAACAATTTCTCGAGCGCCCGCTCGATCAAGAGGCGATCGACTGCTGGACGCGCTATGTGCAAAGCGTCACCGCGGCGTTTCGCAGACATCCGGATTGCGCGAAGCAGCTGACCGCTGCGATTCGCGGCGGCCTCGACCGCTGGCTTCGCGCCATCGTCACGCAAGGTCCTGAAACACGGCAGCGGTTCGAGGAAGTACGTGAACGCTACGCCGAGCTGTGGCGGCAGGGCCGCGTCGACGGTCCTGAGATGAAAAAGCTGATCGCCGATTGGTGCACGTGGCTGCGGCTGGTTCAGCTCGATCCGTGCGGCGGCGAAGCGGCCGAGGCGATCAAGCAATCCGAGTGCTGGCGGTTGATTCAGCGCGATCTCGCGGATCTGAATTGCGATCCACAGGCGGCGGCGCTGATGGCGCTGTTTCAGACCGAATGCGGTTGCGGCGAGAAGTTCGAGGACCGCCCGGCCCGTGAATCACAACCATCCGCGGCGGATTGAGGACACCGATGGCTCTCGACCCCAACGATCTGATCCGCGCCTTCGAACCGATCCTCTACTTTGCGCCGGGCGAGCGATTCTTTCCCTCCGACTGCAAACGATTTCTCGAGCGCGCGTCGCTCTGGAATGCGGTCGCACCGTTCGACGATCACCACTCATGGCACGCCGGCGGTCCGGGCGCCTTTCCGAAGCCGGTGATCTTTCCTGGTCAGCTGTCCGGAAGGTCCGACGAACCGGGAACATTTCTCGGCGAGGTCCAGGGCGGCGCGACGCCGTACCTCTACGCGTCAGGACCTGACGACGGCTTTCTGGAACTCGCGGGGTGGACCGATGGTCTCTCGGTCTCGCCGGGCAGCGAGAACCGGTTTGCCAACCTCGATCAGATCGACGCGCTCTACAACGCGCCGACGCCAGCGGCCGACGCACTCCTGCAGAACAGCCGCTTCTGGTATCACGCAGAAATCTTCGACGCCGCACGGCTGCGGGTGCTGATGGCGAGTCAGGGTGCCGCGCCGGATCTTCAGGCGCTCTTTACGACGCTCCTCGATCCGGTCGCGGACGGCGTCCCGCTCCTGCTTTGTTACTACCTGTTCTTTCCCGGCCACGACGAACCGCTCGACGACTGCTCCGATGTCCCCGAAGCCGCGATGTTCGGCAGTCATGCCGGAAGCTGGGCCTCGGTGTCGATGCTGCTGAGGATTCGGGCGACCGGTGTTCCGGTCGGCGGCGGCGCGCCGGTGACCGAAGAAGCCATCCCGGTCGCGATTGGCGTCACCGCGCGCAACTACGGCGATGTGGCATTTCTCGGCGACGAACTACGCGTCGGCATGCGCGTGTGGGAGTGGAGCCGTGTGTCCGCGGTCAGCGTCGACCGGGGCCCCAACAAGGCGAAGGGCACCCACGCGCGGATCTTCGTCGCCAAAGGCACGCATGGACTGCACATCGGTACGGCACCTCCCGCCGCCGGCTTTCCGCTCGAAGTGCCCTTCGCGCCAGACGATGACGCCGACCGGTTCTGTGGGGCGGCGGAACTGCTCGACAAAAGCCTCGACGACCTGCAGGACGAAGCCGACGACGCCGCGGACGACGACTGGGGCGACGACGCGGAAGTGTTCTGGCTCAAGTTCTTCCTGTTCGGATTTCTCTGGGCCGGTATCGAGTGGAAGGCCGCGGGTGGCGGTGGCATGGATGCCGTCGGCTCGGGCACGCCGGAACAATTTGAGCATCCGCCGCTTCGCGACGCGCCGGGATACTTTGGCGCGATCATCCACCCCGCCGGGGTCGCGCCGCCGAATGGCGAGGGTGCGACGACCTTCGCCTGGCAATCTGCGCTGTCGAACGAAGCCGCGCTCGAGGATACCGTCGACGGCCGCGTGTACTCCCTGCGCGTCGACCGAATCAATCCGGATCCACTCATCAGACAGATCTGGTGGCCCGGGATTCAAGGCTTCGTCGGCTTCGGCGGGCGATGGGGCCAGCGGGTCGCGCGCGATCCAAAAGTTCGCCGCGCCGGGATGAAGTTCCCCGAATTCTGGCTGCTGTTCATGCGCGCGTTCGCCAAGTCGATGGCGACCTGACGGTTCGCCGTCCGCTCGCCACTGCGCGTCACCGAACGCCTTCAGAGCTCGCCTGACCTCGAAGGTTCCTCACTCGGGCGCGATCGACTGAGCCCCTGCCCGGGCCAGCTTCCGTGGCATAAGATACGGCACGCGCAGATTGCCGCGGCACTAACTCATCTCCGACCCGCGCAAGGGGACTCGCGATGGCCAATCACGGACTCGATCGACGGCAGTTCCTTCAACAGTGCTCCATGCTCGCGGTATCGGCCGCCGCCGGCGGGCTGCGGCCCGCTCTTCTACGCGGCTTCGAGCCGCAGAGCAGCGAGAGCAGTCCGGTCGCCCAGACAGCCTTCGGTCGCATTCGAGGCGTGGAGGTGCGCGGCATCAAAGTATTCAAGGGCGTGCCGTACGGCGCGAGCACGGCGGGGACGAATCGCTTCCGGCCCGCCGTCGATCCGACGCCGTGGACCGGTGTCCGCGATGCGCTGCGTTACGGTCCCACGGCGCCGCAGAGCGACCCGTCGCGCCGCGCCGCGTCCGACGGGCCTGCCGAGGGCGAAGACTGCCTGGTGCTGAACATCTGGACGCCGGCGCTCAACGACGGCCGCAAGCGGCCGGTGATGTTCTGGTGTCACGGCGGTGGCTTTCGCACGGGATCTGGATCGAGCGAACGGTACGACGGCGTGAATCTCTGCCATCGCGGCGACGTCGTGGTGGTCACCATCAATCACCGCCTGAACGTGCTGGGTTTCGCGCATCTCAGTGATGTCGCCGGTTCCGAGTTCAACGAATCCGGCACCGTCGGCGTCACCGACATCGTGCACGCGCTGAAATGGGTGCGCACCAATATCGAGCAGTTCGGCGGTGACCCGAATACCGTGATGATTTATGGCCAGTCGGGCGGCGGACGTAAAGTCGCCACGCTGCTGGCCATGCCTCCGGCCAAGGGCCTCTTCCATCGCGCGGTCGTCGAGAGCGGGCCGTCCATTCAGCTGGTCGAGCGGGACAAGGCGAACGCGATGGCCTCGCGCCTCCTCGCCGAGCTGGGGATCCCCAAAACGCGTGCGCGCGATCTGCAGACCGTGCCACTCGATCGGATGATGGCGGCCTATTTCAAGGTCAGCGACGGCATGGAGCGTGAACAGTTGACGAGCGGCTTTGCGCCGGTCGTGGATGGCCAGATCATCGCCCAGCATCCGTTCCATCCTGCGGCTGCCACGGTCTCGGCCGACGTGCCCGTCATTTTCGGTTCGAACCGCACCGAGATGACGCTGCAGTTGCAGGCCGACACTGCCGCGTTCGCCCTCGACGACGCCGGGATGCAGGCGCGCATCCGTCAGTTCCTGGGTGAACGGGCGACCGCCGTGCTGGACGTCTACCGCAAGGCCAATCCGGGTGCGACGCCGTCAGACCTGTTTTTCCTCATGATCAGCGACTACAACTACGGCGCGCCGGTCATGAAGATGGCCGAGCGGCGGGCCGCGCTCAACCGCGCGCCGGCCTACCTGTACTACTTCCGGTGGCCGACGCCGGTTGCCGGAGTGCAGCACGGCAAGACACCGCACTCCCTCGAGATTCCGTTCGTCTTCGACAACATCGCGACGGCGAAAGGGATCACGGGCGGCGGCCCGGAGGCGATGGCGCTTGCCGACAAGATGAGCGACGCGTGGATTCAGTTCGCGCGGACGGGCAACCCCAACGTCCCGAAACTGCCGCAGTGGCCGACCTACGACGCTGCCAGCCGATCAACGATGGTGTTCGACAATACGTGCCGTGTCGAGCCGGATCCGCTGCGCGAGTCGCGGCTGGCGATGCAGCGGGCGATGAACCTTGCCTGAGGGCGGTAGCCAAGAGCAGAGCAGACGGAGGAGGCGTTCGATGAACATGACGTTTCGCGCATCGGTCGTGTTGTGCGTCATCGCAGGTGGGGTCGCGACGGCCGTGCCGGTTCGCGCCCAGGACGACGGGGGCGCGAACGCGTCGGCGCGCCATGCGGCGGCGCTGGCGGCGGGCTTTCGCGCGCTGCACTACTGCACCGGCATCTTCTCCTCCGGCATGAGCAAGGAGACGCTCGACTTCACGTCACGCAACCGGACGCCGACCAAAGAAACGCTCAGAATGGAAGTCGACAACACGGCAAAGACCGTCAGCGTCCACTTTCTGCCCGACATGGAACCGCGCATCGCGGTCTGGCGCCCGCATCTGGGCTGCACGCAGCTGCCGATCGGCGCGAAGATGTCGGCGGCGGCGCTGTTGCCGCGCATCCCCGCTGCGGTGACCGCGCCTTCGCTCGATTCGCGCCCGTGGCCGATGGGCGATCAGAATGCCACCGCAGCGTTGGCGCCCGATCGGCGCGCGGCGGTCGAGAAAGTCCTGGACGACGCGTTCCTCGATCAGGCGGGTCCGTATCGCGGCGACACTTGGGGTGTGGTGGTGATCAAGGACGGCAAGATCGTCGCCGAACGCTACGCGCCCGGTTTCGGCGTGCACGTCATGGCGCGCACGAATTCCATGTGCAAGAGCCTGTCGGTGTCGCTCGTCGGCATCGGTGTGCGGCGCGGTCTGCTCGATGTGAAGCGCAAGGCGCCGCTCAAGGAGTGGCAGCGGCCCGGCGATCCCCGCGGCGACATCACGCTCGACGATCTGTTGCGGATGGCGAGCGGCCTCTACACCGAGGCGGCCGGTGATCCGCAGCAGGAGATCTACCAGGGAGGCGCCGCGGCAGCGGAGATCTCCGCGCTCAACCGTGTGGACTCGAAGCCGGGCACGCGCTTCGTCTACGCGGGCTCCGACACGATCCTGTCGGTCCGCGCCCTGCGCGAGGCGGTGAACGACGATCCGACCTTCCTTAGTTTTCCGCAGCGGGAACTACTCTGGAAGCTGGGAATGACACGCACGCTGATCGAGACCGATTGGAACAGCGATTTCCTGATCTCCGGCCAGTGCTGGTCGACCGCGCGCGACTTCGCGCGGTTCGGGATGTTCTATCTCGCTGACGGCGTCTGGAACGGCGAGCGCATCCTGCCGGAAGGCTGGTCGCGTTACGTGTCCACTCGCGGTCCGGCGCAGCCCCGATCGACGCCGGAGCGCACCGGCTACGGCGCGCAGTTCTGGTCGTACGACCGCGCCGAAGGGTTGCCTGACCTCGCCTACAGTCCGAACGGCGCGCTGGGGCAATACGCGATGATCGTGCCGTCGCAGAACGTCGTCGTCGTCCGTCGCGGCTTCGACTCGAGCGGCCCCGGCTTCCGCATCGCGAAGTTTTCCGCCGATGTGATCGCCGCGCTCGGGCAGTAGCCGGACGAATCGTTCAAACCGCGATCAGGCTCGCCAGGCTGGCGCCCGATGCCAGACGGTCGAGCGTCCAGCACTGCGCCACGACTTCGTTGGCGCGGCGCTCGCCGAGCCGCGGCGCCATCAGTTCGAGCGCCTTCGCTTCGACGTCCGCCTTGCTGAACGGGTGCGAGGGGTAGCCCGGCACGTACGGCACGAAGATCTCGTGCGTCTTGCCGCTGGTTTCCGTGATCCGGACGCGCGCCGATTCCCGGCGTTCCTCACCCGGAGCGACTTCCTGCTTCGGATCGTGGACGACGTCCACGAGTTGCATCAACGCTTTGACCTGCGCGTCCTGCGCCATGCGCTCGAGTGATTGCGCGGCGGTGAAGTCCAGCCGGCCGTCGAGCAGGATGATGGCGGTCAGATAGCGGAGGTTGAGCGCCGGCATCGCCGCGTCGCGGAACGCCTCCCAGCGTCCGGGCATCTCGATGACGACTCTCGCGACGCCGCGGCGATCGATCTGCGGCAGGAGCTTCAGCAGACCGTCCACCGCGGGCTGTGCCGGACCGCCCGAGGGGTATTTCTTGAAGGCCGTGTGGATCAGCTCGGTCTTCCTCCCCAGGCCGTCGATCAAGTAGGCCCGGTCGCTGTCGCCGCCGCGATACGTCGCCGATCGCATCCAGCCGTCGGGATGATCGAGGCTGTCGCGGACGCCGCGGAATCCGGCTTCCACCATCAGCGCCGCCTGCAGCCCGTTGCGGGCGCCCATCCCGGCGAAGACGAACGCCTTCTCGATGTGTTCGACGTCCATCAGCCATTGATATGAGCCGGACGACTGCTGCGCGCAGAACGTGAAGAGGTCGCTCATCTTCGCTTCGGGCAGCTTCAACATCACGGCGGCGGCTGCCGCTGTACCCCATACCGGCCCGATGCCATGGTTCGCCATGTTGGCACGGCGCAGGTTGGTGATGCCGAGGGCTTTCGGCATCCGTCCTGCCAACTCGTAGCCCGTGATCACCGCGCGCAGAATGTCGTCGCCGGTGCCGCCGCGCACCTCCGCCAGCGCGATTGCGGCCGACACGATCGATGGTCCCGGCTGTACGAACGCCGAGGGGATGAAGTCGTTGATCTCGGCGGCGTGCGCGGTCATCGCGCTCGCGAACACCGCATCGACGAGCGCCGCCTTCTGCCGCGTGCCGAGCAGCGTCGCGGCATTCTTCGCCGCGCCTCCTGACTGCGCCAGGACGTAGTCGCGGGCCAGCTGCGACGGGATGAGGTCGCGGCAGGCGACGATGGAGGCCAGTGTGTCCAGGATGTGCCGGCGCGCCAACTCGCGAAATTCTTCGGGAACGGACGCGGTGCGGGCGCCGGCGATATAGCGCGCGAGCGGGGCCGTGACGTCCGGCCCCGTGCCCGCCGCGGCGCCGCCGGCCGGCTGCTGGGCGGTGAGCCTGTTCTCGGTGGCCGCGGCTGCGACGGGAGCGAGCAACACGCCGAGCAGAGCTTCGCGCCGCGACACGCGGCGTTTCATCGAATAGCTTCGGTTCGTCACGGCAGGAAAATCTCCGCGCAGGAGTATACGCGCAGTTCGTCCGTGCAGTCGGGACGTGTTCGGCCGCGGCCACGTTGGGGCCAGCGGAAATTGCCTCGTTGATCGTGATTAATCCTGCGCGTCCGCCGTCGCTGCCCTGGGCGAGGAGAGCGGGTCCAACGGCGACGAACATGATGAAAGACCCTGCGCCCGAACCGCGAGTTCTTGACCAGGCTCCAGGCGGAACCGATTCTGATCACCGGCGAGATCGCGCACATCGAACGCGACCCGCATCAGGCCGTGCTTGGAGTGGTCTCTGGATCTGAGCACGTAGTGCCCCACCTCGTGGGCGACCCCTCGCCCCAGGAGCCGCGCCGTGACGACATCGCGCTCTGCCCGAGACCGGAGCCCGAGTCTCGTCCCCTCGAGCATCCGGCGAGCCATGCTTGGAGACGCGTACATGACGTCAGCGGGTGCGCCGTTCGCGAACGTCAACGACGCGAGCGCGCCGGGCGCGGACGCGTCCTTGATGATCAGCGTGATCCATTCCACGTTGTCGTGATCATCCGGTCGGACCAACTCCTGCGTTCCGGTAATCGTCACGCCGTACGGACGCCAGATGGTGGCCGCTTCAGAAACGAGGGTGTCGAGGGCTGACGCCGTCATCGACGCGATGGGAACGATTTGCAGGCGGATGTGCCGTCCGCCCGGACAACCGGTAGGATCGATTGCGACGCTGCTCTGCAGCATGAACGCCAGGAATGCCGCAGCAACCATGACTCACCTCGCGGGCCCACACGGAATCGGGCGTGGTGCGATGGTGCGGCTCGCGCTCGAGCCAAGTCGGGGGCGTTCGAGGGGATTTCAGGGGTAACACGCGGGGGAGACCGTGCCACAGCGCTTCGGACCTTTCAGCTTCGATACCGACACGCGTCGCCTTCAGCGTGACGGCACCGACATTCACCTGACGCCCAAGGCGTTCGATCTGCTCGCCTTGCTGATCCAGGAGGCGCCGCGCGTGGTGCCAAAGGCCGAACTGCACCAGCGTCTCTGGCCCGATTCGTTCGTGTCCGACGCGACGCTCGTGGGCCTCGTCAAGGAAGTGCGTCGGGCGCTCGCGAACTCGGGCGGCGACGCGCCGATCCGAACGGCGACCCGCGTCGGCTACGCGTTCTCGGCGGTGCTGGAAACGAACCCTGCTGAAGCGCGAAAGGCCGGCCACTGGATCCTCAGGGGGCGCGAGCGGACTCCGCTCGCGGAGGGTCCGAATGTCATCGGCCGTGAACCGGCGTCCACGATCTGGGTCGATGCGGCCGGCGTCTCCAGGCGCCACGCCAGCATCGTGGTGAAAGGCGATTCCGCGACCCTTGAAGATCTCGGGAGCAAGAACGGAACGCTGCTTGGCAGCCGGCGCGTCACGAGTGCGGTCGCGCTCAGCGATGCCGATCGAATCCAGATCGCCGGTGTCGTGCTGGTCTTTCGCGCGTCGAAATCACGCGCGTCGACTCGGACGGACACCCGCCATGGGCGCGCGAAGAGCGATTGACCGATCGCCGCGACCTATCCCAACCCTTCAGCGACGTACAGCTCCGACAGATGCTTGAAATAGCTGTACACGATGGTATTGCCGTCGTCGGACATGTGAATCAGCAGTGAGTCGACAATCGTCTCGCCGGGCTCGGGCGTCGGCAGTTTGTACCAGGAGGTGCGCCGGCTGGTCTTGACGTCGATTCGAAAGATCTCCGGCCCGCCAGCGCGGTTCATCACCCAGATGGCCGTATCGTCCGGGCTCCACGCCATGGGGACATCGCCCTGGAGTGCTCCGGGAACCGCAGTGGGCGCCGCATGGCCGTCAAGGGGGTACCGCCAAAGGCGCTTGTCCGAGTCGCCGGTGATGATGGACGAGGAGTCGGGCGACACCACGGGTTTGTAACCACGCACTCCTTCAGGGGTGACGGCCGTCGGCTCTCCGCCGTCCACTCGCTGCGCGAACACCTGGGGCGGTTTGCCGACCTCGTTCCGGACAAAGACGACGCGCCGCCCGTCCGGTGTCCAGCGTGCACGCGTTCCCGTGCGCACGACGCTGCCACGCTCGAGTATCCGGCTCTCGCCGGCGCCGATTGGCACGAGTCTCCGTGTCGTTCCAAGCTGTTCGGCCAGAAGAATCCATTTGCGGTCCGGCGAGATCGCCATGGGCGATCCGGGGCCAAGGAGGACGGCCGGTCCTCCGTCCGTTGGTCGAACGTAGGCTTCGTTGGTCTGGGCGGCGCCGAACTCGCTGAAGAGTACGATGCGGCCATCGTTTGAGAGGCCGGTTGGGCTCGAGTGGCCGAGCCACGTCAGGTCTCGCGCGGCACCGCTTGGCACGTCCACCAGCGTCATCTCGGCTCGGTTGGTGTCAGCGACGACGAGCGCTCGGCCATCCGGAGCGATGTCCTCGATGCGGATCGATCCCAGCGTCCGGTGGACGGTGCGCTCCACGCCGTCGGGGGTCATGGCGTAGATCGCGGACGTCAGCGCGGCGTCCCCGGCGCCGAACCACACCTCACGGCCGTCGGGCGTCCAGGCCAGACCATCCTGAGCGACGATCGGCCTGCGGGGCGAGCGGGCCGTCACGTGGCCGTCGCGGTCCAGAATCGTGAGCCACTCGTCGCCGCCGCCAAACACTTCCTGCTGGATGATCGCGATGAACCGTCCATCGGGCGACACGCGCAGGCAGTTCATGGACGACGACGAATCCTCGTAGATTTTGTGCCCGAGCGGATGCTCGATCCAGGAGCGCTGGCCCTCGACCCGAATCGCCGCCAGCGATCCGTCGGGCATCCAGTCGGCGCACTGGACGCCTTCGAGCACTTCGCGAATGCCGCCGAGTCCGATCGGCACGCGCGCGAGTGTGGTGCCCCGCACCATCAGCGCCAGCTCGCCGGATTTCGAAATGGCCTCCAGCGTTGCGCCGGAGAGCTCGAGCGGCGTGGACGCGCGGGTGTCGATGCGCGTGGACTGGACGATGCGTGGCTGGCCATCCCACGCCGCGGTGGTCACCACCGTCTGTCCGTCAGGGGCGAACCGTGCTTTCCCAATGCTTCCTTTTCGGAAGGTCAACTGACGAAACGACGGCGCGCTGGTGACAGTGGCGTGATTCGTCGCGACATACGTTCCCGCTCCGCCGATGACTGCCGCCGCGAGAACGCCAGCGGCGGTGATCCAGGAAAGACGTCGTGGCGGCGCGGCGACCGCGGCCCGACCGATGCTCGAGCTCGCGGCACCGGTCAGCTGCGTCAACGCAAAAGAGAGATCGCGCGCCGACTGGAAGCGTTGAGACGGTTCCTTCTCCAGGCAGTGTTGAACGACACGCGCGATGTCTGGCCTGACCGCCGTTTCCGCGGTCGCGAGCTCCGGCGGGTCGTTGTTGAGGATCGCGTGCAGTGTTTCGATGGCGCTGTCGCCTCTGAAGGCGCGCGTGCCGCCCACCATCTCGTACAGCGTGGCGCCGAAGCTGAAGATATCGGTGCGGTGATCGACGGGCTCGCCGCGCACCTGCTCCGGTGACATGTAGCCGGCGGTGCCGACAACCATTCCCGCGGTTGATGTCGAACCGGCCGCCAGCGTCGCGGTCTCGAGCGGATTCGCTGAATTGGTGGCGAGGAGCTTGGCGAGTCCGAAGTCGAGGATCTTCGCCTGACCGTCAGTGGTGATGAACAGGTTCTCGGGTTTGATGTCGCAGTGGACGATCCCCCGTTCGTGGGCGGCGGCCAGGCCGGTCGCAATCTGAATCGCGTAGTCCCACGTCTTGCGCAGCGGCAGCCGTCCAGAACCGAGCACCTCGCGGAGCGACTGCCCTTCGAGCAGTTCGCTGACGACGTAGGGTGCCCCTTCTGCCGTCCCGATGTCGAAGACCGCGACGATGCTGGGATGGTTGAGTGCTGCGGCCGCGCGCGCTTCCTGCTCGAATCGGCGGAGTCGATTGGGATCGGCGCTGAATGCAGTAGGGAGGACCTTGATCGCGACGTGGCGGCCGAGCCGCGCGTCCCATCCGCGATACACCTCTCCCATGCCGCCCCGCCCCAGGAGCGACTTCACCTCATAAGGACCCAGCCTCGTCGATGGAGCGACAGACATCTAGACAGGGCGCGAATTATAACGTGCCTTCAAAAGTGCTTTCCGGTGTCGCGCAACACGCCGCTCGCGAAAGCGTGAAGAATCAGACGCTCAACAGAGCGGAATGGTCTGAGGGATTCCGGGAGCGCTTTTCCCCTCAAAATCCCCCGATTTCCCCCGCGACAAAACGTTCGAGGCGAGATTCGGAAATGGATCTCAGATCGAAAGGCCGGGATCGCCCTCAATCACGTGCTGGCGCAGCACCGGCCGCTCGCCCGGTTTCCAGAGCGAGGCGGTGTGGACGACCCGGTAGCGAAGCGGACCGCCGTCGGGACGATCGCTGCGCGTGATCGGGCGGGGAATGCACACGAACTCGGTCCGCATCGCATCGCTGGTGAGCCGCACCGTCGCATAGCCGTGACCGCCTGTATCCACGAACTCAACATGCGGGGCAAGGTCCGGATTGGACACGGCGTGCGCGCGCTTCAGATCGAAACTCTTCGCGTATTCGAGGCACGAGCGGACGCCGTGCTTGAAGAGCATGTTGTAGGTCCATTCGGGCTTCCCTGATGGACGATCGGCCAGGAACAGCGGACGGAGCGGATGATCCTTGCGAAGCGTGTGCTCGAAAGACTCCATCGCGCCAGGGCTGGCCATTGAGGCGCCGACAAAACTGAGTCCGACCGGTTCGAATTTGGCGGGTGGCAATTGCGAGGCGGCATAGCCGGCCCAAAAACTGTGGCGGTCGCCCGACACGATCGCGAACCCGGTGATCTTCGCATCGCGGACGAGGTCATAGATTTGGCCACGTTCGTGGTAGGCGCTGCCGAAGTCCACGCTGCCGAACTCCGCGAACGTGTCGGCCGGCCACTTCTGCTTGGTCAGTCCATCCGGAAGGTTCTGCGGGTCGGCCCGCATGTCGAGCGCACCGAGCGAACTGCCCCAGATCTTCCAGGTGGCCGTGGACCGGCGGAGCCGGTCCATGAACCATTGCTTCTGACGAGCCCCGAGGATGGTGCGCGGCGGTGAATCCTTTCGCGGATTCGGGATTCTGGCGTCGCCAAAACTGAGTTCGGCGGGCGGGTGGCCGCCGTTGAACGTCCGGCCGGCGTCGAGCGCGATCATCGCCGCCTCGGAGAACATCCCGTTGAACGCCGGATCGTAAATCCTGACCACGCCCTCCGCATCGGTCGGGTCGTCGCCGCAGAAGCTGTGCTGGTCGGTGAGCATGAGATCGAGGTGACGGCCGTAGCGCAACGACCGATAGGCGATCAGGCTGTTGATCGCCGTGAGGTTATTGGGTTCGATCCCGAGGTAACTCTCGTCCCATTTTTCTATCGGGACATTCTTCACCGCCACCGCACCGAAGCTCTCGAGCGATCCGCTCGGCGCCTTCACGCGCGCGGGGATGTATTCGAACCACGCCTGGTTGGCGGCGACCTTGACCGTCTGGCCCGGTTGGTGAGCACCCCCGGCCTGCACGATGCTCTGCCGTCCCTGCCAGGAGAATTCGTGATTGTCCCAGATGCAGACGAACGGCCAACGCGCTCGCGCGTCCTGCAGGTCGGGATCCGCAAGGTAGCCCTTGTAGACGACGCGATAGCCCTCGACGGTGAGCGGGTAGTGGAAGTTGCCGGTTTTGCCGCCGTCTGGAATGCGGCCGACGTCTCGGATCGTGCGGTCGTACCGCGCGGGCAGCTCGTCGGGATATTCGACGACCTCGTAAATGAAATCTCCGAGGTGAAGCACGAACCCAAGTTGATCGGCGGGCGCCGCGCGCTCGTCCTCGAAGATCATCCGGCGATAGCCGTTCAGCCAGCCTTCATTGACGCTCTGGCAGCTGACGAAGGCGAAATTGACCGGTCGCGGATCGTTCGAAAGCGGCGCGGTGATCGTCCGGCCGACGCGGCTCCCGTTGCCCTCGCCATCGGTGAAGCGGTACCAGTAGACCCGCGCCGGCTTGAGACGGCCGACCAGCACGCGCGTCGTCCAATCTGATTCCGGTGAGACCGGCGCGGACGCTTTGGCGACGACCCTCCGGAACGCATCATCCTCCGCCACCTCCACCGTCAGCACACGCCGGCCGCCCGACGCGAACGGCCGCCGCGTCCAGAGGATCACGCTCGTCGAATCGGGATCGCCGGACGCGACGCCCTCCGGATAGAGGTTACGCTGCTCCTGCCAGCCGGTGGTTGACGCTCGAGCCGGGCCGCCCCACGCCAGCGAGGCCCCCATCGCTGCGGCCAATTGGATGAACTCGCGTCGAGTGAGCGTCATCGTCTATCCCCTTCGCCATCTCTCCGCAGGCCACCCAACGTGACCGGGCGTGAACGTCGAGATGAAATAGTAGCTGTGGTCGCACCCCGGCTGTTGCGGCAAGGCTC
This sequence comes from uncultured Bifidobacterium sp., assembly GCA_964577955.1. Lineage (GTDB taxonomy): Bacteria > Acidobacteriota > Vicinamibacteria > Vicinamibacterales > CAVVIG01 > CADEEX01. The sequence continues at coordinate 49,585 of CAZOAZ010000020.1, read as the reverse complement.
TTTGAGTCTTTGGGCGGTTGCCTGGATTGAGTGCTCGTCCCGACGATGCTAACGTCGTCCGCGATTGCAGGCACGCCCTTGGCATCGTCCTCCCTGCAGCAATTTCAATAAAGGGAGGAACATGGCTCAAGAGACGCTCGACAAACGTGTGGAGCGACTGGAGATGACAGTGGACGGACTCGCCGGACTTCCGGAGCGGATGACCGCCGTTGAAGGGCAAATTCTGCTACTGCGGGACGAGATGCGGGGTGAATTTTCTGCCATCCGCGCCGAGATGAAAGCACAAGGCGAGGAACTGCGCGGCGAGGTCAGGGCGCACGGAGAGACGCTCAAGGCGCACGGAGAGACACTCAAGGCGCAGGGAGCGACGCTCAAGGCGCAGGCCGTGACGCTCGAGACGCAGGCCGTGACCCTCGAGACGCAGGCCGTGACGCTCAAGACGCTGGGGGCGAAAGTCGAGACCTTGAGTGAGGAAATGCACGTGCTTCATCAAATGACCTTGGTCGAGATCAAGAACGGCGACGAGGGAACCCGCAACTACATGCGGACCTTGGTCGAAGAACTCCGCTCCGACCTGCGAGTCCTCGGCGAGGGCCGTCGCAAGCCCCGTAAGCGAAGGTAGCCGCGGGCGCTATAATCCCGGCCGGCGCAAGGAGACTCGCGATGACCAATCCCGGACGCGATCGGCGCCAGTTCCTTCAGCAGCTCTCCATGCTCGCGGCGGGGGTTCTGCTATCCGCACCGTTACGCGGCGCTGGTTTGCAGAGCAGTGACGGGTCGCTTTGCGGCGCGGTCGAACCGTAGCGCAGCGCATCGCGGATGCCGGTCCACGGCATCGGATCGACCGCCGGCCTGAAACGGTTGGCTCCCGCGGTGCTCGCGCCGTACGGCACGCCCTTGAACACCTTGATGCCGCGGACTTCGACGCCGCGGATCCGGCCGAATGCCGTCTGCGCGACAACACCGGCGTTCGCGCGGTGGCGAAGCATCCCGCGCAGTTGGCCACTAGCGCGTCGCGGTTTGAGTCGGTTCCCGGCAGGAACCGGGGAGAGGGGACCCATGAAGAGACAGTGGCTTCAGATCGCGCTGCCGATGGCACTGATGTCCGCCGCCGCGCTGGCTCGCCCGCAGGGCGGCGATGACGTGTTCGAAGCCGCCTCGGTGAAGCGGAATGTTCAGAGCGGTGTCGGCGGTCTGCAGAGTCTTCGCGTCGGACCCGGCGATCGCGTCACTGCGGTCAATGTGACGTTGCGCACGCTGCTGCAGGCCGCGCATGAGCTCGCCGCCCGCAATATTGTCGGTGGGCCCGGGTGGTTGGATACCGATCGATTCGATGTGACCGCGAAGGCCTCCGAGCCGACGTCGAACGAACGCCTGCGGCGGATGCTGCAAGCGCTGCTGACCGAGCGTTTCAAGATCGTGGCCGCGGTCGAAACCCGCGATCAACCGACCTATGCGCTGGTGCTGGCCAACGCCAACCAGCGGCTCGGCCCCCAGCTCAAACGGGCGACCGAAAACTGCGCCACGCTTCGGGCGTCGATGCCGGTCCGCCCGGGAGGCCGCGGTGGTGAGCAGCCGTGCGGCATCGTGCGCCGAGTCGGAGAACTGGCGGCTCGCGGCCTGCCGCTCAGTCAGCTCGCCGGAATGATGTCCTACGATGCGCGGCGCACCGTCACTGATGAAACCGGACTCGCTGGCGACTTCGATTGGCGGCTGACCTATACTCCGCCGACATTTCTGGAACGGCCCTTCGATCGCCAGCGCTTTCCGCAGATCGACCCCGATGGCCCGTCGATATTCACGGCGGTGCAGGAGCAACTCGGTCTTAAACTGGAATCACGCGAAGGTCCAGGTCGGGTCCTGGCACTGAAACAGGTTCAGAATCTCGTCGCCAACTAGCGGCCGTCTGATCGACGGGCCGCACGAAGCACATGCTCGTTCCGGTGGTCGCCGCGCTGCTGCTCGCCAATCCGCCCGTCGCGTCGCCCTGTGTGCCGCAGGGAGACACAGAGGCGATTGCGGCGCTTCGCCAACAGGGCGGCATGTTCACCGTGTCGGGGACGATCACCGACGCCGGCGGCCAACCGACCATGGGCGGCGAGCTGTCGCTGATGGAGACGGTACGCGCCAACCCCACACCGGCGCGCAGGCCGGCCGTCATCTCGTCATCTGGGCGCTTCATCTTCAGGGATGTCCCACCCGGTCAATACGTGATTCACGCATTCATCCGCTCCAGGCGCGACAGCGAAGGAGACTTCGGGTGTCAGGCCGTCACGGTGTCGGACCACGACATCGCTGGCGTGCGCGTCAGGATGTCCAGCGGGCAGACGGAGCTCCACGGCCGGGTCGTGCTGAATCGCGTTCGCGAGCTGCCGCTCCCGGCCCCGGATGCGGTCGAAATCGTCGCCGTGCCCGGCAACTTCGATCTCGCGCCACGCAACGACTGGGCGCGCGGCGAGGTATCGACGACCGGAGCGTTCCGGCTCCGGGGTCTCCGCGGCACGCGTCGCGTCAGCGCCTCACGCCTTCCACCGGGATGGGCGATCGAGCGCGTCGTTTTCGGCGATACCGACGTCACCGATCAGCCGATCGATGTCGCGAGCGCCGAACCACCCGATCAACCGCTGACCGTCGTCCTGACCGACACGGCACATACCATCACCGGACGCGGTGTCGTGGACGCGCCGCTCCAGCCTTGGGAAGCCGTCGTCGTCTTCTCACTGGAGCCGGCGCGCTGGATCGCGTTCTCGCGATTCGTCAAGATCGCCGCGCCTGCCCTTGACGGCTCTTTCTCGATTCACGGGTTGCTCCCGGGACGCTACGCGATCGCCCGCACCGCCTGGACCCGAGAAGCGATCCTCGATTCCCTCGTTTGGAATCGCGGACAGCTGCTCGAGGAGCTGCTGGGGGAGGCGCGAACGATCGAGGTCCATCAGGACCTCGACAACGTCGAGTTAGACGGGCGGTAGCGTCACAACGGACCAGCGCTTCACAGTAAATCGTGCATCGCGCCGCGGACCCGGCCGGAGCCGGCAGGACCACGCTGGTTGCCTCGTATCTCGAAGCCGCCCGCCATCGGAGCCTGTGGTACCGGCTCGACGAGGGCGACAGCGATCGGTCAAGCAATCGTCGTGATGCATGGGCGCACCGACCATTGCGGGAGCGACGGCGACGGACCTACAGAAGGAAGTCGAACAGGTTGGCGATCGGCATCTCGATCAGAAAGCGGAGCCGTTGCGCCAGCGGCGACCCGCCGAGGAGACCGGAGCGCCGCACGATCGTGCCGCGTTCGATGACCCTGACGGAAGCGGCTTCGCGGGCGGCGATACTCGCCAGCACTTCGGCCGCGAGCTCCCGCTGCCCGCGGCACACCACGATCAGCTCGGAGTTGAGGTTGGCGGAGCGAGGATCGACGTTGTAGGTGCCGAGCAGGGTGGTCTCGCCGTCAATCACGCCGCGCTTGGCGTGCACGCCCCATCGCGGTGTCCCGCCGGCGAGGTCGGTGCTCTGCGCCGGCAGCGGTTTCCCCTGGTAGGCCGAGAGGGTGAGGCCGGTCTTGGCCAGCGAGCCAAGCCAGGGATACAGCGCGCCCACCGCGTAGGAGGCGTCGGTCGAGGCGAGACTGTTGGTGACCACGCGCACGGCCGCCCCACGCCAGCGAGGCCCCCATCGCTGCGGCCAATTGAACGAACTCGCGTCGCGTGAGCGTCATCGTCTATCCCCTTGACCTACAATGTGCCTTTTCATGCGCGTTGAATCTCACTTCATGAAGACGAGCCCGGAGGTGATCGCTACTTACGGGCGTCTGCTGGAGGCGGTCCGTCGCTTCGGGCCCGTCGTCGAAGAAGCGAAGAAGACGTCTATACACCTTATGCGACGGACGGCGTTTGCCGGCGTCGCGACCCGGCGCTCATCGCTGATTCTGACGCTGAAGTCAGCGACCGATATCACAAGCCCCCGAATCGAGAAACACGAGCAGGTTTCCGCGAATCGCTGGCACCTCGAAATCCGGCTCTCGGCTCCGGCTCACGTGGACCCGCAACTCACACGATGGCTGAGGGCCGCGTACGAGCTGGCCGCCTGATCCGAATTGCCACGAGAACCTGCGGGACGAAATCGCCCACCGAACCGCGTCATTTTCCCCCTCAACCTGAATTGTCCTCCCTGGCTATTCGATTCAAGAACGGCGACTCGGTGACTCTTGAGCGCGTCGCGCTGGGGGTGGCCGCGAAGGGGAGGCCGCGGCGGAGGTGGCAGATGACGCTCTGGCAGTCTTCGCCATCACGCTGCTGGCGACCTACATTCCCGCGCGCCGCGACGAGTTCTGCACGGATGAATCACGCCGCCATTGCGCGCGCGTTTACGGGTCTGCGGCCGGACGACGCAGTCAACGGCAGTGGAGTCACGGATGTCCGAATCACGCGTCGCCGGTCGACCGTCTAAGATCCACCCCATGAGACAACCGGAGACGGTCCGCGGCGCCTGCGGACACGATTGCCCGGACACCTGCCATTGGATGGTCGATGTCCGCGATGGTGCGGCGGAGCGGCTGTACGGCGATCCATCGCATCCCTTCACGCGCGGCGTGCTGTGCGCCAAGGTCGATCACTATCTGGAACGCGTGTATCACCCGGACCGCGTGCTCTATCCGATGAAGCGGGTGGGCCGGAAGGGCGACGCGCGCTTCGAGAGGGTCACGTGGGACGAGGCGCTGACCGAGATTGCGTCGCGCTGGCTCGCGATCGCGGACGAGTGGGGCGCAGAGGCGATTCTTCCGTACAGCTCCGCCGGCGTTCAGGGCCTGATCCAGCAGGCCTCAATCGACATGCGTCTGTTCGGATCGATGGGCTGCAGCAATCTCGATCGCAACATCTGCGGCGCCGTGGCGTCAGCCGGACTGAAAGCCACGATCGGTGTCGGCAGCGGCATCGACCCGGAAGACATCGTGCACAGCCGCTTCATCGTGCTCTGGGGCACGAACACGGTCGTCACGAACCTTCACTACTGGCCGCTCGTGCGCGAAGCGAGGGACCGCGGCGCGAAAGTCGTCGTGGTCGATCCGATCCGCACCAGGACCGCCCAGGCGGCCGACTGGCATCTCGCGATCAGGCCCGGGAGCGATGCGGTGCTGGCGCTGGCGATGATGCACGTGATGATTCGCGATGGCCTCGTCGACCAGGAGTACGTGTCGCGCCATGCCATTGGCTACGAGGCGCTCGCGGAGCGTGTCACGGACTACGCGCCGTACGATGTCGCCGCGGTCATCGGATTGACGGCGGACGAGATCGAGCGGTTCGCGCACGAGTACGCCACGACGCAGCCGTCGCTGCTGCGGCCGCTGATTGGCATCGAGCATCACCGGAACGGCGCCATGCAGTTCCGCACGCTGGCTTGTCTCTCGGTGTTGAGCGGCGCGTGGAAATATCGAGGCGGCGGCCTCGCGCGGTCGACGCACGCGCTTCATTTCAACGTCCTCGACATGGATCGCGTGCTGATGCCCGAGGTCTACCAGGGCGGCGTCCGGACCTTGAACATGCGCGACCTCGGGCAGGACTTGTGCAACCGCGATCTCGCGCCGCCGATTCGCGCGCTGATGGTTTACGGCGCCAACCCCATGGTGTCGATGCCCAACCAGGAGCGGATCCGCGAGGGGTTGCTCCGCGGCGACCTGTTTACCGTTGTTCACGATCTGTTTGTGACGGAGACGGCGCGATTCGCCGACTACCTGCTGCCGGCGACGAGCCAGATCGAACACCTCGACCTCTCGCCCGCGTGGGGCCATCTCTATCTGTCATTGAATCGGCCCGCGATTGCTCCGCGGGGCGATGCGATTTCGAACACCGAGTTGTTCCGGCGTCTGGCTGGCGCGCTGGGCCGTCGCGAATCGTGGCTGTTCGAGAGCGACGAGTCGATGCTGCGCGGTGCGCTGGCGAGCGGCCACCCGTGGCTGGACGGGATTTCCTACGAACGCTTGTGGCAGGCCGGCTATGCGCGGTTGAACGCGCCCGCCGACTGGCGCCCGTTCGCGGACGGCGGGTTTCCGACACGGTCTGGAAAAGCGGAGCTGTACTCGGAGCCGCTGCGCGAACAGGGGCAGGATCCGCTGCCATCGGCCGGAGACATCCCGCGGCGTATGGGTCTGCAGCTGATTTCTGGAAAAGCGCTGCATTTCCTGAACTCGGGCTACAGCAACATCGACAGCTTGCGCCGGCGTGCAGGTCAGCTGTTCATCGAGATTCATCCCGACGATGCGGCGCCGCGCCGCTTGGCGGGTGGCGAGACCGTGCGCGTGTGGAACGATCAGGGCGAGGTTCGCGCCGTCTGCGCCGTGTCCGATCGCGTGCGTCCGGGCGTGGCGTGGATGCCGTTTGGCGGATTTCTCGATGCCGGCGGCGACCGGCGTTCCGTGAACGTGCTGACCGCCGAAGCACCGACCGACTGGGGCGGGGGCAGCGGGTTGTACGACGCCTTTGTCGAAGTCGAGTAACCTGTCGACGCTCCTTTGTCTATGACCGGCATGGCCAGCAGCACCTCGTTTTCGTTGGGTCGCGCATCGATCCGGTGCGGGATTCTTGTCGCGATGGCGACGGGCCCGGTCGTCGTACGCGGGCAAACACCCGCCACGCCGACGACGGCGTTCGAAGTGGCATCCGTCAAAGTGTCTTCAGGCGATGGACCGTTTCGAATGGCGCCCTGGGGCTCGGACCGATTTTCGGCGACCCACGTTCCGCTCCGAATTCTGGTGACCTTCGGCTACCTCATCGACGACGACCTGATTGCGGGTCTGCCCGGCTGGGCGCTCACAGAGCGATACGACATCAACGCGCGGGCCGAAGCCGGCACCGTCCTCAATTTTCCTGCGGCGTCCTCGTACCTGCGGCAGCTGCTCACCGACCGCTTCAAACTGACGGCGCATCGCGAGTCCCGCGAGGTGTCGGGCTACGCGCTCGTCGCCGCGAAAGGCGGAACGACGCTCAAGGCGTCGACGATGGCCACAATGCAGGGCATTCTCACGACCCCCGGCGGGCTGCGTGCGAGAAGTACCGACATGAACCAGTTCGTGTCGACGCTCAAACGAGTCGTTGGACGTCCGGTGAGGAACGATACGGAACTTCAGGGGCTCTTCGACATCACGCTCGACTATGCCCCTGAGGGGGTGACGGACTCCGACAAGCCGTCCATCTTTACCGTGCTTCAGGAACAGCTGGGCCTTCGTCTCGAATCGAAACGGGTCGTCGCCGACCACGTCGTCGTCGACCATGTCGAACGTCCATCGCCGGACTAGGTGACTGTATGTCCATGTTTCGAGCTGCAGGCCGCTCACTCGCGCTGACAACGCTGGACATCGGATCACGCCTTAGGCTAGATTCCTATCGATTTAGATAGGAGCGTGGGTGGCCCTCGAGAAACTCGATCTGCTCGTCCTCAAGACCCTCGCACTCGCGCCGCTCCACGGCTACGGCATCGGGCAGCGCATCGAGCAGACCTCAGGCGGCGTGTTCCGCTTGACGCTCGGCTCGCTCTACCCGGCGCTGCAGCGACTCGAGCGCGCCGGACTGGTCAAAGCGTCCTGGTCGGTGTCCGACAACAATCGCCGCGCCCGCTACTACGCGCTGACCGCCGCCGGGCGTCGAAGACTCGCGGCGGGACAAGCGTCGTGGGAACGGACCGTGCAGGCGATGATGCGCGTCCTCCACGCGGACACGGAGTAGCACGATGGCCGGCATCTGGCGGCGTCTGGTGGAACTCGCCCGGCCGCGCACGCTCGATCGCGAGACGGCCGAGGAGATCGCCTTTCACGTCGAGATGGTGGTGGCCCGCAAGGTCCAGGCTGGTCTGGGCGAGGTGGAAGCGCGACGCCAGACGTCCATCGAGTTCGGAAGCACCAGTGGCGCGCGCGAGCTCGTCGCCGAAGGCCGCACCGGCTTCGTGCTGGAGCAATGCGCGCGCGAGGTCGCCTACGCGGCCCGCGTGCTCCGCCGCACGCCAGGCGTCACGCTGGTTTCGGTGGCAACGATGGGCACTGGCATCGGCGCCAGCGCGATCCTGTTTGCCCTGATCACGGGGATTCTCCTGACGCCGCTGCCTTATCCGAATCCGGATCGGCTAGTTCGGATCTTCGACACCAACACCCAGGCCGGTATCGATCGAACCGGGGTCGCGAGCGGCAATATCGACGACTGGCGGGAGCGTGCGGACGCGTTCGACGGGATCAGCGGTTACTACACGATGGGGCGCACCCTGACCGCTGACGGGGTGTCGGAGACCCTGTTGAGCGCGCAGGTCAGTCAGGCATTTTTTTCGGTCGTGGGCGTTCCGCCGCTTGTTGGTCGCGCTTTCACCGACGATGAAGTGCGGCGCGCCGAGTTCAACAGTGCGGCGGCCCCGATTGGCCCCGATCCGGTCGCGATTCTCTCGCACCGACTCTGGCAGCAGCGGTTCGGCGGCGACCGTTCCATCCTCGGCCGCTCGGTGACGCTCGAGCGGCGACCGTTCAGAATCGTCGGCGTCATGCCGGCGGGGTTCGCGATGCCTGATCGTGAGGTCGAGGTCTGGATCCCGTGGGACCTCTCCAAGGCTCGACCGCGCGACCAGCACTACCTGGGTGCGGTCGCCCGGCTGAAGCCCGCCGTCTCTATTGAGCAGGCCGAACAGCAGTTGAAGGGCGTGGCCGCGGAGCTGGGCGTCGAGTATCCCGCGACCAATCGAGGGTGGAGTGTCCAACTGTCGCCGCTCGACACGGAGACCGTCGGCGACACGGCTCGGGTGCTCTGGGTGCTGCTTGCGGCGGTTGGCCTTGTCCTCGTGGTCGCGTGTTCGAACGTCGCGCTGCTGTCGCTGTTGCGCGGCCTCGACCGCTCGGACGAAACCGCGGTTCGCCGCGCGCTTGGCGCCTCGTCCTGGCGCCTCTTGCGTGAGTTCCTCCTGGAGTCGGTGCTGCTTGCCGTCGCCGGCGGTGCCCTGGGCGCAGCGATCGCTACTTTTGGAATGAAACTTCTTCCAGCCGTCACGGCGGATCTGCCGCGCCTCGACGAGGTGAGCCTGGACTACCGCTCGCTTGTGTTCATCACGGTCGTCACCGCGCTGGCCGCGATCCTCTCGGGACTGCCGCAGGCATGGCGCCGCACGAGTGCGGTACCGGTCACCGGGCTCGCCAACGGTTCGCGGCGTGCGACCGACGGTCGCCGGCGTCACGTCCTGCGCGACGCGATTGTCGTCAGCCAGGTGGCGTTGACCGTCGTGCTGATGGCCGGTTCGATCCTGCTCGTACGCAGCTTCCGCAGTCTGCAGAGCGTCGATACCGGATTCGATCCGCGCGGCGTCCTGGTCGCGCCGATCTTTCTCGACAGCCAGAACTACAGCAACGGCGACCGCACGCGCACGTATTACCGAGGCGTATTCGAGCGGCTGGCCGCCGTGCCGGGCGTGACGGCGGTCGGCGGTGCGACGACCGTGCCGACGAGCCCGCTTGGCCCCGAGTTCGAGCGGCCGGTGTGGCCCGAGGGCGCCACCGACCCGAACGCCCGAGTGCCGGCATCGGTCCGGATGGTCACGCCTGGATATTTTGCGACGCTCAGGCTGCGAATTGCCGACGGGCGGCCGATTGACGAGCGCGACCAGCCCCAGTCGCCGCGGGTCGTCATGGTCAACGAAACGCTCGCGCGCCGTCTCTGGCCCGGCGCGCGCGCAACCGGGCGGCAGCTGGTCGTGGACTACAGCACCGCTGGCACGTTTCCGTACGAGATCGTTGGTGTGGTTGGCGACATGCGGTTCGGCGGCCCGCGCAGCGAGCCAGCGCCCGAGATCTATCTCCCGCACGCACAGCGCTCGTACCTGGCGATGAACGTCGTCTTGAAAAGCAATATCGACCCGCGTGCCTTGATTCCCGCGGTCCGCGGCGTCTTGAAGGAACTGGACCCGCAGAAGCCGCCGCACGGCCTCTACGCGCTCGAGGATCTGGTCGGCGCGACCTACGCGCGCGATCGGCAGGCGATGGTGACGCTGCTGCTCTTTGCGGGCACGGCGACGTTTCTCGCCGTGCTCGGCATCTACGGCGTCCTGTCGCAGCGGGTCCGCGAGCGATTACGGGAGATCGGCATCAGGATCGCCCTCGGCGCCCGCGCGTCGAGCGTGGTCGGTTGGGTGGCCAAAGCTGCAGTCGTCCTGATGTCAATCGGTGTGGCCACGGGCCTGATGATCGCCTGGGCGCTGGCCGGCTCGCTCGAGCACCTGCTGTTCGGCGTGACGCCGACCGACGGCGTCACGACCGCTGCCGTCATCGGCCTCCTGATGATCGTCGGGCTTGTCGCGGCCGTGATCCCCTCCTGGCGGGCCACCCGCATCGATCCGGTGAGCATTCTGCGCCGCGGCTGAAGCCACCGCTTTCGGCCCTCGATCGCATCGCGAAGCCCTCGGCGGACATCGGCTAGAATCTCCGGCATCCTCACGCGCCATCTATGATTCCGGAGTCCCGCATGTCTGTCTTTCGCGCGAGAGTGCTTCCAGCGTGCCTGCCCGCCGTCGCGCCGAAGCTGCGACCTGTCCGCCGCAGCGCCTGGCACGAAGGTGGAAGGTGGGTGGTTGTCGCGCTCGGAGTGGTGTTCGGGGCCGTCTCGCTGGTGGGGCAGTCCGCGCCGCGCGCCGTCACCGCCGACGCCGAATGGCGATTCTTCGGAAGTGATTTCGGCGCCACGCGCTATTCGCCCGCGAACCAGATCACGGCCAGCAACGTCCGCGACCTGCGTGTCGCCTGGCGTTGGTCGGCGCGGAATTTCGGTCCGCGGCCGGCGACCTCGATGCAGGTCAGTCCGCTGATTGTCGGTGGCGTGATGTACACGACGGCCGGCATCAATCGCGACGTCGTGGCGCTCGATGCGGCCACCGGCCAACTGCTCTGGCACTGGCGCCCGACTGGTGATCTGCTGAAGTGGTTCGACATCATCGAGCCGCTCGCGCGCAGCTCCGGCCGCGGCCTGACGTACTGGACGGACAACGCAGGCGACGAACGGATCTTCGTCGTGATGAACAACTTCATGCTCGTCGCGCTCGACGCGAAGACCGGCCGGCAGGTGCCATCCTTCGGTAAGAACGGCGTTGTCGACATGGGCGACAACCTGCGCTGGAACGAGCGGCCAGGATTGCCCCGAGAGGGCCGCGTCGCCAACAGCTCTCCGCCGGCGATCGTCGGCAACGTCCTGGTCTCGTCGATCTCGATGCACACCGGCTCCACGCCGAATCTGCCCGGCGCGTCGATCAACGAACAGTGGCCGATGAACATTCCGGGCGATGTCGTCGGCTACGACACGCGGACCGGGAAAATGCTGTGGCGCTTCAACACCATTCCTCGTGCGGGAGAAGTGGGCACGGAGTCGTGGCTCACCGCGGATCGCAGGGTCTGGGAAGTACCAGGCGGCCTGAACGGGTGGGCGAAGGATCGCCCCGACATGCGCGAGGCGTCGAACGGATACTCCGGCAATGCGGGATTCTGGGCGCCTGCCACCGCGGATCCCGAGCTGGGCATGTTCTACATTCCGGTGGAAGGAGCGACGAGCGACTACTACGGTGGCTACCGCCCGGGCAACAACCTGTTTGCCAACTCGATCGTTGCGCTCAACGCGCAGACCGGCCGGCGCGTCTGGCATTTCCAGATGACCCATCACGACATCTGGGACTACGACCCGCCGTGCGCGCCGATCCTTGCCGACATCACCGTGGCCGGACGTCCGATCAAGGCGATCGTCCAGCTCACCAAGCAGGGCATGGTCTTTGTGTTGGATCGCACGAACGGCAGGCCGGTGTGGCCGATCGAGGAGCGGCCGGTACCGAAGTCGGACGTGCCCGGGGAGTGGACCTCGCCGACGCAGCCGTTTCCGACCAAGCCGCCGGCGGTCGAACTGCAGGGTGTGACCGAAAACGATCTCGTCGACTTCACGCCCGAGATCAAGGCCGAGGCGCTTCGCGTCGCCCGTCAGTTCCGGCTTGGCGGACTCTATGCACCGCCGTCGCTGTCGAATGCGGCCGACGGAACGGCAGGTACGTTGACGGCGCCGTCACCTGGCGGCGGTGTCAACTGGCCAGGTGGCGCCTTCGATCCGGTCGACGACATCCTCTACGTCGGCAGCACGACCAGTTTGTATCGTGCCCTCGTCGTGGAAGGTACAGCGGGGAAGGGCGTCCTCTATCACGACGCGCGCGGTCAAAATATCGGGCCTTCGACATCAGTGTTCGACCTTCCGCTCCTCAAGCCGCCGTATGGACGCATCACCGCCCTCGACCTGAAGACGGGCGAGCGGCTGTGGATGGTGCCGCATGGCAACACACCCGACGCGGTCAAGCGAAACCCGCGGCTCCAGGGCGTCGAGATTCCCAATACCGGCGCGCCGACGAGGGGGACCGGTCTTCTCGTGACCAGCACGCTGCTCTTCGGCGGCGAGGGTGGCTTCTCGCCGGTGCTGCGCGCCTGGGACAAGAAGACGGGCGCCGTCGTGGCGGAGATTCAGCTTCCGGGTCCGACGACCGGATTTCCGGTCACGTATGTGAAGGGCGGGCGTCAGTACATCGCCGTGGCGGCGCGGGTGGGCGATGCGGTGGAGATCGTGGCGTTGGCGCTTCAGGCTGCGACCGCACCAGCCGGCCGCGGACAACCGTGAATTTCGTTCAATAGTGTCAGCTTCAACGAAATCAGCGGTTCACGTCGTACATGATGATGTCGCCGTTGTCTGACTCGCTGGCAGCGAGGATATTCAGACCGTCTTTCGACCAGGTGAGACCGTTTGGACGGGTGCCGGTCGGAAAGTCGAAGATCTTTCGCAGCGGCTCGCGAGCCGCCGGCTCGACAATCCAGATCTGAGCGGCACCGTACGCGTTAATTGAGACGATCGCCAGCCGCTTGCCGTCGGGCGCCCAGGCGGTCAGCGGATTCGGCATCGCCTGTTTCGGCACGTCCGGAAAGAGCACGGTCCCGCGGCTGTCGACGAACTTGGGATAGATCCGCACAGTGCGGCGCGCGCCCCCGGTCGCCGGCACGATCGGCACGATGTCCATGAACGCCAGGACGTCGTCGGTCGGCGACATCGCGGGCGCCGTCCCCGCCAGGCCCAGATCCTCGACGCGCCCGTCTGACACGTGCACGCTCGCGAGCCCCGGCCGCTCGCCGTTCGGCCGGGAATAAATGATGCGGGTCCCGTCGCGCGACCATGTCATCGTGTCGAGCACGGTCTCCTTCGCGAGGCGCCTGGGCACACCGCCTTGTGCGCTGATCACCCAGATCGCCCGTTCGCCGTCGCGATCGGAGACGAACGCGATCTGCTGGCCGTCGGGTGAGAAGACGGGATTTTCGTCGATCGCCTCATCCGTCGTCAGCGGCGTCGGATGCGCGCCGTCCGCATCCATGATCCAGAGATTGCGGTGCGCCGATCGCGACGAGCTGAACGCAATCCTGCCGCTCCGCGGATCCGCCGAAGGAAAGAGATCGCCGGAAAAGCCATCCGTCAACGCGCGCGGCTCACCCTTGCCGGTCGCGGGAATCGCCATGATGGTCTGCCGCGGGTCGAGCAGCGTGCTGACCAGGCGGCGGCCGTCGACCGAGACGCGCGATTGGATGTGCTCACCGACGCCGTTGGTCAAGGAGACTGGTTCGCTCCCCGGTGTCGGCTGCCACCAGAGTCCGAGGTCCAGCGATCGCGGGTTGCCCGAAAAGATGAGTCCCCCAGAGGGCAGCGGCACCGCGTGAATCGCGCGGCGAACGCTGGAGACGACGAGTTCCGGCTGACCGCCCGCGGCGGCGACGCGATAAATCTCCGAGGGCTCGTTGTCCCAGGCTTTGTACGTGTAGGTGAAGTAGACGTACTGCCCGTCCCGCGACCACGCCGGCCAGTGCAGATGCCGGCCGCCCTGAGGGGCCACGAGCACGCGCGCGTTCGTCCCGTCAAACGACGCGACGCCGAGTCCATCGCCGCCGATTGATCCCGCCAGGGTATACGCGAGCTGCTTGCCGTCCGGCGACCACTGCACACCGCCGATGGTCGGCAGCCGTTTGACCGGCGATCCTCCCGCGGGCGCCGGGATGATCCAGGTGTCGTACTGCGGCTGCGTCGGATCCTGCCGCGCGGCAAACGCGATCGACGATCCGTCCGGCGAGATCGCCACGCCGCCCTGGCCGGCGCGTGTCGGCAGCTCCAGGTTGAGCGAGCCCGTAAGGTTCAGCGTCGACCCGCTGTCCAGGAACTTCACCATCAGGTCGCTGCGTCCGCCGTTCAGCGCGTAGTAGGCTACCCACTTCCCGTCAGGTGAGATCGCCGGACCGAATTCGGCCACTGGCGTGTTGGTGATTTTGATCGCCGGCGAGAGGCGTGGCACGGCCGATGCGACGGCCGGCGTCGCGCGGTCGCGTGGCCAGAGGATCGCTGCCGCGGCCATCGTCGCGACCACCGCGGCAACCGACCACGGCAGTACCGTGCCTGCGCGTGGTCCGCGAGCGTTCGCCGGCACCACCGTCGCGTCCGGCGCGTCGAGCGCGAGACGGGCATCGCCGATGTCGCGCAGTCTTTTTCTGGCGTCCTTCTCCAGACAATGACCGAGCAGCTGACGCACGGCCGGCGGGACGTCCGCGGGCAGCGCCTTCCAATCCGGTTGGTGGTTGAGAATCGCGCCGATGATGTCCGACACGGTCTCGCCGCCGAACGCCGCACGCCCCGTGAACATCTCGAACAGCACACAGCCGAAGGCCCAGATGTCCGCGCGCTTGTCGACCGGTTTCCCGCGCGCCTGCTCGGGACTCATATAGGCGGCGGTTCCGAGAATCATGCCGGCGCGCGTGCCGACAGCCGTGATCGTCGGCGAGTTGGACACGTCGCTGTCGGACTCGGCCGTGGGTTCGTTGGCCTTCGCCAACCCGAAGTCCAGGATCTTCAGGTGTCCGTCGGGCGTGATCTTGATGTTCGCCGGCTTCAAATCGCGGTGCACGATGCCGCGTTCGTGGGCGGCGTCGAGCCCGTCGATGATCTGTCGCGCGAAATGGATGGCGTCGGCAACGGCGAGCGAGCGTGTCAACCGTTCCGCGAGCGTGTCGCCCGCAACCAACTCCATGACAATGAACGGCGAGTCGTCGTGATCACTGCGTTTCTCGAGGCCGTAGACCGTCGCGAGGTTCGGGTGGTTCAGCGACGCCAGGAGCCGCGCCTCGCGCTCGAAGCGCGCCAGTCGATCGCGGTCGGACGTGACGGTGGCCGGCAGGACCTTGATCGCGACGTCGCGCCCGAGCCGGGTGTCACGAGCGCGATACACCTCGCCCATGCCTCCGGCACCCAGGAGCGACTGTACGTCGTAGACCCCGAGCCTGTGGCCGATCAAGCTCATGAATGGCGTCATTCTACGCGGGGAGCAGGCGGACCAGCACACTGCTCTTCGGCGGCGAGAGTGGCGTCACGCCGGCACTGCGCGGGTGGGCGATGCGGTGGAGATCGTCGCGTTGGCGCTCGCACCACGCGCGCGCTGATGATACGCGAAGCGCTTTGGATTTATCATGATAAAGTGAAGTAGATGTTCACACGAGCGCTGCGGCTTCCGGCCGCCGGCCGCGAGACCTTCTTTCTCTGGGGACCCAGGCAGACCGGCAAGACGACCCTGCTCCACGAGACCTACCCTGACGCTGTCTGGCTCGATCTGCTCAAGGCTGATGAGTATCGACGGTATCTCGAACGGCCGGAGCTCCTGCGGGAGGAACTGGCGACCGGACCACGGCCGACGCAGGTCGTCATCGACGAAGTCCAGAAAGTCCCCGCCCTGCTCGACGAGGTCCACTGGCTCCACGAGCGCCGCAAGATCCGTTTCGCGCTGTGCGGCTCCAGTGCGCGCAAGGTGCGCCGCGGCGCCGCGAACCTCCTCGGCGGTCGCGCGGTCCGCTACGAACTGCAGGGGCTCACGGCTGCGGAGATCGGCAAGGACCTCGACCTGGTACGTCTGCTCAACCACGGCTATCTCCCGACACACTACGAGTCAGAGCGGCCCGAGCGCCTGCTCGCGTCGTACGTTGGAGACTACTTGAAGGAGGAAGTCGCGGCCGAGGGTCTGGTGCGCAACCTTCCCGTCTTCTCCGCGTTCCTCAACGCGGCGGCGTTGTCAGACGGCGACCTGGTCAATTTCGCGAACATCGCCCGCGACTGTGGCGTGTCGGGCCACACCGTCAAGGGGCACTTCAGCATCCTCGAGGACACGCTCCTCGGACGCTGGCTCCCGGCCTATACGCGACGGCCGAAGCGACGGGTCGTGCTCGCGCCCAAGTTCTATTTCTCCGACGTCGGGGTCGTGAACCACCTGGCGCGCCGCGGCCGGCTCCAGCCAGGCGGTGAACTCTTCGGGAAGGCGTTCGAAAACTGGGTGCACCACGAACTGCGCGGCTACTTCGCGTATCACGAATCACCGGCGGAATTGTCCTACTGGCGACTCGCCAGCGGCATCGAAGTCGACTTCATCGTCGGACAAATGGACGTGGCGATCGAAGCCAAAGCGAGCAGCCGGATCACGACCGATCATCTCAAGGGCCTCCGCAACCTGCGCGCCGACCACCCGAAGGCACGCCGCGTGGTCGTGTGTCTCGAACCCAAGCGTCGCGTGACCGAAGACGGTATCGAGATCCTCCCGGCGGCCGCGCTTCCGTCCGAATTGAGCCGGCTAATCGGGTGAGATCCACCAGTCAATTGGCCGCTTCGTGATCCATCGCGGTAGACGTGTTCAGTCGTTTTTGCCAAGCCGCGTGACGTACCCGACCTGACCGTAGATGCGGCTGAGCAACCAGGTATTGGGCGCGGCGGGGTTCGGCGATCCGACGCCGGGGCCGGCCTCGACGAAGAAGCCGCGGACTTGAAACGTGTACGTCACACCCGCAAATTGACCGCCGCGTCGGCCATTGATATTGGCGGCTTGCTGCCAATTCGGATCATCGGGGTCATAGGCGCATCGAGTCTGGAAGCCTCCCCACACGACGCCGATGGTGTGCCTCGCGTCCCCGACCGCGCGGACGACACGGCCGGCGTTGATTTGGAGGCCGAAGCAGTCGTCCACCCACGGCAGGACGACGCCCGAGAAGCGCGCTGTCCAAGGTCCTTTCACAACGCTGACCGATCCGTAGGGTACGCCGAGAACGCCGATCACGGCGCCCGCTTCGACCGCCACCGGCTCTTGCCCCCATACGCGTGTACTGACTGACACGAGCACCGCGGCCAGGACTCCAGCGATCACCTGCTTCATGGGGCCTCCGCTCGTATTTGAAGCAGGGGCCGTCAAACGTTACGTTCTGCTCATGTCGATCCAATGCGAAAGGGAGGCGAACTGTTGGCGCAGCGGTCAGGCGGTCTGGGGGAGCGGCGCCGCGTGACTCACGGCACCGAACTGAGTCGTGCATCGCAACGCCCGAGACTCATCGACGCTTCGGAGATCGGGTTAGACTCGGCATCCATGGCCCGAGTGAATCTCAGCAAAGACGCCAAATTCGGCTCCAACCTCAAGGCCCGCACACGATTGGCGGCAGCCGACCAGGCGCTGTTCGACCGCCGGCACAAGCCGGTACGTGCCGCGGTTCGCGCCTTCGAACGGCAGCGCAAGGCGATCGTCACCAAGCAGGCGGTCGCGGCAGCGGCCGGCCTCCTTCGTCAGCATCGGCAGGCATACAACCAGACGCTTGCGAAGGCACACGGCAACAAGGAGGCGATCGCCAAGGCTGCCGCGCGACTCAGAGCGGAGGCCGATCGCGCCCTGCGCGCCAGTGTCCCGAAGTTCGCGGACTACGAAGCGCTGCGCGATCGATTCCTGCAGGAGCGCAGCGACCTCGTCGACGCGCACGTTCGCCAGCCGCTGACCGGGCTGACCTTCGAGCACGGCGTGACCACGCGTCCCGGCGTCGTCCTGCTCGACGAGTTCACGGCGCCGTTCGCGCTCTTCGACGTCAGCCCGCCGGCCTTCCCGCCCAACAATCGGTCCTTCGTCGTGCCCAAGGTGGGGATGGTGGGCACGAATATCAATTTTCGTCTCACCCACAGCGATTCATTGCTCCCCTTCGCCGAGTTCCAACCCGGTATCGGCGGCGACTTCCGTACCGCGGTCGGCGTCAACTTCCGCGTGCCGAAAACCGGGTTCCTCACCGGATCGGCCGTGATGCGGAATCTGGCCGCCGAATTCGTGATGTCGGCGACCGACAACTATGGATTTTCAGACGCCACGATCGACGTCGTGCACAGCATCTTCGTCACGATCGTGCGATCCGGCGAGGTCCAGCGTTTCGAGACGAACGTCTACTCCGACGGATTGCGCTCTTTCGGCAGCGACCTGAACTTCTCCGTGTCTCCGATTCTCGACGCCTCGCCGTTCACGGTGAGCTTCACCGGTCGAGACGCGTTCCTCAAGGGCGAGCAGATTCAGATCCTGGTCGGGCAGGCCGTCGAATTCGGCATGCACGCCGACGACATGAGCACCTTCCTGTCGGCGCTGACGGTGTGGCAGGTGAAGAAGCTGTCGGTGGGCATGCTTCCGTAGCGAGAATCCAGACCCAAGGAGCGGCGATCGTGAACATGATGGGGCTGCGGTCGGCGATCTAATTCAGGCGAGAGGGGTGACGCGATCGCTTGGGACATGACTCACCATCACTCTGCTCATGTTCGTGACGTCCTCGTCCTGGTCGGGCTGTTCCTCCTGCCGGTCACCTCCAGCGCGCAGACGGTTCGGTCATTCGAGTCGCTGCGGTCGACGGTAGAACTCGAAGTTCCGGTCGAGGTCAGGGATCGCTCCGGCACCGTGACCCATGGACTGCTGGTTCATGTCTCCGACCGCGAGCTCGTCGTCCGTGATGGTTCGAACGACCGGCATTTCGGTGAAGAGACGATCAGCGAAGTGTCGGTGCGCGACGGACTGAAGAACGGCATGGCCTACGGTCTTCTTGCGGGCGCGCTCTCGGGCTGCTTGGCGGGCGCGATCGACGCCAGCGAGTCAGGGGAGCTCGGGTGTCTCGGCGGCGCCATGGTCTTTGGTGGCATTGGCATCGGGATCGGCGCGATCGTCGATCGCTTCACACCCGGGTGGACTCTGGTATATCGATCCGCCAGCGCACAGGCCGCGATCTCGCCGTGGGCCCGATCCTCCGCCGCTGGACTCCGGGTGAGTCTCCGCTGGTGAGATCTCCGAAATCGTGATTGGTTGTGAATCGTGGGTCGCTCACGCCGGTCAGGCGGTCGTCTGGGGAGCGGCGACGACGCGGTTGCGTCCCTGCTCCTTGGCGCGGTACACGGCCTGATCGGCAGCCGTCACGAGTTCATCGTCACTGACATCGCCGGGCCGGCTGGTCGCCACGCCCACGCTCATCGTCACGGGGTGGATGCCTGTCGACGTGGACGTCGAGACGTGCCTCTCCACGCGCGCGCGCAGTTGTTCGGCGACCGCCAATGCCTCCTCGCTCCTGGTGTGTGAGAGCAGGATCACGAACTCGTCGCCGCCCCAGCGGAACAGCAGATCCTGAGGCCGAAGCACCGACTGCGCCTCCGCGGTGACATCCATCAGCACGCGGTCGCCCTGCGCGTGTCCCAACCGGTCGTTGATCTCCTTGAAGTGGTCGAGATCGAAACAGATGATGGAAATCGGCCGATCGACGGCCCGCGAACGCTGTTCCTCGCGATCGAACAAGGTGCGAAAGGCCCGGCGGTTGAAGGCGCCGGTCAAGTCGTCGCGCAGGCTGAGGGCCACGCTCTGCTCGCCACGGCCGGCGAGCGCCGCGGTGAGGGCCATCGTGCTGAGCAGCAGCGCGCCGACGAGGACGACGAGGAATGTTTCCATCTCGCCCAACCGCGGCAGCAGCAGGTCGCCGTTCGCGGCCAGCGCCTGTGCGGGAATGTCGAGCGCCCGCGTGAGCAGCCGCAAACCGAGCAGGGCCAGACCGGCGAGCGTCAACCAGACGAACCCGAGCAGCAGGACGGTGTTTTGCGCCGACAGATCGCGCCTGGGCGTGCCCACGCGCGAGACCGCGCGCCGGTGCGCCGGTTCCCAGAACAGCCACAAGAGCGGCGCCACGACGAAACAGAGCTGCGCGATGTCGCCGAAAATCCAGCCTTCCCACAGCCGTTCTCCGTCGGCGATCGGCAGGCGGTGCGCTTCGTTGTAGAGCATGATGTCGAGCGACGACGCCATCGCGGCGATCATCGCGGCGGCGCTGAAGCGCCACCAGTCCCGGTACGCGCGCAATGTGAGGCGCACCCGCAAGATCGTCGTGAGAAACCACAGCAGCAACACTTCGGCAGGCGTGCCGAGCGCGAAGAGCGCGGCGCGATCGACATCGAGCCCTCCGGCGAGCCCGCTGACGAATGTCGAGACATACGCCGTCGTCGCGCCGTAGGTGGGGCCAAGCCAGAAGGCGACGCAAGCGGAAATCGCGACGGGTGGATAGATGGAAAAGCCGAGCGTCCGTCCGCCGACGGAGAACGGCATGCCGCTCCAGTCGAACCGGGCCTCGAGAAAGGCGAGGCCAATCGAGAGCGCCGTCAGGCCGAACCAGATCGCCCAGATGGGTGCCGCTCCCGGGTCGAACGGTTGGGACAGAAACCGTCGCATCGGCCACCATTCGACGCCGCCGGACTCGCCCACGTGGGAGGTCGCAGGTTCACGCTGGGCCCGAGGATTCATCCCTCGAATCTGCCGTGAGTCACGCGGCATTCTAGCTCTCGTCCCCCGACGCTCTAATGACGGTGTGGCAGGTGAAGAAGCTGTCGGTCGGCATCCAGCCGTAAGAAGAGTCCCACAAAACGGCCGGAGAAGGTTCGACGCGCCGATGTCTCAGCGGGCTCCGCCATAATGGCCCAGATGTCGGGCTCTGTCGTCCCCCCGCTGGTGTCTGTCGTCATCGCCTCGTTCAACCACGCTCCCTACGTCGAGCGGGCGGTTCGGAGCGTGCTCGAACAGTCGATAGCGGATCTCGAAGTCCTGGTCGTCGACGATGCGTCGACCGATGACACCGCCGACATCGTCGCTGCCCTGGGTGATCCGCGAATCACGCTCGTGCGGTTGAAGGAGAATCGAGCCGAGCACCCGCGCAACCTCGCCCTTCGGCTGGCGGCGGGACGGTATGTCGCGTTCCAGAATTCCGACGATGTCTGGCGTCCGGGCAAGCTGGCGGCGCAGATCGAGATACTGGAGAGCCGGCCCGACATCGTGGCGTGCTTCACGAACATCGAACCGATTGGGCCGGCCGGGACGCGCGTGGACGCGGGCTACCTGACCGAAGTGTTGAGGACCGAAAACCGGAGCCAGGCCGCGTGGTTGCGCCGCTTTTTTGATCACGGCAACTGCCTGTTTCTGTCCTCGGCGGTCGCCCGGCGCCAGTCGATTGTCGACCTCGGCGGCTTTCGCGGCAGTCTGATTCAATTAGGCGATCTGGATCTCTGGGTGCGGCTGGCCGCGTTGGGTGGCTTTGTCGTCATCGAGGAAGCCTTGACGCAAATCCGAATGCTGGACAACGCCCTCAGCCGTCCGAGTCCGGCGCAAGTGCGACACGCCAACATGGATCTTGCTGAAGTCCTTATGCGGTACGCGGAGCATCCGGTTCTAGGCTGGGTGCCGGCGGCGTTCCCGGACATCGTCGGCAGCGGCTCCAGCACGACGCCTGCCGTCCTCGCCGGATTGGCCAGACATGCGGCGGGGCAGAGTTCTGTACACCGTCTCTTTGCCGATCGCGTGATGGCCGCGATTCTCGATGATCCGGACCAGCGACGGGAAGCGATCGCCGCGTACGGTGCGCAGATCGTCAGAGAGTTTCTGACAAGACGAAGCAGGTTCGAGGTTCATCTCGCAACTGATGGCAGGCAATCTGGCGCCGGCGTGGACTGGCGGAAGGCACCATGGAGAACGGTGATCACGGCTGGATCAACGATTGGTTCTCGCGGGTGGAGGAAGCTGCGGCGTTTCTGGTCGAACCGCTGAGGCTCAACCAGTCGAAGCACTGGCAGATCGTCGACGGCGCGATCGTGCACGATTCCGGTCGCTTTTTCCGAATCGCTGGAACCGCGTGGCGAGAAGCCGAGGGCACCACGACCTATCGGCCCATGATCGACCAGTGGGAGATTGGCACCCTCGGGTTCGTCGTGCGAACGCCGCCTTCGGGTGTACCCGAACTCCTGGCTCAAGCCAAAATTGAACCGGGGAATGTGAATGCGGTTCAGATCGGACCGACTTGCCAGGCGACAGCCAGCAACCTGGCCTGCGCGCACGGCGGCGATTCGCCGCCGTACTCAGCGATATTCAGCGCCGATGCGGACGTGCTCCACCAGTCGCTGCAGAGCGAGCAGGGCAGCAGATTTCTGGGGAAGCGGAATCGCAACGTGCTGATTCGCTCCGATGGCGATGTCGCGCTTTCGCCGGCGCATCGCTTTCTCCCGGTTGATGAAGTTCTGGAGCTCCTGACCGCCGACTATGTGCTGAACACCGACACCCGGTCCGTGCTGACGACCAGCCCATGGCAGGCGCTGATCCAGCGACCGCCGTTCCACCGCCATCGCGATCTGTTTTCGCGCGAACTGGCGGCCTCGTTCGAGGTGCCGACCAACACCGGGGACGGGGTCAACGTCAAAGCAGCGCTCGCGCGCGTGCGCGCACAAACCTCTCCAGCGACGATCGTGCCGCTGGAGGCACTCGAGGGCTGGCGTCTCGATGCCGAAGGGATCGTCTCGGAGAGCGGAGGGCCGTATCGCATCCGTCAAATCCAGGTTCGCGCCCGCGGACGAGAAGTGGCAGAGTGGGATCAGCCGATCATGGATAGCGCCGGGAGCGGCCTCGTCGAATTGCACTGCGGACGCGAGCACGGTATTTTGCACTTCCTGTTCCGTCCGCAGGTCGAACGCGGGCTGCTGTCCGCCGTCGAACTCGGGCCCACCGTGTGTCTCGAGCCTGGCAGCGGCGTCGCCCGGGAGCCCGTGTCACCATCGGCGCGCACGATCGTCGAAACGTGGCAGTCCGACGAAGGCGGGCGTTTCTATTGCGACACGAGTCTCTATCGCCTTGTCGATCTGGGCGAACGAAGCGACGCGGCGGACGGCCACTGGCTCACCCTTGCCCAGATTCACGAGCTGCTCCTGCAGGGCGGATGGTTCACGAACGAAGCGCGCAGCGCGTTGTCGCTCCTCCTGAAGTGGCTGTGAGACGACGCGGCCCGAGCGCTACTCGAATCCGATGATCCAGGAATCTTGTGAGCCTTCTCCGCCCGGCAGGCAGCCTTCACCAGTTCGGCTTCTGGGTTACTCGACGCGCCGCCAGGTCAACGTTGACGTCACGCGTGCTCCGCTCTTGACCGACAGCTCCAGCGTCTTCCCATCCTCGGACAACGTGAAATAGCGGACCTGATCCGACCCGACCCAGTGCGGAAATGACGCGCCCACGACGTGATGGACGACCATCCCCTTGGGTTCATCGACGGTGAACGGGCCGTAGTACCCGATGTAGGTCGAGTAGGCTGCGGCGCGCGCGGCATCGGTGGTGGGGTTTTCCGTCGCGCGCCCCCGGGCTTGCATCAGGTGCGCGGACATTTGTCCGGCCGCGTCATAGGTGACAAGCCCGGTGTCGTAGTTTCCCGGCCGGCTGCGGCCCGCCTCGTCGAAGGACACCCAGGTTACGAGCCGCCAACTCCCGACCAAACGGGATCGGGCGTCGGCCGCGGACCCGGAGTTGGTGAGCGTGACAACGACGAGCAGCGCCAGGGCGAGACGCGTGCGGATCATTTCGGAGCCTCCGTCACGGCGGATGTTACCGTATGTGGGTTCACGCTTCCGTTGGGAAGACTGGCGCGGTCAGAAAGCTGGTGCCGGCGAGGGCCGTCGGTTCACAATCAAGAGAGTCACAATGGCGCGGCGACAGCGATCAGCCCGGATTTCGACGACGGCGGAGATGCTCTGGACCATGGACGAACTGGGGCTCGCGGGCTCGGGCACGATCGAGGACTGGAGCCTGGGCGGCGCGAAGATTCGCCTCAATCGGAACCTGGACATTCCCATCGGCGCCAGGGTCTCGATCGAGAGCAAGAAGATTCCCATGTTTCCTCGGATCAGCCGCGTGCGCTGGGTACATCGGGTCGGGACGACAACCCATTGTGGCGTCGCGTTCCAGATGCGGCTGGCGGGGTGGGAAAAATGGGTGGCCGAGAACGCGTCGGCCTCAGATAGCCGACCCTAGATCGCGGGTCGTCTCGTCTGCGCGGACAGCGAGTGTCGCGGACGCTTCCGGTATCATCGACTCCATGGCTCCCGACAACGACCCGACCAAGCAGGCGTTCGAACTGGATCCGATCCTGGATTTCATGCGGCTCCTGTGGTCAGTGGAGCACGGCCTCGAGCGAATGTCGAAGCGCATGGGATCGGAGCTGGGCATCACCGGACCGCAACGGCTGGTGCTGAGAATCGTCGGACGATTTCCTGGACTGTCGGCCGGTGACCTGGCGCGTATCGTCCGTCTTCATCCGAGCACGATCACCGGAATTCTGCAACGGCTCGAAGAGAGAGGTCTGATCGAACGCGAGCGGCATCCCGATGACAGTCGCCGCACCCGCCTCAAGCTTGCGGCCGAGGCGGGCTCCTTTACGCGAAAGTCGCGATCGACTGTGGAGCGCGCGGTCACGCAGACGCTCGAGCACGTGGGCCCGGCCAATGTCCGTGCGGCGAGGCGGGTCCTGACCGAACTGGCGAGGCGTCTCAACGACGACTAGAGCCCGGGAGCCGAGGCGCCCTCGCTTCCGAGAACGCTTACGGGCGCGCGGAGTTGGACGCCGTCCTGCTCCAGCAAGGCCTGATAGACCGGGATCGGCTGGTAGCGTTTGGAGATGATGAAGCTGAGCATGTTGGCGAGCATCAACGGAACGAGAATCTGATAATCCTGCGTGATTTCAAAAATCATGAAGACCGACGTCATCGGTGCGCGAATGATTCCGGCAAAGAGGGTGCCCATTCCGACCAGCGCATAGGCACCGGGCTCCCCGGTCGGAAAGGGCGCGACCTGGTGGACGATCACGCCGATTGCGCCGCCCACCATCGCCCCTATGTACAGACTCGGCGCAAAGATGCCGCCGGCATTGCCCGTCACGTAGGAAATGAGCGTCGCCGCGAGTTTCAACGCGCACAGTGTCACCAATGTTTTGAGCACCAGTCCGCCATTGAGCGCCTGGTCGACATACTCGTAACCGACGCCCATGATCGCCGGCGAGACGATCAGCAGCATGCCGATCAGGACACCGCCCATCGCCGGCTGAAGGGGCTTGGTGGCAGCGGGGAGCGACGCGGCCAGGCGACGCAGTCGCAAGAGACTCTTGCAGAACAGCACCGATATCAGGCCGCCGAGGATGCCAAGCGCGGCGTACGCGATCAGCTCGGCCGGATGCACCAGGTGGTATCCGGGGACGTGAAACAGCGGCTCGTTGCCAAGGATCGAACGTTCCACCACGACCGAGGCGATTGACGCAACGACGGCAGATCCCAGCAGCGTCGCGTTCATGTCGCCGATGATTTCCTCGAGCGCGAACAACACAGCAGAGACCGGCGTGTTGAACGCGGCGGCCAGCGCGCCAGCGGCGCCGACCGGAACGAGGTCGCGGACGCGCTCCGGGGACAGACGAAGCCATTGACCGACGAACGACGCGAGGCCGGCGCCGATCTGCACCGACGGTCCCTCCCGTCCCATCGAGTGTCCCGAACCGATGCACAGCACACCGGTCAGAAACTTGCCCAGCGGGATTCGCCCCGCGATCACTCCGCCGTTCAGATGGTACGCGGCTTCGGTTTGGGGGACTCCGCTGCCGCGCACTTCAGGAAAGAACGCCCAGAGCAGTACGCCAGTCGCGACGCTGACGACTGCCGGCACCGCGAAGAGACGCAGCGGCGACGGCGCCAGGCCGAAGAGGCGATGGGTGGTCTGCTCGATCGCGACCGTGAAGAGCACCGCGGCCAGGCCGGCGGCCACGCCAACGACGATGCTCAGAACGAGGAAGATCTGGTGCTCGCGGAGCCTGAGTTGCTGCAGGCGGGGGAGTGGCGTCGTCATAGGCGCGCGCCGCGCGCTTCGGCCAGCAGGAGCAATGCGCGATCCAGCTCCGTCCCAGGGCTACAGTCGCCCGCGGCGCGTTCCATCCGGTATACGAGATCGAGTCCGCTCTCGAGAAGGTCGTTCTCGATGCCCCGCGGTGGCGTCAGCCGCATCTCGAAGGAGTGCGCGTCGTCGAGGAGACGGGTCCGGTCGGGCGACGATGCGGGGCAGGCGCTGATTCTGGCGGTACCGCGCGCGAGGATGGCGCTCAGGCGCTGGCGTCGTGCCGACGCGCCAATTCGCGCGGCGAGTGGGTCACTGCTGACGATGAGGGCCACCAGGTGTCGCGTGTCTCTGACGCCGGCGATGGCATCCGACGCCTCGCGTAGGTACTGATCAGCGGCGGCGTAGCGCTTTTGATTGAACGCGGCCAGCCCGGCTCCGGCCCGCGCCGCGCCGTTCCCAGGTGCCAACCGGAGGGCACGTTCGAACTGATCGAACGCGTGCGCGTGATCGCCGGCTGCGGCGTACCAGTCGCCGACCGTGATGTGTGCCGCCGCATCGTCAGGGAGTTCGGCGCCGAGCGCTGCAATCTCTGCGACGGCGCGACCGACGTCGTCCCGAGCCAGCAGGAGTCGAATCAGCTCCTCACGGATCACCTGCCGCGAGGTCGCCATCCCCGCGGGCCACGGCGCATACAAGGCACTCTGGTAGTAGTGCACGGCGTCTGGGACCGCGTGGTCGGACACCGAGAGATGGGCCAGCAAGAGGTTGACCTCGGGGTCTTCCGGCGCCGACTCGCGGAGGGTCAGCAGGACGCGTCTGGCGGCCTCATGTTGATTCGTATCGGCGAGCGCGCCGGCCAAGGCGCGCGCATAGTGGCGGTTGCTCCGGTCCTTGGTGACCGCATGCCTGAACGCATCGACCGCCTCGAAGGGAAGATGGGCGGCGAGCGCGGCCTGGCCGCGCTGATCCCACTCGGCCGCGTCAGCGAGGTTCACGGCGCGATTGTTTCTGGCGAGCGCGCGAGTCACGAAGAATCCAGCCACGGCGACAATGACCAGCACAATCAGCTTGACGGTTTCCTGATGCAAGAACTTGAGACGCTCGGCGAGCGCGTCTGGCGGCGGGGATGGCGGCATGGACGGACCAGAAGACCCGGGCAGCATGGACAGTTCGCGCCGGCGCCACACCAACGTGGCTGGAGCTGCAATCGGCTGATGCCATTATAGTTTGAACCCAAACTGTTGTGCGGCGATGAGGCTCGTCCTTCCGTTCGCTCGAGGCACACACTATTCTTATGAGCGTGCCGGCTCCAGGAATGCAGAACCGATCGTATGTCGCCACCCTGGCGGCTCTCGCCGTCCTGATTCTGGCGATCGGCTATCAGCTCCGCCCGGCGCGGCAGCACGACGAGCCCGCCCCGACGGAGAGTGAGCTGGCCCGGTTGACGCTCCTCAGCGAGCGCCGATCCCTCGACGACACGACGGCGTTTCTCAGCAGGATTGCCAACCAAGTTTGGGCAGGGGTCGTCAGACTGCGACTTGACGGTTCGAGCGGCGCGTGGAGCGGAGTGATCTGGAATGACGACCTGATTGCCACCGGGTGGGACGGCGTTGAGGTGCCGCGGTCGGCCGCTGTCACGGCGGCGGGACGCGAGCAACCTTCGGCCGTCGTCGTCTGGACCCCCCGATACGCGGTGGCCGGGCTGCGTCGCCCGGCCGGACTTGGGACGGCGCCAGTGCGTCGGCGCGCTCCGTTGCGATCGGGTGACCAGGTGCTCGCCGTCTGGACCACAGGGCGCGACCCGGGATTCGTGTCTGGCCGGTACGTCGAGCGCGCGGCAGCGCAGTGTGGCGAGGTCGCCTTCGACCACGTGCGTTCGACCATCGCGCTCCAGTCGTCCATGATCGGTGGCGGTCTGTTCGATCTCGAAGGGAACGTGATCGCGCTCGTCGCGACGTGCGGCGGGCGCGAAATGGCGCTGCCGGCCGACGAGGTCGATCGCCTGCTTGCCCTGGCGGCGGCCCCGGAGGAGCGTCTTCGCGCCGCTCGGGGAATGTTCGTCGAGCCGATGTCGGAGGCGGAAGCCGAGCATTTCCGGGCGCCGTCCGGCGTGCTCGTGAGAGAGGTGTGGGAGGGAATGGCCGCCGACCGGGCGGGTGTCCGTCCCGGCGATGTGGTGTCTGCGATCGCCGGAGAGAGCGTGATGTCGCCGGACGATTTCGCCGCACGGGCCGCCACCACCGATCCGATCGTGCTGCGCGTGTTGCGGCGCCGGCGGCCCCTCGAGATTGCGCTGGCAGCGACCGCCACGGCGTCAGGCACGGCCCCACCCGATTCGGTACTCGGACTGCGTTTCGACACCCCGGATGCGGGCCGCCGCGTCGCTTCAGTCTGGCCCGATGGCCCCGCGCGGCGCGCCGGCATCCGCGAGGAAGACCGCATCCTCCGAATCGACGGCGTCGCTGTGATCGATGACGACGCCGCGCGACGCGCCCTCGAACGCGCCACACGTGCGAAGGCGGCAGTGTTCATCGAGTTTCGCCGCGGCCGCCAGAAGCGCGGCGTGCTGGTCCGCTGACATGGACCAACTGGCCTCGCTCGGATTCATCCTGCTGTTGGCGCTCCTCGCCGGTCATCTCGTCCGGGCTGTCAGGATCCCCGAAGTCACCGGCTACCTGCTGGCGGGTGTCGCGCTCGGCCCGTCGTTTCTTGGCTGGCTTCGCGACGACAACCTGATTGCCATGGGAGTCTTCAGCGAGGTCGCGCTGGGACTGATTCTGTTCTCCGTCGGCTCGGTCTTCGAGTTCGGCCTGTTTCGCCGGATCGGGCGTCGGGTCGTGCTCGTCACGCTGTCGGAATCCGCGCTGGCGGCGATCGTCGTTTCCGCGGGAATGCTGGCCCTCGGCCAGTCCTGGGAGGTGGCGTTGCTGCTTGGCAGCATTGCCACAGCCACGGCACCCGCGTCCACGTTGATGGTCGTCCGAGAATCCGACAGTGCCGGGCCCCTTACGGAGCTGCTGCTGGGCATCGTCGCCGTCAATAACCTGCTGTCGATCATCGCATTCAGCGCCGTTGCTGCTGCGATTGATCTGACGATGTCATCGCCGGGCGCGTCCGCGGTCGGTTCGGCGCTCTACCGGTCGGTGTTCACGCTCTGCTGGCAACTCATCGGTTCGACGGCGCTTGGTTTCTTGATCGGGCTGGTCCTGGCCTTGTGGTCATCTCGAGTCCATGAGAACGGCGAGACCCTCATTCTTCTGGCGGGATCGATCCTGATGTGCGTCGGCGTGGCGCATGTCCTTGACCTGTCCTCACTGATCGCCAGCCTGGCGGTCGGCGCGACCATGGTCAACCTCGCCAGCGGGAGCCGGCGGCTCTTTCAAGCACTCTCGGCGACCGATCCGCCGTTCTATGCCATTTTCTTCGTGCTCGCCGGCGCCGAACTCGACGCGTCAATGATCCCGGCGATGGGCCTTCTCGGTGTGGTGTATGTCGCCGGCCGCGCGAGCGGAAAGTTCCTCGGCGCCAGCGCGGCGGCGCGCTGGTTGCGCCTGGAGGCGCCGGTCCAGCGATTTCTCGGGTTCGCACTTCTGGCGCAGGCCGGCCTCGCCGTCGGTCTGACGCTGGCCGTGGATGCGCGCTTCCCGACGCTGGCGCCGGTGGTGTCGACCGTCGTGCTGGCGTCGGTGGCGATCTACGAAATGATCGGGCCGGTCAGCACGCGATTTGCGTTGGTCCGAGCAGGCGAGTTCGGCGCGGCGCGGAACGTCTCGGAACCGCTGCTCCTCAAGGACGTCTAGCTCCGGTCGCTGAGGCTTCGAGGTGGCTCCAGATCTCGCCAGGTTGCGGACCCGTGGCCGGGCGCTTGCGCTGGGTCATCCGGCGTGACAGGAGGCTATTCAGAAATTGCCGCAGCGCGCTCGGCGTGGCGAGACTGAACTGCGCCTGGCTGGTGTCTCGCCCGACGTGCACGCCGGCGGCCCGTTCCGGCGGCAGCGCCACGAACATGTCCTCATCGGTCGCGTCATCTCCCACGGCAATGATGGTTGTCGACGGCGATCCGGCAGCGAGGATTTGCGAGATGGCCTGCCCCTTGTGGATCCCTCGCAGGCGCACCTCGACGACCTTCTTGCCCTCCCGGACCTCGAGCGGCTGATTGCTCAACGCGTCGCCGAGCCACATCCGTAGTTCGTGTGCCTGTCGGGCCCCGAATTCGGGATCGGCCAGGCGGTAGTGCCACGACAGCGATGCGCTTTTGGCTTCGAGCCACGCGCCCGGCGTGGCGGTCGTGAAGTGTTCGATGATCGGCCGCACTTTTTCATCCCATCCGTCGGCCAACGGAGTCGCCCCTGCCCACATGCGGCTGTGGCTGGGTCTCGACCAGAAGCCATGCTCCGCCCAGAGCGTCAGCGGTAGATCGCCGAACCAGTGCTCGAGCGTGTCACGGGAGCGGCCGCTGACCAGGTGAACGCGGAGGCCGGCGCAGCCGCAGAGTAGTTCGAGCAACGCACCCAACTCCGGATCGGGCAGGGCGATGGCCGCCGTGGCCTGAATCGGCACGAGCGTGCCGTCGTAGTCGAGGACGAGGTCGAGCGGCGAGGCGTCGATCAGAGGGCCGAGGGCCTCGCTCAGTTCGGCCGGTTCGAGCGTTTGCGCCGACCCCGGCGCGGCGCCGCGCTCCGTCAGTCCGTCGATGAAGGTCGAGGCCCATACGTCGACGGTATTGGTCATGACCCGGGAACGCAGTGCGCGCATGCGCGCGATGCGCTCCTCGGGCCGCATGCGCAACGCCTGATCCAGTGCGTCGGCCAGGCCGTCGACATCATACGGATTCACGATGACCGCCTCGCCCAGTTCGGCGGCGGCGCCGGCGAACTCGCTGAGCACGAGGACCCCGTCATCGTCGCAGCGTGAGGCGACGAATTCCTTGGCCACCAGATTCAGGCCATCCCGGAGCGGCGTGACGAGCATGACGTCGGCCGCCAGAAACAAGGCCGTCATGCGCTCCCGCGTCACGGTCTGGTGCAGGTAGTGGATGGGCTGCGACTCGATGGTCCCGTGCTGCCCGTTGATCCGGCCGACCAGTTGCTCGACGGTGCCCTTGAAGTCGCGATACGAGTCGAGGTGCTCACGGCTCGGCACGGCGATCTGAATCAGGCGCAGGCGGTCGCGCCACTCCGAGGTCGCCAGCAGGCGCTCGAAGGCGAGCAGGCGGCGGGGCAGTCCCTTGGTGTAGTCGAGTCGATCGATGCCGAGCAGAATCCGCCGCCCGCCGGCTTCCCGCCGAATCTGCGCTGCTTCCCGGCGCACGTCGTCGCGCTGCGCCAGCGCCGCGAAGCCGGCCGCGTCAATGCCGAGCGGGACCGCCTTCAGCTGCACCGTCCGCCGGCCCTGCGTCACGCAGTCGACGTTCGGCTCGATGCCGAGGATGTGCAGGACCGCCATCGCGAAGTGGCGGACATAGGCGTAGGTGTGAAATCCGATCACGTCAGCCCCGAGCAGGCCCTCGAGGAGCTCGGCGCGCCACGGCAGGATCCGGAACACTTCGGACGAGGGAAACGGGACGTGGAGGAAGAACCCGATGCGGGCGTCCGGCAGATGCGCGCGCAGGAGCTGCGGCACCAGCATCAGGTGATAGTCGTGAATCCAGATGCGATCGCCGGGGCGGTACGACTCGATCACCGCGTCCGCAAAGCGGCGGTTCACCTGCTGGTAGGCGAGCCAGTCGTGCTCCTCGACCGGGACGCGATCGAGCAGGTAGTGGAACAGCGGCCACAAGACGCCATTCGAAAAATGCTCGTAGTAGCCGGAGATTTCCGCGGGCGTCAGGGGAATCGAGATCAAGCGCCGGCCGCCGTCGTGGCCGTCGAGCGTGACCGCCGCCCGGCTCTCGCTCGCGTCTCCGGTCCACCCGAGCCACAGGTCCGCGGCGTCGCGGCGGCGTCCGGACAGCGCGGTGGCGAGGCCGCCGACCGACGGGACGAAGGTGACGGCGCCTTCGTGGTCGCGCTGCGCGGTGACCGGGAGGCGGTTCGAGACGATGAGCAGGCGGTCGGAGGTCATGTCACATCCTTTCGGGTCCGCGGCCGGATCGATGCCGGCAATCCTCGTGATGATATCGAATATTAATTTGACCTCAAAGTAATATAATGTGTACACAAACGGTCGTCGCGACGTGGCGGCCCGCCAGCAAGGAGGAGGAGTCATGCGCTCACGCGTTGGTCGGCTGGTGATCGCGCTCGGATGCTTGTGCGGCTGGTCGGCGGCGGGCGGGGCCGAACGTTCGCAATCCGCAACGCTGGCCCGCACGTTCACCGATCTGATGGCCGCCCGCCACCTCGAGGCCATCGCCGTGCAGGATCGGTCGGACGCCAGCCGGTTCATCGCGGCGCTGTTCTTTCCCGGCTCCCAGTTGCTGGTGATCGCGCAGCGCTACCCGGTGCCCGCGCACCTTCAGGCGCTGGTGCAGCGCGAGGACTACCGGCAGGTCTACCTCGATCTGCAGGCAACACCCGATCCCGCGAGCCAGGTGTTCTTCCACGATCTCCAGGCCGACGGCCTGATCCTCGACGGCGGGGATGTGTTCTACGAAGAAATCACGCGTCAGACGGTCTTCGGCGGGTCATGGCGCAAGGATCACGAAATCGGGGAGCGCGACTACCTGGAAACCTACCGTCGCGCCGATGGCGCGTATGCCATGCTGCTGCGGCAGCTGATTGAGGCGCTCGAACCCGTGGCGGCCCAGTGAAGCGTTCTGAGAACGGAACGAAGTAATTCTCAATCCTGGCCCGGCACGCTCCCGATCCCGCGACCGACCGCTGGTCGAAAAGGTCGCCACGCCGCTGGTCAGCTGGCCCCAGAGGCGCGGGATGCGCGCGTTCAGCGGTCGTAAGTCTCGACCAATACGCGCAGCCGGCGGGCGATGTCGGCGGTCAGCTGTCCCCGGCGCAGTTGCCAGCGCCAGTTGCCCGACGTGGTGCCGGGCTGATTCATGCGCGCCTCGCTGCCGAGGCCGAGCAGATCCTGCGCCGGGACAATCGCCCATGTCGCGACGGACGCGAACGCGGTCCGAATCAGATCCCAGTGCACCTCTGGTCCGATTCCGACATAGCGGCGGGCAAAGTCGTGTTCCTGTCGGACGTCGGACTCGCTGCGCGTGCTGTGCCCGGCGGCGCCGCTCCACCAGCCGACCGTCGTATCGTTGTCGTGCGTGCCGGTGTAGACGGCCAGGCGGCGCGAGTAGTTGTGCGGCCGGAAGGTCGGTGCCTGCGGATCGCTGCCGAACGCGAACTGCAAAATCGCCATCCCCGGCAGATTGAACTGGTCACGCAGCTTCTCGACCTCGGGCGTAATCACGCCGAGGTTTTCGGCGATGAACGGCAACGGCCGCTGCCCCGACCCCGTTTCGAGCGCGGCAAACAAGGCCGCGCCGGGACCGGCGCGCCAGACGCCGCCCGCCGCGGTCGTGGCGGCCGCCGGCACTTCCCAGGCCGCGACGAAGCCGCGGAAGTGATCGAGACGAATCCGATCGACGAGCGTCAGAAGGCCGCGGACGCGCTGGATCCACCATGCATAGCCGGTGGCGGCGTGCTGGCGCCAGTCGTAATGCGGATTGCCCCACAACTGTCCGGTCGCGGAGAAGTAGTCGGGTGGCACGCCGGCGACAACCGCCGGCCGGCCGTCGGCGTCGAGCTGGAACAGATCGCGACGCGCCCAGACGTCGGCGCTGTCGTAGGCGACGAAGATCGGCAAATCGCCGAGGAGGGCGACGCCGCTCGCGCGGCAGCGTTCACGCAGGCGGCTCCACTGATGGAAGAACAGGAACTGGGTCAGCTGGTGGCGGCGTATGCCGGGCGCGAGATCGCGGCTCCACCGTGCGACGGCGCCAGGTTCGCGCGCGGCGATGTCCCGCGGCCACTCGTTCCAGGCGCGCTCGTCGTGAGCTTCCTTGAGCGCCATGAACAGCGCAAAGTCGTCGAGCCACGGCGC
Organism: uncultured Bifidobacterium sp.; assembly: GCA_964577955.1. Classification (GTDB taxonomy): domain Bacteria; phylum Acidobacteriota; class Vicinamibacteria; order Vicinamibacterales; family CAVVIG01; genus CADEEX01. Next base: position 15,556 of record CAZOAZ010000020.1, on the reverse strand, counting down.
TTGCTCGCTGCAGAACCGCCGGAGCGATTCCGCGACGACGGGTCCGGCGGCGTCGAGTCGATCGAGCAGCTGCGGCCAGAGCCGGCGGCGGTGCGCGATCACTTCCGCGTAGTCGACTGAACCGGTCGATGCCGGCGCCCCGCGGCGAACGACGGGTTCGGTGAGCCACCCGTCGTCGATCAGCGCCTCGAGGCTGATGAGCAGCGGGTTGCCCGCAAACGCGGAGAACGATTGGTACGGCGAGTCACCATAGCCGGTCGGTCCGAGCGGCAGCACCTGCCACACGCGCTGACCCGCGACAGCGAGAAATTCGACGAACTCCGTCGCCGCGCGTCCGAGATCGCCGATGCCGAACGCGCCCGCGAGGGACGTCGGATGGAGCAGCACGCCGCCGGCGCGACGCCACGCGACGCCGTCCGGGGCCGTCTGGCTCACGACGGATCTCCGTGTGGCACGCCGTCTCTAGAGGTGGGGAGTGGCGTCAGAATGCCTCTCGCTTCCGGAGCGGATCTGCCGTTCGAGCAGCTGTTTCGCGACGTCACGTCCGCCCAGTCCGAACGCTATCGCCGCGCCCAGCATCACCGCGCCGAACGTGATGGCAAACGCGGTGAGCACCACGGCGGTCGCCAGGCCGACTTGTTCGAGCGCCATCACGACGCCGACGGCGATGACCAGGGTGCGCAGGGCGCCCGACAGCAATCGTGCGCCCGGCAGGCCGGCATTGACGGCGGCAAGCAGGGTCGCGCGCCACAGGAAGTTGCCGATCAGGAATCCGAGTGCGAACACCAGCAGCCCGACCAGGAATCGCGGCAGGAAGCGGAAAAATTCCTCGACGAGCCCCTGAAAGGGCGCGAACTGCAAGGTGTCGATCGCCGACACCGCGAACCCGATGAGGACAATCCAGAAGGCGACGCGCGCGATCAGCACTTCGGCGGCCGGCATCTCGGCGCGGTGGAGCAGATCGCTGGCCCCGCTGCGCCGCGCGACGCGATCGATCCGCAACCAGATCAGCAGCCGCCGCATCACGTTCCGGACCGCCAGCGCGACGATGAGGCCGACCGAAAAGATGATCGCCGCGGCGACGAGCCGCGGCACGAACATCACGAAGGCATCGGCGAAGTTGTGCCAGGACTGCGCGAGGGCGTCGGCGATCTCCCGAGTCATTGCAACCTCACAATTCGGTGGTCCAACCGGAAACGAACGCTGGCCGCAGCCGCTCGAACGCCGTGCAGAGCGCGTCCAGGCGCGCCTGCGTCTGCTCGACCGCCTCGGCCGCCGACTGCTTCATGAAGGTGGCCGCCCGCCACATGTAGATCGGCACGAACATGTCGGCGAGCTGTTCGATGCTGGCGCTGCCGCGGCCGTGCGCCTTCGTGCAGAAGGCGTACACGAGCCTGACCCACAACTCGTCGTGAAATGTTGGTTCTGCCGCCGTGGTGTCCTCGACGAGGGCGGTGACGAGCGCCGGCTCGAGCGTGCCTTCCAGCAGCGGCCGGATTTCAGCCAGGTCGTGCGTCGCCCGCTGGGCCAGCGCCAGATAGTCCCATTCGGTGAATCCGCCCTGGTCGCGATCCGTTCCCCACGTCGGTAGCGTCGCGACGCCCTCCGCCTGCCGCCAGAAGTCCTGATGGGCGCGCAACGTGAGCGCGAGCGACAACAGGATCTGCCGCACCGCCTGCTGCAGCGTCGTCGCCGAACTGCCGCCGGCGGGCGCCGGACGCCAAATCTGGCCGACCGGGAAGCGTCCCGCGAGCGCTTCCGTCCGCAGCCACAAGTCGATCGCGAAACGGGCGCCATCCTCGTCCCAGACGCTTTGTTCGAGACAATGAGCGGCGAAGCGGCGCGAGCACGCGAACTCGGTGCCGAGCGGTTCGTCGAGGCCGACGCCGTAGACGCTGCGCACCAACGGACGGACCAGCTGCGTGATCAGCGCGCCGTCCCGGGGATGGCGCCGGAAGCGCGGCGCCAGGAATTCAACGTCGCCGCGGAGGACCGGTTCGATCAATTCCGCGACGCGCGCGGCCGACGTCGCCGGTCCCGCCGGGTCGACGACCACCAGAACGCGCGCCTGCGTCAGTTCCGCGGCCGCAAGGAGAATGCGGAGCGCGGTGAACTTGCCAGGCAAGCCATGATAGGGCGTGACGACCCGGTGCATGGTGCGCAGGGCGTGCGAGGTCTGCACCATGTCCTCGGCGCTGAAGGAGGCGTCGCGGACGCGTTCCGGTGTCCCGTCGGTGGAACCCGCATCGGAGTTGATCAGCACCGTGCGCAGGCGCAAGTAGTCGCGCGTGAAGCAGACGTTGATCGCGCGGGCGACGGCGTCCACAGTGGCTGCGTTGTTGAGCGTCGGGAGGCCGACCAGAATGTCGACCTGGCCCACCGCCATCAACTGCCGGAGCAGCGCGTCCGAGAGAACGGTTGGACGATCGGCAGCCACGGTCAGGGGTGCTGACGCCATGCGCCGCTACAGCCAGCGCAGGCGGAACCAGTAGAAGTCATAAGGACCCATCATCACCGGATAAGGATCCGGCCCAACCCGCGGAAAGATGCTGCCGCCGAACATCTCGATGGGGATCGCGCCGCTCATCGACGACAGGTCGAGCTCGGCGTACTGCGCGGTACTCGCCAGATTGCAGACCACGAGCACCGTCTGCGCGCCAAGGGTGCGGGTGTACGCGAGCACGCGATGATTGGCCGGCTTGAGAAACTCGATCGACCCGCGGCCGAACACCCGGCTCGATCGGCGCACCTCGATCAGCCGGCGCGTCCAGTTGAGGAGCGAGGATGGGTTGCGCGATTGCGATTCGACATTGACGGATTGGTAGCCGTACAGCGAATTCGACACCAAGGGCAGCCAGAGCCGTTCCGGATCCGCAGTCGAGAAGCCGGCGTTCATGCCGCCGTTCCACTGCATCGGCGTGCGAACGCCGTTGCGGTCCCCGAGATAGACGTTGTCGCCCATGCCGATTTCGTCGCCGTAGTAGACGATCGGGCTGCCGGGCAGCGACATCAGCATGGCGTTCATCAGCTCGATGCGCCGCCGATCCGCTTCCATCAACGTCGACAGGCGGCGGCGGATGCCGAGGTTGATCCGCGCCCGGGGCTCCTTCGCGTATTCGTCCCACATGTACTGCCGCTCGGTTTCGGTGACCATCTCGAGCGTCAGTTCGTCGTGGTTGCGAAGAAAGATCGCCCACTGGCAGCTCTCGGGAATCGGCGGCGTGCGTTCGATGATGTCGATGAGCGGCTTCCGATCCTCGAGCCGCAGGGCCATGAACATGCGCGGCATGATCGGAAAGTGAAAGGCCATGTGGAACTCGTCGCCGGCGGCGAAGTACGGCCGCACCTCCTCGGGCCACATGTTGGCCTCGGCCAGCAGCACCTTGCCCTGGTAGTGCGCGTCGAGTTTCGCGCGCAGTTCTTTGACGACGCCGTGGGTTTCCGGCAGGTTTTCGCACGATGTGCCGGGGCGCTCGATCAGGTAGGGGACGGCGTCGACGCGGAAGCCGTCGACGCCGAGATCGAGCCAGAACCGCATCACTTTCCACATCTCGTCACGGACCGCGGGATTGTCGTAGTTCAGGTCCGGCTGGTGGCTGAAGAAGCGGTGCCAGTAATACGACTTCGATACCGGGTCCCAGGCCCAGTTCGATAGCTCGGTGTCGACGAAGATGATCCGGACGCCAGGATACCGATCGTCGGTGTCGCTCCAGACGTACCAGTCACGGTAGCGGTTGTCGCGCGAACTCCGCGCCTCCACGAACCAGGCGTGCTGGTCCGAGGTGTGATTCATGACCAGCTCGACGATCACCCGGAGCCCGCGCGTATGCGCGGCGGTCAGGAACCGTTCGAAGTCGGCGAGCGTGCCATAGCTCGGATGGATGCTGGTGTAGTCGGAGATGTCATACCCGTCGTCTTTGGACGGCGACGGATACATTGGTTGCAGCCAGAGACAGTCGACACCGAGCGCGGCAACATGATCCAGGCGAGCGGCGAGACCGTTGAAATCGCCGATACCGTCGGCGTTGCTGTCAGCAAAGGATTTGACGTGCAGTTGATAGAAGACCGCGTCCTTGTACCAGAGGGGATCAGGTGAGGGCATGGTCATCGAATCGCCGCCGTCGTCGCGGGCGCGCGTCCGGAATCTAGTCTAGTCGGTTGCCGGAGATTCCGTGTCACCTGCGGGAGTGGCATCTCATCCACAACGCCAACTCGGCCGCTCAGGGTTCGCGTGAATACTCCTTGAACGTGAAGTCGAAGACCTGTTCCTTGTCCGTTGGCTTGAACTTCACGAACACCTTGATATTGAACGGAAAAGTCGTGCCGGCCACGCGCGCTTCGAGCGCGCTGTGATCGGGCATCCGGGCCAGCGTCAGGGGAGTCGACGGCCCAACTTCGCGCCCGTTGGCGTCCGCCAGCGCGACACGGCCGGTGAGGGTCGACGCCGAGATCGGTCGGGCCATGTCGTCATAGAGATAGAGCCGGATGATGCCTGGCGCGACGAACGTGCCCTCGACGTGATGCCACTGATCGACGGCCATGAACACGAAGTCGCCGCCATGCCTCGGGTTGTGATCGCCGTGCGGCCGGCGTTCGAACGCCTTGACGCGCGCGCTCCCATCCGCGCAACGCCCGGGATTCATCTCACGGACGCCAGGATCGTTCTTGCAGGTGAAGTGCATCGCGACAGTAACCGGCACGAGCTCGGATCGATCCATCGGGCACACGCCGGGGGCATCGCGGAGAAAGACCTGGTTCTTGAGACAAGAGAATGCGGTGACGAGGCGAACGGCGACCAACGCTTCCCCCGAGCCGGGACAGCGGCCGGGCCGGTCGTTGAGATAGCTGGCTTCCGCCGGTGTGGGGCATACGTACGAGACGGGCGGCAATTCGTCGCCGGCCGGGGCCGAAGCTGCGACTTTGAGGTCGTACAGCGTGGAGAAGTCTCCGTCGTACACGATCGCCGTGACAATGTCTCCCGCCTTGATGTTTTTCAGCGCCTCGGGCTTGTCGGGTTTGTAGCCCATCGTCATCGCAGCCATCCAGCCCTCGATGTTCTCGTTGGCGACGCTTAGCGTGCCGGCGGTCGCATTGACCGACACGACGCGTCCGCGAAATGCGAATGATCTGGCACCGGAGCGCTGTCCTGCGGCCAGCGGCATCATGAGTGGCAGCCAAACCAGTGCGGCGACGATCCAGTGCGCTCTACGGGGCCGTGTCATCGGTTCCTCCCTGTCCAGATGGTGCCACGTTTGATCGCGAGATCCACGTCAGCAGTGGTTGCGCAACGAGAGAGACCGGAGTACAAACGCCCATGATGACTCGCCGCACGTTCATGGAATCCGCGCTGCTCGGCGGCGCGCTGTCGGCGCTCCGCCTTCGGCCGGTGACGGCGCAGAATGTCACCCGTCGCCGAATTCTGGTGTTCGACGTCAACGAGACGATGCTGGACATCGGTGCGCTGACTCCGCACTTTGCGCGCGCCTTCGGGAGCGGCGAGGTCCTGCAGGAATGGTTTTCAAGCGTGCTCCTCTATTCAAATGTGGTTACGGTTGCGGGTCCGTACGCCGACTTCGGCACGGTCGGCGGCGCGGCGCTGGACATGGTGGCGGCAGCCCATCACGTCAACCTCTCTCCCGCCGACCGGCAGACGATCTTGAGCGGCATTCGAGAACTCCCCGCGCACTCTGACGTCCGGCCGGCAGTCGAACGATTGCGCACGGCGGGTTTTCGTCTCGTCACGCTGACCAACTCGGCGCCGGCGGCGGTTGAGGCACAGCTCAAGAACGCGCGACTCGACGGACTGTTCGAGCGATCGTTCTCGGTGGACACGGTGAGGCGTTTCAAGCCGGCTCCCGAACCCTACCAGCACGTCGCGCGCGAACTGGGTGTTCCGACGTCGCAGCTGCGAATGATCGCGGCCCACGCGTGGGATGTCCTGGGGGCGCTTCAGGCCGGCTGCGCCGCGGCCTTCATCGCGCGGCCGGGCAAGGCGCTGTTCCCGCTTGGCCCCCAGCCAGACATCGTGGCGCCAACGCTGACCGCAGCCGCGGATCGCATCGTCGAACGCGACGCTGGATGATCTCATGCCCGTCGATGTCGGGTAGACCACGAAATCGCACGGGTTCGCGATCGGCGAAGATGCTGCCGATGAGGCCGAGGACGATCTTCTTCAGCAGCCTCATCGCGCAATCAATCGGCCGCCAGGCCAGTCTATTGAGCCGTCGTTGCCCGAGGATACACCTGCGTGACCGGCAAGACGATCTTCGATCGCCCGTTCAGCACGACGGTGTTGGTCGCCGAAGGCGCCTGGTCGTAGCCCGTGAGCGGTTCCCAGGTGTTGGTGTGTCGCTCGAACCGCGGGAAATTGCTGCTCGTGACATGGACGGCAATCTTGTGCCCGGCGTTGAAGACCAGCGCCGTGGCCCACAGGTTCACCGAGATCTGGTACTGCTGGCCCGCGGTCGCGCGCACGTGTTTGTCATAACCTTGCGCATAGCGGAGGCGGAACGCCCCGTCATTGACAATCGCCTCATAGCCATCCGGATAGACATCGACCAGCTTCACCATGAAGTCCGTGTCCGGGGCATCGGTTGAGACGAGCAGGTCAGCGGTCAGGGGACCGACCACTTCCACGGCTTGCGTCAGCGGCGCCGTTTCGAACTTGAGCACATCGTTGCGGGCACTCACCCGGCGTTGATCCATCGGGCCGCGGTCCAGCCCGAGATTGTTGCCGCCGGCGGTTTCGACCGGCTGTTTCGGGTCGTAGACGTACGAGACCCGTTGACTCCCGGACGGTGCGGTCGTGGTCAGCCGGCCGTCGGGCGCGAGATAGTACGCCGTGGCGGTCGCCTTTGGCGGCCACGCATCGGCCGTCCGCCAGACATTCCCAGGTGCGGCGCGATTCATGGTGTCGCCCATGACGAAGTAGCGCACCGCCGGCTCGTCGAGCACGCCGTTGTCGATGCCCTTCAACCAATAGTCGAACCAGCGAATGGGATCGCCCATCGCAATCGACCCGCCATCGCTCGGGTACTTCAGTTCGCCGGACAGGTTGCCATGCCCGAACGCGGCCATCATCAACTTGTTCTTGCCGCGAATCGATGGCGCACCGTGCGTCTGCAGGAACGTAAACGCGTCGAGGATGCCCTCTTCGAAGATGTCGTACCAGCCGCCGACGTTGTAGAAGGGCACCGTGATCTTGTTGGCGTAGAAGCGCAAATCGCGATTCCCTGGTGCGGCCGGAAAGATGCGAAAGGTCGGGCGCGGCACCGGACGCGCCTCGACGCCCTGGCGCCGGCTCCAGTCTTCGAGGTGTTGCATCGGCACGCCGCCGTCCGGCGGCGTGAAGCCGCGCGCCGCGGTCACGAACGCCGCAACCAGATGCGGCGCACCGCTCATCGCCGCGTTGTAGGTGGCAATGCCCAGTGCCGAAGTGCCGACCATCCCGACCTTGCCGTTCGACCAGGGCTGCGTTGCCGCCCACTCAATGGTGTCGTAGCCGTCCTCGACGTCGTTCGCAAACGGACGATACACGCCTTCACTCTTGAACTTGCCGCGCGCGTCCTGCAGGACACGGACGTAGCCCGCCGACGTATACAACTCGGCCGCCTTGGCGGGATCGCCTTGATCCTTGCCGTATGGCGTGCGACTGAGGACGACGGGCCACGGTCCGCGGCCGGGCGGGACGTAGACCGTGACGGCGAGTTTGGTCCCGTCGCGCATCGAGACCATCTCGTCGTGCGCGCCGGTCTGACCGGAGAGCACGACCGGCCGCGGCGCCGAAACGAACACGACCAGGACGAGAGCCAACACCGCGCCGCGCATAGCCTTCATGGTCCTTCTCCGCCGCACATCCTACACGCCTGCGAAAGAAAACGGGGCCTGTCAACGCTAATGCCGGTTGTATCCGTCTAAGGCGTCGTGCAGATCCCGGCCGACCTTCGTTCGGGTTTCCGGCAATTCCGCCGCGCGCCGGCATTCTCCGCCGTTGTCGTGGCCACGCTGGCGCTGGGGATCGGGGCCAATACGGCGATTTTTTCCGCCATTTATGGGGCGTTTCTGGCCCGCCTGCCGTTCCACGAGCCTCGAGCGCTCGTCATGGTCTGGGAAGATGCGTCGTATGTCGGGTTTCCCCGCAACACACCCGCGCCCGGCAACTACTTCGAGTGGAAGCGGCTCAACCAGGTGTTCACCGACATGGCGGCCACTCGTGGGCAGTCCGCGAACCTGACCACGGAGGGGCCGCCCGAGCAGGTGCTCGGACGAGGCGTCACGGCCAATTTCTTCTCGGTGCTCGGCGTCGCGCCAGCGCTGGGCCGGGCATTTTCTGAGGATGAAGACCGCGACGGCGCCAGCGTCGTGGTGATCAGCGACGGCCTCTGGCGCCGCCGCTACGGCGCCGACCCGGCGATCGTGGGCCGGGCGATCCCGATGAGCGGCCTGCCGCGGACCGTCGTCGGCGTCATGCCGCGAGGATTCGTGTTCCGTAACCGCGACATTGATTTCTGGGTGCCCGCGCACTTCACCGCTGAAGAGCAGACGCGGCGGACTTCACATTTCCTGAACGTCGTGGCGCGCCTGCGGCCGGAGGCCACGCCGGCTTCAGCCCAACTCGACATGGATCGCGTGGCCCGCCAACTGGCGAAGGACTACCCAGCGGACAACGCCAGGATTGGCGCCGTGGTCGCGCCCCTCCGCGACGATCTGCTCGGCGACACGTCGCTCGAATTGCTCGTCCTCATGGCGGCGGCCGGCGCCGTCCTCCTCATCGCGTGCGCCAACGTCGCCAGCCTGCTGCTGGCCCGCGCGGTGACGCGGCGCGGCGAACTGGCGATTCGTGTCTCGCTCGGCGCCAGCCGCGCTCGGCTGTGGACGCAGATGATCGTCGAAGGGCTCGGCCTGTCGCTCGCCGGTGGTCTGTGCGGCCTGCTCCTGGCTCCGCTCGCTACCCAACTGATTGCCGATCTGGTGCCGACCTCGCTGCCCGGGAGCGGTCCGCTGCTGAGTACGCCGTTGCTGCTGTTTGCGACGGTCCTGTCAGTGGCCACGGGTCTCGCCCTGAGCCTGACTCCGGCGCTCCAGGTGTCAAGCGTGGCGATGGCCGATACGCTCAAGCAATCGGGCCGCGGCCTGGTGGGGCGGCATCGCGTCGGGCGATGGATGGTGGTGGGCCAGGTTGCGGTCGCGCTCGCCCTGGTGATCTGCACCGGCCTGTTCCTGAAGACGCTCGGGAACCTGCGGCGTATCGATCTCGGCTTCAAGTTCGAAAATGTCCTGACGCTTCGCACCACGCTGCCGCGCGAGAAGTACCGCGATGCCAGCCGGCGCCGCGCGTTCTATGAACGTGTCCTGGCTGACGCCAGGAATCTGCCCGGCGTCGCGGCCGCCGCGTACGGTTCGACGCTGCCGTTTCAAAGCATCGGCAACACCAACTCGTACCGCATCGACGCTGGCCAGACCTCTCCGGGCGATGCCCGCGACGCGCTGTTTCGGGTCGGCTCGGCGGACTACCTCCGCACCCTGTCGGCGACCCTCCTCAGTGGTCGCCTGATCGACGACCGGGACGGTCCCGACGCACCGCTCGCCGTGGTCGTGAACGAGACGCTCGCACGGCGCCACTGGCCAGCCGGTGACGCGCTCGCCCACCGCGTGACCTTCGCGAGGGACGAAGACGACGGCCCGTGGTACACCATCGTCGGTGTCGTCCGCGACGTGCGCGAGCGCGGGTATGAGCGCGAGATGAAGCCGGGCGTCTATCTGTCGTACGTGCAGCTCCCCGAGACGTGGGCCATGCCGGAAACGCTGGTCGTGCGGACCGCGGGCGATCCGCGGCGCCTGACGGCGGATCTGCGGCGCATCATCGCGAGCGCCGATCCCGAACAGCCGGTCGCCGCCGTGCGGACGCTGGACGAAATCGTCGACCTCGACGTCGCCGATCGCGCGCAGCAATTGACGCTGCTCTCGGGCTTTGCCGGACTCGCGCTGTTTCTCGCTGGGCTTGGGCTGTACGGCATCCTGGCCTATTCAGTCGCCGAGCGCCGGCACGAGATCGGGCTGCGCATGGCGCTCGGAGCGTCGGTCGGGCGCGTCATGCGCCAGGTGGTGACCGCCGGGCTTCGGCTCACGCTCCTCGGCTGTCTGCTTGGGCTGACGGCAGGTCTGCTGTCGGCGCGAGCGTTCCGGAGCCTGCTCTACGGCGTCAGCACGAGCGACCCCGGCACCATCGTCTCGGCAGTGGCGATCTTTGTGGGCATTTCGCTCCTGGCGGCGGCCATTCCTGCCTTTCGAGCGGCCCGCGTCGATCCGATGAGGTCCCTGCGCCAGGAGTGACCAATGTGCGAATAAGTCGGCGCAGACCCGTGCGGGCTAGTACAGTGGTCTCTTGACGTGTCGTGACCTACTTCAGGGCGATGGACGTCATCGATTGAGAGACGCAGCATGGATGGAACGATCAAGACACTACGGGCGGACAAGGGCTTCGGCTTCATTAAGGCGCAGGGGGGCAACGAGGTGTTCTTTCACCAGAGCGCAATCTACGGTGAAGGCATCAACGACCTCCGTGAAGGCGACAGCGTGACCTTCGATCTTGCCGCGCCTGGTCCCAAGGGACCGCGCGCCGAGAACGTCCGCCGAGTGTCGACGTAGTACGCGAGCCAGGGGTCCGGCCGGCACGGTTGCAATGGCCGGCCGGGCCTCCAGCCCTGTCGTCCCGCCCTCTGATTCATCACCCCTGCCGCTCGGCTCAATGATCCAGCTATAGTCAGTCGTTCTCCAGCGTCGCTGTCGTCGATCGCTCACCCGAGGTATCGCATGCGTCGTCTCGTCCGGCTGCTCGCAGTTCTTGTGGTGGCCCACCCCTTCACAACATCAGCGGCGCTGGGACAGGCGGGTGCCGGGTTGCACGGGACGGTGCGCGACGCAGCTGGCGTGGCGGTGTCGTCGGTGCTGGTGACGGCGACGCCAGCGACCGACGTGGGAGTGTCGACGACGCGAACCGACGAAGCGGGGCGCTATCACTTCGAGCGGTTGCCGGCGGGGCGCTATCTGGTCAACGCCGCAATCGGCGGCATCGTCACCGACGGCCTGGCCGTCGAGATCGCTGCTGAGGCCGTCACGCTCGATCTCGTGCTCGAAGCAGCGTCGGCGCTCGAGCACGTCACGGTGGTCGCGATGCGACGAGGCGCGGAGGACATCCAGATGTCGTCCGCGGCAATCTCGTCGCTCTCGGCAAACAGTCTCGATCGCCTCGGCGCGAGAAACATCACGGGCCTCGCGGATGTCGTGCCGACACTGGCGGTCTCGCCGGCGACCTACAACGCCAGTGTGACGATTCGGGGCATTGGCACGAACTCGACGAGCGCGGGCGCCGATCCCAGTTCGACCGTCCATCTCGACGGCATCTATCTCTCGCGCCCGTCGATGGCGGCGCTCGAGTTTCTCGACGTCGACCGCATCGAAGTGATGCGCGGCCCGCAGGGGACGTTATATGGTCGCAACTCGGTGGGTGGCACCGTCAACGTCACGACGCGGCTGCCGACCAATACGTTCGAATCCCGCGCGCAGATCACGGCCGGCGACTTCGGTGGGCTGCGCCTCCAGGGCGCGGTCGGCGGCCCGCTGATCAGGAACCGCGTCATGGCGAGCGTCGCGCTTGGGCGCAGCGTTCGCGACGGATTCGTCCGCGACCTCAATCATGCCGGCGTCACGCTCGGGGGAGACGACACATGGACCGGCCGGGCGCATGTGCGGGTGCTGGCAGGGTCGCGGGCCGAAATTCGCGCGTCCTATGACGCCACGAACTTCGACGCGACGCCGCTCTTCTACATCAGGCCGGTGTCGGCCAAGCCAGGGTTCCCGGCGTTCGACAATCCGTCGAACTTCTGGGATGTGCGCGCGAGCCACGTCGCCGAGGGCTTCAGCCGGCAGCGCGGTGCGTCCGCCCGCGCGATTCTTCAGATCGACGAGCGGACGACGTTCACCAGTTTGACCGGCGTGCGCTGGTCGGATTTTCGTGCGTTCTTCGATCCGGACGGCACCGAGCTTTCGATTCTGACCGCCGACATCCGGGATGACCAACGGCAGTTCTCCGAGGAAATCACGCTGGTCAGAAAGTCTGACGCGCAGTCCTGGATCGGCGGTCTGTATGTCTTCGACGAGACTGACGACGGGCCGCTGGACATCGCGCAGTTCAACGTTCCGCCCGGCGGCATCGAGCGTCGGCCGTTCTCGTCGATCGGCACGCGGTCGTGGGCGGCGTTCGGCGAGTACCACCGTCGTCTCTTGCCGCGCCTGTCGGCGACGCTCGGGATGCGGTACTCGCGGGAACGCAAGAGTGCACACAACAGCGGCGGCGTCTATCGTCTCGGCACGACCGTGCTCACCGATCCGGCCACGGCCTACGACTTCACGGACGAAGCGGAGTTCTCCGCGCTGACACCCAAAGTCGCCGTCGAGATGCCGGCCGGCGCCGGCTCGTTCCTCTATGCGTCGGCCACGCGCGGTTTCAAGAGCGGCGGGTTCAACGTCACGGCGACGGTGCCCGGGACGGCCTTCAAGCCGGAGTTCGCGTGGAGCTTCGAAGGCGGTATGAAGTACGTCACCCCCGATGGCCGTTTCCGAGTGAACACTGCTGGCTTCTACACCGACTACCAGGATCTGCAGGTCCAGACCTTCGTTGCCGCTGGCGTTATCGACATCAGCAACGCCGCGTCTTCGACCATCAAGGGGGTCGAGATCGAATCAGCCGCGGTGTGGGGCGGTGTGCAAGTCGCGGGAACACTCGCGTGGCTGGATGCGGTATACGCGCAGTATCTCGCGGTCGCCCCGGGCACCGCGGCCGTCGACGCCGCCGGTCATCGTCTGAACAACGCGCCCGCATGGTCGGGCAGCGTGTCGGCAGACTACACGTTTGCGGCCGGCCGCCGCGGGCGGGTGTTCGTGCACGGCGATGTCCCGTGGCAAAGCCGTGTGTTTTTTACGCCGTTCAATGTGCCGGAGGAATCGCAGGGCGCGTACGGCCGCGTGCAACTGCGCGCCGGCTTTCAACCGTCGCACGGGCGCTGGGAACTCTCGGTGTTCGTGAGGAATGCCGGCAACCAGCCCTACATCACCGGCACGAACAATGCGCCGCCGTTCCCGGCGTATGTCGGGCGTCCGGGCGAGCCGCGACACTGGGGTACGCAACTCACTCTGCAGTACTAGGGCTAAAGCCGGATCCCACGACAGCTCGACCACGACAGCTCGACTGACTACTCGCCCGTTCGCGTCAGCCCGAGCTTCTTCATCCGGCTCCGTAGCGTATTCGGATGCAGGTTGAGGACGGTCGCGGCGCCGGCCGGCCCTTCGATGACTCCCTTGGTCTGCTTCAGGACGCTGGCGATATGGCGTCGCTCCGCGTCGTGCATCGACGACAGCGGCGTTGCGCTTGGCGGGACCGCGGCGAGCGGGGCCGACGGGATACGCACGGTGGACGATTCGGGCACCGCGATCATGTCGGCGTCGATCGTGAGCACCGGCCCCGAGGCCAGGACGACGGCGCGTTCGATGATGTTCTGAAGTTCGCGGATGTTGCCGGGCCACGGATAGGCCATCAGCCGGGCCATCGCGGATTGCGAGACGCCTTCGATGCGGCGTCCGAACTTCTTGGCAAAGCGCGCGACGAAGTACGAGACGAGGAGCGGAATGTCCTCTTTGCGATCGCGGAGGGCCGGAACGGACAACGGCACGACGTTCAGGCGGAAAAAGAGGTCCGATCGAAAACGTCCGGCTTTCACTTCCTCGGCGAGGTCGCGATTCGTCGCGGCAATGACCCGGACGTCGACACGGTGGGTCTTGCTGCTGCCGACCGGTTCGAACTCGCGCTCCTGCAGGACCCGCAGCAGCTTGACCTGCGTGTCGAGCGGCAGCTCGCCAATTTCATCGAGAAAGATCGTTCCGCCGTCGGCCAGCTCGAAGCGGCCGACCCGCCGATCGATGGCTCCGGTAAACGCGCCTTTGACGTGGCCGAAGAGTTCGCTTTCGAGGAGGCTGGCCGGCACGGCGCCGCAATTCACCTTGACGAGGGCGCGATGCCGGCGCGCGCTCCGGCTGTGGAGCGCGCGCGCGATCAGTTCCTTGCCGCAGCCGGTCTCGCCGGAAACCAGCACGGTCGAATCGGTGTCGGCCACGCGTTCGACCTTGTTGAGCAGCGACACGAGCGGGGCACTGTGGCCGACCATCTCGTCGAAGTTGTGTTCGGTGCGAATCTCTTCCTGCAGGTAGACGTTCTCCGCCTGCAGCCGATTCTTCAGCGCCTCGACTTCGACCAGCGCCGCTCGCAGCCGTTCCTCGGCCTGCTCCCGTTCGAGCTCGACGCCGGCGCGCGCCGCAAAGGTCTGGAGCACGGAAATCCACAGCCGATCCTCGGACATCGGCTTGTCGTCGACCAGCACCATGTGGCCAATGACCTGGTGCGAGGAACTCCAGAGCGGCACGCCGAGATAGCTTTCGGCGGTGAGCCGCATCAGGATCGGATTGGTGGGGAAGTACTTCCGCACATCGTGCGAATAGAGGCAGGTCTCACCTTGTGTGACCTTCATGCACGGGGTGTCGGTCACGCAGTACTCGAAATTGGGCTGGGCCTGGTGGTCCATCCAGATCGCCCGCGAGCGCGCGCGGTCATTTTCGACGCACTCGGCGACAAACACCCGTCGGACCTGCAGCGCCGTCGCGAGATGGCGGACGAGTGATTCGAAGAAGGCCACCCCGGTGACCGTTGCCGTCCCTTCGGTGATCGCCTGCAGCAGCGCCTCGGCCCGCTGCTTCGCGGCATCCACCGCCCGCGTCCGCCGCATGTCGAGCTGCGCCATCGTCTGGCCGGCGAGCGCGCGGAGCGCGTCGATTTGTGTCTCGGTCAGATCGCGCGGCACACGGTCCAGGACGCAGACCGTGCCGAGCGCCGTGCCGGTCTCGGTCACGAGCGGCGCGCCGGCGTAGAAGCGAACCGCCGTCGGCCCGGTGACCAGCGGGTGCTCGGCAAATCGCTCGTCCTTCGTCGCGTCAGGCACCACGAGGACATCGCCCTGCGCGACCACCTGCGCGCAGAACGCATGCTCGAGCGGCGCGCCGTCGAGCGCCAGGCCGATGTGCGACTTGAACCACTGCCAGTCGTCGCCGACGAGCGACACCAGCCCAATCGGCGTCGCACAAATCTGCGTCGCCAGCGTGGCGAGATCGTCGAATGCGCGCTCGGAGGGTGTGTCGAGGACTCCGTAGCGGCGCAACTCCTCCAGGCGCGGCGACGCGCGCGGCGGGAAGACGTTAATCATGGGCTCGTTGGAGCGTAGCAGAGGCGATGGGCGTCAGGAAAGCGCCTGGCGGCCTGAGCGAGATCACGAGCTGTATCAGCGACACCCCCGCGATCAAGACGATGAGCAGGACCGGAGAACTCACGGTGAAGGCGAGCGCGACCCCGGGTAGTGCGGCGCCCACAAGGAGCGGCAGCCACAGCTGGGTTCTGCGGTCGCAGCCGCGGACAGTCGCGGCGCCCACCGCCGTCATGGCGGTCATGACGATG
>CAZOAZ010000019.1:0-100686 GCA_964577955.1 uncultured Bifidobacterium sp. | reverse complement strand
CGCTACCGCCACGATCACAAATCGATCTCGTTTTCGTCGACGCGCCGAAGCGTCAACGGGGACAGGCACAGCGGCTCCTAAACGGTCGGTACGTGATCACGTTGAACCGCGCGGAGTGTTTTGACCACACGGAATTCATCTCTGTGCTCGCCCACGAGGCGCGGCATGTGTCTGACATGCACACGGGGCTCTGGTACGAGAACGACCGCGCGACGAACGAGCGCCGGGCGATCGACTTTCAGAACGCGTTCATCCAGCGGGTCCCTTGGTGAACCTCGGGCTATCGGTGCGTCCTACTCGCGCACCAGAGCTGGGCCGACCGCGACCGCCCAGAGTCAGCGCCGGCCGATGACGCGGCCCGCCGGCGGTTTCGGAGTTCGGCCGAGGCTTGCTGGTTCCTGCGTTACCGACAGACGCGTGTCGCGGACCCTTCGCTGATTGAGAGGATGAGCTCATGAGCACGTCGACAATCGCCACGTCCGTCCTGGAACTGACCACCGACGGCACCAAGTACGAAAAGGGTCTGACCGATGCGGAGGTGGAGGCCAAACAGGCGTTCTCCCGCATCGTCCAGCAGGTCAACGCATTTGGGAAGAGCGTCGATGACGCCGCCTCGAAGTTGAATAACATCGGGAAGAAGGCGAAGGAGGAAGCGGACAAGACCAACGCGGCGCTCGACAGCATCAAGAAGATCGCGGTCGGTGTCGGCGCGGCCATCGGCACTGCGTTTGCGGTCACCAAGATCATCGAAGCCGGCAAGCAGGTGATCGACTACGCCGGCCACGTCGTCGACATGTCCGCGAAGCTGAAGGTCAGCACGACGACGATCCAGCAATGGGAAGCGGCCTTCGGGCAGTCCGGCGTTTCGCTCGAAACGGTCGCCGGCGCCTCGGACAAGCTCACCGAAAAGCTGATCGGCGGCGATGAGAGCGCGGTCGCCGCCCTCGGGAAGATGGGCCTCTCGGTCGAGAAATTGAAGGCGATGAAGCCCGAGGATCGCTTCATCACCGTCGCCGACGCGATCGGGAACATGAAGGACGCCGGCGAACAGCTCTACGCCTCGAAAACGCTGCTCGGGGGCGGCGGTCCAGACCTGCTGGCGGCCCTCGACGGTCATCTGGGCGACACCATCAAGCAATTCGACGCGATGGGTCTCGTCATCGACGAGGAGACTCTGAAGGCGGCGGACGACTTTGGTGATCAGCTCGGCATGCTCGCGAAACAGCTGTTGGCGGTGGTCGCGGCGATCGTTGGTCCGCTGCTGCCGGTGTTGAGCCTGCTCGCAGACGGCCTCATGGAGGCCTGGCGCATCATCGGGCTCGTCCTGCGCCCGGTCATTGAATTCCTCACCAAGGCCATCCTGCAGGCAGCCAGCGCGATTTTCGACTTCCTCGGAATGGTCGTCGACGCCGCGCAGAAGATTCCGATTCTCGGCAAGCACCTCGGCGTGCTGTCGACCGTGAGCGGGTACTACCATACGGCGGCCGACAAGTTGCGGGGCGTCCTCGAGCGGCTCGGCGAGAAGACGGAGGACGCCGGGGAAAAAGCCAAGACCGCGGCGCCGAAGATCCTGGGGCTCGGGAAGGACACCAGCGTCGCGGCCAGAGAGAACGAGCAGTTCACCAAATCACTCGCGGAGCTCGCGTTCAGCATCACCGGTGCGCAACGTGCCGGCGTGTCGCTGGGTGAGATGGTCGATAAGTTCGGGAAGTCCGCAGCGGACGCCGTTCTTGAGGCGCGCATTCTCGGCCGCGAAGTACCCCGGGCCGTGACGGACATGGCCAACGCCTGGACGAGATCCGAACTCGAGAAGCGGGCGCTCGAGACCAGCAAGAAGATTCGCGACGCGTGGGCGGCCGCCATGGCCGACAACGTCAAGTCGGCGGAAGCGAGCCTCGCCATCATCGTCCGCGCGGTGCTGAGCAATCAGGCAGTGCTGGTCGAAGCGACGCGCAAGTACGACGAGACCGTTGTGAAGATGAATGGCGACGCATTTGCCGCGCGCCTGGCGCAGGTGGACGAATGGGTTGAGGCCGAGCGGAAGAAGCTCGACCAGCACGCGAAGAACTACGACCAGGCCTCCCGGGCGATCGACCGAGCGGGCGACGCCATGCGCCGCGCGATTCAGGTCGATGACGCCCAGCGCAAAATGAAGGACCTGGTCGGAGCGATCGCGGAGATCGGATCGGCGATCGAGACCGTGGGGCGTTCGAGCTCTGGTAGCTTCGGCAAGATCACGTCGGAGATTGGCCGGACCGTCACGGGCATCAGCCAAGCACTACAGGCGGTCGGTCAGTACTACGCCGCCACGACGAATGCCGGGCGCGCTGCGGCGCTGGCAAATGCCGCCGCCAATGTCGCCGCCGCCGGGCAGGGCCACCAAAGTCAGGGCGGGGCAATCGTGGGCGGGGCCATTTCCGGTCTCACGACCGCTGGCACGCTGAGTAATTGGAATCCGTATGCGGTCGCCGGCGGCGCCATCGCGGGCGCGGTCGCCGGAGTGATTCAATTCCAGCAAGAGCAAGAGCAATCGCTCTCGCACATGCGCGACGCGCTGCGGTCTCTCGCGGATCCCACGATTACTGGTGACCTGAATCGGCTGCTCGCGGGAGAGATCGCCGTGGCGGACCGTGCGGAACGGGCGGGCGTGTCCGTGGCGCGGTTCTGGGCGGCGACCCAGGAGCAAGACACCGAGGAAATGCAGGCGGCGATCGAGGAGATCGACTCCGCGCTGGCGCGGCACGATGCCGCGCTGCAAACCGCAGTCACCGGCATCACGCGTTTTGCCACGGTGTCACGCTCGGCTTCGGACGACGTTCGGGACAGCCAGCAGACGGTCGACGCGCTGCGTGAGAGCCTCGCCGAGAAGAATGCCGAACTCGCCGATGGCGGTCGGCTGTCTGATGACCAACGCGGGCGCCTTGAGTCGGAGGCCCTCCGGCTTCAGCAGGCCCTCGAGGAGCAGGAAGCGCGCCTGGCGCGGCAGCAGCGCCTAGTGAACACCCTGGCGTTTTCATCGGCCAGCGCTGGTGATGCGATCGCCGGCGCCGCAGTCGTCGGGTGGGGAGAGATGCTCGATGCCGGTATGCCGATCCTTGAGATCGTCGAGCGCATGGGCCCGGTCATCATGCAGCTCGACGATCAGCTTGCTGCGGCCGGCCTCTCCGGCGGTGAGGCGTTCCAGTCCATCAAAGACATGGCGGCGCTCGCGCAGGACGATATCGGCGGCCCCGTCATCGAAGCGGTCGGCGGACTCGGTCAGACGCTCGAGGGGTTGAACCAGATCGGCCGGCTGTCGCAATCGCAGTTCTCCGGCATCGCCAGCCAGGTCACCACGATGTTCAACAGTCTCGTCGAAGGCGGTGCCAATGGGGCCGCGGCGATGGGTGACATGCAGCCCACGCTGCAGACGATCTGGGAACTGGTGCACAACAATCACATGGAGGTCGACGGCCAGACGCAGGCGCTGCTGGATCAGGCGGAGGCGGCCGGTGTCGTCGGCGCGCAGCACCAGGATATCCAGCACCAGATGCTCGACGCCTTGAACCGCACCGCGGATGCCGTGCAGACTTTGGGTCGGTTCTTCGACACCGGCTTGCCGCTCTCGCTGGCGCGATCGGCGAACGCGGCCGATGGACTGAAGTCGTCGATCGATCGGATTCCGTCGAGGAAGGACGTCGAGATTGCGACGCGCTACACCTCGAGCGGTAGTGCGGACGCGAGCGTTCTGAACATCAAGCCGATGGCGAATGGCGGGATCGGTCGCGTCACGGGTCCGACGTTGTTCCTCGCTGGCGAGGACGGTTCCGAAGAATACGCCTTCTCTGGTGCCAATCGATCCTTTGGACGCCAGAGCGACAAGCGCCGCGGCGGCGATGGAGATGTGATTGTCCAAGTCGACGGTCGAGAGATCGCGCGCGCAACGATTCCACACCTCTATGACACCGCCCAGTCCCACGGAGCGGGGGTGTAGATGGTGTTCTCTGTCACGATCAACGGCGACGCCTTCGATCTCTTCGAAGATCGGTTTCGCATCTCGACGCCGGCGAACGGCTACGGGTTCAGCTCCTGCCGGGCGCCCAGACCGCCGGTGTTGGCGCGCTTGCCTATTTGGAATAGTCCAAGGGCCGAGTCATGCCAGAAGTCGCACTGAAGGCGTTGCGTGCGCTTTCTTCGGCCATTCCATGCGAGGGATGCCGACTGCCGTTTAGCCCACGCCGCCGCGACCAGCGACATTGCCGGCCACGTTGCCGAGCGGACGCGGCGCGCCGCCGGCGGGCAGCGGAGTACGTCGAACCCGATCCCGGCCGCCCAGATTGACCGCCAGGACCCGAAAGCAGCGTAGGATAGGCGCCGGCCGGCGCCGGACCGCCGGGGTAGGAAGGATTCCGGCAAAGGCTTCAGTGACTCCGACCGATACACGACCCGTGGAAACGGAGACGTTCCAAAGCGAAGAGGCCCTGGTTCAGGCGTTCGTCTCGGCTCTCGAGAGCGCGGCCGCATCCCTCCCAGCGGACGCCATTCTTCGTGAGTTCGGCTACGGACGCGGTCGGACCGATGTCGTCACGGTCGGGACAGACGGTGAGGTACTGGCGTTCGAGGCCAAACTGACAAAGTGGCGCGACGCGCTCTGCCAGGCGTACCGAAACACCTGCTTTGCTCACCGATCGTTCGTCGTTCTACCCTGGCAGGCCGCCCAACGTGCGGCGCAGTACGCCGCGGAATTCGATCGCCGCGGCGTGGGTCTTTGTGCTGTCCGCGCCGGGCAGGTCACTGTGATTCACGAAGCGATCCACCGCGCGCCTATTGAGCCCTGGCTATCAGAGACGGCGTCGGCCGCCGCCCGGGCCGCCGCGATTCAATGACGCCCGCCGCTCTCGAGCCGGTCGCCCGTGAGATCTGCCAGGGGCAAGGCTGGGGATTCGGGAATTTCGTTGGCGCCGGCGCCTTCAAGGAAACGTTTCGGGTCCTCGACGCCAAGGGCGCGCCGGCCGCACTCAAGGTATACAAGCCATCGGGTTCGTTGGTTCGCGCTCAGCGAGAAATCGACGCGATGGCCCAGTGCAGCCATCCGCACATCGCCAAGCTCTTTGCCGTCGGAACGCAGACGATCGGCAAGACAGCGTACGCGTTCTGTATCGAGGAGTTTCTCCCAGGGGGCACGCTCGCGGATGCGTTCGCCAACAGCGGGCACTTCGACACGCCGCAGATCCGCGGGCTGATCGCGAGTCTCGCCGATGCGCTCCATCATCTGACGGAGCGGAGTCTGGTGCATCGCGATCTAAAGCCGGAGAACATCATGCTCCGCGCCGATCGACGTACGCCGGTGATCGTCGACTTCGGCCTGGTCCGAGATCTTGCAGCGACCTCGGCGACGCCAACATGGGCGGCGCAGGGGCCTGGCACTCCTTTTTTTGCTCCGCCGGAGCAGCTCTCCAACGACAAGGCGCTCATCGATTGGCGGGCCGACCAGTTCTCGCTGGGCGTGACGTTCTCCGTCCTTGCGCTCGGGCGCCATCCGTACGCGACTGGTCCTCAGGACTTGCCGGTCGTCATCGTGGATCGGGTCAACAATCGGGAGAGTCCTTCGGACGCGTTCGCGGCAGACGCGCGCGCCAGGAAACTCGAGCCGCTGATTCGCATGGTCGCGCCTTGGCCGGTGCAACGATTCAGGCGCCCTCAGGACCTGATCGCGGCTTGGGCATAGCCGACTGACGAGGAGGTTTGCCGATTATGGGTGCCTACCAGCAGATGGGACATCAGTCGCAAAACCTGCTGATTGATGAGGCCCTCTCGAAGTTCTCGGGCATCGTCGCGAGTCCTCGCGACTATCCCGAGGAGGAGCTGGCGACCCACATCGCGACGGCGAAGTATCGTCGACACTTCGACGTCGTGTTTGATCCGCAGATGTACGTGCCGAGGACCAACCGCGGCCAATTGCACACCTGGTCCTATTTTCCGTCAGACGTCGATACGGCTGATCTGACCTCCGAACTCTGGTGGCGGAAGATTTGCGACGAAGTGGCGGCCACCGCAATCCGCGTCAAGGCACGCGCCGTCTGCTCGCCGGCGGTCATCCCGAACGTCTTTGCCGACGCGTACTACAGCCGTGTGTTGGCGAATGGCGCTGCGCTGGCGAAGGCGCTCGAGAACGAGGATGTGCGGACTCTGCAGACAATCATCGTGAATCTGCCGGACCTGGCCGACTACGGTCGCACGATGTCGATAGCCTCGCTGGCCTCTCAATCTGTCAGCAACGAGATCTACCTAGTGATCGTCAGCGACATCGTTCCCCGCAAGGAATTCAAGGAACCCGAGGAGCTGAAGGGCGCGCTTCGGCTCATCGCCGCACTTCGCGACGCCGGCATGCAGGTATTCGTTGCCTTCTCTTCATCGGACATGATCCTGTGGAAGGCCGCGGGCGCCGCCCACTGCGGATCCGGGAAGTTTTTCAATCTGCGACGGTTCACGAGATCTCGCTTCGACGATCCGGCGGACGGTGGCGGGCAGCTGCCGTACTGGTTCGAAGAATCACTGTTGGCGTTTCTTCGAACCTCAGATCTTCAGCGTGTGCAACAGGCCAACCTCCTGAGCGAATACAGCCGCACCAGCCCGCTCCACGACGTGATCATGTCGGCAATTCCGAAACAGGAGCCGTGGGTCAAGTCGGGATGGCTCCAGTACCTGCATTGGTTTGCCAGCATGGAGTCGCGAATCGAAAAGGGGCAGGTGTCCGTAGGCTCGCTACTCAAGACCGTCGAAACCAATTGGGAGGCCCTCGAGCAGCTGAAACCGCCCGTCCTGATGGAAGAAGTCACGAACGACGGCGCGTGGGTTCGCCAGTGGCGGCGCGCGCTCTTGGAGTATCCGTACGCTCCCAGCTGAAAGGTGGAGCGTCGATCGTGCGCCGATCTCGGGAAGTCCGCGCGCGGTTTCGATGTTGACTTTTGAAAGTGGCGAGCGGAAAGTATGCGGTGCGCCGACCGTGCTTCAACACGGCCGGCGTCCCGACTCGCACGTTCAGCAGCGCAAACTGCCGGACGGCTGCCGCAGATTTTCGCACGATCTAATCTGCTCCATGCCCGCCCGGCCTTTCTGTCGAGGAGAGGCCCCATGTCAAAGAGATCCGTTAGTCAACGAACACCGGTCGCCCGCAACTCGCGTGGCCGAAACGTCGAAACCGGCATGGAGAGGATTGAAGGCCGAGTCGCCGGACTGGCCCACTTCGCCGGTGCGGCGAGGGCATTGGCCGGCCGCATTGCCACGACCGAAACGGGTGCACCGCTGGCGGCCGGGGCTGAAGTCTTGGCCGCAATGTTCTCTCGGGAGCTCGAGGAAATCGTCGAAGCGATCCATGACGTGCGTTCGGACGTCGCCGCCTTGGGCGGTGCGCGATGAGAGCTAACCTGAAGCCTAGAACACACGCACGCGCGCGTACCGTGCAGGTCGAGCCGATCGACGAGGCGATGTTGCGGATGTGGTATTCGGCGCCGTTCGAAGATTTTCGTCGCGCGAATCGCGTCTTTCTGTTTGCGGCCACGCGCTGGCCGCATATTCGACGGCAGATTCCAAAACGAACACTTCGCCGGATCGACACCGATCGCGCACGATTCAGGAAGCAGGTTGGCGGACGGTGGCGAACGGCGATTGGGCGATGAGATCGACGATGAAGTCCATTGAGTCGGGTCCCGAGGCAGGAGATCCCCTGCCTCGCAATGGGGAGGGCGGCTCGTTTGTCGTTGGCGCCGACCTTCCGATGGTCTGCACCGTCTCCGATGTGGCAAAACTGTTGCGACGTTCCCTTTCCCAGGTTCACCGGTTAGCGCAGCAGGGGAAGTTGCGACCCTTTGAACTGCAAGGCGCCGGCAGGCCTCGACGGTATTCGGGCCGATTGCTGCAGGCGTGGGCGAATGGTGACCTCGCAGCGACGCACATCAACGGGGACTTGTCGCGCCCAAGCCGTTTCGGTCACCAGCGTCGATCGAGATGAACGCGTTCGTCGCCCGAGAGGGTTGCTGGGGCGTTCGGAATTCGTTGCACAGAAAGATCGGTCCAGCGGTCCAGTCCTGTCACGTCGGCGATGTAGCATGGCCGCATGTCCGACGAGCCGTTCTATTCGCCCACTAGGAAGCCGGGAGCGTCGCCGGCGTCGCCGGCGCCGCGGCCTCGCGAGGTGGTCTGGACGCTGTCTCGAGGTTCTGAAACGCTCGCATGCGAGTTGCTCGACCAGGGCAAGCCCGCAGGTTTCGAGCTGCAGCTGATTCGAAACGGCGGGTTCTTTTCCGGTGAGCGATGCGCCTCGCGTGCAGGTGCCAGTCGGCGAGCCGAGGCGATGCGTGACGCCTGCACAGCCGTCGGTTGGCACTGAGGGAAGGCGCGAGATCGGCCGACGACGGGAGGTCCTGAGCGCTCGCTCTGAGGGGTATACTCCAACGAGATCGGACGGGAGATTTCGTGTCAGCATTCGACGCCAACAAATTGCTCGCGATCCTGGCCGACGCCCTGCTCAAAGAGCCGCGTGGGCTCGGCCGAGCAGGTGCGCTGCCCGTTGCTTGGGCATCAACCCGCGGGGCTGTTCGCAAGGACAACCAGGACAGGATCGCGGTTGCCCGGGCCGCCAGTGGTCTCACCGTCGCGGTGCTAGCCGATGGCATGGGCGGAATGAAGGATGGCGGCCGCGCCGCTGCAATCGCTGCGGGTGCCGTCATGGCTCGCTGTCTGTCATCCGCGAGCACGTCGATCGCTCCGCTGCTGACCGACGCAATGCACTTTGCTAACTCGCAGGTCTTTCGGGTTCTCGGTGGAGGGGGTGGCGCCGCGGTCGTGGCGGCGGCGTGGCTGAACGACGCCGGCTACATCGTCCATGCTGGCGACGCTCGCGCCTACGGCATCGAGGCGAATGGCTCTGTCGGTCAGTTGACGGTCGACGACACGGTGAGCGCTCAGCTGCAAAGCATG
Source organism: uncultured Bifidobacterium sp. (assembly GCA_964577955.1). Taxonomy (GTDB): domain Bacteria; phylum Acidobacteriota; class Vicinamibacteria; order Vicinamibacterales; family CAVVIG01; genus CADEEX01. The sequence continues at coordinate 91,728 of CAZOAZ010000019.1, read as the reverse complement.
GGGCGGGCTGTTTCGCCTGGCGCAAGGCAGGACGGACCGTTGCTACAGTTCGTCGGCGTCGGCGAGGGCCTCGAGCCGCATGTGACGGAGATCCCAGAAGGACGTCGGGCGCTCATTCTTGCGAGCGACGGCGTGTACGGGATTGGCGCGCCGATCTTGAGCTGGCTCGCGACGCGCGTCAATCACCTTCAGGATCTTCCCGAGCGTCTCATCACGGCGAGCGAGTGGAACGGCGGTGCTGACAACGGAACGGCCATCGTGATCGGATTTCCGAGCGCGCCGGCCCTTCTCGATGGCTCCACTCACATTTGGCTGCCAGGAAGCCAGATGATCATGTTTGCCGAGCCGGTGCGCGTGGAAGCCTCGGCCGCGAGGCCGGAGCAGAAGACCGAGAAGAAATCGGTCGTGGCGCAGGCGCACGCCAAGGCGGCGGGAAAAAAGCGCGGCCGGCGTGACAGTCCTCGATCGACGTCGCGGAAATCCAAACCGCGCGCGCCGGATGCCGCTGGCGAACCCGTTGAGCGCAGACTACCCATCTCCGTATCGTTCGAGAGCGTCGACGCCGCCGCGGACAAACCCTCTACCACGAGGGGGGCGGAGCCTGAACCGCACGCCTCCCAGAAGCGCATCGCGGAAGAGTCGTGAGCCGCTACGTCCGCGCTGGAAAGGATGCCAGTGGCGGGTTAGGTACGGTCGAGTTCTACCGCGACGCGAATCTAGATCGAGACGTCGCGATCAAGTTCCTGCAGGACGGTGGCGAACACCGCCGACTGCTGGATGAACTCGCCGCGCTTCAAACGATTCGCTCGAAGCACGTCGTCGAAGTGTTCGACGTCTACCAGGACGGGCCCAGGCGGATGGGAATTGTCGAGGAAGTGGTTCGCGGCGGGGACCTTCGATCGCGACTCGGCAAGCCGATCAAACTCGATGAATTCACGCGGTTGTTGTACCAGGTCGCCACCGGCGTGGCGGACATCCACGCCGCTGGCATCATCCACCGCGACATCAAACCCGCGAACGTCATGATCGATCACGAGAACATCGTGAAGATCGTCGATTTCAACCTGGCCAGGCTCCGGAATGAAGCCGAGACGACCGGGTTCGTCGGCACCAGATCCTATGCGGCGCCAGAGCTCTACAGGACGGGGCGCGTAACGTTCGGGCCGGAAGTCGACGTCTACGCGATGGGCGTTCTGATGCTTGCCCTGCTCGTGGGGGATTCGCTGCCGAAAGGGCTGAAGAACCAACCGCCGCAGGTGAGCGATTGGAAGAGCGTCGGCGGCGGCTTCGAGCAGCGGGTCCAGGGCCTGGATCCGCTGCTGGGGAGATTGCTCGACGCATGCCTCGAAGAGAGCCCGGCGAAACGTCCAGAGGCGCGCGCCATCGGAGGCCGCGCCGCTCGCGTGCTCTTAAAGGGCAAGCATCGCGCGACATTTGTGCCCGACACGGGCCAGAAGTTTGTCCTCGATCACTCGAAGCCCACGGTCACTCTCAAGCACCAATTTGGATCGGTCACCTTCGTCTACGACGGACTGTCGTTCGTCGTGACGCTCGTGTCCGGGGAGGTCTGGGCGAATAACATCCGGATCGTGACCGGATCGGCGCCGCCGGACGGCAGCGTCATCACCTTTGGCGATCCCGAGAGAAAATTCGCCCGATCGTTCGTCACGGTTGACGTATCGCATCCCGAGGTTGTGCTGTGAGCCTGATCAGCGTCGGAAGCATGGCGGGCGACCGCTACACGGTCCAATCCGTGATCGGACGCGGGGGTATGCAGGAAGTGTATCTGGCGCACGACGAAACGCTGCGCCGGTTGGTGGCGTTGAAGGTTCCTCAGGATGATCGGGCCGCGCGAAAATTCAAGAAGAGCGCGGTGCTGTCAGCCAAAGTCAATCACCCCAACGTTGCAAAGACGCTCGACTATTTCGAGGACGAGACGAAGCGGTTTTACATGGTCGAAGAGTTTGTCGATGGACTGGACCTGAGGAAGGTCGCCGACCAGTTTTCCCGTCTCGACGTCGATGCCGTCACTTTCGTGCTTCACCATCTCGCTCGGGGCCTGGCGGCGTCGCATCGCGCGGGCGTGGTGCATCGAGATCTGAAACCCAGCAACATCATGATCGTAGGTGGATTGAACTTCAACGGCGTGAAGATCACCGACTTCGGGATCGCGAAGATGGCCGAGCATGAAGTCGAGGAGGCGATCGCCGGCGGCGAGGAGACGACCAAACGCTCGACGACGATGATGGGGCAGCTCGCGTATGTCGCTCCCGAGATCATCGACTCTCCCCACGAAGCCTCGAAGGCGTCCGACGTGTGGGCTATAGCGGCCATTGCCTGGGAACTTCTCGCGGGTGCTCCGCCATTTGGCAAAGGGCTGCAGGCGCTCAAGAACGTGATCAAGGGCACGCGGCCGAGTCTTGCAGCCGCAGTAACCGCACACCCGCAGTTCGGTGATCGGGCGGCGGCGCTGGCGCAATTGATCCAGAGCGTTCTCGTTCTTGAGCCGACCGATCGACCGTCCGCTGAGGAGCTGGCGGCCGCGTGCGACGACATCTGCTATTTGGCGCCAACTGGTCGGAAGACTGGGACGGTCGAGAATTACCCTCAGCGGACGTTCGGGTTCATCGCTGCCGAGGACGGCGGGCGCGCCTTCTTTCACACGAAGAACGTGATCGGGGATACCGGTGATCCCGTGGTTGGCACTCGAGTGTGGTTCTCAGAGTACGAAGGCAGTCCGCATCCTCGCGCGATCCCGCTCTTACCGTTGAAAGAGAGCCGGCCGCCGGCGGCGGGTGTGAACTGAGGCGTAAGGGGCCTACGACTCGAGCGATGTGACCCCAGCGTGACCCCAGAGGCTTATCGCGAGATGCAATTTATCCCCGATCATTCACATTTAATGTGTTGTATCTGAAGCACTTATCAAATGGTGGCGAGGGACAGAATCGAACTGTCGACACTACGATTTTCAGTCGTATGCTCTACCAACTGAGCTACCTCGCCACGCCAGAAAACGCGTGCGGCACAAACAGAACGTTCGTGCCTTGGGGGAAACGAAATCATAACACGCTCCGCCGGGTTCCAGGTTCAGGGTGCCGGGTTCCGGGTGCTGATGCGGCGTGCCCGTTTTCGCACTGCGACGCACCTCCGAACCCGGAACCGGCACCCTGAACCTGGCACTGCGGAACCCGGAACCGTATCGCTGTGGCCGCTAGCGCGTCACCGCGGATCGTCGAAGGGCAGGAGAGGCGGTGGACCGGGCGCGACCGGTTGGCAGTCGTGCGCCGCGCAAAACTCTTGCAGCGACTGTTCGACTTCGATGCGCGCGCCCCGCGCGGCATACGCCGCACGCGTTCTCTTCACGCCGCCCAGGATCAGAGGCAGCACGTCGAACTTGATCAGCGGCTGCCCGCTCCACGGGTTGCCGCCTTGAACCCGCCGCATCTCGAACGCGTGCAGGCCGCCTGGTGGCACAGGCTCCTTGCTGAAGTCCCAGCCGGTCAGCGTGGTACCCAGAATCAGCGGACGGTCGACGATGCGAATGCGAAACATTGGAATCGGTTCCGAGACGACGAGCACGTCGGGTGTACTCAGCGCCGCTCGAATCCGAGCCAGGCTCGGATCTGCCGGCGCAGGCGCCTGCGTCTCCTGCGGGTCCAGCATGGAGATCGCGAGCGCGGCCAGCAACCCGGTCATTCAAGAGAGTAAGACGCTGGAACCACCGAGATAGCCGCCAGCGTCCACCGACTCGCCAACATCTCGAGGTTCTCGGTGTGTTCGGCGTTCAGCGTGAGCGGACAGGCTAAAGCCTGTCCCTACCGGAGTGAGCGGACAGGCTGAAGCGGACGATAGACGTGGGAAGGTGCGCTCTGGCCACGCACCGGCCGGTGGCGAAGACGCGGAAGCCGGCGGCATCGAGTGCCGTGGCGATTCCGCGTCCCACGCCGCGGCTTGCGCGGGTGACGAGCGCAGTTGGCATTGCCTGCAATCCGGCTAAAGCCGGACGCCACTGGACCGCTATTCCGTAACCGTCTCCCGCACCAGGCCGAGTTCGCGGCGGACCTTGTCTTCGATCGCCTTGTAGATGTCCGGATGGTCTTTGAGGAACTGCTTCGAGTTCTCGCGCCCCTGACCAAGCCGCTCGCCGTTATACGCGAACCAGGCGCCGCTCTTCTCGACGACGCGCTTGTCGACGGCGAGGTCGAGGAGATCGCCCGTGCGCGAAATGCCTTCGCCGTACATGACGTCGAACTCGGCTTCGCGGAACGGCGGCGCGACTTTGTTCTTCACGACCTTGACCCGCGTCCGGCCGCCGATGACGGTGTCGCCATCCTTGATGCTCGCGATGCGGCGGATGTCGATGCGGACCGACGCGTAGAACTTGAGCGCGCGACCGCCGGTCGTCGTTTCGGGATTGCCGAACATGACGCCGATTTTTTCGCGCAGCTGGTTGATGAAGATCAGGCAGGTTTTCGATTTCGACACCGCGCCGGTGAGTTTGCGCAGCGCCTGCGACATCAAGCGCGCCTGCAGGCCCATTTGCGCTTCGCCCATTTCGCCTTCGATTTCGGCCTTCGGCACGAGCGCGGCGACCGAGTCGACCACGACGACATCCACACCGTTCGAGCGAATCAGCACTTCGACGATTTCGAGCGCCTGTTCGCCGTTGTCTGGCTGCGACACGAGGAGATTGTCGACGTCGACGCCGAGCTTCTGCGCGTAGGCGGCGTCGAGCGCGTGTTCCGCGTCGACGAACGCGGCCATGCCACCCAGTTTCTGGGCTTCGGCGATGACCTGCAGGGCGAGCGTCGTCTTGCCTGACGACTCCGGCCCAAAGACTTCGATCACCCGGCCGCGCGGGAAGCCGCCGACGCCCAAGGCGTAGTCGATGCTGATGGCACCGGTGGGGATGGCCTCGATCGGTTGGATGGCGCCCTTCTGACCCAGGCGCATGATCGAACCCTTGCCGAACTGCTTCTCGATTTGGCCGAGCGCCAACTCGACCGCTTTCTGGCGTTCCCGGTCCTGGCGGTCGTCGCGGTCGTGCTTTTCTACGAGTGCTGGGGGCATGCAAGCTCCTTTGGTCGGCCCCTCGACTCTGCTCGGGGCCTTCGGTGAAATCGGAAGCGTCGTTATCCTAAAATCGTGCCTGGCGAAAGTCAAGCGAAATACTGTGAACCATGGTCCATGAACATGCTTGATATCAATCAGTTATGCAATCCGGCCACTTTCGCCTCGGTCGCGCGCCTTGCCAAAATCTGCCATGATGACCCGCTCGATGCCGAGTCCGATTGCACATGTCCTGGCCGGCTGGACCGTCGCCACAGCAGGGGGCGCCGCCGGGGCCGGCCCTGATCCCACTCAACCCAAAAGACACGGCTGGGCCGCGCCGCTCCTTCTGCTCGGGGCCTTCATTGGCGCGAGCCCGGACCTGGACCTGCTCGTAAGCGGCTGGCACCGCGCCGGCACCCACAGCTTCCTCGCGACGGCGCTCCTGATGATTATCGCGGCCGTGGTGACAGGGCAGGTCACAGGCCGCATCAACTGGCGCATCGTCCTCGTGGTCGGCGGCGCGCACGCCTCGCATCTGCTGCTCGATTGGCTGGGAACCGATCCGACGGCACCCAAGGGGATTCAGCTGCTGTGGCCGTTCGATCGGACCTACTTCGTGTCCGGGCTGGACCTGTTTCCGCGGACCGAACGACGTCTTTCGGATCCGACGTTCGTCAGTGCGAACCTGAAAGCGGCGGCCGTGGAACTGGCCCTCACGCTGCCCGTGGCGCTGGCCGTCTGGAAATGGGCGCGAAAGAACCCGGGGATTCAGACTCGGGTGTAGCATCTACGGCGGTTGCTCCGTCGTCAACGCTCTCAGTGTCAGAAAGGCCGTCACGTGCCGCACTCAATCGAAACCATCAAGCTGCAACTCGCCATGGCGTTCGGACAAGGGGCAGGGGTGATGCTCGCTTCGGAGGAAGCGTTGAACCATCTGCTGTCCGGGAACTCCGACCTCATCGAGCAGGCGGCGCAAAACTGGAACGCCTCACACTGGGCGTTTGTCGAGCTCGTCCGCGTCATGGGCCAGATGTCGGCGAACCATGCGGCGGCGAATGGTTCAGCCGTGATCCGGTCGCAGGATATCGATGCCTGCATTCATGTGATGTTCGATTTGTGCCCGTGCAACGTACCGGCCGCTCGTAAGCAGATGCTCTAAGCGTCGAGCCTTCGATGCGGCTGCTGTTCGTCGTCGCAATCGTCAAGGTTGCGATCGGCATTGTCGTGTCGTTGTGGGTGCTCCGTCCGGCGGTGACGGCGCCGGCGCTTCCGACCTGGTACTACACATTTCTTCTTCTCGCGTTCGGGTTGTCGGCGGCGTGGCTCCATTTCGGAGGACGCCGCGATCCTCGCGCCCGGATGCTCGCCGCCCTCTTCGCGTTGTTCGCGACGCTCTTCACCGACAGCGTCGCCCTGCGCGCCGCACCGTCGATGTCGGCGCCCCTCGAGCAGGCGCTCGAAACCCTCGCCACCGTTCACCTGATTGCCTTCTGTCCCTACGCCTTCTGGAGGTTCGCGTGGAGCTTCCCGCGGGTCCAACCATCGCTGCTGGGGGAGCGCGCCGCTAAAGCCGTCGAGTACCTGGCGCTGTCTGTCGCGATCGTGCTCGTGTCCGGCAACGTGATCGCCGCACTGCCGGCCGTTCATTCATCTCCGTTTGGCGACGCACTCGGCGAACTCAGCCCGGATGACGATTTCATCTTCTGGCAGGCGGTGACCGGTCTCACGCTGGCGCCTCTGGCGCTGCTCATCCTGAAGCTCGGTCGCGCCACGCTCGTCGAGCGGCGACGGCTCAAATGGATCGTCGCCGGTATCGCCGTCGGCAACCTGCCGATGCTGGCGCACGTGTTTCTCGCTGTGACGTCCGGGTCCTATCGAGCATTCGCCTCGGATCCCGAAGTGAGTCGAGCACTGGGGATTGCCCTCACCGCGTTCGCCCTGCTGATCCCGCTGTCCGCGGCCTACGCCGTGCTCGTGGATGCGGTGCTCGACGTCTCGTTTGTCGTTCGGCAGGCGGTCCAGTACGGACTCGCGCGCTTTACCGTTGGAATGGTCATCGCCGTTCTCATCGTCGCGGCCGCGGTTGTCGCCTATGAGAATCGCGCGAGCCCGCTCGACGATCTGTTCGCCCGGTCGCCGCTCACGATCGGGGTCATCGTCCTGCTCGGCCTGGTGTTGTTCTGGCGGCGCGCGTTGCTCCGCGCGATCGATCGGCGCTTCTTCCGCGACCAGTACGACGCGCGGAAGATCCTGGTCGACCTGGTGGAGCACAGCCAGTCGCTGGCGAGCGTGCGCGACCTCAACCGCTTGCTGGTTGCCGAAGTCGATCGCGCGCTTCACCTCGAACGAGTGGCCCTTTTGCTGATCGATCAGAGCGGCGAGCGGCTCAGCGATCCCGATGATCGGATCCGCGCGTTGGAGCTGGGTGGACCTCTGACCACCCTTCTGTCCGGTTCGCCCGCGCCGCTCGACGTCGACCCGTCCGCCGCGGGTTCGGCGTTGAGCCGCCTGCCCGAGAACGAACGCGACTGGCTCATCGACGCCGGCGCGCGGTTGCTGGTCCCGCTGTTCGGCGCGCGCGGGACGGCCATTGGACTGCTGGTGCTCGGCGACAAGCGGAGCGAGCTGCCGTTCACGCAGGACGACAAGCGGCTGATGACCGCTGTCGCGGCGTCGGCCGCGCTTGCACTCGAACAGAAACTCAGTCGCGAGTCGCCCGACCTCGACACGCCTGGATTTGGCTCGCGCAGCCGGGCGGCGCAGTGCGGCGTGTGTGGCCGGGTCCGGCCGACCGCCGAACAGCACTGCGCGACCTGCGGCGGTCCGATGCGCGAGGCGCTCCTTCCGCTCGTGCTCGCCGGCAAGTTCGAGGTCGAGCGACAGATCGGCGCGGGCGGCATGGGCGTGGTGTACCTCGGCCGCGATCTTCATCTCAACCGTCCGATCGCGATGAAGGTGCTCCCGCGCGTCGTCACCGCGGCGGCCGCTCGCCTCCGGAGGGAAGCGCGGGCCATGGCCGGCATGCAGCATCCGCATCTCGCGGTGATCCACGCCATGGAATCGTGGCGCGGGGCGCCGGTGCTCATCCTCGAGTACCTCGCCGGGGGAACCTTGGCCGCCCGCATTCGTCAGGGGCAGCTTCCGGTCGACGACGTGCTCTCGATGTCGATCGCGATGGCCGAAGTCCTGCGCCACGTGCACACCGCGGGCTATCTGCATCGCGACGTCAAGCCGAGCAACATCGGCTACACCTTCGACGGCAGGCCCAAGCTCCTCGACTTCGGCCTCGCGCAGATGATTGCCGACGCCTCCACGGCCACGTCCACGCAGAGCCTCCAGACAACGGCCCCCACGGTGATTGACTTGCCGACCGCCGATGCGCCCTCGGATGCCGGGCGGCGTCAATTCGTCGGAACCCCGGCCTACATGCCGCCGGAGATGTTTACGAGCGGGCCGATCACGCCGGCGCTCGACGTCTGGGGCCTGGCGGTGACCATGTACGAAGCGTTGACAGGAACGCATCCGTTCCGCGCCGCCACATTGGCCGACACCGCCAGACTGATATTGACGAGGAGTGTCGAGGATGCGCGGCTACTGCGCCCGGACTGCCCACCGGCGATCGCCGACTTTCTCGCGACGGCGCTGTCGAAAGATCTTCATCACCGGCCGCAGACGGCCGCCGAGTTTCTCAATCGTCTGACGGCTGCCCGTATCGCCCTTCCCCTGAGTCCTCGGTAAGCCGAGGCCGGGCGCTCGCTAGGCGCGACCGCGACGCCGGCTGGTCTTCGTCGTGGCCATGGCCGTGCGCATTTTTGCCGCCTGACTGTCGGCGAGGTTCGCCTCCGGATCTCTCGGCAGGGGCTTGCGATGCTTCTTCCCGGGCGCGTCGACGACTCCGCCGCTGCGTCCCTTCTGGCTGCCGGTCTTTCGTGTCGCCACGTTCACCCTCCGCTTGCGACGGTTCCGTTGTCGCCGCGCGCCAGTGTACTGCAGCGGCCACGCCTACCGGGTCCGGCGTGGGACCCAGTCCAGCACTCATATAATGCAGCCCGGCTCGTGCTCACCTCTGGACCTCTGAACCGCGCGCATGAACACTGACAACGGCAACGCGTTCGGGTCGCCGAGGCAGATTCACCTCCTCGGGTTGATGGTGGCCACCGCCGTCGGGTTGTATCTCTGTTACGAGATGGTACAGCCATTCGTGCCGTCGTTGACTTGGGCCGCGGCGCTGGCCGTGTTGTTCATGCCGCTGCACCGCCGGCTGCAGCGGTCATTGAAGAGCTCCGACGCGGCGGCGGCGGTCTCCGTCATGGCGATCGCCGTGGTCGTCGTCGTCCTGGCGACGTTCATCGGCCAGCGGCTTGCCTCTGAAGCGCTGCGCGGGGCGGAGATCATCCGCCTGCGGCTTGAAGCGGGCGAGGCCCAGCGGCTGCTCGACGTCCATCCGAGTGTCGCGCCGCTTGCGGGATGGATCGAGCGGCAGGTTGATCTGCCGAGCACGGTCGGCTCACTGGCGACCTGGCTGACCGACGCGACCGCTTCGCTCTTGACGGGTTCGCTGGTGCAGGTCACCGGCATGCTGCTGACGTTCTATCTGGCGTTCTATTTCCTGCGCGATCAGGAACCGACGCTGGAAATGATCGGCGCGCTGTCACCGCTGACGAAAGGCGAAACGGATCGCGTGCTCCACCGCGTCGCGGATACGGTCCATGCGACCGTGTACGGCACGCTGGTGGTCGCCGCCATTCAAGGCGTTCTGGGCGGTCTGATGTTCTGGTGGCTCGGTCTGCCGGCGCCGTTGCTCTGGGGCGTGATCATGGGCGCGCTCGCCGTGATTCCCGTCCTCGGCGCGTTCATCGTCTGGGTGCCCGCGGCGATCTTCCTCGTGCTCGACGGCAGTTGGGGCAAGGCGCTCGTGCTATCGCTCTGGGGCGGCGTGCTCGTCGGCGGGATCGACAACGTGATCTATCCGATTCTGGTCGGGAATCGGCTAAAGGTACACACGATCCCGTCGTTCATCTCGATCGTCGGCGGCCTGATCGTGTTTGGTGCGTCCGGCCTGATTCTCGGCCCGGTGACGCTGACCGTCACCATGATGCTTCTCGAGATCTGGCGAGAACGAAATCGAACACAGGACGGAAATCGAGCACCGAGCCCACCAAGTTCACCGAGCAAACAGATCTAGGAATCTTCGTCAATTAAGCGCGAAGGCGTTGATGCCGGTCGACACGATGATGACGAACTGCTTGCCGTTCGCCGTGTAGGTCATCGGCGTGGAGCGCCCGTCGGAGTCGAGGCGTCCCTCCCAGCGCACCTGGCCGGTGCGGGAGTCGAACGCCCGAAAGCGTCTGTCGTTGGTGCCGGCGATGAAGACCAGCCCGCCCGCAGTGGCCATCGATCCACCTTGTCCGAAGGCGCCGGTGTTCTTCATCCCCTTCGCCTCGAGTTCATCGCTCGTGCCGAGCGGCACCCGCCAGACGATGTCGCCGGTGTTGGCGTTGATCGCCATCAGGTGCGCCCAGGGCGGTTGCTGGCAGGGGAGGCTGGTCGCGGGATTCCAGAAGCGCGCGTTCACCGTGCCACGACCGAGCGGACTGAAGCGGCGATACGCCACCGTATCGCCGTCGGGCGACTTGTCCATGCGGCCCATGCCGCCCACGTCGCGTGAGTTGACGAACACATAGCCCAACGACTGATCGACGGACACGCCGCCGAAGTTCGGTCCGCCTTGCTGTCCCGGGAACAGGATCCGGAATTCCTTGTGGCTGTACGGCGTGTACGGGCCGAGATTGTGGATGCCGCCAATCTGTTCGACGAGGTCGCGGCAGAACTTCTCGTGGACCGGCTCGCCGGTGAAGATCTCGGAGGGCGTGATGCTGAGCCGCGACAACGGCGGCGGCTTCACGGGAAACGGCTGCGTCGGCGCGGTCGATTCACCGGGGATTTCGCTCTGCGGTACTGGACGTTCTTCGACGGGATAGATCGGCTTGCCGGTTTCGCGTTCGAGAAAGAACATCAGGCCCGATTTCGACACGGTGACGACCGCCGGAATCCGCCGTCCGTTCTGGACGACGTCGAGCAGCGCCGGCGTGGCGGAGTTGTCGTAGTCCCACACGTCGTGGTGGGTGAGCTGGAAGTACCAGCGGACTTTTCCGGTGTTGGCGTCGAGCGCGACGACCGACGAGCCGTACAGATTCTGCTGCGGCCGATGTCCGCCGTAGTACTGGGCGGCCGGCTGACCAATCGGCAAGAAGATCAGACCGCGCTCGGCGTCGACGGATCCAAAGCCCCAGTTCGCCGGCGTGCTCGCCGTTTTCCAATAGTCCGGCGGCCAGGTGTCGGCTCCCGGTTCGCCGGGATGCGGAATCGTGTGAAAGGTCCACACCAGCTTCCCGGTCCGGACATCCCACGCGCGCACGTCCATCGCCGGGCCTTCGGAGTTGTCTTCCTGACCCTGCGCGCCGGTCACGATCAAGTTCCGGTAGATGAGCCCGGGCGACGCCATCATGTAGGGCCGCTCCGGATAGTTCTCCGCCCGGATGCCTTCGCGGAGGTTGATCGCGCCGCCGTTGCCGAAGTTCGGTACCAGTTTGCCCGTCTCGGCGTCGAGCGCGATGAGACGTCCGTCGGTCGTTCCCGCGAGAATGCGCCGCGCGTTCTCGCGGTCGCCGGGCCAGTAGGACACGCCGCGGTTGGGCGCGCCGCCCTTCTCGAGCGTGTGCTTCCAGATTTCGCGGCCGGTTCCCGGATCGAGCGCGACGATCGTCCGTTCCGTGGTCGACGTGTACAGCACGCCGCGGATGAGAATCGGGACCGCCTGGCTCAGGACTGGCCTGGCCGTCGAACCTGGCGCCGGGACACCGTACTGCCAGGCGAGCTTGAGGTTCGCGACATTCGTCGTGTTGATCTGGGTGAGGGGCGAAAACCGCGTGCCCTGCGCGTCGCCGCTGTAGGTCTGCCACTCGCCAGCCGTCAGGCCGCCCTGGGCAACGACAAGACCGGCGCCGACCGCGCTGGCCAGGAGGATCGCCGTCAGTCCGATGATTTTCATGGGGGGATTGTAGGTGAAAGTCGCGTTACGCATATGTGTAAAAACCGCGACCGGATTTCCGTCCCAGATGGCCCGCGGCCACCATGCGTTTCAGCAACGGACAGGCGCGGTACTTCGGGTCGCCCAGCCCTTCGTGCAGGACATTGAGAATCGCGAGGCAGACATCGAGGCCGATCAGATCGGCGAGCGCTAGCGGGCCAATCGGGTGGTTCATGCCGCCCTTCATCACCGCGTCGATCGCTTCCGGCGCGCCGACGCCTTCCATCACCGCGTAGAACGCCTCGTTCAGCATCGGCAAGAGAATGCGGTTGGCGATGAAGCCGGGGTAATCGGCCGCTTCGACGCCGTTCTTTCCGAGCTTCGTGCACAGCTCGTGGGCGACCTTCATCGAGTCGTCTGAGGTCGCCTGGCCGCGAATCAGTTCCACGAGCGTCATGAGCGGCACCGGATTCATGAAGTGCATGCCGAGTACGTTGTCCGGCCGCTTCGTCGCTGCGCCGATCGCCGTGATGGAAATCGACGAGGTGTTGGTCGCGAGAATCGTCTCGGGCCGCGTGATCTGGTCGAGCGTCTGGAACAGCGTCCGCTTGGCGTCGAGGTTCTCGACGATCGCCTCGACGACGTAGTCGGTGTCGGCGAGGATGGCGAGCTCGGTGCCGAGCGTCAGCCGCCCGAGCGCGTCGTCTCGATGCGACGCCGTGAGCTTGCCCTTCTCGACGAACTTGCCGAGGCTGACCTCGATCGCCCTGCGCGCCCGGTCCAGCATCGGCGGCGCAAGGTCGACCAGCCGCACCGCGAATCCCGCCTGCGCGAACACCTGCGCGATCCCGTTACCCATCGTGCCCGCACCGACGACGCCGACTGTTTTGATCGTCATTTGCTTGTCTCAAATGTGCCACAGAGGCACAGAGGCAAAATGCGCCACGAAATCACGAAAACACGAAACCGGAGTGGCCTTGGGATCTCGACGCGGCGCCGCGAGCGGCGGCGTCAGTGTGATCAGATCTCAGAAACGAGACTGTTCTTGATTCTGGTTCGTCTCGTTTCTGAGATCTGATCACACTGAGCGCTCGGCCTGCTCCGCAGGCCGGCCCGCGTCGAGCCCAATGCCGTCAGTGCCTCTGTGTCTCTGTGGCGCATTTGGAACCGCCAGCATCACAACATCTCAATGCCGAGCGCGACGCCGTTGCCGCCGCCAAGGCACAGCGTCGCGATGCCGCGCTTCTGGCCGCGCTGTTTGAGCGCGTAGAGAAGTGTGGTCAACACGCGCGATCCGCTGGAGCCGATCGCGTGACCGAGGGCGACGGCGCCGCCGTGGACGTTGACCTTTGCTTCGTCGAGACCGAGTTCGTGCATCACCGCGACGGCCTGGACGGCGAACGCTTCGTTCAATTCGACGAGGTCGACGTCCGCGAACGTCCAGCCGGTCTTCACGAGCAGCTTGCGGACGGCTTCGACCGGCGTCATCAGCACGTACTTCGGCGCGAGGCCGCTCGTCGACTGCGCGACGATGCGGGCGAGCGGCGTGACGCCGAGTTCGCGGGCCCGCGCCGCGGCCATCACGACCACCGCCGACGCGCCGTCATTGACCGGTGGCGCGTTACCGGCCGTCACGGTGCCGTCCTTCTTGAACGCCGGCTTGAGCTCCGCGAGCGAGGCCTTTGTCGTGTCGGCGCGGATCGATTCGTCGCGATCGAAGCGCAGCGACGTGCCGCCTCTCTGCGGAATCTCGATCGGCAGAATCTCGCCGGCGAAGAGGCCGCGCTCGGTGGCGTGCGCCGCCTTGGCGTGGCTGTGCGCCGCGTAGGCGTCCTGGGCCTGGCGCGAGACGTGGTAGCACTCGGCGACGACTTCGCCGGAGTTGCCCATGTGATGGTGTTCGAACGCGCACCACAGTCCGTCGTTGATCATCGAATCGACGAGGGCGGCGTTCCCCATGCGCATGCCTTCGCGGGCCTTGGGCATGAGATACGGGCAGTTGCTCATCGACTCCATCCCGCCGGCCACGGCGATGTCGATGTCGCCGGTCGCGACGCCCTGCGCGGCGAGCATCACCGCCTTGAGCCCCGAGCCGCAGACCTTGTTGATCGACAGCGCCGCGACGTGCTCGGAGAGTCCGCCGTGCAGCGCCGCCTGGCGCGCGGGGTTCTGCCCAAGTCCGGCGCTGACGACGTTGCCCATGATGCATTCGTCGACGGCGGCCGGATCGATGCCGGCGCGTTTCACGGCTTCGGCGACCACCAGCGCGCCGAGTTGCGGGGCGGAGAAGCCCTTGAGCGAGCCGAGGAACTTGCCGGTCGCGGTCCGGACGGCGCTGGCAATGACGACGTCACGCACGGACGACGACCTCCTTGATCGCATCCTCGCCGAGGAGTTTCTGCATGCGCGTCACGATGGTGCGCGACGCGCGCCGGATCTCCGAGGCCCAGGCCGGCGTCTGCGCGTCCACGAGCAGCGTCGTGCCTTCGAGGCGCACGGAAGCGCCCCGCGCCATCGGTCCGCCGACGGCCGTCTTCCAGGCGAATTCGACTTTTCCGGGTGATGTCGGGGCGTTGCGCAGGATCTCCTGCATGGCGCGAGGAATGGCGTGGGAGAGAGGCTGCATTACAGAACAAATGCTGGAACGCCGAGCACGCGGGGCACGCAGAGGTTTCTTCTTGAAGAGACTCGGCGAGCTTTGCGACCTCTGCGTTCAGCGTGACGCATTTCGCTAGAATCCTACTACTTCAATGCGTTTGATTCTCGCCTCCGCATCACCGCGCCGTGCCGAACTGCTGACGGCGGCGGGCTACGAGTTTGAGGTGCACCCGGTCGACATCGACGAGCGGGTCCGGCCGCGCGAGTCGGCGCGCGACTACGTGCTCCGGCTCGCGGAGGAGAAGTCAGCCAAGGCGATCAGCGCATTCGCGGTGGATCCGGGCGTCGTCGTGCTTGGCGCCGACACGGCCGTGATCATCGGCGAGGAGATTCTCGGCAAGCCGCGCGACGCCGAGGACGCGGCCCGGATGCTCAGGCGCCTGTCGGGGCGGACACACACGGTGATGACCGGGGTGTGCCTGCGCAATGACAGCCGGAAGCTGGTCGCCCTGGCGGCAACGGCCGTGACGTTCGAGCGTCTTAACGAGGAGGAGATCGCCTGGTACGTCGCCAGCGGCGAGGGGACGGACAAGGCCGGCGGCTACGCCATCCAGGGGCTGGCCTCGCGTTTCATCCCCGCGATCGAGGGCTCGTATTCGAACGTGGTCGGGCTGCCGATTGCGCTCGTCGAAGCGCTGATTCAGCGCCTCAGTCAGCCCCCGGCCAACCTTGCATCGGGCGAGTAACCGAAGTATTCTGAGCGTGCGGTTTTGCCCGGAAGTCCTTATGAACCAGCGATATATGAAAATAGGTATCACCGTCGTCGTCCTCCTGTTGGCCTTCACCGGTCTGCTGGTGGCGACGCTGCGTGAAGGTACCGAATACTTCAAACACGTCGACGAAGTCATGGCCAGTCCGGAGGATTGGACCGGCAAGAAGATGCAGCTGCACGGGTACGTCGTCGCGAATTCGATTCTGGTGAAGCCCGACACGCTCGAGTACAAGTTCAAGGTCCAGAACAACGGCAAAACGATCGACGCGACCTACAAGGGGATCGTGCCCGACACCTTCCAGGACAAGCCGGGTGAAGAGGCCGAAGTCGTCCTCAAGGGCCAGTTGATCGGGAGCGGGTTCCACGTGGAGAAAGACGGCATCACGGCGAAGTGCCCCTCGAAATACGAAGCGCTGAAACGAGCCAGCTAAGTCATGCCTGCTCTGGGCACGTTCCTGCTGCTCGCCACATTCGTCGTCTGCTGCTACGCGGCGGTCATCTCGGTGGTGGGGGCGCGGCAGCGCTCGCGCCGGCTCACCGAAAGCGGGATCGGCGCGTTCTATCTCGTCTGCGCGCTGATGACCTGCGCGTCGGCGGTGATGATCAACGCCTTCCTCACCGACGATTTTTCCATCAAGTACGTCTCGCACTATTCGGACGCGGCCCAGCCGCTCTTCTACAAGATCACGTCGTACTGGGGCGGCCTGGACGGCTCGATCATGTTCTGGGTCTTCCTGCTCTCGGTCTTCGGCACGATCGCGGTCTACGTCAATCGTGAGCGCTACCGCGAACTGATCCCCTACGTCGTCGCCACGATCTCCGCGGTGCAGATGTTCTTCCTGTACTTGATGGTGGTGCACAAGAACCCGTTCTCGACGTATCTCACGAGCGTGCCGGCGGACGGCGAGGGGCTGAACCCTCTGCTCCAGAACTACTGGATGGCGATCCATCCGCCGTCGCTCTACACGGGCTTCGTCGGCATGACGATCCCGTTTGCGTTCTGCATCGCGGCGCTCGCGACCGGACATCTGGACGATGCCTGGCTCCGCGCCGTGCGCCGCTGGACGATGTTCAGCTGGCTGTTCCTGACCTTCGGTCTCACGCTCGGGATGATCTGGGCCTACGAGGAACTGGGTTGGGGCGGCTACTGGATGTGGGATCCGGTCGAGAACGCGGGGCTCTTGCCGTGGTTCACCGCGACGGCGTTCCTGCATTCGGTGATGGTCCAGGAGCGGCGCAACATGCTCCGCATCTGGAACGTCACGCTCGTCATCACCACGTTCTTCCTGACGATCTTCGGCACCTTCATGACGCGATCGGGCGTCGTGCAGTCGGTCCACGCCTTTGGCGAAGACCGCGTGCTGGCGTGGCTCTTCACGGGCTTCATGGTCGCGATTGTCGCGGTCAGCCTCACGCTCGTCCTCTATCGCCTGCCGCTGCTGCGTTCGCGGAACGAGCTGGATTCGTGGCTCTCGCGTGAAGCGGCGTTCCTCCTGAACAACTGGATTCTGCTGTTCTCGGCGTTCTTCATTCTGTTCGGGACGATGTTCCCGACGCTGAGCGAGGCGCTCACGGGCACGCGGCTGACGGTCGCCGCGCCGTTCTTCAACCAGTGGATGGTGCCGATCGGCCTCACGCTGCTGCTCCTGACGGGCATCGGCCCGCTGCTTGGCTGGCGCAAGTCGACGGTGTCGAATCTGGTGCAGCAGTTCACCTTGCCGGTGTCGGCGGGTGTGGTCACGCTGGTGGCCGTCGTCGCGTTCGGTCTGCGCGGCTGGGGCGCGCTCTCGTGCTTCGCGCTCAGCGGCTTCGTCACCGGAACCATCGTGCAGGAGTTCTGGCGCGGCACGAACGTGCGCAAGAGGAACACCAAGACCGACTTCTTCACGGCGCTCGTCGGACTCGTCGGGCGCAACAAACGGCGCTACGGCGGCTATATCGTCCACATCGGCGTCGTGCTGATGTGTCTCGGCTTTGCCGGCGGCGCGTACAAGCTGACCGAGCAGGTCGCTCTCAAGTCCGGCCAGGAAATCACCGTCGGCCGCTTCACGCTGCGCAACGACGGCGTGAAGGTGAGCGACGACGGACAGAAGCAGATGATGACGGCGTACATCGCCGTCTTCGAGAAGGGGCAGCAAATCGACACGCTGTACCCGGCCAAGTGGGCCTTCCGCCGTCACGAGCAGGAACCAACCACGGAGGTCGCCATTCGCCGCGGGTTCGGCGAAGACCTCTACGTCGTGATGCCGTCGAACGATCCGCAAACGGCGGCAACGCAGACGGTGCCGCTCGAAATCACGGTCACGCCGCTGGTCAACTGGATCTGGCTCGGATTCGGCGTCATCGCGCTCGGCACGGGCATCGCGCTGCTACCCGAGCGGACCTACTCGTTTGCGCTCGCGAAACTGCCGGCTGAGGCCGCGACGACGGCGGCGCTGACGCTCGCGCTTCTCCTCTTCTCGTCGACGCTGCAGGCGCAGACGGGTGGCCGGATGGGCGAGCGCGTCGACGGCGTCGACACGCAGACCTCGTTCTACGCGCGCACCGATCTCGAGAAGCAGCTCCAGCGCGAGATCGTCTGCACCTGCGGCTGCGGCCACGTGACGATTGGCGAGTGCCGCAAGGATCCCTGTCCGGTGTCGCATGAAATGCGCGGCCGCCTCGCGGGGCTCCTCGATCAGGGCAAGACGCACGACGAGATCCTGGCCACGTTCGTTGCCGACTACGGCAGCGAGGAAATGCTTGGCGCCCCCATCGCCAAAGGTTTCCGGCGCCTGTCGTGGGTCCTTCCCGTCACTCTCGGGGTCGGCGCGGTCGCGATGGTGGGCTTCGTGGCGCGGCGCTGGTCGCATCGTCACGACGGCGACCGCGAACCGCAGGCCCCGTCCGATCCCGCGCTCGACGAGCGTCTCGACGATGAGCTCCGAAACCTCGATTGAGGGCGGGGCGAAGCCGGACGCGCCCGATTCGCTGCAACCCTGGCAGTTCTTTGTCCTGGCGGCGCTCGGCTGCGCCACTGCCGCGACGTTTCTGATCCGCAGCCGCGGCGTCATCCCCGTTGTCCTCCTCTCCGTGCTCATGGGCGCGACGGCGCTCGTCGGCCTCGCCGTCCTGCGCGCCGTGCGTCCGCTCTTTGGGCAGGACGATCGCAGCGCGGTCATTGGTCATCGCACCCGCGCGGCGCTCGAACAGGAGAAGAATCTCGCCCTCCGCACCATCAAGGAGCTCGAGTTCGATCGCGCGATGGGCAAGGTGTCCGAGGCCGACTTCCAGGAGATGTCGGTCCGATTGCGCGCGCGCGCCGGCCGCCTGATGAAACAGCTCGACGCGGGCGATAGCTACCGCACTCAGATCGAACGGGATCTCGCCAAGCGGCTTGGTGATGCGGGCAAAGGCCCCGAAGCAGCGGGGGGCAGGGCGTGCGCGAAGTGTTCGACGGCGAACGATCCTGACGCCCGATTCTGCAAATCATGCGGAGAGCGTCTCTGATGCGGGGCTGGCAAGGCAGGAAGGGCTGGAGGGGCAGGCGGGAAGAGCGAGCACACTTCGCTCGCCGCGTCACTTGGCTCGCCAGCCTTTGTTTGCTGGTGTCCTCGGTCGTCTCGGCTCAGATCGAGATGCCGGATCCCAAGCAGATGTCCGGCATTCCGCGGCCGGTGACGGACTTGCCGTCAGGATCGATTTCAGTCCGCGTCATCAAGGGCGATCTTTCCAACAACGTTCCGAATCAGCCGGTTGAACTGCACGTTGGCGACAAGGTGCAGACGGTCAAGACCGACGAGAACGGCCGCGCGCAGTTCGACAAATTGCCGGCCGGCTCGACGATCAGGGCCGTCACCGTTGTCGACGGCGAGCGGATTGAATCGCAGGAGTTCCCGGCACCGGGCTCCGGCGGCATCCGCCTGATGCTGGTCGCGACGGACAAGGAGAAGGAAGCGCAGAAGGCCGCAGAGGCGAGCGCGCCGGCGATTTCCGGCATGGTCGTGCTCGGTGGCGAATCGCGCATCGTGATCGAGCCGGGCGACGAGACGCTCGGCGTCTACTACATCCTCGAGATCATGAACAACGCGCGCGCGCCGGTGAACCCGACGACGCCGTTTCAGTTCGACCTGCCGCTCGGCACGCGGACGGCTTCGGTCCTCCGTGGTTCCTCGCCGCTCGCGAGCACGACCGGTACGCACGTCCGCGTCGTCGGACCGTTTCCGCCGGGCAAGACGATGGTGGAGATTGCCAGCGATATCCCGGTGACGAGCGGGAGCCTCAATCTCGTCACGACGTTCCCGGCCATCTACGAGCAGCCGGTCGTCATCGTCAAGAAAGAAGGCGACATGAAGCTGTCGTCGCCACAGCTCGATCGTCAGCAGGAAAGCGTCGCCGAGGGCACGCCGATCATCGTCGCCGCGGGCAATTCGCTCCAGGCGGGCCAGCCCCTGACGATTTCGCTCTCGGGTCTCCTGCATCACACCAACACGCCTCGGCGCGTGGCGCTTGGTCTGGTCGTCGCCATCCTGATCGGCGGACTGTGGTGGGGCACGCGTCCAGGCGATCGTGAAACCGCGGTGTCCGAGCGCAAGCGGCTCACGGCGCGGCGCGAGAAGCTGCTCCAGGACCTCGTGCGCCTGGAACAGGATCACCGCAAAGGCAAGCTCGATGCGGCGCGCTACGCGAGCCGGCGCGAGGATCTGATGACCTCGCTCGAGCACGTCTACGGCGCGCTGGACACCGACGAGACCGGGCCCGGACCCGCCGACCGCACGGGCGTCGCCGCGTGAGTGCCGACTTCGATCAGGTCCAGCTCGAGGAGGTTTCGCGAAATTTCGGCCGGCGGCGCGCCGTCTCGAAAGTCTCGCTGACCATCAAACGGGGAGACATCCTCGGACTGCTCGGACCGAACGGGGCGGGAAAGTCGACGCTTCTCGGCATGCTGGCCACGCTCGTGGCGCCGACGAGCGGCACGATTCGTTACGGTCAGGTCACCAGCGCCGAAGGCGGCGCCGCGCTGCGCGGCCGCATCGGCGTGCTGGCCCACGACCTGCACCTCTACCCCGAACTGAGCGCCGGCCAGAACCTGGCCTTCTTCGCGCGGCTCTACGGCCTCGACGCGGCGCGGATTGTCGACATGGCGCTGGCGTCGGCCGACCTGAGCGATCGCCGAGACGACGTCGTCTCGTCATTCTCGCGCGGCATGCGTCAGCGTCTGGCGCTCGAGCGCGCGCTCCTGCATCAACCGCGTCTCGTCCTGCTCGACGAACCATTCACCGGCCTGGACGATCGCGCGGTCGGCGTCGTCGCCACCCGGATCCGGGCGCTGGCTGCCGCCGGCGGCATCGTGGTGCTCGCGACGCACGACCTGGACGTCGCCGACGGACTGATCACGCGGATGGCCGTGGTGCAGAAGGGCAAGCTGCTGTCCGACGCCGTCGCCGGCGAAGGCATCCGCCGCCAATACCGCAGCCTCATCGACGAGCTGTGAGCTTCTTCGAGACCGCCTGGCTCGTGCTCAAGAAGGATTTCGCGATCGAGGCGCGGAGCTACGAGATCTTCTCGACGACGCTCTTCTTCGCCGTGGCCTGCGTGGTGATCTTCTCGTTTGCGTTCGTCCGGGACGGAGAGGCCACCGCGCAAATCGCGGCGGGCGTCCTGTGGATTGCGATTGCGTTCTCCGGAACGCTCGCCCTGGGGCGGACGTTCGAGCGCGAGCGCTACGGGGAGACGATCAAAGCGCTCCTGATGGCACCGGCGCCGCGGTCGGCGATCTACCTCGGGAAGCTGCTGGGGATTCTGGCGCTCATCATGGCGACCGAAGTCGTGCTGCTGCCGCTCGTGGCGCTGCTGTTTGAAGCGCCGCTGTTCCGGTTTCCGCTGCTGGTGATTCCACTGGTGGTGCTCGGGACGGTGGGCTTCGCCGCGGTCGGTACCTTGTTCGCGGCGATGCTCGTCCGGGTCAGGACACGGGACGTGATGCTGCCGATCCTGTTGTATCCCATCACCATCCCGGTAATCATTGCCGGGGTCGAAGGCACGGCGGCGCTCGTCGCTGCGGAGCCGAACCCGGCGATGGCCCAGCTGTGGCTGGCGATGTTGGCGTTTTTCGACGTGGTCTTTGTTACGCTGTCGCTCTGGACGTTCGAGCCTCTCATGACCGAATGAAGAGGGGTCGGACACCGGAACGATCGCCGGGTGTCTGACCCCGGCAGTACAGTTGAGACTGAGATGAGAAAAGCATTCCTTCCACTCGCCGTCGTCACCGCCGCGATGTTTGCGTACGCGCCGGTCGCGATCGCGAACGCGCCGTACGAGTCGACGATGCTGCTGGTGCAGAAGATTTTCTATTTCCACTTCGCCAGCTGGATGGCGGCGGTCGCGGCGCTCACCCTCTGCGGCGTGGCCAGTGCGGTGTATCTCTTCACGTCGTCGCCGCGCGCGGATCGCCTCGCGGTGGCCGGCGGCGAACTGACGACGGTCTTCGTGGCGTTCGGGCTCTTCAGCGGCACGCTCTGGGGACGCAAGGCCTGGGGGACGTGGTGGGCTGGCGACGCGCGCACGACGATGGCGGTCGTCGCGGAACTGATTTTTCTCAGCTACCTGCTGATTCGCAAGTACGGCGGGCCGGGCTCGGAGAAGCTGTCGGCGGCGATGGGGATCTTCGGGGCGGCAACGGCGCCGTTTGTCTACAAGTCAGTCGACTGGTGGCGGACGATTCACCCGAAGACCAGCGTCATCGGTTCGCTGAACGAGACTGCCGGCGGCGCCATCATGTGGAACGTCGTCATGTTCTGCAGCGTCGCGTTCGTGCTCCTGTTCGTCGTGGCGCTGGCCGCCAGGGTCAGACTCGAGGAACTGCGGGCGGATCTCGACCGTGCGTACCTGGCGGCGGAGGAGTGAGGTCATGATTCGGCGCATTGTGGGGTCCGGCTTCAGCCGGACCATTCTCGGCATCGTCGTCGGCGTGTTGCTGTCGGTGAGTGCGGTGCTGGCTCAGGAGCCGCAAGGCGGGTTTGTGCCGCTCAGTCAGGCCCCGGGCGTGCAAGTCGAACGCATTCCCGCGGCGCCGCTGCTCATCGCGTCGTACGCGTTCTTCCTCGTGCTGATGATGTTCTACCTCTGGACGATCTGGAGCCGGCTCGGGAAGGTCGAGAAGGAAATGCGCGAACTCGAGCGCCGGCAGGGGACCGCCAAGCGGTGACCGCCGGACACTTCATCTTCATTCCGTCGGTCTTGCTCGTCGGCGTCGTGATCGGCTGGATTCTCGGCTCGCGCGCCGCGCGCGACGCCTACGCCGCGGAGCTCAGACGCCGCGAGGACAAAGCCGCGCGAGCGTCAGCGGCCGGCCGCCAGGCGCCGTGAGAGCGGCTCAGGAAGACCGGCGCGCATCATCTTCGCCTGCGTGATCTCGAACTCGTACGGCACGCGAATCATGTCGACCTGCGGGGAACCGGTGTCGTAGATCGCGTAGGCGGCACGCGGGTCGCCGTCGCGCGGCTGGCCGATCGACCCGGGATTGATCAGGTAGCGCGCCGCCGGGTCGATGGGCAGCACCGTCGTCCCGTCCGGATCCGGACCGACGATCTCCAGCACGTCGTTCAGCAGACGGAACGCGACCGGGAAGTGCGTGTGGCCGTAGAAGCAGACCGGCTGGCGCGCGCGATCGAACGCGTGGCGCGCGTCGAGCTCGTCGAACACGTAGGCATCCTCGTCGAACACCGCACCGTGGCAGATTTCGACGCCGCCGTCGACCTCGGCCGGCCCCATCGGCAGCGCCGCCAGCCACGCCCGGTTCTCGGGCGACAGCGCATCGAGCATCCACTGCGCGGCGGCGCGGGCCGCGGCGTGGAACCCCTCGGCCTGGTTCATTCCCATTGCCACTTTGTCGTGGTTGCCGCGGACGATCGCGAGCGGCTTCAGCGCCTTGACCAGATCGACGACCGCATTCGGGTCGGGGCCGTAGCCGACGATATCGCCGAGGACCAGTGCCTGGTCGTAGCCGCGGCGGCGGGCGTCCGCCAGCACGATCTGAAACGCCTCGAGGTTGGCGTGGATGTCAGTGAGGATCAGGTAGCGCATCAACGCACGACGACGAAGGGTCCTACGCCTCTACCCATGCCGAGATCTCCTCGACGATCGCGGGAATTCGCGACAGCCCCGCATCGACGCGATAGTGTGCCTGCTCGTACGCCGCCCGCCGGGCGAGGTAGAGCCGTTCGAACTCCGCCCGGTCGGCCGCCAGGGGGCGCCGGCCGTCGGCGGGCACACGTGCAATCAGTCTATCAATCGGCACGTCCAACCAGATCGATAGACCGTCGCGGTTGATGACGGCCCGATTCTGGGGGTCCACGAATGTCCCGCCGCCGGTCGCCACGACGAGGTGGCGGGAGGGGATCTGGTCCATGAGGACGGCACGCTCCACGGAGCGGAAGTAGGGCTCGCCACGGCTGGCGAAGATCGCCGAAACCGTCTGGTGTTCACGCTGTTCGATGAGTTCGTCCACGTCCACCGACCGCCAGTCGAGCCGCCGCGCCAGCGCCCGGGACACCGACGACTTGCCGGCGCCCATGAATCCGACGAGATAGATCTTGTCCGTCTTCACGCCACGAGCCGATGGAGCGTCTCGAAGAAGCCCGGGTAAGAGATCGCCACGACATCGGACCCTTCGATGCGCGACGGCGATTCCGCGGTCAGCGCGGCAATCGCAAAGGCCATCGCCATCCGGTGATCGCCGTGCGCGTCGGCGACGCCGCCCCGGGGCGCGCCGCGGCCCTGAATCGTAAATCCGTCCCGGCGCTCTTCCGCGGGAATTCCGAGGCCGCGGAAGCCGGCGACCAGCGTGGCAATCCGGTCGCTTTCCTTGACGCGCAGCTCCTCGGCGCCGTGCACCGTGACCTCGCCGCCGTGCGCGGCCAGCGCGGCGATAGCCGGCAGCTCGTCGATGAGACCAGGGACTTCACCAGCCTCGATCGTGACCGACCCGGTGCGATCCCCGGTCACCGTAATCGTGCCGAACGGTTCGCCGGCCGCGGTCGATGTCTGATGCACTTCCACTTTGGCCCCGAACCGGCTCAGTACGGCCAGCAGGCCCGTGCGAGTCGGGTTCAAGCCGACGCCGTCGATGGTCACGCTTGAACCGGGTAACGACGCCGCTCCCGCAAGCCAGAAGGCGGCCGACGAGAAATCGCCGGGGACCGGCAATTCCTGGCCACGGCCGCGCTGATGGCCGTCCACGGAGACCGTCAGGCCGTTGACCGTGACCTTGAAACCGAACGCCTCGAGCGCGCGCTCTGTGTGGTCGCGCGTCTGCACCGGTTCGGTCACCGAGGTCGTTCCTGTCGCATGGAGGCCGGCCAGAATCACGGCGCTCTTGACCTGTGCACTCGGCACGGCGGGTTTGTACGCAATCGCGTGGAGTGCAGTCCCGTGCACACGGAGCGGTGCGTGGCCGTCGGTGGCCTCGATGCGCCCGCCCATGGCGGTGATCGGTTCGATGACCCGCTTCATCGGCCGGCGCGACAGCGAGGCATCCCCAATCAGCTCGCTCGTGAAGGGCTGCGCGGCCAGGATCCCGGCCATCATCCGCATCGTCGTTCCAGAATTTCCCGCGTCGAGCGCCGTGGTTGGCGAACGGAATGCCCCGAGTCCTCGTCCTTCGACTGTAATGTCGTCGCCGTTCCGGCCGATTTCTATTCCCAGAAGCTCGAGGCAGCGCAGGGTCGATTGGCAGTCGGCGCCGGAGGCATAATGGCGAAGAACCGATCGGCCGTGCGACAGGGCGGCCAGCAAGGCGTAACGGTGCGAAATCGACTTGTCCCCGGGAACGCGAAGGTGACCATGCAGCTTGCGAGCGGGCGTTATCGTGACAGCTGGCGAGGAAGACATCCGGCCGATCTTACGACACTCGGCTTGACATCACTCAGCAGATGGGATGGTATTCATCCCGGCCTCTAGCGCCCATGCATCCTGTCACCATCCGCCTCGAGTTCACGAGCACGTTTGACATGGTCGATTTCGTCGAATTGGTCGGCGGGCACGTCAGCCGCGACATCGGCCTCGACGAAGACTCCGCGCACTGGGTCGGCGTCGCCATTCGCGAGTGCGTGATCAACGCCATCAAACACGGCAACCAGCACGACGCCACCAAGCGCGTCTTCGTCACCTTCGACACCATCCGCGACTCCGTCCCTGAAATGATCATCAAGGTCCGCGATCAGGGGCTCGGCTTCGACCCTGAAAACATCGCCGACCCGCTCGCACCCGAGAACATCCTGAAGGGCAGCGGCCGCGGCATCTTCCTCATCCGCAATTTCATGGACGACGTGCAGCTGCGGCGCGTCCCTGAAGGCGGGATGGAGATTCAGATGGTCAAGCGGGCGCAGCCGGCTCCGGCAGAGGGTGGCGTTTCGGCACAGTAGGTCCGGCTGAAGCCGGACCCCACAAGATCGACGACAATCCGGCTAAAACCGGATCCCACACAAAGATGTCTCACAATCCACTGTTTGCGACGACGGCGGTCGAGGCCGTCGTGCGCGCGGGCGACATGATGATGGCCCGCTTCGGCGGCGCCGTGCGTGTCGACAAGAAGGGCACGATCGACCTCGTCACGGAAGTCGATCTGGCGATTGAGGAGATGTTCCGCGAGCTGATCGCCAAGCGGTTTCCCGATCATGCCGTGCTCGGCGAAGAGCAGGGCGGCAGCGCCGAGATCCCGGAGGGTCCGTGCTGGGTCTTCGATCCGATCGACGGGACGAGCAACTACGCCCACGGCCTGCCGATCTTCTGCGCCTCGCTGGCGCTGGAAATCGGCGGCGTCGCCGAACTTGCCGCCGTGTACGATCCGTCGCGCAAGGAGCTCTTCACGGCGGAGCGCGGCAAGGGCGCCTGGCTCAATGGGCAGCCGATTCGCGTGTCCACGCGTCCCGAACTCATCGACGCGATGCTCGTCACCGGGTTCCCGTACGACGTGCATTCACGGCTCGATGAGATCGTCGGACTGTTCTCCGCGTTTGTCGGGAAGGCGCGCGCGGTGCGCCGGCTGGGATCGGCGGCCATCGACCTCTGCTACGTCGCGGCCGGGCGCATGGACGGATTCTGGGAGCGGGATCTCAAACCGTGGGACATCGCCGGCGGCGCGCTCATCGTCAGCGAGGCCGGCGGAACGATCACCAAGATGGACGGCAGTCCCTTCGCGTCGCGCGGACGGGACGTCCTGGCCGCTTGCGCCCCTCTCCACGCCAACATGCTTCAGGTCATCCGTGAGTGGGAGAACCAGCGGGGTTAGGCCCGCGCCACTGGCATCGCTCCTGCTATTGTCCAGCGCGAGGAGCGTTATGCGTCCACTACTTCGGACGGCCGGTCCCATTGTTTTGGGCTTGGCCCTTCTTGCCCCCGCCCCGGCTCAGGCGCAGCAGTCAGTGACCTTTCTCGTCGGTGGTTTCGCCCCGCTTCGCGCCGACGATCGCGGCGAAGGCCGGTTCAGCGACGAAGTGCTGGTGCGCAATCTCGACTTTCTCGACTTCAGGATTCGGCACTTGGACGGCGGCCTCGTCGGCGTCGAATACCTGGCCGCGGCCGGCGATTTCTTCGACTTCGGGATTGGCGCCAGCTATTACAGCCAGACGGCCCCGAGCAGGTACCGTGGGTTCGTCGAGGACAACGGCCGCGAAATCGAGCAGCGGCTGCGGCTGCGGATCGCGCCGTTTACGGCGACGGTCAGGTTCCTGCCGCTCGGCCATCGCGACGCGATCAAGCCGTACTTCGGAGGCGGCGTTGGCATCTTCGCGTGGCGCTACACCGAGTCGGGCGATTTTATTCGCGCCGACTCGAGCATCTTCCGCGACACCTTCGTCGGGACGGGAACGGCGGTCGGTCCGGTGATGCTCGGCGGCCTCCAGATTCCGATGAACGGCTGGGACCTGGGCGGGGAAGTTCGCTATCAGCAGGCGAGCGGCGATCTGCCGTCGAATCAGAGCTTCGCCGGATCGACGATCGATCTGAGCGGCTGGACAGGGCTCGTGACGTTCAATATTCACTTTTGACGTTGTGGGATCCGGCTTCAGCCGGATTCCACCAGGTACGGCTAAAGCCGGACCCTACGCACTGTCAAAGCGCATTGGGGGACGGCGGACGGCGACGATAGAGCGCCACGCCGGCTCCCTCACACACGCGCGAGAATCCGTCGAGCCACGACGGGTTTTCGCGCGCGATGTGAGCCAGCATGTCGCCCCCTTCGGCTTTCTCCTCGATCATCAGCCAGCCCGCAAATGCCGCCGGACGCTCGAGCGCGCCAAGCCAGATGTCGCCGTTGCCCTCGTGCAGGAAGTCGTGCAACTGAAACCCGTAGGCTGAGAGATCCTGCATGTAGTGCCCGAGCGAGCCCATGCTCGCCATGACGGTTTCGCCGTGATAGCCGTCGGCGAGACACGTCGTGACCGGCGCGCGGCCGGCGATGTTCGGCCGATCCCACTGCGCTTCGGCAACCATCGCCGCCGACGCGTCGAACGGATGCAGTTCGGCGATCGCGAGCACGAGGATCACCGGCACCATGATGAGCTGCGCCCATCGCCTTTTGGCTATCGGCTCCGGCTTCAGCCAGACCAACAGCCCGGCCACGATTCCCGCGCCAACAGCCTGTGCGGCGAGCAGCGGCACCATGTAGCGAATCCGGTACGGATGGCCGTCGAAGAAGGCCGCCGCCGGCACCGCAGCGACCGCCAGCAGCGCGAGCGGCAGGAGTGCGCGGGCTGATCGATCGCGGAGGAGTCCCACGCCGGCGAGGAGCGCGAGCCCTGCCGCCCCGGCGATCAACACGCCGAGCCCGCTCAGCGACCGCGTGCCCCAGACGATCTCCTTGAGCACCTCGTAGGGCAGGCCTTGCGCCGGGTTCTCGGGGACGAAGAAGTCGTTGGCGAACCACGACCCGACGACGATGCGGCTGAAGATGAAGAAGGCGGCGACGGCCACGATCGGATATATCGCGACGCGCAGGACGTTGCGGACAGCCGCGGGCAACGGATCGCCGCCGCGCCAGAGCGCCCAGACCGCGAGCGCGCACGCTGTGGCCGTCACCGGCCAGGCTTCATAGCGCGTCATGCACGCAAAGGCGAACAGGGCGCCGACGACGCGGGGACTGGGGGCTGGGGGCTGGGGGCTGGGGACGGACAGGCTAAGGCCTGTCCGTACCGAAGTCGCGTCCGTGTCCCGGTAGGGACAGCCTTTAGGCTGTCCGTCGATCCACGCCATCAACGCCGCGATCGCGCTGAGCGTCAACGCGATGAGCAGCGGCTCGGTCATCGGCGTCGCCTGCAGATACAGGACGTTGGGGTTGATCGCAAGGACCAGCGCGCCTGCCACACCGGCCCATCGCGAAGTGGTGATCGACTCGACGATCCACGCGATCGCTGCAGTCGCTACGGCGTAACTGAGGATGGAGATCGCGATCGCCGACGCACCGGTGCGATAAAAGAGATCGACCTGCACCGGGAGTGCGTTCAGAAGATGCGGGAGCGGCAGCCACACCGCTCCAATCTGCTGCCAACCGGGCGTGAGACTGTCGAAGATGCGACGCGCGACGACGAGGTGTCCGCGCGCGTCGTAATGACTGAGCGAGAGACCAGCGTGATAGTAGTGGAGTGCCGAGGCTGTCCCACCGAAGGCGGCGACGATTGCGACGAGTACGGCGGTGGTACGCCTCGCGAGCGGCACCCGGCCAAAGTAGCACGGGAAAGTGCGAGGTTCGAAGTGCGAAGTGCTAAGTGCGACGGCTGTCAATTGCCGTGCGACAGGAGATGATCCAGATTCCGGGCCAGCAGCGGGTCCTCGGCGGCGTGCGCGCGGACGAAGGCGGCATGCATGCGTGCTTGGTCACGATGCCGATCGGCGCCGATGACGGCCGCCGCATACCGGATACCCACATGGTTCGGCCAGGCCGTCAGCGCCTTGGCGATCCACTCGTAGCCGTCACGCGTCGCGACGAGGTCATTGACCGATGCCGAATGATCGCGGAAGGGGGTCATCTCCGGAAGGATCACCATCTGCCGCACGGCTTCGGTGAAGTAGGCGGTATCCAGGTAGGCCAGCGGATCCGGGTGTCCCGCCGTCTGCGCCGCGGTCGCGCGCCCCGTCAACGCGTCGAGCAGGCGCTTCACGGTTTCGCGATCCCGGGACGCATACATGGCGGCACGCCGCAGCGTTTCCATGTGCACGAGGGCGCGGGTCTCGGCCAGCAGAATCTGCTGTGTGTCGTCGACAAGCCGCGCCAGTTGATAGTCCGCGCGCCCTTTCGGCGCCGACCACGGCAGCGAGGCATTCGTCCCGATGTCGAATGGATGAACGATGAGCGGGGGACCTGCCAGAGCTGGCGCGGCAAGCGCCAGAGAAGCAACAGTGGCCGAAAGAGCGATGAACATGTAGCGCATGGGTCCTCCGTGTGTATCTGAAGGACGCGGCGCTGGCCGCGAGCGTTAGCGCTCGAAGGCGTCCTGCCATTCCTGGCGCCACTGACGCCAGAGCTCCATCGCGCCAAACCCGAAGTCGTCCCACCACCGATCCAGCATCGTCCGATCGAGACGGATGATGCCGTCGCGCGTGATGCCGTCTGGCGGCGGCGACAGGACACTGAGCCGATCGAAGAGACGGCCGCGCTCGGCCGGAGGCGCCCGCCTGACCAGATGCCACAGCGTGAACGCGTCCTGAGGGCGGGCCTCGGCAAGCACGGTGTCGATCGAGGCGCTCATGGCGGCGGCGTCGAGGCGTGCGAAGTCCATCCGCTCGAGCGCGTCGCGAAGTGCCGGCGCAGCGTCAGCGAAGTGCGGCGTGCCAGGCCCGACGCCGCGACGCGTTGCACACACCGCGCCGGCAGGGATGAGCGACTCTTGGCCGCGCGCGGCGAATCCGACCCAGCCGCTCGTCACGCGCACGAGACCGTTGCCCTGCTCATCGACGGTCAGCGAATAGACGCAGCCCAGATCGAGCGCCGCCGATGAGGGCGTTTCGATCAGGAACTGGCCGGGCGGGGCGGTGATCGTCGCCTGGACGGTGCCGCGCTCGAGACGAAGCCGGTAACGTCCGGCCTGAGACCCGAGGAAACGCAGCTCGCTGGATGGCTCGAGAGAGATCTGGCCGAGCGTGCCGATGGCGAGGCCGGCCATCGATCGGGCGTCGGTCGTGAGCACACGGCCGCGCGACAGCGGATCGCCTTCACCGACCGACTGCTGCCCGATCGTCGGCGTGCCGACGATGCTCGTGACGAGGAGCGCGTCGTGCACGCCACGGCTTGACGCGATCCACCAGGTGGCGCCAACTGCAAGCGCGAGCGATGCGGCGAGAGCGAGCGCGGTCAACCTTTCGTACTCCTGCAATCCGGCTAACCAGCCTCCGCTAAAGCTACGGCGGTCCGCCGGAGTCTTGGCGAAGGCGGAAGCCGGACGCCGCGACGGCAATGGCGTTGGACGATGCCGAAGCGGCCGTAGCGTCGCTTCGAGCGCCGCGATTTCGGGATCCTCCGGACCGGATCCGTCCCACAAATACTGATCACTCATGGCAGCGCCTTCCTTTCGAGGCGCTCGCGGAGGAGCTTCATCCCGCGATGCAGGTTCACGCGGACGGACCCCGCGGTCAGTCCTGTGGACGCGGCAATCTCAGGGCCGGTCATTCCCTCAACCAGGCGGAGCGTCAGCGTTTCGCGATAGGCATCCGGCAGCTGGCGAACGACGGCGAGAATCGCGTAGGCGTTCGATCGATCGCCGTCGCTGGCGGCCAGGTCCTCCGGGAGGGTGTCGAGCGGCGGGCGGCGGCGCAGGTGATCCACGGATCGGTTGCGGGCAATGGCCGCGAGCCACCCGCCGAAGGCCGCGGGGTTCTGCAGCGTCGGCAGCTTGCGGAGCGCCAGGAGAAAGACGTCGTGGACGATGTCGTCGACCTCGAGCCGTTCGACGCGGGCGAGCGCGATGCCGTGCACCATGGGTGCGTAGCGGGCGTACAACGCCGCGAACGCGGCACGGTCGCCCTGCTGTGCGGCCGCCACGAGCGCGATCCGCTCGGCGTCAGCGGGCTCGGCGTTGAACGGCGCCAGCGCGTCCGGTTTCACGTCGACACGCCCCTCCCGTCGGAAGACACCACCACAGCTGCTACGACGTTCCGGCCGCCCCAAGCGTTAGCGGGGCACGGCCGCCACCGGTGCTGCGGGGACCAGCGTATTAGAATCGCCGTTTACACCATGTCTGAATTTGTCGACCGGCTCCGGGCCTTTGCGCTGGCGATGGGCGCACCCGGGCTCTTCGTCGTCGCCTTCCTCGATTCGTCGTTCCTGTCACTGCCCGAGATCAACGACCTGCTCCTGGTCTTCATGGTGACCCAGCACAAGGAGCGGATGGTCCTCTATGCCGCCACGGCGACGCTCGGCTCGCTGGCCGGCTGCCTGGTGCTGTACTACATCGGGCGGAAGGGCGATCAGTGGGTGGCGCGCCGCTTCAGTCCGGCGCGCGTCGAGCGGGCGATGGCCACGTTCCGGCGCTACGGCGTGATGGCCGTCCTGATCCCGTCGCTCCTGCCGCCGCCGGCGCCCTTCAAAGTGTTCGTGCTCCTTGCCGGCGTGGCGGGCATCAGCATGAGCCGTTTCGCGATCGCGATTCTCATTGGCCGGGGGCTGCGCTACTTCATCGAAGGCTACCTGGCGCTCAAGTACGGCGACCAGGCGATGGACTTCATGCGCGAGAACAGCAAGCCGGTCGGTCTCGCGGTCGTGGCACTGCTCCTGGTCGGTCTGGCCGCGTGGGTCCTGGTCAAGCGGTCGCGTCAGCCGAAACGCTTATAAACTATGGGCCGTCCGACATGATCGACCTCAGCATCGTCATTCCCATTCACAACGAGGCCGCCAGCCTGGACGAACTCCACCGGGAGTTCACCCGCGAGCTGACCGCCGCGGGCCGTTCGTACGAGCTGATCCTCGTCGACGACGGCAGTACCGACGAGAGTTTCCCGATTCTGGCCAAGATTCAGAAGGACGACCCACGCGTGCGGGTGATCCGGTTTCGCCGCAACTTCGGCCAGACGGCAGCGTTTGCGGCGGGATTTGCCCACGCCGGCGGGAAATACATCGTGACCTCGGACGGGGATCTCCAGAACGACCCTCGGGACGTGGCGCGGATGGTGAAGCAGCTCGAAGACGAGCAGCTCGACATCGTCTGCGGCTGGCGCAAGGACCGGAAGGACGCGTTCTGGTCGCGCCTCCTGCCGTCGATGATCGCCAACCGCGTCATTTCGTGGTCGACCGGCGTGAAGCTGCACGACTACGGCTGCTCGCTCAAGGTGTTCCGAGCGGAGGTGGTGAAACCGCTCAAGCTGTACGGCGAGATGCACCGCTTCATCCCGGCGATCGCGAGCGAGCAGGGCGTGGCGATGGGGGAGACGGTCGTCAATCACCGGCCGCGGAAGCACGGCTCGTCGAAGTACGGAATTTCGCGCACCATTCGCGTCATCCTCGACCTCCTGACCGTCAAGTTCCTCTTGAGCTATTCGACGCGGCCCGTGCAGATCTTCGGCCTCGTGGGCCTGACGATGCTGATTCCCGGGTTGGCCGTCACGCTCTGGTTCCTCTATGTCCGGATCGCGACGATGACCGGGCTGATGGCGGCCCAGTCGATTGGCAACCGTCCGCTGCTGCTGTTCGGCATCCTCGGCGTGTTCACGGGCCTTCAGCTCCTGACGCTTGGACTGCTGGCGGAAATGCAGTCGCGCACGTATCACGAATCGCAGAACAAGCCGACCTACGTGATTCGCGAGATCCGGGAACACCGGGCCTGAACCGATGACCGCTCGTACTCGCGTGCTGACGGCGCCGGCAGCCCGGCCTCCGCGTGCGATGGTGTGGGTGCTGCTCCTGGCGTCGGCGGGCGCGGTGCTGCTCGTCGGCCTGGTCGCGACGACGCTCCTGCTCGGAGACGTTGCCGGGTCGTCGTCGTCGATCGCCTGGCGTCTGTGGCCCCGGTTCCTGGCGGCCTGCGGGCTCGTCGTCATCAGCCTGTCGCTTCGCAGCCTGCGGTGGATCTTTCTGCTGCGGCGCGCCGAAACCCGTATTCCGATCCGCGACGCCTATATCGGCTACATCGCCGGATTCAGTCTGCTTTTGACCCCGCTCCTCGTCGGTGAGATCGCGGTTCGCGCGGCGATCAACCGGCGTCGCGGCGGTGTGCCGATCGGGACGACCGTCATCGTCAACGTGTTCGAGCGGGTCATGGATGCGACGGCGCTCGCCGTGCTCGCCGGCGGTGCGACGCTCATCGCGGGAGCGCCGCTCGACTGGACCGTCGCCGTCATGGCGGCGACCATGGTCACGTTCATCACGCCTCTCAGGCGTCAGGCTCTGACGCTCCTGCGCTCGCTGGCGGAGCGGGCGACGCGGCGGATGGATGCGCCGGCGCTTCCGGCCCTCGGCCAGCTCGGGGAGACGCGAACCTGGGTCACGGGGTTTGCGACAAGCCTCGTCGCCTGGATGCTGCCGGGCGTCGCTTTCTGGATCCTCCTGCGGGGCACCCGCGGTGCGTTCGGCGTGGCGCAAGGCATCGGTACGTATGCCGGATCGTCCGTCGTCAGCGCGCTGTCGCTGGCCCCGGGCGGCGTGCTCGTCTCAGGCCGTCAACTGCTCGCGACGCTCATGGTCCGCGGTCTCTCGGAGCCGGACGCGGTGGTGACCGTGGCGGCGCTGCGATTGGCGACGGTTGGGGTGTCGGTCGCGCTTGGCGTGATGTTCCTCGTGTTCCATTGGCGCTCGGCAGCCGCTTCGTCTGAGACCCATTTCGATGACATTGCCGATGCCTACGACGTGCAGATTCCCGAGGCGCGTCGGTTCGCGCTGCTCGAGCGAAAGACCGCGCTGATGAAGAATGCGCTGCAGTCGCTGGGCTCCTTCACGCGTGGGCTCGACGTCGGGTGCGGTCAGGGCGCGTATGTCGCGCGGATGCGGACGCTCGGCTTCGACGTCCGCGGCATCGACGCGTCGGCGGGGCAAGTCCGTCTGGCGTCGCGAAATGTCGGCGAACCCGGGGTGATCAGCAGCGGGTCGGCGCTGGAGATCCCGGCGGCAGATGGCAGCTTCGACTTCCTCTACGTGATCAACGTGCTGCACCATCTCGGGTCTGTCGACGAGCAGCGGCGCGCCTTTGCCGAAATGTTGCGCGTCCTGAGGCCGGGCGGTGTGCTCTTTGTTCACGAGATCAACACGCGCAACATCCTGTTCCGGTTCTACATGGGCTACGTGTTTCCGTCGCTCAATTGCATCGACGAGGGCGTCGAGCGGTGGTTGCTGCCGCATCAATTTTCCCGATACACCGATGCGCGGGTCGAGGACGTGCACTACTTCACGTTCCTGCCGGACTTCGTTCCGGGCGCGGTGGCGTCGCTCCTGGCGCCGCTCGAACGGATGCTCGAAGGTTCAGCGCTACGGGTCTACTCCGCGCACTACATGGCCGTTCTCCGCAAGAGCGCATAGTTCATGAGCGGCGACACACGTGGGCTTTGGTCGCACCGCGCCGTGATCCTCGGCGCGGTGGAAGCCGTGGTGCTCGCGATCTGGCTGATCCCCGCGTCAATCCACATTGTCAGCTGGCCGGCGTCCGGGCCGGTACGGCTGGCGCTGCTCGCGCCAGCATGGCAGCTGGCGGCGGGGATCGCTGCGGGTGCGGTGGTTGCCGGCCTTCTCCAATTGGTGGCCGAGGCGCGGCGCGCAAGTTTTGTCCTCGGTCCGCTCATGACGCTCTGGCTGCTGGCGATTCCGTACCTGCCGTGGCTGCCTGACCGCGTACCGCTCCTGCTCGTCCTCGCCGGACCTCTTCGTTGGCTGGTGGCGGCGGTTGCTGTGGTCGCCGTGGTGTGGCGGGCCCAGCCGTTCCGTCCGACGTTCGAGCTCACACCTGACGCGCGCCGCGCCGTCTTCGCCATCAGCCTGCTTCTTTACATCCTCTTGGGCGTGCGCGCGGTCAGAAGCATTGGTCTCGGCGGCGACGAGCCGCATTACTTGA
This sequence comes from uncultured Bifidobacterium sp., assembly GCA_964577955.1. Classification (GTDB taxonomy): domain Bacteria; phylum Acidobacteriota; class Vicinamibacteria; order Vicinamibacterales; family CAVVIG01; genus CADEEX01. Next base: position 56,273 of record CAZOAZ010000019.1, on the reverse strand, counting down.
TCATCACCGAGAGCATCCTCAAGGATGGCGATCTCAAGATCGAGAACAACCACCAGCGCGGCGACTACCGGTCGTTCATCGGCGGCGAACTGCGACCGGACTACATGCAGCGCGGGAAGAACGGCGAGATCTACTCGATTCACGCGCCGGGACTCGCATTGCTCGTGTTGCCGGCCTACGTCCTCGGCGGCTACCTGGGGGTCGTCGCCTTTATTGCGCTTCTCGGCGCGTTGACGGCGTTGGCGGTGTTCGATCTCGCGGAGCGGGTCGCGGGAAAATATGCAGCGCTCGTTACCTGGGCGGGCGTTTGCCTGTCGGTTCCCTTCGTGCCTTACAGCTGGATGATCTTTCCCGAGATGCCAGGCGCGCTTATCGTGGCGTGGTCGGCGCTCTGGCTGTCGGACCGCAACGAAAAAGATGTCAGCCGCTGGTTCTGGCGCGGCGCCGTTCTGGCGTCGCTGCCGTGGCTGCACACGAAGTTCGTCGTCTTTCTGGCAATCGTGGCGCTGGCGCTCGCCTGGCGGACGCGCCGACGTATCGCGGCGTTGGCCGCCTTCGCAGTTCCGATCGGAATCTCCGGGCTCGGCTGGTTGTATTCGTTCAACGCGATCTACGGCAAGTTCGATCCCGAGGCGCCGTACGGCGTGTACTCCGCGGTCAACGTCATCAATCGCAACATCCCGCACGGTCTGCTCGGCATCTTTCTCGATCCGAAATTCGGGCTGCTGTTCTACAGCCCGCTGTACCTGCTCGCGATCCCCGGACTCTGGATGTTGTGGCGGCGGACTGAGACGCGATTCCTGGCAGGCGTGCTGTTCGTGATCACGGCCGCGTTCGTGGGCAGCACGGCGCGTCTCTACATGTTCTGGGGCGGCAACAGTGCGCCGGCGCGGTTTCTCGTGCCGATTCTGCCGTGCCTGGCGCCGATGGTGGCCGTCGCGCTCGTCGAGGCGAAGAGCGTGCTCGCCCGCGCGGTAGTCGGCACGTGGCTGGTGGTCGGCGCCGGGTTCGCCGCGTGGGGAACGCTGTGGCCGGCACGGCAGGTGCTCTTCAGCGATGCGCACAACGGCGGCCCGCGTGTGCTCGAGGGAATCCAAGGTGCGTCGCCGCTCGGTCTGGTCGTGCCGACGTTCACGAATCCGGACTGGGCGGCGCACATTCCTGAGCTCGGACTCTGGGGGATTGCGATGCTCGCCGCCCTCGGCGCTGCCTGGGTCGCGGCGCAACGGTTTCGCGCCACAGCCTGGCAGGTCTCGGGTGCCGGTTTGCTGACGTTGCTCCTGGTTGGGGGCATGCTTAAAGCGACGCCCGAGGCGAGCGTCCGCGAGGCAACGGCCCTTCGCGGCGACACGGACGTCTTGTGGTCGTACGACGGGACGCGAGTGCGTACACTCGACTACTCAACGCTGAGCCGCGTCTCTCCCGAGCGGCTGTCCGAACTCGAGACCATGACGGTCGGCGGCGAAGGCCCTCGCGAGACTGGCTTTACGTCGCAGATCTTCATGCTGCCGCCGGGCGCCTTCGACGCGGTGGTCTGGTTCACGGGCAACCAGGCACGGAATGGGGAGGTCGTCGTCGAAGCGCCGCCGCGCGCGACGTTCGCGCGCGTGACCGGCGCCTTGTCGAATCCGACGACGGTGCCCTTTGAAATACCGGTTGGGTTGAGGCGCTTGCGGCTGCGAGTGGGGGATGCGGGTGTCGGCGGTGCCGTGGCGGACGTGCGAATCGTGCCGAGAGCCGTACAGCCACCGAGTGAGCGAACCGACGTTCCCACACGCGTCATCGAATCCATTCCCGGACGCGAGCGCGGCTATCTCATCTACACCGATCAGAGTGCCTACCCGGAGGGCGGAGTGTTCTGGACCAGGGGAACGGAAGAGTCGGAAGTCGTCGTCGCAACAGGCGGGGCGGAACGACTCATGCTAACGCTGTCGCTCGGACCGATGAGCGGCGATGTACGGATCACCGTAGATGGACAGGAACAGCGCGTTGCTGTCCCAGCCGGCGAACTCCGGGAAGTCTCTGTCCCACTCGGGTCCGCTTTGCGGCTGGTACCGGTCCGAATTCAGGCGCCGACGATGTTCCGGCCGGCGGAAGTCGACACGGCATCGACCGACATGCGGCGGCTGGGCTGCCAGGTGCGGGTGACCCTTGAATAGACGTCTCTTGCGGCATGCGTGCCTCGCCGCGTTCGCCGCCGTCACGACGGTGGCGTGCGAGAACACGAGTCCCTTCATCAGCTCCAACGCGATCGTCTGCCCGTCAGCCGCCAGCGGTCTCTCGATCGACGGTGGTCCGGTGGTGGTGCATTTCACCGGTGTGGCCGCAGTCGGCGACGCGTCGTTGACGACGACCTGCACGCCGGCGAGCGGCACGCCGTTCGACGTCGGCCTCACCACGGTGAACTGTACCGCGCGCGACTCTCGCCAGCAGACAAGTTCCTGCTCGTTTCCGGTGACGGTCACCGCCGTGCCTCGACTGACACAGACCCGGTTCATGGCGTTCGGCGACAGCATCACGGCCGGGCAGGTCGATACCACAACGTGCCAGGGTCAGTTCGGACTCGACGCCTTTGGTGTTTTGCGCATCGTCTACCAGCCGCGGATCTTCGATCCGACGCGGTCGTACCCGCCGAAGCTACAGACGTTGCTGCGGGAGCGCTACGCGTACGACGCGCCGGTCGTCATCAATGATGGACTCTCGGCCGAGCGGGTCGAGGACGGGGCGATTCGTTTCCCCGGGGACTTGACGGCCAACAATCCGCAGGCCGTTCTGATCCAGGAAGGCGCCAACAACATGCTCGACGGCAACGATCTGGCGACCTCGGTGCCGCAGATTCTCACTGGCCTGCGCACGATGATTCGGACCGCGCGGCAGCGAAACATCACGGTGTTTGTCGGCACCCTTCTGCCGAAGCGGGCCGGTGCCTGCCGTGGCGGCCAGGCCGCAGCCGTCGCCGGCGTCAACGATCAGATCAAGGCATTGCTGGTGGCGGAAGGCGTCAGCGACGGCCTCGTCGATCTTTACGCGGCGTTTGGCGGGCAGGCGTCAACGGATCTGATCGCCTTCGACGGCCTGCATCCGACCGAGGGCGGCAACGTCAGGATCGCCGAGACGTTCTACGCCGCGATCCGACAGAAGCTCGAAGCGCGTCCGGGTCAGGTGATTCCTCAGCTGACTGAAATGCGCCACGACCCGGAAATGCGCCACGAAAACACGAAAACACGAAATCCGTTCTAAGTGCGCCACAGAGGCACAAAGGCACAGAGGGCCACTCCACGCTAGCAAACCGCACTCGATGCGGGCTGGCCGGCGGAGCCGGCTGAGCCCGCCGCTTCGCGGCGCCGCGTCGAGTCGTAATTCTCAAACAGCCGAAATGCCTCTGCGAGCCTTGCGGGCTCTCTGCGTTGAAGCACCTCAGACTCGATGAACTCGGTCTCTCTGTGGTTGATGTTGTGTCGGACAGGCTGAAACCTGTCCCTACCGCCGTCCCTCAGAAATCTCGAATCACTCCCGCCAGTGCTTCGCCGATGCGGCGGTGACCAGCGGCGGTCATGTGATCGTCGAGGACGAAGAAATCCTCGGGCCGCAGGACGGTTGACGAATCGAACGGGACGATGCGCACCGTTCCTCCGCCAGCCGACGGGGAATCGTTCGACAGCGCCGTCGTGAACGCGTGCGCGTGTCGCAGATCCTGATTCACTTCGAGCACGACGACCGGAACACTCGGCAGCGGCCGCGTCCCGCCCGTCGTCAACGCGTTGAGGAAGAGCGCCACTTCGCGGTCTGGTGAGACCGGCTCCATCGCCAATTGATCGGGCTCGGGCGCCTCGAGATGGGTGAGCTTCAGGGTCAGGCGGAATACGTACTTGCCCGGGTAGTACGTCTGCTGTTTCGCGTAGTAGCGGACGATGTTCTCGTAGGTCGCCTGCTCGGTAATGGTGAGGTGATTGCCGCCTTCGCTGTAGGCGCGATTCTCGATGAGGTCGTTGTCGGAGTACTGGACCACGAGAACCCGGAGCTTCGACGTATCCAGACGGTCGAGCATCTTGCGTTCGCGTACCGTCGCGTAGGACGAGACCGCGGCGTTCAGGACCTTCCGGCCGCTCGCTCTGGCGAGCACCGCCGGAAACGCCTCGTCGTGTTCGACGCCCCAGCCCATGGCGTGCGAATCGCCAATCACGATCACCTCAGGGCCGTCGAGCGCTGCGTCGTCGTCCCGAAGTCCGAGCCGATTGATTCGCAGCGTCGTGTTGAACTCGATGTTGGCGAAGGTGCAGGTGCCAGGCCGCAGGGTGTAAGTGACCTCGCGGTCGTACTGCGCGCAGTGCTCGTCGAACTGTACGAGCATCCGGTTGAAGTGACGGTAGACCTGCTGAGCGAGGCGCCGCACCGCGCCCGGCGCCTCCGCGGTGAGCCTGGGCTCATGAAGCAGTACCGCCAGAATCGCTTCGATCATGGCGACGCCGACCAGCAGGTTGACGGCGATGACCAGAGCGCGGGCGATGGTTCGAGGAGAAGGCATGACCAGTTCGGCTAGGCGGCGCGGCTTCTGGGGCCAGCCATGTAGAGCAGCGCACCCGGGACATTGCCGACGACGTTCAACGCGACGAAGAGTACGGACAGTGCGAAGGCGCTCGCGGCTGGAACGCCGGCTTGGGCGAAGAACCAGACGAACGCCGCCTGGCTGGTGCCGATGCCGCTGACGGTGACCGGCAGCAGCATGACCAGCAGGATCAGCGGAACGAACGCAAAGTACGCGGAGAGACCGGCTGGCACGTGCAGCCCGACGCCGAGGAAGTAGCACTGCACAATCCGAAGGATCTGGACGCCGACCGAGCAGACGAGGACGGTGACGAGCGGGCCAGGATGTCCGGCGTACTGACGCACCGACTCGATGATGCGGGTCCCGACGCGGTGGACCGCGGCAACCGGCACCAGCGCCAGGCCACGGGCGGCCAGCGCGGCAACCGGCTCGCTGAAAATCAGGAGCACCGTCGCCACGCAGACAGCGGCGGTCACGATCAGGCCTGCGACGACCGCGCGGCTGGACGCCAGGTCGCGCGCCAGCGCCAGGCCGACGATCGCCATGATCAGAATCGAGGCGACGCCGAGCATCCGGTCCATGAAGACCGACGCGATCGCATCACCGCCGCGGATGTTCAACCGCGTGGCCTGGTAGCTCCTGACCGCGTCGCCGCCGACGCTGGCCGGGAGGAACGTCCCAACGAACGTGCTGACGAAGAAGATGCGCATGACCGCCGTGAATTGCCGCCGGCTGTCCGGAGAGATGGCGTAGAGCAGGGCGACCCAGCGGTACGCCATGAGCGTCCGGTCGGCCAGCACCAGCAGCATGGCGAGGACGATCGGCCCCCAGCTCGCGCCGCTCGCCGCGGTCGCGACTTCACTGGGATGGCTTTTCCAAAGAATCCAGGCGGTGAGTCCGCCCGCGAAGACGAGCCGGAGGATCAGGTTGAGCGTGCGCGTGAGGACGCGAGGCCCTCGCTCGGTGTCGCTCAAGATTGCGGCGTCGGGAGGGTCTCGAGATGACGCGCCGGGTCGTGTTTCACCTTGTAGGCGCGGACCAGGAATTGGGCGTATGGGATGAACTGCTTCATCGCCCCGACGTTCACCTGGCACGGGCTGAGGCAGGTCGGGCAGATGTTGGTCTTGATCTCTTCACGGTGCGCGAGGTTCTCCTTGCCGAAATAGAGCTGGTCGGCCGGCGTCTCGAGGACGTTGCCAAGCGCCTTGGAGTTCTCGCAATAGTAGAGGTCGCCGTAGGGATTGAGCAGCAGCCCCTGGCTCCGGAAGGGGCAGGGCATCGTCCGCTTGTAGCCGTTGGCGATCATGTCCGCGTAGTGGAGGTACATGAAAGCCTGGCCACTGAGCACCGATTCTTCCTGCACGCGGTCCAGGAAGAAATTGCGCATGAACGCCTCTTCGCGCTCGCCGAAGCCGATCGTGGTCTGCAGTTCCTTGTTGTTCAACATCGCATCCGTGAAGCGGAGCATGTTGAACACCACGTCCAGTTTCTTGGTGCGGGCCCAGTCGAGAATGTTCTTCCCGTCCTCGAGGTTCTTGCTGAAGATCGTCGAGGCGATGCCGAACTGAAAATTCGGCGATTCGGCGGCCAGCGCCTGCATCGCTTCGATGGTTTCCTGGGCTTTTTCAAACCCGTTCTTGACGTGACGGACCTGGTCGTGGATGTCGCCGACGCCGTCGAGCGAGACCCGCACGCTGACCAGCAGATTGTGGTCGGCGCAGAACTTGACGATCCGCGTCAGCATCGGGATCGCGCGGTGGGGCGTCAGGCCGGTCGTGTTGATGCCGATCTTGCGCATGCGCGGGAGATGGCGCTGGAAGAGTTCCACCATCTCCGGGAGATCGTTACGGGTCGTCGGTTCCCCGCCTGAAATGTTGAGATTCTCGATCGCGCCCCAGAATGGATGGGCCATGGCCGGCTCGAGCTGAGCCAGCGTCATGTCGGATTTCCGGTCGCCGTGCTTCCAGTTGTTGCACATCTCGCAACGCGCGTCGCAGACCCAGGTGCAGTTGTAGATGAGCACCGTGGGCCGGATCGGCTTCACGCGGGCCACCAGCGAGTTCGCGAGGTCGCGAGGGACACCCGCGGCCGTGCGCGTCAGGTACCGCAGCGTGAAGCCAGTTTTCGCCATTTCGAGTCAGAAGGGATTGTACATCGGCGAGTCACCGGGCGTGATGAAACCCCTTGACCGTGTTAGGATTCTACGCGCGTCGGCCCCGACGCGACACTCAGTCAGGAATCGAGGCAAGACAACCCGAAGGGCTGTGTCGCGGAGACTTTCTCCGCTTTTTCACGCGAGGACTGTATCGATGATGAAGACCACGAAAGCGATGTTGGGCACGGTTGCCGTCGTGCTGGCGGCCGGGTCGGCGGCTGAAGCTCAGAGCGTGACGGCTCCCAAGCAGTTCATTACGTTCAACGTCGCCGCCCAGCCGCAGCGTCGCGATTTGGCCTCGAGCTCGACGTTCACCATCTACCAGGAAGACGCCTCCATCAACTCGACGAACCATGTGTCGAACGGTGCGTACTTCGACATCGGCGGCGGCTACCGTGTCTGGCACGAGATGACGGTCGGCGCGTCGTTTTCATATTTCCAGAGCACCGGGACCGGGCAAATGACCGCCGTGATCCCGTCGCCGCTGGTGTTCGGACAGAACCGGACGGTCACCGTCGATGCCGACGCGCTGAAGCGCAAGGAAGTCGGGCTCCACATCAAGGCCAGCTGGTACTTCCCGGTCAACGACAAGATCGATGTCGCCCTGTCGATCGGACCCTCCATTGCTCAGGTCTCGCAGGATCTGGTCACGGCAAGCGCCGCCGACGTCACGCCGGGAACTGGCGCACCCGGGACGCAGAACATCACGGCGCAGTTCGTGTCGGAGAAGAAGACCGGCATCGGTGTCAACGCCTCGTTCGACGGCACTTATATGGTCAACAAGATGATCGGCGTGGGCATCCTGCTGCAGTACGCGGGCGGGAAGGTCGACCTGGACAGCGTTACCGACGTGGCCTGGGGCGGCTTCCAGGGCGGTGTCGGCATCCGGATTCGTTTCTAATTGTGGGTCCGGCTCTCGCGCCGGCCCCACGGGTTCGGTAGGTTCGAAGGGTTCGGTGGGTTCGAGAGGTTCTGAGTTCTAGGGTTCTAAGACAGCAAAGGCGGGTTCGTGGCTACTCCACGAACCCGCCTTTTGTTTTTAGAACCTAGAACCGTCCGAACCGACCGAACCCTTCGAACCTTCCGAACCCGGCCTACCGACAGGTAGGCCTCGGTATCGGCGTGTAGCCTGCCGGTCCGTTCACTGTGATCCACTGCAGGTGCAGCACCTGCTCCGGCGAGTCGTACTGGAAGCCGATGTCGATCACGTCGTCGATCCCGCCGTGGCGGTAGACGATGGCGTCGATGCTCATCGCCCCGCTCTGTTTGCGGTTCTGCGCCAGATCGAGCCCGCCGCAGATGCCGGTTTCGATGACGCGGTCGCGCAGGAAGGCCATGTTGGCATCGCGTTCGTGGAGCGAGCCGACCGGCGCGATCTTCTCCGGATACTGGCGTTCGACGCAGGCGACGATGACCGGGCCGGCGCTCGGATACGGAGGACCACAGGGCGACCCGGGCGTGCCGGTGCTCGGCGGCGGGGCCACGACAGGCACCGGCGTTCGAAAGACCGCGGTGTCCGACCATGGGCCGGTCGAGGTTTCATACGCGCGGACGTGCCAGAAGATCTGCGTGCCTGGCGGCAGGTTCCCAGAGGTGAATTTCGTCTCGTTCGGCGTTTCGTCGAGCTGCCAGACGAGAATCTTGTTCGCGAAGGTGTCGTTCGTGGCCAGTTCGAGCAGGTAGCTGACGTTGACGGGGTTTCCGACGTGCGGCGCATTCCGGAACCGGAATTCGGTCGAGAGAGACGTGAGCAGCTGATTGCCAACCGGCGAAAGCGGAGTCGGCTTCTCGAACGCGACTGGGGTGAAGAGATTGAACGCGACCGGTGTCGAGTACGGTCCGGTGTTGGCCCCGTCCTGCGCCCGGGCGCGCCAGAAGTAGACGCGGCCGCTCGTGACGGCGTCCGGCAGTCGCAGCGATGTTCTGCCGTCAGGTCCAGGCGCCACGTCGTCCCGGCTGAAGACGACGTTGTTGAAGGCGACGTCGGAGGCCAGCTGGAACGAGTAGGTCAGCGGACGTGGGCTGTTGGTCGCGGAGTTTTCAATCGTCAGCGTCAGTGGCTGGCTGTTGCCGGAGATCTCGGCGCTGTTCCCGGGAATCAGGAGATTCGGCGCGGTGATGTCGACGCCCTCCATCGGCCCGGCGACGGTCGGGCTGAGCGGGTTCGACGTTTTCTGCGTGGCGCATCCGGCCAGCAACAACAGCGGAGATGCGAGAACGGCGACAAGAACTCTCTTCATGGACCAGATCCGTACCGCTCACGCGGTACAAAACGACTCGGCGGGCTCGCTCGTGCTATCGGACACGAGGGCCGCGTGCTTTAACGCCGAGTCTTGTTTTTCGCGTCGAAACGAGGCGCGGCCGGAGCTGGGGAGCCCGACCACCGGACTTGCGAGGAAGAGGGCAAAAGTGTACGGAACCGTGTACAGCACTGTCAAGATCCTTATTACCGGGTCTTCTCGCTAACCCGAGTATTGCGAGCCTTGTTCCATCCCCCGGCTGGCGATTTCTCACGGATTCCCGGGTCCCAGGGCGCCAGATGCCAGCGGGCCCCGAACGGTTTTGTCAATTGGATTTCATTTCGGGTACGCTCGACCCTTCGAAACGATGACCGACCGACCCCTCAACGTGCTGCAGGTCTGCGATCACCTCGGATGGGAGGGATCGCGGATGCATGGCGTCAAACGACTGTTCAGCTGGATGATTCCGCGTTTCGATCCCGCGGTCGCCCGCGTCGCGCTGGTGAGCCTGCGAAAGAAGGATCTGTCCGAGGAAACGCTCGACGCGCTCGGCGTCGACATCACCTACCTCGAGCGTTCGAAGTTCGACCCGATGACCCTGCCCGCGCTCCTGAGGATCGTCGATGCGAAGAAGATCGATGTCCTGCACCTGCATGGCTACGGCGCGACGACGTTCGGCCGTCTGGCCGGTGCGTTGCGCGGCATCCCGACCATCGTTCACGAGCACGCGAACCTGACGAGCACGCCCTGGTTTCAGCAGATTGCCGATCGCCTGCTGGCGCCGTTCACCGACATCGCGCTGGCGGTCTCAAAGAGCACCTACGACTTCGTCGTCGGGGCCCGCAAGATTCCGGCGGACCGCGTCAAGGTGGTGTATCTGGGCGTGCCGCTCGACGAGTTCAGCCGGCCGCGCTCCGCAGCCGAAATCGCCGAAGCCCGGCGGGACCTTGGGGTGCGGGACGGGGAGTTCGCGATCGGCACGATCACGCGTCTCCATGACTCGAAAGGCAATTCGTATCTGGTCGACGCCGCGGTCCACGTCACCCGCGAGCGGCCGAACGCACGCTTCTTCCTGGTGGGAGAGGGGCCGCTCCTCGGCGATCTGCAGCGCCAGGCCGAGGCGCTGGCCCTCGGTGATCGGTTCGTCTTTGCCGGCTTCAAGCGTGATGTCGCGGCGACGCTGTCCGCGTTCGATCTGAGCGTCTTTCCGTCGTTGTGGGAAGGCACGCCGATCACCGCGTTCGAGGCCCTGGCGATGGGGAAGCCGATCGTGTCGACCGATGCGGACGGACTGCTGGACATCCTGACCGCCGATCATGATGCGATGATCGTCCACAAGCGCGATGCCCGCGCGCTGGCCGAGAAGATCGTGTGGGCCATGGACCATCCAGCCGAGCGTGAACGGCTCGGCGCCAACGCCCGCCGCAGCGGCCGCACCTACGACATCGACGCGTTCGTGCGCAAGATGGAGCGGTTGTATCGACTGCTGCACGAGGTGTCGCGAAAGACGAAGCGCCAGGGTGCGATCCGATCGGATCTGTCCTTTCTCAGATCGGGGACCTCGGCGTGAAGGGTGAGACCCGCTGGGCTCGACCGGTTCGCGAATTGTCGATTCACCACGGTCCGGCGGTCGTCGGCGTGATCGTGTTTGTCATCGCGGCCGCGGTGGCCATGTCGGTCGACGTCGTGCGGACCGGATACGGAATCAAGAGCGACGAGGCCACCTATGTCGCCGCGGCGCTGAGCGTGGCGTACGACCGCGATCTGGCGTTCGAGAAGAAAGATCTCGAGCGGTTCGCGGGCATCTATCACGCCGGCCCCGACGGCATCTTTCTGAAGCGCGGCAAGGTGCTGAAGGTGCGCCTGAACGCCAGCCCGCCGTTCCTGCACCTCACGAAGCGCGAAGACCCGGATCAAGGCCGGCTCTACTTCGGCAAGGCGATCGCCTATCCGCTCGCCGCCGGGCCGTTCATCTGGCTCCTCGGGCTGAACGGCATGTTGCTGTTCCAGGTCCTGCTGCTGGGGCTCGTCGGTCTGGCCGCCTACTCGTTCCTTGCCGCACAGTCGCCGCCGCTCGTCGCGGCGACGCTCACGAGCGCGTTCCTTGGCGCGTCGGTCCTGCCGGTCTACGGTGTGTTCCTGATGCCGGAGATCTTCAATTTCGCGCTGGTGTTCCTGGCGTTCTTCCTATGGCTCTACAAGGAAGTGGCGCCCGGCACCTGGCTGTCGGGGCGATGGACGAACTACGCGGCGGCCGTCCTGCTTGGCATCGGCACGTACTCGAAACCGCTGCCGGTCGCGCTGCTGGTCGCGCCGCCCGTCATCGTCCTCTGGCTGCGGCGCCAGTGGCGCGACGGCGTACTGGTCGGCGCGACGGCGGTGGCGCTGGCGTCGCTCGGCTTCGTGGTCAACGCGGCGGTGTCGGGTGAGTTCAACTATCAGGCCGGCGACCGCAAGACGTTCGTCGCCAACTTTCCGTTCGACGCCTCGAACCTGCGCTGGGATCAGCTGGGCGGCGGCGTCATCGACGATCCCGGCGCGGCGGCGCAGAGCGTATTGCTGAGCGCCGACGTCCCGCGCCGCTTCGCCCTCAACGTGAAGTACTTCCTCGTCGGGCGGCATTTCGGCTTCGTCCCGTATTTCTTCCCGGGGCTGGTGGCGATCGGTCTGTGGCTGGCCTCGCCGTCCCGGCGCGATGTGTGGCGGCTCGCGATTTTCGGCAGCGCGGTGCTTTCGGCAGCGGCCCTGCTGCTCGTCTTGCCGATCACGTGGAGTGGCGGCGGTGGTCCGCCCGGTAACCGCTACTTCTTCAACGTCTATCCGGTGCTGTTCTTCCTGATTCCACCGACCGCGGTGGCCTGGCCGGGCGTGCTGGCGTGGATTGGCGGCGCGATCTTTGTCGGCAAGCTGCTGATCAATCCGTTCGTTGCTGCCAAATTCACCTGGCTGATCGCCGAGAAGGGGCCGCTACGCCGCCTGCCGGTCGAGTTGACGCTCGCCAACGACCTGCCGGTCCGTCTGGCGCAACCCCTTCGGGGTCGCGTGGAGTACGGGCCGCGCGACGAACACGGACGGCTCCAGCCGACCGGGATGCTGTTGTACTTCCTGGATCAGAACGCGTGGCCGCCGGAGCCGCAGGGGATGTGGGTCTCAGGATCGGGCCGCGCCGACATCATCGTGCGAACGGCGCTGCCGGTCGATCACCTGGTCGTCGATGTCGAGTCGCCGATTCAGACGGTCGTGACGATGTCGATGGGCGGGGAAGCGGTCACCGTCACGCTCGAGCCGCACAAGATCCAGACGGTGAACGTTCCGGCCTCGGGCGTGCGCGGCGCCAGGGATTTCGTCTACCTGCTCTCCACGCGCGCGACCGAAGCGTTCGTCCCGCACCTCGTCGATCCGCAGAATCCCGACTACCGGAACCTGAGCGCCCAGCTGCGGTTCAGGATGGTTCCTTCCGCAGAAACACCATCACCGAAGTGAAGACGGTCTCGTCCATGCGAACCAGCATGTGCGGTGCCTGATACGGATTGATCAGCGCGTCGACCGGCTCGGTTTGATACCGCCGCCACACGAATTCATCGATCGGCTCGACCAGGGCGAGACCCGACTGCGCAATGAGCTCGTGCAGTTCGTGTGGCTGAAAGGTTTCGTCGTGGGCGGGACCCGAGACGACATACTCCGTGGCGAGCCCGAGAATGCCACCGGGCTTCAGGACCCGGGCCATCTCGCGAATCGTCTGGCTCGCACCGGCCATCCCGCCGAAGTGCTCGATCGACGAGAGCGAATAGGTGACGTCGAAGGTCGCATCGGGAAACTCGAGCGCACGGCCGTCCATCTTGAGGAACGTCAGCGCCTCGCGTTTGTACGGAAACGGCGCGAACTGATCCGGGTCGTGCAGGACCGACGGGTCGCCTTCGCGGGCGCAGAGTCCCTGCCAGACCCCTTCGTACATGTCGGTCGCGACGATCCGGCCGACGTGGTTCGCGAGCCAGTACAGAATCAGCTCGTGACCGGCGCCGACGCTCAAGAACGCGGCGTCGTCTCGAAGCACGCCAAGCCGCTGACAGCCGTAGAGGAACTGCGTGAACTCGTACGGCTTGCGGTGCATGGCGAGCTTGTCATCCGAGAGCCCCAGGCTGCGGAGAATCTCGAGCCAGTCCTCGTTGTCCCACTTCGCCGGGTTGGCGAGCTCGCAGAGCTGTGTGTCGCGCGGGACCGCTCGCCAGCGGCGCTCGAATTCGTCCGACAGCGCCAACGCCCGGACGACGTCGTAGCGGCGCGTGCCGCCGGCCAGCGCCTGTTGATAGTGACGCGCGCCGCCCTCGTCGGCGTGGCGTCCCAGCAGCGACTCGTAGACGAGGCGAACGAAGAGATCGTCCGGGCCGAGGTTCACGAGCGCGCGCTCGAGCGCATGCGGGTCGCCCTGCGGCTCGTCGCCACGTTGCCAGGCCCGGCGCCGCCGCTGAAACTCGCGCGACGAGAGCAGGCCGTGCAGCAGCGTCAGTTGATCGCGGTTCAGGTGACCGCGGGTTTCGATTTCGATTTCGAGCGCCGTGGCGTCGCGGCCGAGGACGATCCAGTAGGCGCGCTGCATGGCCAGGGGATTCCGGGTCGCCATGGCCCTAGTGGTGAGTACGCGAGAACCAGACGGCGGCGCCTGAGAGCGAGAACAGCATCATCAGGCCGGCGCCGACCAGCGACAGCAGAATCGCGGATTCGATCGGCAGACCGATGCGGGAGAAATAGAACGAAAACGTGGCTTCGCGGACGCCGAAGCCGTTCACCGACACCGGCAGCATCTGGACGACGATCGAAAGCGGGACGATCACCGCGAGATCCCAGGGCCGGATCGGAATGCTGAGCGAGTAGACAATCGCGAGATAGAAGATGATCACCAGCGCCTGCACGACCAGGGCGCCGGCGAAACAGCCGAGGACCGAGGACGGTTTCCGCCGGTAGCCGTCGAGCACGCCGGCCATCGTCTCGATCTTGCCGCCCACCCACTCAGGGTGGAGGACCGTCAGCGGCCGCAGGAGGCGGGCCACGCCGGCCGGCGAGTACATCGCCGGCGCGGCAATCGCGGTCCCAAGCAGAAACACGCCCCACAACCACGCCGGCCAGATCGGCGCGCTGTCGCCGCCGTGCATCTGCACCGCGGCGGTGGCGCCCACCGCGGCGATCAGGACCAGCGCGAGCAGCCCGATGCCGCGATCGGTGAGCACGACCACGGTCGCGATGGTTCGCGAGTGGGCAGCATGCGACGTATCGCGAATCCGGAACACGTCGCCGCCGATGTTGCTCGGCAGGAAGTTGTTGAAGAAGCCGCCGACAAGGAGCGAACCGAAGAGACGGCGGAACGGGACGCGAATCCGTTGGGCGTCGAGCAGCAGGCCCCACCGCCAGGCGCTCGCGACCATGTTGAGCGTGTAGAAGGCCAGCGCGGTGACGAGCCATGGCACCGACGCCTTGCGTGCGCTCGCCCAGAGACGGCCGACGTCGATGCGGGAAAACAGAAATCCGAGCAGCAGAACGCTGATCAGGATCTTGGCAGCTGTGAGCGCGTAGCGACGTCCCGCAGCCGCGCGTGTGTGGGTGTCGGACATTCCGGCGTGGAGAAGACCCGCCACTGTACTACGGTTTCCTTGGCATTTCGTGCGAAAATCGCTGGTCGCGATGCGCATTCTGATGATTGCCCCGGAGCCGTTCTTCGAGCCGCGGGGCACGCCATTTAGTGAATTTCATCGCATCCGGGCGATGACCGCGCTCGGTCATCGGGTCGATCTGGTCACCTATCCGTTCGGCAGCGATGTCTCGATGCCGGGACTTCGCGTGTTTCGGGCGATGCGCCCGCCGTTCGTCCACCGCGTGAAGATCGGCCCGTCGCTGGCCAAACTGCCACTCGATGCGAGCCTGACGCTGACGGCCGTGCGCCGGGCGCTCTCGGGCCGCTACGACGCGATCCACTCGCACGAAGAGGGCGGGCTCATCGGCGTCATCCTGGCCGCGTGCCTGCGGGTGCCGCATCTCTACGACATGCACTCGAGCCTGCCGCAGCAGCTCACCAATTTTGCGTTCAGCGGTTCGGCGCTGATCCGCCGCGTGTTTCTGGCCATCGAGCGCCTGATGATCACCAAATCCAAGGTGGTCATCGTGATCTGTCCTTCGCTCGAGGAAACCGTGCGCGAGATCGATCCGGATGCCCAGGTCGTGCTCATCGAAAACGCCCCGGGATCGGCGGAGGAGCAGGCGTCGGCCGCCGACGCGGCGAACGTGCGAACGACCTACGGACTCGACCCCAACGCGCCAATGGTCCTCTACACCGGAACCTTCGAGGCCTACCAGGGGCTCGACCTGCTGTTCGCGGCCATGGCCGTCGTCCGCAAATCGCGCCCCGATGCGCGATTGCTCATGGCGGGCGGCAAGCCCGATCAAGTCGAGCGGTTCCGGGCCGAGGCCGAGGCCGCCGGCATCGGCGACGTGACGGTCTTCGCGGGCGAACGTCCGGCGGCGGAGATTCCGGCCTACCTGCGCGCCTGCGACGTCCTCGTGTCGCCCCGCTCGCGCGGCACCAATACGCCGTTGAAGATTTACCAGTACCTGCGATCCGGCAAGCCGATCGTCGCGACACGGCTGTTGACCCATACGCAAGTGCTCGACGACGAGACGGCGATCTTGACGGGCGTGAGCGCGGCGGAGTTCGGAGGCGGGATCCTGGCCGCGCTGGCCGACCCACAGCGCGCCGCGGCGATCGGACGGGCCGCTCAACACCTGGCGGAAACGAAGTACAGCTACGAAGCGTACCTCGAGAAAACCAGACGCGCCTGCGGGGCGCTCGCCGTCGACTCTCCGCTCACGCCGGTGAAGGACGTGGCGTGACCGCCGACCGCGACCACTACAGTTACTCCGTCTACGCCGATCCGGCCACCGCGCGCACCTTCGACGAACGGCGTTTTGGCGGACCGATCGGCGACCTGGTGGCCAGCCAGCAGGCGCGGATTCTGCGCGAGTTTCTCGGGCCGCTCGAGGGCTGCCACGTGCTCGATGTCGGGACCGGGACCGGCCGCGCGGCCTTTCTCATGGCCGCGGACGGCGCCACCGTGACCGGCCTCGATGCGTCGGAGGAAATGCTCGCCGTGGCCCGCCGGCGCCTCGCCGGTCCGCCACCGGGACCGCGCGGTCTCGAATTCCGCCATGGCGACGCGCATCGCCTGGATTTTCCCGATCAAAGTTTCGATCATGCGGTGAGTCTGCGGGTGATCATGCATACGCCGCGGTGGGCGAGTTGCGTCGGGGAACTGTGCCGCGTCGCCCGTCGCCGCATCGTGCTCGACTATCCCTCGGCGCACAGCGCCGCGCTGCTGCAGTCGCTGGTCCGGCGCGCCGCGCACGCGGCGGGCGCGCGGACGGAACCGTATCGCGTCTTCTTCGACAGCCAGCTGGCCCGCGTGCTCGCCGCGCATGGCTTTCAGATCCGCGCGATCGACCGTCAGTTCACGCTGCCGATTGCCGTGCACAAGACGTTCGGGTCGCGACGCCTGACCGAAGCCTCGGAGGCGTTGTTCAAGCGCGTGGGACTCCAGTCGCTGGTCGGGTCGCCGGTGACGCTGATGGCTGAACGGTGCGCGTCCTCGTAACCGGCGCGACCGGGTTCACCGGCGGCCATCTGGCGCGCGCCCTGCTGGCGAAAGGGCGGTCGGTGCGCGTCCTGGTGCGCGACGAACTGCGCGCCCGCGAACTCGCCCTCGCCGGCGCCGAGCCGGTCATCGGCGATCTTCGGAGCGCCGCGGCGCGCGAAACCGCCGTCGACGGCGTCGACGTGGTCTACAACATCGCCGCCCTCTATCGGGAGGCCGGGCTGCCGAGCGAGACCTACCGTGCCGTCAACACCGCCAGCGCCGGACAGCTGGTGGAGTCGGCCGCGAAGGCCGGCGTCCGCCGTTTCGTCCACTGCAGTACGGTCGGCGTGCATGGCGACATCGAACGTCCGCCGGCGGGCGAAGATGCGCCGCTCCGGCCGGGCGACATCTATCAGGAGACGAAGCTCCAGGGCGAGGTGCTGGTCCGTGAGACCGCGCAGCGCTGTGGGATTGAAGCGACCATCGCGCGACCGACGGGCATCTACGGCGGCGGCGATCGGCGGCTGCTGAAGCTGTTCAAGGGCGTCGCGCGCCGCCGCTTCCCGATGCTCGGCAGCGGCGAGATCTATTACCATCTGACCTACATCGACGACCTCGTCGAGGGGTTTCGGCTGTGTGGTGAACATCCCGCCGCGGCGAATCGGACCTACATTCTGGCCGGCGCCGAAGTGACGACGTTGAACGAGCTGGTCGGGCTCGTGGCGCAGGCCGCGGGCGTGCCGCCGCCGCGGCTGCATCTGCCGGTCTGGCCGTTCTGGGTCGCCGGCGCCCTCTGCGAGATGGTGTGCACGCCGCTCAGGATCGAGCCGCCGATCTTTCGCCGGCGCGTGGATTTCTACACGAAGAGCCGGGCGTTCGACATCACGCGGGCCCGCACCGAACTCGGATACGCTCCAGCGGTCGGTCTCCGCGAAGGGATCGCGAAGACGCTGGCCTGGTACCGGCAGCATGGATGGATCTGACGTGAAACCGGACGCTGCCCTGCCCGCCGCGCCGCCCATCGCGCGGGCGCAGGATCAGCTCTTTGCGCCGGGCCGTTCGGCAAGCCAGAAGTACGCGGCGCTGGTCGTCGGCCGCCCTGGCCTGGGCGCGCTCCTCAAGTACGAACTGATCGTGACCATCGCGCAGAGCTGTCCCGGCGCGCTCGGTCTGGCCCTGCGCAAGGTCCTCTATCCGCGGCTCCTCGGGTCCTGCGGCCGCAACGTCGTCTTTGGCCAGAACGTCGTCCTGCGGCACCCGCACAAGATTCACATCGGCGACAACGTCGTGATCGACGACAACTGCCTGGTGGATGCCAAAGGGGAGAGCAATCGCGGCATCACCATCGGCCGCGGTGTGTTCGTCGGCCGCAATTCGATTCTGTCGTGCAAGAACGGCGATATCGAGCTCGCCGATGGCGCCAACGTCGGCTTCAACTGCGAGATCTTCTCGGCCAGCCGCGTGACGATCGGCCGTGACGTGCTGATCGCGGCATACGCTTACGTCATCGGCGGCGATCACGATTTTTCGGATCCGTCGAAGCCGGTGCTCGATCAGTCGCGCCGTTCGCAGGGCGTGACGATCGGCAACGGGGCCTGGCTCGGCGCCGGCGCGAAGATTCTGGACGGTGTCGCGATTGGCGACGCGGCGGTGGTCGGAGCAGGAGCTGTCGTGCGTGACGACGTGCCGCCGCGCGCGGTGGCGGTGGGAATCCCGGCGCGGGTTGTCGCAACCCGGTAAGATTGCATCATGGCGTATCGGACCGAACTCGAAGCGCGGGTCGCCAAGAAGACGACCAAGGGCATCATCGACTACGACATGATCCAGAACGGCGACCGGATCATGGTCGGCCTGTCGGGCGGTAAGGACAGTTGGGCGCTCCTGCAGATTCTCGACGTGCTGCGACAGCGGGCCCCGGTGCGCTTTTCGCTCGTTGCGGTGAACGTCGACTCGGGATACAAGGCCTTCAAGCACGATCTCATCGCCAGCACCTGCGAGTCGCGCGGCTGGGAATATCGCATCGAGCACACCAATATCGGCGAGTCGATCGAAGAGATCCTGGACGTCAATCAGACGCCCTGCTCGTTGTGCGCGCGCATGCGCCGGGGCGTCCTGTATCGCATCGCCGAAGAAGTCGGCGCCACCAAGATCGCGCTTGGCCACCACGCGGACGATTTCATCGAAACCCTGCTCCTGAACGTCTTCTTCGCGGGAGCGCTGAAGGCGATGCCGGCCAAGCTGGTGTCCGACGACGGGCGGCATGTGGTGATTCGACCGCTCGTGTATGTCGGTGAAGATGAAGCCCGGCAGTATACGAAGGAAGTCGAGCTGCCGATCATCGGCTGCTGCTGCCCGGCGTGCGGCGATCTCGGGCTGCAACGGCAGCGGATCAAGAAGCTCCTCATGGATCTCGAAATCGAGCATCCCGGCGTCAAGTCGTCGATGCTGAAGGCGCTGAGCAATGTCGCCCCCCGCCATCTCCTGGACACGCGGCTGAATCCGCCACGCGACCTGCGCGCAAGCGTCTCGAAGGACGCGATCATTTCAAAGGACGCCATCATTTCGAAGGAAGCCGTCCTTTCCGCGAGCCTGGGCGTCTGACCGTGGCGGGAGGCGGCGTGCGCATTCGACACCTGGTCGCATTCGGAGTGATCGCGCTGGCACTCGGCCGGCCGGCGGCGGCTCAGCAGCGGCCGTTAATCACCGAAGATCCCGAGCCCGTCGGCGCCGGGCGAATTCTTCTCGAGGGCGGTCTCGACTTTTCGCACGACGCGCACTACCCGGTGTCGGGGCTCCAAGGCGATCTCATCCGGGTTCCTCTGTTGGGTTTCAGCTTCGGCCTGAGCTCGATTGCCGAACTGCAGATCGACACGGGTTTGTTCAATCAGCTGAAGATCAACACGCGGCAGACCGCGCCGCTCTCGAATCTGCTGCAGGTCACGGGTGATCGGACCAGCGATGTCGAAGACACGATCGTCGCCACGAAGGTGCGGCTGATCCCCGAGTCGCCGCAGCATCCGTCGTTCGCGCTGCGGCTGGCGACCAAGCTTCCCAACGCATCGAACGAGTCAGGCCTCGGGCTCGACACGATGGACTTTTCGGCGACGGTGCTGACGGCCAAGACCGTGCAGTCGATCCGGCTGGTGGCGAACCTCGGGATCGGCATCCTCAGCGATCCCACCGAGGGGCATGGCCAGAACGACGTCCTTGTGTACGGCGTCTCGTTTGCGCGGGCGCTGACCGAACGGGCGGAGCTGGTCGGCGAAGTCAACGGCCGCGTCTCGACGCGAGCGAGCGATCCGTTCCCGGGCACGGAGACGCGCGGCCTCCTCAACCTGGGTGGCCGCTATACGACGGGACCAGTTCGCTTCGACCTCGGTCTCTTCTTCGGACTGACGACCGTGGATCCGACCGTCGGCGTTGGGGTGGGATTCACCTACGTCTTCAACGGCTTCCAGATTCCGTAGATCCGACGCTCACGACAAAAGCCTTCAACGCAGAGTTCGCAGAGCTCGCGGAGCGGTCTCGTCACGATACCGATCCAGCGGCTGCCTTGCAGGCCGCCCACGTCGATCGGTGACGGCATCTGCTTCGATCCGCATTGGCTTGCCTGTTCACGCGGATTCGTCGTGTGAAACGGCGGCTCTCAGAAATGGCTGGCGTGCCGAAATGCCTCCGCGGGCTCGGCGGGCTCTGCGTTGAAAGCTTTGATGTTGCGATTCAAGTGCCGGGCGACCGTGTAATCGATGGGCGCCGCGGTTTGATCGACGCGAACTGGAGGTCCGGCTGAAGCCAGACCCTACAGATAGAACGCGCGGAGGGCCTCGACTTCCTTCCGCTGTCGCTCGCCGTCCCACCCGAGCACCTGTCCAACAACCTGCGCCGCGTGGGCCGCTTCGGCATCGCCGGGATAGCCGAGCGCAGCCTGACCGGTGCGACGAACGACCGCGTCCTCGAGGGTTTCGACCATCTCGTCGGCCGCGGTCGCGGCCAGGAGCGCGTCGCCCGTTTCGACCCTTATGGGAAGCGGCGTTGTCGCGGTTCGGCAGACGCCGGCGGGTCTTCCCAGTTTTGCCAGCGCGCGATCGACCACATGCTCCGCGACGGCTCGGGCGGTGGTGTACTTGGTCCCCGCGACGCTGATCACCCGTTCGAGCCCGGCGCTCGTGTGCTCGTAGATGCGTTCGCCGCCGTCGAGCGACACGGTGCCGTCGGTTCGCGCGACCGCCGGGACGATCCCGCGGTGCACGAGCGTGACGTCGTGTGGGGTCAATCCGAGCGACGGAAACGCTTCGTGAATCTCGAGCAGAAAACGCTCGAGGTCGGCGGTTCTGACGCCGGCGTCGTCCGGACCGCGCGGATCGCCCGACTCCCAGGTGCCGACGAGTGCCTGGCCGCGCGAAGGCACCAGAAACAGATTGCGGCCGGCGTGCGTGCGGCCGCCCACGGCCGTCTTCGGCGCGGGGCGACGGGTCACCACATTCATCGCCTTGAGGGTCGGCATTCGAGTTGAGGCGCCCGACGGCGCCAGCAGACGGTCCACGGCGCCCCCTGTCGCGTTGACGATGAGCCGTGCGCGAATCTCCAGCGTGGCGCCGGAGCGGCGATCCTGGGCCTGAACCCGGGCGTCATCGGTCGATGCGGTCAGGCGCGTCGCCTCCACGTGGTTCGCGAGCGTCGCCCCGGCCGCGGCCGCGGCGGCGGCCCATGCCATCGTCAGGCGCTCGGCGGCGATGGTCACATAGTCGTACCAGACGCCGACAGCGTCGAACGCGACGCCGTCGAGAAGCGGGGCGAGGGCGATCGCCTCGCTTCTGCCGACCACGCGGCCCGCGGGCAGCCGATGCGACGCCGGCACGCCATCGTTGCGATCGCGGGCGACCAGCGCGTCGAGAAGAAACCCGGCGCGCATCGCCCAGGGACCGCGCGTGAGCGTGCGGGGCAGCGGGAGCACGAATGGCAGCGGGGCAACGAAGCCGGCCGCGATCCGCGCGAACGTGCGCCGTTCGCGGATCGATTCACGCGCCCGCGCGAGATCGAGCGTCTGCAGGTAGCGCAGGCCGCCGTGAATGGTGCGCAGGTGGTTGAACGACGAGCCGCCGCCGAAGTCGGCGCGTTCCAGCAGCGCCACTGAAAGGCCGCGCTGCGCCGCGTCGCAGGCGATGATCAGTCCGTAGATGCCGCCGCCGGCGACGAGAAGGTCGAAGGACTTGTCGGCAAGTTGTCCGAGATCGCGTCGCATTGGTGGGCGCGCTGCCCGGGCTATATTATCTCCCCGTGGCAGACAGGTTCCGGGTGCCGGGTGCGGCACCAACGATCGACGCAGTCCGTGAGTACTGGGAACATCACATTCACGATCTCGACATCACCCGGCATCCGGTCGGTTCGCGTGGTTTCTTCGACGATCTCGATCAGTACCACTTCGAGAAGCTCCATCATTTGCTCCGGCTCGTCGACTTCGACGGCTACCGCGGCAAGGCAGTGCTCGAAGTCGGGTGCGGCGCGGCGGTGGATCTCGCGCGCTTCGCCAAGGGCGGGGCGAAGGCTACCGGCATCGACCTGACGAGTTCGGCGATCGATCTCGCGAAAGCCAACTTCGCGCAGCAGGGCCTCCAGGGGGAGTTCGTCGTCGGCAACGGCGAACGGATGCCGTTTCCCGACGCCGAGTTCGATCTGGTCTACGCGCACGGCGTCGTGCAATACACCGCCGATCCGCAGCGGCTCGTCGACGAATGCCGGCGGGTGTTGAAGCCGGGCGGGCTGGCGATCTTTCAGGTGTACAACCGGGTGTCGTGGCTGAATGCGTTGTCGAAGCTGATGAAGGTCGGTCTCGAGCACGACGACGCTCCCGTGCTGCTCAAATACAGCATCGGTGAGTTTCGCCGGCTGTTGCGCGGTTTCGCCGACGTCCGCATCGTGCCGGAGCGCTTTCCCGTCAAATCGCGCCTGCACGGCGGCTGGAAGGGCGCGGTCTACAACGGTGTCTTCGTCGGCACGTTCAATCTGCTCCCGAAAGCGCTCGTCAGCCGCTTCGGTTGGCACCTGCTCGCGTTCTGCCGCAAATGACGCCTTTCGCCAAAGCGCACGCCTACGGCAACGACTTTCTCTACGTTCGCCAGCAGGATGTCGAGGGCGTCCGGCTGCCCGAACTCGCGCGGGCCATGTGCGAGCGCCATACCGGCATCGGCGCCGACGGACTCATTGCCTACCGTCAGCACCCCGGCGGGGCGGCGATGACTCTCTTCAACGCCGACGGCAGCCGCGCCGAGGTGTCGGGCAACGGCGTGCGCGGTCTGGCGGCGCTCATCGCGCGGCATGACGGCTCGCCGCACCTCCAGTTGACGATTGAGACAGAAGGCGGCGTCAAGACGCTGGTCCGAACGGCGCAGGACGGCACGCGTCAGACGTTCCGGGCGTCGATGGGCGTGCCGACCGGAATCCGCCGGACCCAGGTCCGCGTCACAGACGAGGCGATCGAGGCGGTCGTGCTGAACATCGGGAATCCGCAGTTGCTGATTCTCGGGACGCTGCCCGACGATGTGCGGTTCGAGCGGATCGGGGCGGCGCTCGAGTGGCACGCGGACTTTCCTGAGGGTACGAACATCGAGTTCGTGCACGTCGAGGCCCCGGATCGCGTACGGATCCGGATCTGGGAGCGTGGCGTAGGACCATCGCAGTCCTCTGGCACGGGCTCGTGCGCGTCGCTGGTAGCCGCGGCGTCCTTCGGCGGGGCGTTGCGCCGCGCCGACGTCATCGCGCCCGGCGGAACCCAACTCGTCGAGTGGTTGGACGACGGCGTGTATCTGACCGGCTGGGCCGAAGTGCTGTGCGACGGCCAGTGGCTCCGCCCGCTTCCGCGTTAGGGTCAGCTTGGAACCGGGTCGGAGCCAGCCCGGAGCCAGGTTGGTGCCAGGTTGCAAGCTGGTTCCTTGCCAGAAATTTCACGGGCGATCTGCCGGACGACGGCAGATTTTGGCAGGGGCGTTAGCGCTTTCTCGGCTTGGGAGCGGGCGACAGCGCGTCGAGTTCTGAGTTGGCGGCAGTCAACGCCTGCATGGCCGCCGCCGTGGCGGTCCCGGCCGCCTGCCACTCGCCGCGTCCGAATGCTGCGCGCGCTTCTTGCACCTGCTGCTCGGCGGAGGTGAGCGCGGTACGGGCAGGGGCGAGACTTCGTGCGGGCGTCTTCGGTTCGAGGGTCTTGATTCTGGCCGCCATGGCGGTCAGTGCCGCAGTCGCGGCGCCGATCGCGCGGTCGGCCTGGTCGCGCGCGGCGTTCTTTCTGCTGGTGGCTTCCGCACGCGCACCCTGGGCGCGCTCCAGGCTGTCGAGGGCATGGTTCAAGGCGAGACGATAGTCGCGATCATTGACCGCAGCGTCGGCGCGCTTCAGCGCTTCCTGCGCCGCGTTCAGTTCCTCGGCCGCCCAATGATCGGCGCCGGCGGCCACCGCGGCCTCGAGCGCCGTCCGCGCCTGCTGGATTTCCTTGTTGGGCGGTTCGCCGCCGCAGGCAGCGACAAAGGCGACGAGCACGAGGACAACAAAACGGAGCGAAGACAGTGACCGCGCGCGCAACGACATCTTCCGAAGTATACGCGCGTTCCCGGGGCCGTGTAGTACGATGAAACAGCTGTCGCCCGACGATCGTCCTCGAGAAAAGCTGCTCCGCCACGGCGCTGCCGCGCTCGGCGACAACGAACTCGTGGCGCTGGTCGTCGGCAGCGGGGGACGCGGCGCCGATGCGTTGGCGGTGGCGAACGATGTCCTCGGCCGGCACGGCGGTCTCCATGGTCTCGCGCGATCGTCAGCCGGCGAACTGGCCCGTATCGCCGGTGTCGGACCCGCCAAGGCGGCGCAGATTGTCGGCGCCCTCGAACTCGGCCGGCGAACGCTCACGATGGCACCAAGCGCGCGGTTGCAGCTGCGGACACCGCGCGACGCGGCGTTGTACCTGCTGCCGCGCTTCGGGGCCCGGCCGATCGAGCAGTTCGGCATCGTGCTCCTGGACTCCAAGCATCGCGTCCTGCGGACGACGTTGATTGCCACCGGGACGCTGAACGTCACCATCGTGCAGCCGCGCGACGTCTATCGGGAAGCGATGCTCGGCGCGGCGGCCGCGATTGTGGCGTTCCATAATCATCCGTCCGGCGATCCGAGCCCGAGTCCGGAGGACGTCGAACTGACCGATCGGTTGAAGGCCGCCGGGATCCTGATGGGGATTGACCTCGTCGATCATGTGGTGCTCGGCGACGCCCGCTACTGCAGCTTCAAGGAGACAGGACGACTCTGATGTCGCGCTTCTACCTCACGACCGCGATCGACTTCGTCAACAGCCGCCCCCACCTCGGCACCGCGTACGAGAAGGTGTGCGCCGACGTAATCGCGCGTTACAAGCGGCTCTGCGGGATCGACACGTTCTTCATGATGGGGAATGACGAGCATTCCCAGAACGTCTACAAAAAGGCGGTGGAGGAGGGGCTCGATCCGCTGGCGTATTGCGATCGCATGGAGGAAGTCTTTCGCGCGACCTGGCGGGCGCTCAATCTCTCCTTCGACGACTTCATCCGGACGACCCAGCCGCGTCACCACGCCGGCGTCACGGCCTTCATCCAGCGCGTCTTCGATGCCGGCGACATCTACGAAAGCACCTACGAGGGCTGGTACTGCGTCGGCTGCGAGAGCTTCAAGCAGGAAAAGGATCTCGTCAACGGCCGCTGTCCGCTGCATCCGACGACCGATCCGCAGTGGATCAAAGAGAAGAACCATTTCTTCCGGCTCTCGAAGTACGAGCGCGCGATTCGCGACCACTTCGAGGCGCATCCCGAGTTCGTGCAGCCGGACATCCGCCGCAACGAAATCCTCCGCTTGCTCGAAAGCGGGCTCGAGGACATCTCGATCAGCCGCGCCGGCCAGTCGTGGGGCATTCCGCTGCCGTTCGATCCGTCGAGCGTCACCTATGTCTGGTTCGACGCGCTGATCAACTATGCGTCGGGCGTCGGCCTCGGCACCGATCCGTCGCGTCTTGACCGGTGGTGGCCCGCTGATCTGCATCTGATCGGCAAGGACATCACGCGGTTCCACACGGTCATCTGGCCGGCGATGCTGATGTCGGCGAAGCTCGCGCTCCCGAAGCAGGTCTTCGGCCACGGCTTCATGACGATGAACGGGCAGCGGATGAGCAAATCGCTCGGCACGATCATCGATCCGATCGAAGCCGCGAACCGTTCCGGCGCCGACGCGCTGCGGCTGTACCTCGTCAAGGAGATCCCGTTCGGCGGCGACGGCGACTTCTCATGGGAGCGGTTCGACGAACGCTACAACGCCGATCTCGCCAACAACCTCGGGAATCTCGTGAGCCGTGTGGCGTCGATGGCGAATCGCTACCGGTCCGGCCAGTTGCGCCCGGCGATCGAGCCGTCGGCGAAGCTGACGCGCGTTGCGGGGGAGGCGCTCGAGGCCTACCGGCGCGGGATGGACCAACTCGCGATTCACGAAGGCCCGGCGGCGGCCTTCAGGATCATCGACGCGACCAACGAATACATCGCGGAAACGGCGCCGTGGACGCTCGCCAAGAATCCGGCGCACGCGGACCAGTTGACGCAGGTGTTGTACGACAGCGCGGAGGCGGTGCGCGTCGCCGCCGTCCTGCTGTCTCCGGTCATGCCGGAGGCAACCGCTGAAATACTCCGACGAGTCGGAAGCGTGGAACCGAATCTGCGGCTCGACCGCGACGGGGTATGGCGGAATCATGGCGAGCGCGTGCTGACGGTGGATGGACCACTCTGGCCGCGCAAGGAGATCACGGTGAGCGCGGACAGTCATCAGCAAGCCAGTCACCAGCAAACCAGTCAGCAGCCAGCCAGTCAGCCGTCGGCAGGTCACCCGGCCACACCGCCGGCGACCGCCGCGCCGGCCGTGGCGGAGGCCGCGAGCCAGGCGGCGAAGATCACCATCGACGATTTCATGAAAGTCGAACTTCGTGTCGCAAAGGTCCTGGCTGCCGAGCGCGTGCCGAAGTCGAAGAAGCTGCTCAAGCTGTCGGTCGATACCGGCAGCGATCAGCGGACGATTGTCGCCGGCATCGCCGAGGCGTACGAGCCGGAGGCGCTGATTGGGCGGACGATCGCGATCGTGTTCAATCTCGCGCCGGCCAAACTGATGGGCATCGAGTCGAACGGCATGGTGCTCGCCGGCAGCGTCGAAGGCGGGAAGCCGGTGCTCGTCAGTTTTGAAGAGCCGCTGCCGCCGGGCGCGCGCGTCAGGTAGGTGGACGCTCACCCGTCCGCGACTGTCTCGATGATCGATTCTCACTGCCATCTCGCTGACGAGGTGTTCGCCGCCGATCTCGAAGGCGTTGTCGAGCGGGCGCGTCATGCCGGTCTCGAGCGCGTGCTGGTGATCCTCGAGGCGGGAAACGCGCAAGAGGCGGCGCAGGCCGCGCGGCTGCACACGATGTGGCCGGCGGTTCGCGCCGCGATTGGCGTCCACCCTCACGCCGCGCACGCATTCACGACGCAGCCCGAACAGGCCGGCGCCCTCGTCCGCGGTCAGATCGCCGCGACAGCGCTTGCACGCGCCGTTGGCGAGGCCGGCCTCGACTATCACTACAATCACTCCGAGCCGGCGGTCCAGCAGGCGGTCTTTCGCGCGCAGGTGGCGCTCGCGCGGGAGCTCGATCTGCCGCTCGTCGTTCACACGCGCGAGGCCGACGAGGATACGGTGCGGATTTTGCGCGACGAGGGGCAGGGCCAGGTCCGCGGCGTGCTGCACTGCTTTACGGGCACGACCGATCTGGCACGGGCCGGCTTGGATCTGGGCTTCTACATCTCGCTGGCCGGTATCGTGACATTCAACCGGGCCGAGGCCTTGCGCGAGACAGCCCGGATCGTGCCGCTCGACCGGCTGCTGATTGAGACCGACAGTCCTTTTCTGGCCCCGGTCCCGCATCGCGGCAAGCGGAACGAGCCGGCCTTCGTGCCGCTGGTGGCGGCAACGCTCGCCGCGCTCCACGGCATCGAAGTCGACGAGGTGGCCCGCCGGACCGCGGCGAACTTTCACAGCCTCTTCAGGCCGTGATAAAGTTTCCCTCAATCACCGTGGAAAAAGCGCCGGCGCTGTCGCAGATCTTCGAGCCCATCCGCGGCGACCTCGAGCAGGTGGACCGCGAGTTCGTCCGTCACGTCGAGTCCCAGGTCGCCGTCATCCCGCAGATTGGCCGCTACATCCAGTCGAGCGGCGGTAAGCGCGTGCGGCCGGCTGTGCTGCTGATGGCGGCGCGCCTCGCCGGCTACCAGGGCGACCGGGCGGTGTTGTACGCCGCGGTGGTCGAATTCATTCACACCGCGACCCTGGTTCACGACGACATCATCGACGACTCGGAGCTGCGGCGTGGGCGGATGGCCGTGCATTCGCGGTGGGGCAACGACATCACCGTGCTCCTCGGCGACTACCTGTACATCAAGTCGATGGCCATGGCGCTCACGCACGACACGCTCGATCTCGTGCGCCTGCTGTGCGATGTCACGCTGCGGATGATCGAAGGGGAGCTCTACCAGCTCACCAAGAACGGCGACGCCGACATCACCGAAGAGGAGCACTTCGACATCATCCGCCGCAAGACGGCGTATC
Source organism: uncultured Bifidobacterium sp. (assembly GCA_964577955.1). GTDB lineage: Bacteria > Acidobacteriota > Vicinamibacteria > Vicinamibacterales > CAVVIG01 > CADEEX01. Next base: position 28,088 of record CAZOAZ010000019.1, on the reverse strand, counting down.
TCTTCGGCGGCAGCGCCCAGATCGGCGGGATGCTCGGCACGATCACCAAGGAACAGGAGCAGGCGCTTCAGGAATACGGCTTCAACCTCGGGATCGCGTTCCAGCTCGTCGACGACCTCCTGGACTTCACCGGGGACCTGAAGGCCCTGGGCAAGCCGGTCGGGGCGGATCTCCGTGAGGGGAAGATGACGCTGCCGCTGATTCATCTGCTGCAGCAAGGCGAAGAGCGCGGCGACGCGATCGTCCGCGACATCATCGCCACGCGCACGGCGACCGACGAACAGTGGGACGAGATCATGGCGATGCTCCGAAGCCACCGTTCGATCGAATATGCCTATCAGCGGGCGGTCGACTTCGCGGAGCGCGCCAAGAAGCCGCTGTATCTCTTTCCGCCGAGCGCCGAGCGCGATGCGCTCCTCGCGCTGCCCGACTTCGTGCTCTCGCGGGACCGGTGAGCGCCCCGGCCGACCGCGTGCGCGAACTGCGCCGGGCGGTTCGCCACCACGAAGAGCGCTACTACATCCACAACGACCCCGAGATTTCCGACGCCGAGTTCGATCGCCTGCTCCACGAACTCGAGGCGCTCGAAGCCGCGCACCCGGACCTCGTCGCCCCCGATTCGCCGACGCAGCGCGTCGCCGGCCGCCCGATCGAAGGGTTCACCACCGTGCAGCATCTCGTGCCGATGCTGAGTCTGGACAACGCCTACAACGCCGACGAACTCGCGGCCTTCGACGAGCGGGTGCGGAAGGGCGCGGGCCTCGGCGAGGAGCCGGTCGCGTATGTGGCGGAACTCAAGATCGATGGGCTGAGCCTGGCGCTGACTTATGAGGACCATCTGCTCGTGCGCGGCGCGACGCGCGGCGACGGCTCGCGTGGCGAAGACGTGACGGCGAATGTCCGGACGATCCGCAGCATTCCGCTCAGGCTGAGCGACGGGCCGGCCGGCCGGATCGAAGTCCGCGGCGAGGTGTTTCTGCCGAAAGCGGCGTTCGCCCGGATGAACCGCGAGCGCGAGGAAGCCGGCGACCTGCTCTTCGCCAATCCCCGCAACGCCGCGGCGGGCACGATGCGCAACCTCGACCCGGCGCTGGTGTCGCGGCGCGGGCTGGGCGCATTCTTCTATCAACTGGTGACCGGCGCGGACGATGCCACCGACGGCGGCGCGGCTGCCCCCGGGCACACGCAGATCCTCGGGAGCATGGCGCGGTGGGGGCTGCCTGTCGAACCGCATTGGCGCGGCTGCCGCGGCATGACTGAGGTCATTGCGTTTTGTGACGAGTGGGCCGAGAAGCGGCGCAGCCTGGCGTTCGAAACCGACGGTGTCGTGATCAAGGTCGACGACCTCGCGTTGCGGGCACGTCTCGGCGCGACGGCGAAGTTTCCGCGTTGGGCGACCGCGTTCAAGTTCCCGGCACAGCAGGCCACGACCACGCTCAAGAAGATCGCGGTGAACGTCGGGCGGACCGGGGCGGTCACACCGTACGCCGTGCTCGAGCCGGTATTTCTCGCCGGCTCGACGATCTCGATGGCGACGCTCCACAACGCCGAGGACATCGCCCGGAAAGATCTGCGCGACGGCGATCGCGTGCTCATCGAAAAGGCCGGCGACGTGATTCCCAAGGTCGTGAAGGCGATCCTGCCGCACCCCGACGACAGCACGCCCTTCGTCATGCCGTCGCACTGCCCGATTTGCGACAGTCTGCTGCAGCGCGACGAGGAAGAGGTCGTCTGGCGCTGCGAGAACACGTCGTGCCCGGCGCGGATTCTGCGCGGGCTCGGCCACTTCGCGTCGCGAGGCGCGATGAACATCGAAGGGCTGGGCGAGTCGCTGATCGACGCCCTGGTCGAACAGAAGTTGATTCGCGACTTCGCCGACATCTATCAGCTGACCGGTCCTCAGCTCGAGGCGCTGGTCGTCACTCCACGGGAGCCGCGTTCTGAAAATGCCCGGCCGCGCAAACTCGGCAAGGTCGGCCGGAACGTCGTCGAGCAGATCGTTCGAAGCAAGGACAACGACCTGTCGCGACTGATCTACGGCCTGGGGATTCGCCACGTCGGCGAGAAGGTCGCGGCGACGCTGGCGCGCACGTTCCGGACGCTCGACGCGATCATCGAGGCGCCGGTCGAGCGTCTTCAGGGGGCCTCGGAGATCGGTCCGGTGGTGGCGGCGTCCGTTCGCGCGTATTTCGATCAGCAGGAGAACCGCGAGCTGGTGCGGCGGCTGGCTGATGCGGGCGTCAACATGACGAGCCAGGCGCCGGCGATGGACGCCCCCGGCCCCTTGACCGGGCAGACGGTCGTGATTACCGGGACGCTCGACTCGATGTCGCGCGAAGAAGCCGCGGCGGCGCTCGAGGCGCTGGGCGCGAAGGTCGCCGGGTCGGTGAGCAAGAAAACGACGTTTCTCGTGGCCGGCCGCGACGCCGGCAGCAAGCTGGAGAAGGCCACGGCGCTGGGGATCGAAACCCTCGACGAGGCCGCATTTCTCGCCCGTATAATGAAATCCGGATCCTGATGTCGCGACGCTTTACGTTCGTCACCGTGGCGTTGGCCGCCGTCGTGGCATTTCTTGTCGGAGCCATTCTGGCCGGCGGGATTGAAGACGCCCGGGTGTCCGCCGGCGAACCGCCGGCGCGCCTGACCGCGGTGAAACCGCGTACGGCCGAGCCAGCGCCGGCAGGCCTGCCCGTCAACTTCGCCGACGTCGTGCAGCGCATCAACCCGGCCGTGGTGAACGTCGAGGCGACCAGCGCCAGCGGGTCCCCGCGGCGCCGCCCGTCCGACGGCGGCCGTGGGGACGGACCGCGGCGCGGGGCCGGCAGCGGCTTCATCATCGACGCCGACGGCAGCATCCTGACCAATCACCACGTCATCGACGGCGCCGATCGGATCATCGTCAAGTTTTCGGACGGACGATCGGAGCGGGCGCGGGTCGTCGGCACCGATCCCGACACCGACATCGCGTTGATCAAAGTGGACGACCTGCACGGGCTGCCGGTCGCGCCACTGGGCGACTCGTCGCTGCTGCGGATGGGCGAGTGGGTCTGCGCGATCGGCAACCCGCTCGGCTACGAACACACCGTCACCGTCGGCGTCGTCAGCTATCTGGGACGGAAGCTCTTCGACGCGAGCCTCGACAACTACATCCAGACCGACGCGGCGATCAATTTCGGCAACAGCGGCGGACCGCTGATCAACGCCCGCGGTGAAGTGATCGGCATCAATGCGGCGGTGAGTTCGCGGGCCAGCAACATCGGTTTCGCGGTGCCGATCAACGGTGCGTCGGCGATCCTGCCGCAGCTGCGCAAGAACGGCCGGGTGGCGCGCGGCTATCTCGGCGTGACGGTGCGCGACGTGGACGCGGATCTGCAGGAGGCGCTGGATTTGCCGACCTCACGCGGCGCGCTCGTGCAGGACGTGACGGCTGGTTCGCCGGCCGATCGCATCGGCCTTCAGGCCTACGATCTGGTTCAGGCGATCGACGGCGCCGAAGCGGCCGACGACGACCAGTTGACGCGGGCGGTGGCGGCGCGGACGCCGGGGACCGCGGTGACGTTGAAGGTGCTGCGCGACGGCCGCGAGCTGACGCTGACCGCGCGACTCTCTGAGCGTCCGGGACGGGTCGAACCGACGGCCGCGGCGCCGGCGGCACTGCCGGCGTCGCGCGGCGCGACGGAGGAGGACCGGCTCGGTCTGACCGTGCGCGACCTCGACGCCGCCGCGTTCAACCGCTACCGGCTACCGGGGTCCACGCGTGGCGTGCTCATCGCGCGGGTCGAACCGGCGAGCGTTTCAGCCGACGCCGAGATCCAGCGCGGGACCGTCCTCCTCGAAGTGGATCGACGGGCAGTGGAGAGCTTCACCGAGTATCGACGTGCCGTGCGTGAGGTCAAGACCGGCGACATCGTCACGCTGTACATCTACAATCCCGCGACGTTGTCACGCCAGATCAAGACCGTGCGAGTGGAAGAGCGTCCTTGACCCGCGCGTTTTCACCTCCGCCCTTTGCCCCCTGTTGCCCTTTGACCTCCGCCCTTAATCAATGCCCAAATCGCGCATTCTGATCATCGACGACGAAGCGGCCATTCGCGATTCGCTGAAGATGACGCTCGAGTACGAAGGGTACGAAGTCATCGGCGCCGCGACCGGACAGGAAGGGCTGGCGCTGGCCGAGCGCGAGGGGCCGGACCTGATTCTGCTCGACGTCAAGATGCCGGGGATGGACGGCCTCGAAGTGCTCGATCGTCTCCGCGCGATGAACGAGGCGCTGCCGGTCGTCGTGGTGTCCGGGCACGGCACGATCAGCACGGCCGTCGAGGCGACGAAGAAGGGGGCGTTCGACTTCATCGAAAAGCCGTTTGCCAGCGACCGCGTGCTCGTCAGCCTGCGGAACGCGCTCGATCAGCGGCGGCTGCGCGACGAGAACCGCACGCTCAAGAAGGCGGTCGAGGTTCGGCATCAGATGATCGGCGACAGTCCAGCCTTGCGGCAGGTGACGGCGTCGATCAGCCGGGCGGCGCCGACGAACGCGACGGTCCTGATTCAGGGCGAGAGCGGTGTCGGCAAGGAACTCGTGGCGCGGACGATTCACCGCAACAGCCTGCGCAGCCGCGAGCGCTTCGTCCAGGTCAACTGCGCGGCGATCCCCGAAGAGCTGATCGAATCGGAACTGTTCGGCCACGAGAAGGGGTCGTTCACCGGCGCGACCGAGAAGCAGGTGGGCAAGTTCGAACAGGCCGACAAGGGCACCATCTTTCTGGACGAAGTCGGCGACATGAGCGCCAAGACGCAGGCCAAGGTGCTGCGCGTGCTGCAGGAGGGCGAGGTCGAACGGCTCGGGTCGGCGCGGACGATCAAAGTCGATGTCCGCGTGATCGCCGCGACCAACAAGAATCTCGAGGAGGCCATCGAGAAGGGGACGTTTCGCGAGGACCTCTATTTCCGGCTCGCGGTGATTCCGATCTACGTGCCGCCGCTTCGCGAACGGCCCGAGGACGTGCCGCAGCTGGTGCGCCATTACATGGAGCACTTCAGCCGCGAGAACAACATGCGGCCGAAGCGCATTGCGCACGCGGCGCTCGAGGCGTTGCAGCGCTACCGCTGGAAGGGCAACATCCGCGAGCTGCGCAACACCGTTGAACGGCTGATCATCATGACCGCGGGCGACACCATCGAGGCGGCGGACCTGCCGGAGTCGGTGCGGTCCGGGGGCGGCGGCAGCACCGGAGCCGCGAGCGTCCGCCCGGCTGGCGCGGACGCGGACGCGGGCCGGGCCGGGACGCTGAGGGAATTCAAGGACACCTCGGAGCGTGCCTATCTGGTGGCGAAGCTGCGCGAGAATGCGTGGAACATCTCGAAGACCGCGGAAGTGATCGACACCCCGCGCAGCAACTTGTACAAGAAACTCGAGCAGTACCAAATCTCGCAGGAAACCGACGGGTAGTAGAATAGGCCGTCGCAGCAAGCCAGACGATCGTCCGCCTTTGCGCTCGGTGGATCGTACGGTTCGGGGTCAGACACCCGGCGTCTGAACCCGTTCCGGTGTCCGACCCCAAACCGTGTGATGCACCGAGCGCGAAGGCGGGAGGAAAGTCCGAACTCCGTTGGGCAGTGCGCCGGGTAACGCCCGGTCGGGGCAACCCGAAGGACAGTGGCACAGAAAATATACCGCCCTGAGCGAGCGGGACGCGAGAGCGGACCGCGAGTCGAAGGGTAAGGGTGAAAAGGTGCGGTAAGAGCGCACCGCGCCCGTGGCAACACGGGTGGCAGGCAAAACCCCGCACGGAGCAAGACCAAATAAGGGGGCCCGCGGTTCGCCGCAGCAGACGGCCCGTCTGCAGAGTCTCCGGGTAGGTCGCTTGATTCCGTCAGCAATGACGGAGCTAGAGGAATGATCGTCGCCCTGAGCGACCCTTCGGCGTCCGCGCATTTTGCGGCCGCCGAAGGGGAGTCGAAGGGAACAGAATTCGGCTTACGGCGCGCTGCGACACTTTTTCAACTCTATGACCCGCACGGTTCCCGTCATCGCCGCTCTCGCCCTGCTGTCGCTGTACGGGTCGGACAGGCTGAAGCCTGTCCCGACCGCAACCGCGCAGCAGCTGCCGCCTGGTCAGATCCGGCCGCGGCCGGCGGAAGGGCGCGAGCCGGAGTTTCCGGCCCCGAGCATCCGCGACTACAAGCCGCGGTCGACGCTGGTGGTACCGCAGCATCCGGTGCCGCGGGCGAAGTTTCCCGTCGTCGACGTGCACGGCCATCCGCCGCCGCTGAACGGACCGGAGGCGGTGAACCTGGTGGGCGATTCGATGTCGCCGCTGAACCTGCAGGTGATGGTGAATGCGAACGCGAATCCGAGCGATCGCATCAAGCCGTCGCTCGACGCGATCCGCGCCAGCCGCTACAAGGATCGGATGGTGATGTTCACGTCGCTCGATTTGCGCGGCGTGGGCCCGGGTTCGGGCCAGAAGATCGCCGCGCAGCTCGAGGCGGACGTCAAGGCGGGCGCGCTCGGCGTCGGCGAGATCATGAAGAGTTTCGGTCTGACGATCCGCAAGGCCGATGGCAGCCGGCTCAAACTGGACGATCCGGAACTCGATCCGGTGTGGCAGAAGGCCGCCGCGCTCAACATTCCGGTCTTCCTGCACGTCGCCGACCCGTCCGAGTTCTTCAAGCCGCTCGACTACAACAACGAACGGTGGCTCGAGCTGGCCTTGTACCGCGATCGCCGGTATCAGGATCGCACGCGGTTCCCCGACTTCGAAGAGCTCATGGCCGAGCGCGACCGCCTCTTCGCGCGTCATCCCAACACGACCTGGATCATCGCGCACATGGGCTGGCACGCGCAGGACCTCGGGCGTCTCGGCCGGATGTTCGATCGCTTCCCGAAGCTGTACACCGAGGTCGGCGCGGTGCTCTACGACATCGGCCGCCAGCCGCGCACGGCCCACGATTTCTTCGTGAAGTACCAGGATCGCATCCTGTTCGGGAAGGACAGCTATCAGCCCGACGAGTATCCGTATTTCTGGCGGGTGTTTGAAACCAACGACGAATACTTCGACTACTACCGGGACTATCACGCGTTCTGGAAGCTGTACGGCATCGGCCTGCCCGATCCCGTGCTCAAGAAGCTCTATTACCAGAACGCGTTGAAGGTCATTCCGGGCCTGCCGCGCGCGGGTTTTCCAACCAACTGACCTCGTGGCTACATATCTCATTACCGGCGGCGCGGGCTTCATCGGCTCGCATCTTGCCGAGGAACTCGTCCGGCGCGGCCAGCACGTCCGCGTGCTCGACAGCCTGATCAGCGGCAAGCGCCGCAATCTCGAACACATTCGCGGCGTTGAATTCCAGGAAGGCGACGTCGCGGATCTGGCCGCATGCCAGCATGCGGTGAAGGGCGTCGACTACGTTCTTCATCAGGCGGCGATTCCGTCCGTGCCGCGGTCGGTCAAGGATCCGATCACGTCCAATCGCGCGAACATCGACGGCTCGCTGAATCTGCTCGTCGCCGCGCGCGACGCCGGCGTCAAGCGGCTCGTCTACGCCGGTTCGTCATCCGCGTACGGCAACACGCCGACGCTGCCCAAGCGCGAAGACATGGCGACCAATCCGCTGTCGCCCTACGCCTTGCAGAAGCTGGTGGCGGAGCAGTACTGCCAGATGTTCACCGAGCTCTACGGGTTCGAAACCGTGACGACTCGCTACTTCAACGTCTTCGGTCCGCGTCAGGATCCCGGGTCGCCCTACTCGGGGGTCATTTCGCTCTTCGCCACGGCACTCATCGCCGGCCGCCGGCCGACGATTTACGGCGACGGCGAGCAGACGCGCGACTTCACCTACGTCGCCAACGTCGTCGACGGCGTCCTCAAGGCGTGCCAGGCGCCGAATGTGGGCGGGGAAGTGATCAACGTGGCGACCGGCGGCCGCATCTCGCTCAACGAGCTGCTGCGGACGATGAACGAACTGATGGGCACGTCGATCGAGCCGATCTACGAAGAGGTCCGTGCCGGCGACGTGCGCGATTCACAGGCCGACATCGACAAGGCGCACCGCCTGCTCGGCTACAAACCGACGGTCGAGTTCGTCGAGGGGCTCGACAAGACCCTGGCGTGGTGCCGGTCTGACAGCGCGTCGTAGGGTCCGATGCCTGCCCGTTCCTTGCCCTTTTGGCGCACCGCTCCAGTTCATTCACACTGAAGCGCCCATCGTCGTCCAAGCAATGTGAGGCCTGGGATAACGGCCTTACTGAGGAGGGCGACATGCAGTTGTTCGATGTGCAGGGGATCGAGATCCACGCGCCGCGCGAAACAGTCTTCGAGTTCATTCGCAATCCCGAGAACCTGCCGCGCTGGGCGCACGCGTTCACGTCCGTCCGAGACGGCGAGGCGCGCCTCGCGACACCGGCCGGCTCAGTGGATGTGCGGCTGGACGTGCGTGCGGACGCGCACTGCGGCACCGTCGATTGGCGCATGGTGTTTCCGGACGGTGCTGTGGGCGTCGCCCAGTCCCGCGTGACGGAGACGACCCGGTCCACCTGCATCTACTCGTTCGTGCTGCACGCGCCGCCCGTCAGCCTCGAACGCGTCGAAGGCGCCCTCGAGGCGCAGCGGGTGACGCTGCGATCGGAACTCTCGACGCTGAAGAGGCTGCTGGAGCCATGACGACCGAAACCCTCGAAGCACTGGCTCGCCAGGCGGTCGACGGGAACCGGCACGCCCTCGACCGTCTGGTGACGCAGCTGCAAAGCCATGTGTACGGCCTCGCGATCCGGATGTTGTGGAACCGCGAAGACGCCGAGGACGCGACGCAGGAGATCCTCATTCGCGTCGTGACCCGGCTGGGGCAGTTCGACTTCCGGAGCCAGCTGCGAACCTGGGTGTATCGGATCGCCGTCAACTACATTCTGGATCTCAAGAAGAGTCCAGTCGAACGCATGAACCTCACGTTCGAAACCTTCGCCGACGATCTCGCCAGCGGTCTTTCGGACGCTGGACCACTCGCAAGCGAGCGTTCCGTTCTGGTCGAAGAAGTGAAGATTGGCTGCACGCTCGCGATGCTCCAGTGCCTGGATCGGCCGCATCGTCTCGCCTACGTGCTCGGAGAGATCTTCGAGCTGCCGAGTCCGGAAGCGGCCGAGGCGCTGGAGATTGCGCCGGCTCTGTTTCGCAAGCGTTTACAGCAGGCCCGGGAGCGCGTCATGGCGTTCACCCGCGGACATTGCGGCCTGGTCTCCAGCTCAGCGGCGTGCGCCTGCCATCGGCGAGTTCCAGCTGCGCTGCGAACCGGCCGGATCCACTCAGGTAGTCTCTCCTTCGCCAGGGATCCGTCGTCCTTCGACGAAGCACGTGATCTCATTGCCCGCGTTGAAGAGACCAGGCGCACGTTCGCGTTGTACGATGCCAGCGCGCCGCGCGAGGGCGGACGAGACATCGCACGACGGATCGTCGAGTCGTTCGATCGCCCATCGTGACGGCGCGGTCTCGGCAGTGGAGCGACAACTCGGGCGCGAACACCGCGATCGCCCCAACCTCAACAAATGTTCTGGTCCAGGGTCATGGCTTCACGCGTTCTCGATCAAGCGGTCGAAGCGTCACCGTCCATGTGAGTGGCACGGACTGCGGCGTGAAGCAGACTCGATCGTCGCAGGCTTGATACGTCAGGACGCCGGCGATGGTCAAAGACGAGCCGTTCCTCAAGGCAGCTTGTCCTTGCGGCGAAGCGTCGATGGCCAGATCCTGAACGAGGCGGAAAGGGCGTTTGAAGACCGGAACACGTTCGTTCAACGGCTTGAAGAGATAGATTTCAGACGGCGGGTAGTCGGCATTGCGGACGAGGAGTCCATTCGTCGGCTGAATCGCCAACGCGAACGCCTTGTACCCGGATACACCTGGTGCGTACACGTGGACACCTGCCGCCGGTCGAACGTCGAGCACGATCGAAAAGTGCGTGCCGGGGGCAACGACCTGGTCCGTCACGTACGAGACGATTTCGAGTTGCGGCGACGAGATTCGTGACATCGGCGCGTCGACATCGTTGCCGAGTCTGGCCAGGACGCTCGCGACGGTATTCCGTTCCTGATAGGCCGGTTCGAAGTAGCGAGACGTGACAACGCCCTCGCGATTCAGCATGAACGTCCCAGGGAATGGGATTCCGTAAGATTGCGTGTTGCTCTCCGGGATCGTCGTGTTCAGGATCCCGAAGCGCCTGATGGTGCGCGACTGTGGGTCCGAGAGCAGGGGGAAATCAATCCCACGTCGCCTCGCAAAATCGGCCAGGATCGGCACTGGATCGTACGTGATGGCCGCGACGCCGAACCCCTGACGTTCCAGTTGCGATCGCCTCGACTGCATTTCCAGGAGCTGTGTCTTGCAGTAGGGACACCAATCGGCCGATCGAGAGAACACGAGCATGACGCCGCGTTTTCCCATGAGCGATTGGAGCGACCGTGGACGCTGAGCCTGGTCCATCAGTGTGAAGTCCGGCACGCGTGTTCCAACCTGCGGTCCCAGCGTACGGACATCTGGTGAGGGAATGGCTTGCCCGCGTACTCCGGCGGGAGTGAGTCCCACCCATAATCCGACGATCAGTACAGTGGACCGGGCGGCAGAGAACACTCGGTGCTTCTTCATGGGCTCCCCAACTGAGCTGTACCTCTTGGCCATCCTACCTGTAACGCGGGAACCGTGAGAAATATTCCTGGGACTACGGACGAACGGCGGGAATATTCCGTGCCTCCGCGACGTTCTTCAAGGGCTGGCGGCAACCGTCAGTCGAGGAGGATGGTATGAAGCGATTTCTGGGGTTCGCAGGGGTGGCCGCTATTGTGGTCGGCCTCGCTGCTGGAGCGGCAGCTCAAGCGGAACCGGTGCGCGGCACGTTGATGGACATCGCGTGCTCGTCGCATCACGCGACTGAGGCGGGCTACACCGAGTCTCATGACAAGAAGTGCCTGCTGATGGACGGCTGCGTGAAAAGTGGTTACAGTCTCGTCACCGCCGACAAGAAGGTGTTGAAGTTCGATGCCAAGGGCAACGAGCTTGCCCTCAATCTGATCAAGAACACCAACCACGACAAAGACTGGAAAGTTGCCGTCGACGGTACCGTCAAGGGCGACACCATTGCCGTGACCACTATCAAAATGCAGTGACCATCCGGCGAGGGTCCGCGCGCGGACCCTCGCGCCGTCTTATGCGCAGCGCCCGTCAGTTCAAAGAGCTCGCCCTCCCGCACCTCGCGGCGGTATACCGGCTCGCCTACCACGTTGGCGGTCCTGACCGCGCGGACGACCTCACCCAGGAGACATTTCTTCTCGCGTGGACGCACTTTCGTCAGTTCGATCCGCGGACGAATTGTCGCGCCTGGCTCTTTCGAATTCTTCACAATGCGTGGATCTCGGAGTGGCGAAAGAGAAGGCGCGAGCTCCTGGTCGCCGACCTCGAAGATATCGTCTCCGAGCCGGGGTATGCCTGGGAGCCTGAGCGGACCGAACTGTCCTTTGACATGCGGTCGGCTCTGCAACAGTTGCCGGAGGCCTTTCGCTGGGCCGTGTGGTTGGCGGACGTCGAGGAACTCACCTACCACGAGATCGCCGCCACCTTGGATTGCCCAATGGGAACGGTGATGTCACGCATCAGCCGGGGGCGTCGGATGCTCGCGCGTCTGCTCGGTGAGCGGTCGCCGGTCCATGATTCGACGTTGCGAATCGTCAAGCGGTAAGGCTGAAGATCATGATGATCAACTGCGAACAGTTTCAGGAATGGATCGACCCTTACGTGGACGGCGCACTGTCGACCGAGGACACTCGCGCAGCCGATGCCCACCGGCGAAGCTGCGCGTCGTGCAGTCGAGCGGTCGCACAGAGGCTGGACGTGCGCCAGTCGTTGAGACGGTTGGCGGACGCCGTGGCCGTCCCATCTGAGCTCGAGCCTCGAGTGGTGCGAGCGGTGACCCCGTTGTGGCGTCGAGTTCCAGCGCCACGTGTGGCAGCAGGCGTTGTCGCTGCCGTCGCATTCGCCTTTGTGGTGGTAGTGGTAGTGGCGATGGGCGGGGGCCGAGCCGTGAATGCGAAAGCGGCCAACACCCTGGACCGACTGGCCGTCGGCGTCGACGACAGCAGCGCCGTCGTCATTACGGGCACGCTCCTGTGCCGGGATTGTGAACTGTCGCACCGCTACGGTATCGCGTCGAGCTGCCAGCGGATCGGTCATCACGGAGCGATCTTCACCGCCGACGGGGTCATTCTGAATTTGGTCGAACAACGGCTTTCGTCACGGTTGATCCACGACGAATCGCTGTTTGGTAAACGCATTCTCGTCCGGGGTCGGTTGCTCCGGGGGGCCAGGGCCCTCAGCGTGGACTCGTTCGAAGTGGAAAGTTGAGCGCCGTCGTCCCGTTCGGGTCCATCTTTCCCACGACCAGGAGTTCCCCCCACACCTGGCGGCGAAGGAATCGTCCGGTCCGGCCGACGATCGCCGGCCGGTGAATCAGCGCCTCGATGCGTAGGCCGTTTTCACGCAGCGCTTCGAAGTCTTGGCGGAGCATCAGCACATACGTCATCTGCTCACCACTGATGAACCGTCGTAGATCGTCGGGATCGCGGAGATGAGCAATTCGCCGGTCCGTGTAGTAACGAATGCTCGCGCGCCAGTCGTCGAGGCCGTACTCGCCGACCACAGCGTCCGCGGCGGTGTGTGCCGTAATCCAGCGCCCGACCGGCGCGGTAGGCCGGGATCGCTCGATCACCGGAAATCCGAGCTGAACGACGAGGGTGTAGCTGGCGAGAAGTGTCACGAGCGGGACCGAGATGGTGGCCGGCGTCTGCCACTGGTGCTCAGCGATCTCTATCGCGAGCAGCGCGCCGCCAATCGTAAGCGCCAGGGGGAGGAGCAGCGCGGCAGTGGTCAGGCCCAGATTGAGATCGAGCAGGACGAACGCCGAAATGCCACCCGCAACGACGAGGACGGTCGCGATCGTTGCCAGAGCGGCACCTGTCCAGCGCCAGTTGCCGGCAGACGCGGCGCGCACCCAGAACACCGCCGCCAGGATGCAGCAGGCGGGCGCAGCCGGGAAGATGTAGTAGTCGACTTTGAATCCGGCGGCGCTGAAAAACGCGACGACGACGCCAACCCAAATCCACAACAGGATGCGCTCCGGCGGCGCCGGCGAGCCGTTGCGCCACTGGCGCAGGCTGTCGAGGCCGCCGCCGAGGGTCACGAGGCTCCACGGGAAAAATCCGGCGAAAAACGCGCGGGCGTAGAAGCCGAAGCCGCCGCTCCGATTCGACATCGTGGCGGGGTTGGTGAAGTACCAGAGATTGCCGACGACCAGGTAGTCGCGAGTGAACTGGTTCCCGAAATGGATCCACATCCAGAGAAACCATGGCGCGGCGACGAGGCTGATGACCGCCAGGCCACGAACCCAGTGCAGTTGTGACAGAGGATCGCGCGCGCGTCGATCGACGGTGACCGCTGCCACGACGAACAGCGTCAAGAGGGCCAGTGCCACCGGTCCCTTCGTCATCACCGCCAATGCCACGAGCGCAAAACCGACGTACTGCAATCGGCTGGGCCCGCGAAACGCCGCGATCAGCAGGCAGGCGACCCCCACGAACAGGAACGTCACATACAGCATGTCGAAGACGGCGACGCTTGACAGCGCAAAGGTCAGCGGCAGCGTCGCAAACATCAGCGCCGACAGATCCCCGACCTTCGCACCGAAGAGGCGGGCGCCGATCCATCGTGTCGTGGCAATCAGTCCCACGGCCGCCAGCGCGCTGGGGAGTCGGAAGGCAAACTCGGAGGGTCCCAGAAGCGTGACGAACGCTGCCTGCAGCCAGTGGAACAGCACGGGCTTGTCGATGAACGGCGCACCGTCGAGCAGCGGCACCATCCATTGGTGGGTCCGCATCATTTCGCGCGTCAGTTGAGCGTAGTGCGCCTCGTCGGGATCGAGCAGGCTCGGATAGCCGAGGCGCCAGAACACGACGATCCAGAGCACGGTCATCCAGCCGAGCCACCGAAACCAGCGGTGTAACGGCGAGCCAGAGCCCATATCTGCGCGAAGCGTAAGCCGCAGATCCGGGGCAATCAATCTAGCGAAGGGGATAGGTCGAGCGCGTAACGTCCTGCGCTTACAGGAATCGAAAGGCCAGGGAGGCGAGCATCGTGGGGATGAGCGCTCCCAGTGCCAGGCCAAGGGGCGAGATCGCGCCTCCGAAGAAGCGACTTAACAGCGCCTGTCCGGCCGGATTCGGTGCATTGGCGATGACCGTGAGGCCGCCGCCGGTCACCGCCCCCTGGACGACGGCCAGCTTGAGTTGCGGCTCGAGGTTCGGTACGAGCGTCGACAAATAGGTGATGAGCGCGTTGTCGTTGAACGCCGTCAGCAGCGTCGAACCGAGAAAGAGCGGGGTTTCTGGCAGGCTCGCGAGCACCGGCGCAATCCACCATCCCTGCAAGCCGCCGTGAATCACGAGGCCCGCCAGGAAGAAGCCCACGAGCAGCGGCGTCCTCAGCTCGACTCGGCTTTGATAGGCGGCCGTCGCTCGAGCAAAGCCGAGAAAGAACAAGAAGCCTCCCACGAACAACGCGGGATGGTGCGCGTTCACGACGGTCCATGCCATGAAGCACAGATGGACGACGGTGAGCCAGCCGGGGATCGGGAGCAGAGGCTGACCCGGCGCCTCTTCATCCGGCTGCTCGACATCGACCACCGGGGGGCGACCCCTCAATGAGCGCAACTCGCCGCGGAAGACAACGAAGTAGAAGAGCGTCGCTCCGATGATGGCGAGTGCGGCGCGCCACCCGAAGTGGCCGAGCATGAAGAGAAAGTTCCAGTTCCATGGCCGTGCGACCATCAGGACGGGAGGAGCCGCAAAATGCGTGAAGGTGCCACCGATTGAAATGTTGACGAAGAGGAGGCCGAGCGTCGCGTATTTCAATCGCAGGCTCGGCTGCAGATCGTAGAACTGACGCGCCAGTAACAGCGCGCAAATCGTCATCGCGGCCGGCTCGGTGATCAGTGACCCCAGCATCGGCCCGATGATCAGGATGGTCGCCCACCACGAGGCGGGCGTCCCGCCGGCGGCATTGGCGACGCGGCGCATGGCCGACTCAGCGAACGCGATGATCGGCCGCGTCGACGCAAGTGCCATGATCACGACCACGAAGACGGCCTCGGTGTAGTTGACCGTCCCACTCAGATAGTGCTGGGCCGTCCCCCACCCGGCGTAGGCGGCAATCGCGAGCAGCAAGACCACGGCCCACAGGCCGAACACGACTTCAATTTCGCCCAGGAAGTGCACGAGTTCGGCACGCACACTTGGAACGGCCGCGCGTCCCTGGTGATGGCGCCGCTCGTCATGTTCGTGCTGAAGCCGATGGGCCAGCGCCGTGAAACGTGCCGCAGCAAACGTGTGGGCGATCGCCAGGAGAAAGATGACGGTGGCAACCGCATTGAACGGCTCGGCCCGGACACGAGAGAGCAGCACGTCGACGACAGTGGCGTCGAGCGCCGGCGCGTACTCGGACAGTGGCCGCGGAAAAGCGGCGAGAGATTCAGCAACGGTCATGGTTGGGCGTCGCCACTGCCACGGTCAGACGGTTTCGGTGTAGCGCACACTTTCGATCTGACGTTCCCCTGCCAGCACCCGCCTGATGATGTCCGCCAGTTGTCCCAAGCTGCACGGCTTCGCCACGAATGCCGCCACGCCGCAACCGCGCGCCCGCCTACGATAGCGTCCATCGGGGCGAATCAATGACGTCAGGATGACCACCGGGATCTCCGGCATATCCTGGCGCAGCCGGTCGATGAGCGCCCAAGCGGAGTCCTGCCGTGGCAGCAGATCGACGACGACGAGCGACGGCCGATGGCCCGCATCCAACCACGCGAGTCCTTCCTCTGGCGTGTCCAGCGCGGCGAGTCGATATTCTGCCGTCGACAAGACCTCGAGATAGATCTCCCGGCTGAGGTCGGGTGGATGCACGAACGCGATGTCACGACGCGCGGGCGCTGAGTCGATCGGGTAATGGCTCACGTCATGAAACCTCGCGAAGGTCGGCGCGACTATCAAGGCCCTGACGAACCGCTGACATGCAAAGACAGCTGCATGCCCACGCGTGCCGACACGGTGATGCCGTTCGGCACACTGGAGAGAAATCGATGGTCTGGCGTGGACCCTAGAACTAGATCCGCAGGCTCAGGAGGAGGAACGTGCGCCCGCCATCGAGCGACGGCTGTGGGACGACGTACAAGAGAACGGTGTTGGCTCGCGATGCTCGAAAGACCGGCTCTGCGAGCATCATCGGCTGAAAGAACTTGCGGTGGAGTGCGACGCCGGTTTCCGAAACCGGGTTCAGCGCGAAGGAAACCTGAGGAATGGAGCCTGCGAGGGCGTCCGAGCGCTCGGCCGCGCCATGGCGCCGACCGGCCAGATCGCCCGGCGCGCAGGTGGAAAACGGATCGGCGAACGGCAGGAGCGCCAGGATGATCAACATCAGGGCGCAGACTCGCGAGCGCATGACTCTCGCAGGATAGAGGCGCGCGTTGGCGGTTGTCAATTGCCGCGCGGGCGGATGTGGTCCTCCAGACCTGCAGCAGCTGCGAAAACGAAAAGGGCCAGACCCCGCGAGGGGTCTGGCCCTTTGTGTTTCTGCCGGTTCGTGTCCTAGCGGTTGGCGAACGACGGACGCGGATTCGGCGAAAACCAGATCTGCCGGATGATCATGCCCTCGACGGTCGACGGCTCGCCGCGCTGCCCGCCGAGCCACGGCCGGCCGGCATACGCCACCAGTGGGTTCGGCCGGTACTCCCTGCCGTACGGTTTGCCGCCCTGATACATGATCGCGCCGGTCGGGCCGTTTTCCCGATAGGTGACGGTGAACTGCTGGTTACGCCACTTGGCCTCGACGAAGTACTGATTGGCTGAGCGGAAGTTGACGACCGGGCGTTCGCCACTGCCGAGCGTTTCGATGTAGTTGCCTGTGTCGCCCGTGATGAAGCGCCAGGCGACCGCGTTGTTGCCGCGCTTGTCGACCGAGAGCCGATAGGCGTTGTCGTTGAACGCGCCCTCGTTGGCCCGGCCGACTTTTGCCGAAATGACCGAGTCCTTGGGATCCTCGGTAGCGCTGACGGAGTGGATGTTGTTCAGGATTGCCGAGAATTCGCACTGCCGGCACGTGTCCTTCATCACGTACTCAATCCAACTCTCTCGGCTATCGAGCTGGTACCCCTTGCCCGGCACGTAGTGCATGGGGCCGTGCCGGTCGCCGACGGTCGCCTCGGTCAGGAGCGGATCGTAGAGTTCGCCACCGCCGGCGACCGCGACGTTGTAGCCGAGGAAGTTCGGTGCGACGAAGCTAAAAAACGCGGACCATGGGCCGACACGCCCAATTGTCGTGTCTCCGCAGTTCATGTCACCGGGGATGCAGAAAGCTCTCGCGCGCCACCGGTACGTGGCATCCGGTGTCAGGTTAAAGGTGATGTTCTGAGGAAGAAGGAGACTCGTTGTCGTCCCCGAACCGACGACCGTATCGCCCTGGAAGAGCTGCGTGCCGGCGCTGTTCACCAGTTCGAAGCGATGGCGTCCCGGACCACCTGGGAAATCGGTATAGGTCGCATTGACAATCACGAAGGTGATGTCGCCCGCGGGCGGCGAGCTGCCGTTACCCGGCGATTGCAACTGAGGAGCGGTGGCCTTCAATTCCTCGCCGTTCGCGACGGTTGCGGAACTCGCGGCCGCTGACGCGCTGGGCGACGTTGGCGTGGCCGGTGAGTCGCCGCACGCGACGGCGAACACCGTGGCGCACACGGCTACCGCCACCAAATAACTGTGCTTCATCCTGAAACCTCTCCAGAAGAACAAAGGCGCTGGAAACTAACTAACCAGTGATGGGTCCAGATGATATACGACGGGAAAGCGTAAAGGCAACGAAATTGGACGGAAATTGTAATCCGGAAAGGGGTTGCGGTTCAGATGAGGTTGCGCAGGAACGACCAGACGTAGGCGAACCAGAGCTTCCAGACGACGACCTTCGAGGTGCCCCAGCGGCGCTCGTACTCGTGGCTGGGGATTTCCGAGACCTTGAACCCTTTCTTGAGGGCCTTCATGAGCATTTCCTGCTCGATGGTGGTCAGGTTGGAGGTCAAGCCCAGCTGTAATCCGACGTCTTTGCGGATCGCGCGAAATCCGTTCTGGCTGTCGGTCAAGCGGACGTTCCAGCGGTAGTTGATCGCGAGCATGATGATCTGCGATCCAATGTACCGGATGAACTGTTCGAGTGTGCCGTGCAGTTCATCGCTGCCGCCACGACCCCGTGATCCGATGACCATGTCTGCCTGACCGGCCTGGATCGGCGCCACCATCGCCGGGATGTCCTTCGGGTCGTGCGAGCCGTCGGCGTCGATGAAGCAGACGATCTCGCAAGCCGCTTCACGCAGCGCCAGCCGGAGCGCTTCGCCTTTGCCCAGCCCGCCGTCGAGGATGACCCGCGCGCCATGCGCTGCGGCGATCTCGCGCGTGCGATCGCGCGAGTGGCCGTCGACCACGAGCACTTCGTCGCCAAACGGCTTCACCTCCTCGACGATGTCGCCGATGAGGCCTTCTTCATCTCTGGTCGGGACGACGACGGTGACGCGGAGACGAGACACTGCGGGAGCTGGAAAGGGAGGGACGATGGCGAAGTATACAGCACCGATCGCTAGTTCGCGACGCGTGCAGCCGGCGCTCGGCGGCGGCGCTTCGAGCCGAGCACGATGATGGTGCGCTCCTCGAGGACCACGCCCCGCGAGGATCGCGCACGCCGGAGAATGTCGGAGACTGCTTCGAGCGTCTCGCGCTCGGCCGGCGCGACCTTGGCGTCTTCCATCGCGTCGCGAATCTGGAGCTCCAGCCTGGCGACGCCGTGGGCGTGGTCCAACGCGATCAGCGCGCGGCCGTTGCCGATCGGCACGAGCTCGACGCCCTTGAGGCGTTTGAGCGTCCGGACCGGTGTGACGACGATGATCGCGTGCCCGCCGTAGCTGGCGAGTTCCGCCGGGGGAACCGTTCGAATGCGCGTCGTGCTGCGGCGTTCGACCATCGACACGACGGCACGCCCGAGGTCGGTATCGATCGCTTCGAGCCGATCGATGACGTCCTCGGGCAAGGTGAGTGCGACGGCGCGCGACTGGCGCCCGTACTTCGGCGGTCGGCCGGGGCCGGTCCTGACGCCGTTCATCGCGCTGCGTTCAGACATAGACGAAATCTCTGGGCCAACGACGGGTGGTGCGGATCATACTCTTCGCCGTAAGCGTGCGGAAAGTCGGAGGACGTCCCCCTCGTCGAGGCCCGACGCCTTCGAGAAGGTCGCGTTGCCGTGGTTTGGTCCTCCTCCTGCCGTCTGTTACACTCGATTCTCCTGATGCTGACCCGACAAATCGGCCTGGCGAGCTCGATTCTGGGCGCCAACCTGCGCTCGCCGGCGCTGCCATACAAGGTCACCTTCGTCGCGACCTATCTCTGCAACTTCCGCTGCGAGATGTGCAACATCTGGCAGAAGAAGAGCGTCAACGAGATGACGCCGGAAGAGGTCGGCCTCTTCTTCGATCGCTGGTCGCAGTTCAAGTGGGTCCACATGACCGGCGGCGAGCTCTTCATGCGCCGCGACTTCGACGATGTGGTGGCGGCGATCCAGAAGAATTGCCGATCGCTGTATCTCCTCAACTTCCCGACCACCGGCTGGTTCGGCGACAAGACGATGCAGGTCGTCGAGAAGACCCTGGCCCGCGGCGTCGGCCGACTGATGGTGACGATCAGCCTCGACGGTCCGAAGGCGCTGCACGAGGAACTCCGCGGTCTGCCCGGCAGCTTCGACAAGGCGCTCGAGACCTTCCGCCGGCTGCGCGGCATCAAGCGCGGAAATTTCCAGACCGTCATCGGCATGACCCTCATGGCGAAGAACGCCACCAAGGTGGACGAGACCCTGGCCGCCATTCGCGCCGTGATTCCGGATTTCAAGCGTTCGGAGCTCCACTTGAACGTCGGTCACGAGTCGGGTCACTACTTCGACAACGTCGGCTACCCGGTGGAGACACGGCACGACGACATCCTCCGCGCGATTCAGGACCACCGCACCAAGAACGGCTCGGCCTTGCATCCGGTCAAGTTTCTGGAAGACCGCTACCAGGCGCTCGTCAGCAAGTACTACGAAACCGGGAAGTCGCCGCTGCCGTGCACCGCGTTGTCGTCGTCGTGCTTCGTCGACGCCTATTGGAATCTCTATCCCTGTTCGATCTGGAGCGAGAAGGTCGGCAACCTGCGCGACAACGGCTTCGATCTGCAGGCGCTGTGGGACAGCGACCGGCGCCGCGAACTGCGCGCCGATGTCGTTGAGGAACGCTGCTCGCACTGCTGGACGCCGTGCGAGGCGTATCCGACCATCCTCGGCCATCTCGCCAGGGCCGCGGTGTCGCGGGGGTCGGGCGAGCTGACGCCGGTTCCCGCCCAATCGGCCTGACGCGTGCGCCGAGGAGTACCCGCAGTCCTCAGTCTGATTCTGCTGGCTGCGGCGCTGCTTCGCTTCTACGGCATCGCCTGGGGCGCCCCCTACTTCCACTTCCACATCGACGAGCACTTCGTGTTCTCCGGCGCCGAACGGCTGCGCGCCGGGCTGGGCGCGGCCGCCAACTCGCCGAAGTTCTTCATGTACGGCCCGATGCCGATGCACCTGCTGAACGGCGTCGTGTGGATTCACGATCACCTCGGCGCGCCGCTCGATCTGCAGACCTTCGACGGTCAGGTGCTGTACACGGTCATGGGCCGCGTCATCTCGGCGACGATGGGGACGCTGACCGTCTGGCTGGTGTTCCTCATCGCCAGACGGGTCGCCGGGGCCAGCGCCGGCCTGGTGGCCGCCGCGCTGCTCGCGACCACGGTGCTTCATATCGCCGAATCGCACAGCTTCCGCGTCGACCTGACGATGCTGTTCTTCGTCTGCGTCGCCTGGCTGTTCGCCTTTCGCATGGCGGAGCGCGGCGCGCTCGCTGACTATCTCCTCGCCGGCGCCGCGGCGGGGGCCGCGATTGGTTCGAAGTACACCGGTGCGTTCATCGTTGGCGTGATCGGCATCGCGCATCTGCTCGCGCCAGGCCGCCCGCAGGCGCTCAACGACCTCCGCGGCTGGGCCCGCTGGGTGGCGCGCGGCATCACGCCGCTCATCGCCGCGTTCGCGGTCTTCGCGATCGTGAACCCGATGGCGTTCATGTACTCGGAGAAATTCCTCGGCGATGTCCGCGAGCAGATCACCGATCCGCTGACCGGGGTCTCGCGGCCGTTGTGGATCGGTCAGTTCGCGGACGTGCAGCCGCAGTTGTACTGGTTCACGAACATGTTCTGGTCGCTCGGTCCGACACTCGAATGGTGGGGGATTGCCGGAGTGATTTTCCTGCTCTGGCGGCGGACGAGCCCGGCGATCCTTGCCGCGGCTTGTCCACTCGTGTACCTGCTCGCCGCTGGCGGCACGATCGCGCCGATGGCGCGCTACACGATGCCGCTGGCGCCGGCGTTCGCCGTGTCGGCCGGTTGTCTGAGCGGGTATCTCCTCGACCAGCCGCGTTGGCGGACGTTCGGCCGCGTGTCCACCGCCATCGTCGTTGCCGTCACCGCGGCCTACGCGCTCGCGTACATGAACGTGTATCGCGCGCAGGACGCCCGTCTCGAGGCGTCGGCGTTCCTCGAAAGCCACATCCCGCGGGATTCCCGGATCATCGTCGAGCCGTCGCACGGGATTCCACCGACCGGCGGCTATCTCCGCAAGCCGGATTTCTTCGCCGAGCACGTCCTCTTTGGCGCGCGCCGCGAGCAGCACGACTACTACTGGCTCTATACGCTGGACGTCTATCAGTATCTCTATCGCGCCGGCGTCACACCGGAGCAGAAGCGCGACTACATCCAGTCACGGCTGGCGCTTGGCGACTACATTCTGATGGACGATTTTTTTCTGCAGATCTACCAGCACCTGCCGGAAAGCGAGCACGCGGTCGTCAAGCAGTACTACCGCGATCTGTTCAGCGGCGCGCTGGGGTTCGATCTGGTGAAGACCTTCAAGGTGTACCCGAAACTCTTCGGCGTGACGATCAACGACGATGGGGCAGAGCTGTCGTCGCGGATGAACGATCACCCGCGGGTGTATCTCTTCATGCGACGCGACCCGCTGCACCGCTGACGTTCAAATCATCACTCATCATTCATCGATGATCTGTGTGTGCGAGTCGAGCCACGCCTCGGCTTCTTCGCGATCCCAGAACACCTGAATATCGCCGGCGGCGGTGCGTGCGCCGCGGATGGCGTACGCCTGAGCGATACCGACGGTGTGCGGCTGGGCGATGATGGCGACCGGACCGCGCGGACCGTGGAGCCGGGTCAGGCGCTCGACCGCGGTCTGCACCGGGCCGGTGCTGGCGCCGGTGTTGGTCGAGTTCGCGCGCGTATCGTGAAGGACGCCGAAATTCCACGCCCCGTCTTCGGCTTGACGTTCGACGACGTCGACGACCTGCGCCGCGTCGACCGGCGGGTGCCACACGATCGTGACCCGGCGCCGCTCGCGATCGATCTCGTATTCGAGCGGCACGGTCCTTCACCCCTCCGGTTGGTGCGCGTCGAGCCACGCTTCCGCGTCTTCGCGGTCCCAGAAGACCTGCGTTTCCTGCGTGCCTTGCCGCTCACCGAGTATCGCGTAGGCCTGTGCCGTGCCGACGGTCGAACCGGTCGCGACGATCGCAACCGGACCGCGCTTGCCGTGCTTCTCGCCGATGCGTTTGATGATGTCGAGCACCTGGCGGGCGCCGGCGCTGTCAGCGCTGCGAGTCGTGGTCACGAGGGCGCGGAAGTCGTGAAGCACGCCGTACGACCACGCCCCGTCGGCGGCCTGACGTTCGGCCGTGGCGACGACGTCGTCGAGTTCAACAGGGGGGCGCCACACGACGACGAGCCGACGCTTCTCGTGATCGAGCGTGTACTCGAGCGGCACGACGCGATACTACAGCAGCGCTCGTAAGGGGGAAAGACTTCCGGTTTGTCTTACACGAGCAGGTGGCGGGTGACTCAGACCGCCGACGGCTCCGCGCCGTAGATGCGCGCAGCGAGTTCAGGCGGCACTTTGCCGCCGGCGTGCTTCAGGCCCCAGATCGCGAGCGCCCGGACGATTGGCCGCAGTTCCTCGCCCTTGGCGGTGAGCCCATACTCGACGCGCGGCGGCCGTTCGCTGTAACGCGCGGCGCGCACGATGCCGGCCGCGACCAGCCGCTTGAGCCGATCGGCCAGGATGTTCGTTGGAATGCCTTCTTTGGACTCGAGGAACTCGGCGTAACGCGTCTTGCCGCGCACCAGATCGCGGACGACGAGCAGCGACCAGCGGTCGCCGAGGACGTCGAGGGTGCAGGAGACCGGGCAGAGCGATCGGCGCGGCCGCGCCGCGGGACGGCGGCGCGCGGTGGTTCGAGTCGGCACGACTCTCAGTCTATCCAGATTCAGGTAGCGACGGCGCAGGATTTTGTGCGCTCGAGTGACTTGCATTGTGCAAGTCACTCACGCTAGCATCGCCCGTGGTGCCTGCTTCACGACTCGGCCTCCTACCGGTCCTTGCGGCACTGATGGTCGCGGCGCCCGCATCCGCCCAGTCCGGCCCCGGCGGGGCGGCCGGCGAGGCGCCCGCGCCCATCCCGCCCGCCGTCGTCTCGCGCGACGGGGCGGGGCACGTCACGGTCCGCGCCGTCCGCGTCGCCGAAGCCATCCGCATCGACGGCCGGCTCGACGACGCGGTCTACAAAGAGACGGCGGCGATCAGCGACTTCCTGCAGCAGGAACCCGACGAAGGAAAACCGGCCACCGAACGCACCGAAGCCTGGATTTTCTACGACGACTCGCAGATCTACGTGTCGGCACGCTGCTGGGACACGCATCCGGAGCGGATGGTCGCCAACGAGATGCGGCGCGACAGCAATCAACTGCGCCAGAACGACGGCTTCGCCGTCATGTTCGACACGTATCACGACCGCCGCAACGGCTACATCTTTTCCGCGAATCCGATTGGTGGCCTTGCGGACAGCCAGGTGACCGACGAAAGCCCGCCGAACGTGGATTGGAACACGATCTGGACCGTGGAGACCTCGCGGTTCGAAGGCGGCTGGACGATCGAGATGGCGATCCCGTTCAAGTCGCTGCGCTACGCGCCGGGGCTCGATCAGGTGTGGGGCGTCAACCTGCGCCGGACGGTGCGGTGGAAGAACGAGTGGACCTATCTCACCCAGATTCCGCGCGCGCTGACGACGTTTCGCGGCATCCTCAAGATTTCATCTGCGGCCACGCTCGTCGGACTCCAGGCGCCGCCGGCGACGCGCAACCTGGAACTGAAGCCGTACGCCGTGTCGGACCTGACGACCGACAACACCGCGAACCCGGCGTTGACCAACGACCCGGCCGCCCGGTTCGGTGCCGACCTCAAGTACTCGGTCACCGAGAATCTCACCGCCGACCTGACGCTCAATACCGATTTCGCGCAAGTCGAAGTCGACGAGCAGCAGATCAACCTGACGCGGTTCAATCTGTTCTTTCCCGAGAAGCGCGACTTTTTTCTCGAAGGGCTTGGCACGTTCGCGTTCGCCGGCCGGCAAAGCGCCGGTCTGGCTGCCGGCTTCGGCGATACGCCGTACCTGTTCTTCAGCCGCCGGATCGGATTGGATGTGAATCGTGCGGTGCCGCTGCGGGGCGGCGGCCGGTTAACCGGGAGAATCGGCGCATTTACCATCGGCATGCTGAACGGCCAGACCGGCGAGGAGTCGAGCGTCCACGTCGAGCCCGCCAATTTCACCGTGCTGCGCGTGAAGCGCGACTTCCTGCGCCGCAGCAGCATCGGCGCGATGTACACGCATCGCACCGTGACGCCAGGGCAGAGCGGATCCAACCAGGGCTTCGGCGTCGACGCGGCGCTGGCCTTCTTCCAGAACGTCCGGATCGACAGCTATCTGGCCGGCACGATCACGGACGGTGAGACCGATCGCAACCTGAGCTACCGCGGCGCCTTCGACTACAACGGCGACCGCTACGGCGTGCAGGCCGAGCGGCTGGTGGTCCAGGAACGCTTCAACCCGGCGATCGGCTTCGTCCGTCGACCGGATCTCAAACGCAACTACGGGCTGTTGCGGTTCAGCCCGCGGCCGAAGAACATCCCGCGGGTGCGCCGCCTGACGTTTCAGGCCAGCCTCGGCTACTTCACGAACAACGAGAACCGCCTCGACACGCGCACCCAGGTCGGCACGTTTCAGACCGAGTTCACCAACAGCGACGTCGCGATCGTCAGCTACACCGACAATTTCGAGCGGCTGGTCGTGCCGTTTCCGATTGCCACCGGCGTCACGCTGCCGACCGGCGGGTACAACTTCCATACGACGCGCGTTGAATACCAGGGCGGGCAGCAGCGGAAGATGTCAGGGTCGGTCGCCTTCGAAACCGGTGCCTTCTACAACGGCACCAGACGATCCGTGAGCGTCAGTTCCGGACGAGCGCAGATCACGCCGCAGCTGTCCGTTGAACCGAGCCTGGAGGTGAACTGGGTCGATCTGGTGCAGGGCAGCTTCGTTGCGAAAGTGTTTCGGTCGCGACTGACCTACACCGTCACGCCGCGGATGTTCGTCAGCGGCATTGCGCAGTACAACTCGTCCACGCGTTCGGTCGGCAGTAATCTGCGCTTCCGCTGGGAGTACCTGCCTGGCTCGGAACTGTTTGTCGTCTACACCGACGACTACGACTCGGATCCCATCCCCAACGCCACCACGCTCAGAAATCGCGCGTTCGTCATCAAGATCAATCGGTTGCTCCGGATGTGAGCGGACAGGCTAAAGCCTGTCCCTACCGGGATCCGGCGCGACATCGGTAGGGACAGGCTTTAGCCTGTCCGCAGCTTTAGCCTGTCCGAAGTCCCCATATCATTGGGGCATGCGAATTCCCGTGCTCATCATCTTGGTCGGCACCGCGATGCTTCCCACCACGAAGGTGTGGGCGCAGAACGAGGCAACCCTTCCGGCGCTGGTCGAAGAGCTGCGCCGGCTTCGCACCGAGCTGGGCGAGACCCGCGCTGAACTGCAGCGGCTGCGGACGGAGGTCGACGGATTGAAAGGCGCGGGCGCTGTCCCGGCCACCGTGGAGGGCGCGGGGCTTCCGGCCGCCGTGGAGATGCTTCAGAGTCAGGTCGCCGAGCAGGCGCAGAGCAAGGTACAGTCCGAGTCGAGACTGCCGGTGACCTTCTTCGGAACCATCCATTCGAGCCTGTCGATCAACAGCGGAGAAGCGAACTGGCTCGAAAGCCCGAACATCGTCGGAGCGGATCGCGCGGAGTCCGGGTCGCTGGCGTGGACCGCCAGGCAGACCCGCCTCGGCGTTCGCGCGGACGGCCTGACGCTCGGCAAATGGCAGGGGAGCGCGACGACCGTCTTCGACTTCTTCGGCGGCGTGCCGAATTTTCAGACCGGCCAGACGATGGGACTGCCGCGGCTCGTCTACGCCTACGCGCGCTTCGACCGCGGACCGCAGACGATCGTGGTTGGGCAGGACGCGATGATCCTCGCGCCGCGCAATCCGTCGTCGATCGCCGCGTACGCGTTTCCACTGCTGTATCGCTCCGGCAATCTCTATTTGCGCCTGCCGCAAGCTCGCGTCGACGCCCGATTGTCCGGCCGCGACGGCGCGGAGCTTCGCGCGTCGGCCGGCATCGTTGCGCCGATCGCGGGCGACTTCACGCCGGGTGACTATGTCTTTGCTCCGGCGGCGGCCGCCGGCGAGCGTTCTGGAAGTCCCGGCGTGCAGGCGCGTGTGAACTGGCAGCAGAACCGCGGCACCCGGAGCCTCGGACTTGGACTGTCTGGACACTTCAGCCGCGAGCGGCAGGCGAGTGATGTGAATGCGAGCTGGGCGACAGCGCTAGACTTCGAGTTCACGGCCGGGCGGGTGGGCGTCACCGGCGAGGGATTCATCGGCCGCAACCTGGACGCGTTCGGGGGCGGTCTCGGTCAGCCAGTGGACGCGACCGGCGGATTTCTCGAAGCGCGATTCAGGGGTGGACGGCGTTGGGATCTCGCCGGCGGTGCCGGCGTCGACGCGGCGGACGGTGCCGCGCTTTCTCGGAACACGAGCGGGTATGGCAGTTTCAACCTGCACCTGTCGCCCGAAGTAACCACGTCGTTCGAGTATCGCTGGTTGCAGACGACGGCGGACGTGCAGCGGCGGAATCATCATTTCAACTGGGCGATGACATACGGATTTTGACGGAAGATCGGACAGCCTAAAGGCTGTCCCTACCGGGGATCACCGGAGAGTACCGGAGAGACGAATGCGTTCGATTGTGAGCGGCGTGGTGATCGGTGTTCTCACGGCTGGTCCCGCCGCTGCGGCGACGGTGACTGGACGCATCGACGTGAAGACGGCGCCGGGCACGGCCGCTTCACCGGCGGTGGTGTATGCCGAACCGGTCGATCGGCCGGCACCCGCACGGCCGGCGAGTGCGAAACTCGGACAGAAAGACAAGACATTCACTCCGCCTGTGCTCGTCGTCCCGGTCGGGTCCACGGTGGAGTTTCCCAACGACGATCCGATTTTCCACAACGTCTTCTCGTTGTCGTCTCCGGCACCCTTCGATCTCGGGCTCTATCGTGCCGGGGAGTCGAAGCAGCGCACGTTCGCCCAGCCAGGCATCTATCGCGTGTTCTGTAACATCCATCCGCAGATGACGGCGTCCATCGTTGTCGTGCCGACGCCGTATGCGACCGTCGCCGCCGCCGACGGCCGGTTCAGCCTCGATCTGCCGGCGGGAAACTATCGCGTCACCGCGCGATCGGACCGGGCCGCTCCCGTCACCGTCGAGCTCACAGTTGGAGCCGGCGCCGCGACTGTGCCGCCGCTGGCGCTGGACGAATCGAAGTTCGTTTCAGCGCCGCACAAGAACAAGTTCGGTCAGGAGTATCCGGCGAGCGCGTACCAGAAATAGCGAAGCGCTTCACAACGAGCCCGCTGAGATGAGATGAAGCGGCTGGCTGCTACCACGTGGTAGCTTGCGCTCCACAAA
>CAZOAZ010000018.1:0-106896 GCA_964577955.1 uncultured Bifidobacterium sp. | reverse complement strand
CCGGCGGCACGCCGGTTCACCTGATCGAACTGATCCCGCGAACGGCGTCCGCCTATTCGAGGAAGCTGCTGACGATCCGCTCCGCGGACCTGGCGCTTCTCACGGTCGAATTTTTTGTCGGCCGCGATCAGGCCCCGGCCAAGCGGCTGACGTTCTCTGGTCACACCGAGATCTCCGGCTACCGCCGGCCGACACGGGTCGAGATGGTCGACATCCGCAGAGGCGGCCGCACGATCGTCAATCTGCGCGACATCGTGCTCGACCGCGATCAGCCGTCCGACCGCTACACGATTCAGAATCTGCTGCGCGAAGACGATGCACCGGCGCCGCGGCCGGTCCGGCCGTCGGCCCGGCGCCAGGACGGCGGCGCCCGTCGGGCGGCACCGGACAACAGCGAGTTTCGGCTGCCGGGCCGCTTCAGCGGATTTGCCGAGGGCCGCAGTTTCGGGTTCTTCGGCGATCGCGCCGATCGTGATGCGACGGCATGGGGGACGCTGCAGCTGCGTGAGACGCTGCACATCGGTTCGGCCACGTTTTCGGCGGCCGCGCGCCTGGAGTCGGCCTCATCGTCACAGGTCGGACCGGTGATCTTCGACCCGGCCGATCGCGATCCGTCGCGCTCGGCGATTTCGGTTCGTGAACTGTCGCTGCGTGTGCCGTTGCGGGCCGGCGTGGATCTGCTGGCCGGACGATTTCAAACTTCCTGGGGCCAGACCGATGGATTCTCGCCGTCCGACGCGTTCCTGCCGCGCGATCTCTCCGATCCGCTGACCGAGGATCGCTTGCCGGTCTGGGGCGTCAGCTTGCGCGGCGAGCGCGGTGGCGTCCGCTTCGAGCTGCTGTCCGTTCCCGTCACGACGCCCTGGCGACTGCCGGAGCTGGCCGGGCGGCAGTCGCCGTTCACCGCCGTCAGCGTCCGGGTCGAGGAGCGGCCGTGGGACGTGCCGGTGCGCGGCTTCGAGATGGCGCGCGTGGCCGGGCGCTGGGGCGCTTGGGACGTCAGCGCCTGGGCGAGAAGCGGGATGCGTCCGGCACCGGTGCTCGATCCGGACCTCGACGCCGCGGTCGCGGAGAACGGTGTGCTGGTCGTGCCGCTGTCGCGCCGGTTCGCCACTGAACACGGCGGCGGCGGGTCGTTCTCGCGCGCCATCGGCGGCTGGATCGTTCACAACGAGTTCGCCGTGCTCCATTCGCCGGATGAGGCCGTCGGCGACGCGGCGATCTGGACATTCGGCGGGTCGCGGATTGTCCGCGACGGGACGATTACGGCAACGATTGCCGTCAATGCCATCGACCCGCCGGTCAATCCGCTGCTGATCTTCGACCGCGCCCTGCTGCCGTGCGCGATTGTGGCCACACGCGAGATCGAGAGCTGGGGCAGCTGGTATGTCGTCTGGCTCGCAACCTTCCGGACCGTCGGCGGCGTCTTGAGCGCCGAAATCACGCGCGACCTGACCGATACGCTCAAGGCGACGATTGGCACGGACCTGCCGCACGGGGCGGCGCTCAGTCCGGCGACCGCGTTTTCGGGCGGGCAGCGCGTCCGCGCCGGCGTACGGTGGAGCTGGTGAACGTGGTGCGCCGCGCGTTTGTATTCGCTCTCGCGATGGCGTGCATTGCCGCAGGATCGGGCGCTGAACAGAACAGCGCCGCGCCGGCCAAGGCCGGCGATCGGGACCGCGACGGCCTGGACGATCGCCTCGAACTCCAGCTGGCCACGCGTCATCTTCCTGCGCTTCACCAGTACGCAGCTGACGGAGAACGCGACCAGTGCCTCGCTCCGGATCCACGGCCGATCCTCTTTCGCGCCCGTCCGGCCCGGATCGCACCGCCCCGTGAAGTGGTTGGCATTACCTACGTCCTGCTCTACGCCGAAGATTGTGGCGGGTTGGGCCACCGCGGTGACAGCGAAGCGTTTACACTCTTCCTGGCGCGCGATGCCGGTCAGGATTGGCGACCCGTGGGAGCAATCGCGGTCGCGCACCAGGGTACTGAGGCCGAGCGCCTGTCGGTTGGCGACGGCCACGGGATCTGGATCAGCAGGAACAAGCACGCGAACTACGCGACGCTCGAAGCCTGCGCCGACAACGATCTCGCCAACGATATGTGCGCGGCAGATGGACCGGGACCGCGGGTGCGTCTCTTGAATGTCGGGGAACCGGCCGCGCCGCTGGCGCGGGACGCCGGCGAGGTCTGGAACAGGGCTCGGGGTGTTCGCATTTGGGATCACGGTCAACTCTTCGAGGGCGGCGATCTCACCCGCCAATTGTTTCTTCCCGACGCATTTCTCGTGGCCACCGACGTGACCTGGCCCGACGAGGCGGAGCCCGAGGCAGCACGAAAGCACCATCAACGATGAGGAACGCGTCGCTGGGAATTTCAGCGACGTTGTGACGAAGCTGGTCGGTTGATAATTCATCTACGAGAAAGGACCTGACGACATGAAACGGCTGCTGCTCGCGACGCTTGTGCTCGGATGCTGGAGTTCCTCAGCTTCTGCCCAGACCTGTCTCGGCGCCATGACGTTCGAACAGGCGCCGATGCGCGCCGGCGCGAACATCGCGTTCTCCTCGGAGACGCTGGTGATGTCCGCCGGAATCGCGCGCGGTTTCACCAACTTCTTCGCCGGCGGCGGGTTCGTGCGCCAGACGATCAGCGGCTACGACGATTCCTCGGCCAAGGGCTTCTTCTTCTCAGGCGGCACGGAGCGGACGATGGGTCCCGGCGGAAAATACTTCGTGTGTCCGCTCGTCTCGATCTTCAAGACGTGGGGACTCGATACCTTCGTCGACGGCTCGAACTCACAGATCCTCGCCACGTTTGGCGGCATGGTCGGCTGGGAAGCCATGACGAGCGGCAACAGGCGCATCGTCCCGTTCGGCGGCGCCACCATCGACTACCTGCGCAACGCGGCCGAGGCACCGGCGAACGCCGGCCCATTCGCGTTCGGCTTCACCGACTCTTCGACGTTTCTTTCGCTGCAGGGCGGCGTCGGCCTGATCATGAACGACCGGATGGTCTTCACGCCTGCGATTTCCATTCCGGTGGGATCGGAATTCGATCTCACGCCGCGCATCACCGTCGCCTTCACAACCAAGATTGGCAGCTAGCACCGACCGATTCGTCGCGAGCGCGTGGCGGCGGCACGCGCTCGCGTTCGTGTTCTTCGCCGCACTGACCGCGCTGCTGACATTCCCTCAGGTTCTCGCGCTCGGGACGAGCGTTCCCTTACACCAGGATCCGTACTTGAGCATCTGGCGGCTCGGCTGGGTGGCACATGCGCTCAAAGACGCGCCGGCCGCGTTCTTCGACGCGAACATCTTCTATCCGGCGCCGCACACGCTCGCCTATGCGGACGCCACGGCGCTCGAAGGTGTGATCGCGGCCCCGCTCCTCTGGGCCCGCGTCAATCCGGTCCTGATCTACAACCTGCTGCTGCTGTGCGCATTCGCGCTGTCCGGCTACACCGCTTTCCTTCTCGCGCGGGAACTCACTGGCAGCACGCCGGCGGCAAGTGGGGCCGGCATCATCTACGCCTTCGCGCCGAATCGCTTCTGCCACTACATGCACCTCGAGCTGCAGGTGGTGTTCTGGATTCCGCTCGCGCTGCTGCTCCTGCACCGGATTGTCACCGGGGGAGAACTGCGCCACGGGCTGCTGTTGGGCCTGACGGTCGCCGGTCAGCTGCTGTCCGCGATTTATCTGGGAATCTACGCGATCGCCTACTTCGTGGTCCTTACGCCGCTGCTCCTTGCGGCCACCGATCTGCGGCGGACCGGACGCCTCCTCATGGCGGTTGCCGTCGGCGCCGTCCTGACCGCCGTGCTGATTGCGCCATATCTCATCGCCTACCAGCGCGCCGCCGGCGAAGTCGGGCCGCGCGGCCTCGACGAAGTGCAGGCCTACAGCGCGAGGCTGCAGGACTATCTCCACGCTCCGCCCATCAACCGGTTCTACAGCTGGACCGCCAACACGAAGCTCGGCGCCGCGGACGAAATGAATCTCTTTCCAGGCGTCCTGGCGTGCCTGCTGGCACTCGTCGGCGTCGCCGCGGGACGCGGTCCCATCCGCTTTGCCTATCTGGCGGGACTTCTGTTCTCCGTCGAAATGACCCAGGGGGCCAACAGCGGGCTCTACCTGTGGCTGTACGCGCACTTCCCGCCGTTCCAGGCGCTTCGATCGCCGGCGCGCGCCGACACGCTCGTGATGCTCTCGCTCAGCGTGCTCGCGGCCTACGGTCTCGCGGCGCTGCTGCACCGGGTCGGCGACCGGCGCAACCGACTGACCCTGGCCATCGTCGCGATCGGCGTGCTCAGCCTCGAATACGCGTCGGCGCCGGTGCTCGAGCGCGCACCACGGCCATCGCGGATCGACGGGTTTCTCGCGAGGCAGCCGCCCGCCGTCGTCGTCCAATTGCCGATAGTCGTGCGTGGCGGGTTCTGGGGATCCTACGACGCCGTGTACATGGCACAGGGCATCGGCCATTTTCAAAAGATGCTGAACGGCTACAGCGGCCACGCCACGGCGGCGTTCTACAAGATGCGCGAGGAGATGGCAGCCTTTCCCGACCAGCGGTCCATCGATTTCCTCCGCGCCCAGGGCGTCACGTTTGTCGTGGTCCGCGCCGGGTTGTACGATCCGCGGCCGCGCGCCGCGCTGCTCGAGAAGATCAGCCAGACAGACGGACTCGCGCTCGAAGCCATGTGGACGGAAGGGCCTCAGGGGGCTGAGGCCGTTTATCGTGTGACCCACCCGCGATTGACCGCGGCCATTGCGCCATCCGCCTACGCCAAGGCTACGGTGGACAGGTGAACCCGGGGCTGGACGACCTGCGGCGTTACGCAATCGCGCGAAGTCTCTTCGCGCCAACTACTCTGGACGGCGCGATCACTCGTCTGGGATTCGTGCAGGCGGATCCGATTCGCGCTCCCGCCCGCGCGCAGGATCTGACCCTTCGTCACCGCGTCCACGGCTACCGGGCGGGCGACCTCGAACGCCAGTACCCGACGCTCGACCTCGAAGAAGACTTCTTCGTGAACTATGGATTCCTGCCGCGCGGCATTCACGGGCTGATGCACCCGCGTCACTCGGGCAAAGGCGGGACGCGCCGCCAACGGAAGCTGCTCGACTACATCCGCGAACGGGGCGAAGGGCACCCGCGCGAGGTCGATCGCCACTTCGCGCACGGGACGGTCACCAACTACTGGGGCGGCACCTCGAGCGCGACCACGCACCTTCTCGACAAGTTGCACTACCTCGGTCGATTGCGCATCGCGCGGCGTGACGGCGGCATTCGGGTCTATGCGATTCGCGAAGACGGTAGCGCCGCGGTCGACGCCGCCGGCCGGCTCGCACGCATCGACGCGTTGATCGACGTGGTCGTCGGCAAGTACGCGCCGCTGCCGGGGCCGTCGCTCTCGTGGCTGGTACAGCGGCTGCGTTACGCGGTGCCCCAATGGCAGCGGTCGCTCGCCGACGCGCTCAAGCGCACCCGGGCGCGGCTCTCACACCAGCGGATCGACGGCGTGGAGTGGTACTGGCCAGCCGGTGAATCCGCGACAGGGCACGACGTGCCGGCCGGTGTTCGGCTCCTCACGCCGTTCGATCCCGTCGTCTGGGATCGGCGGCGGTTCGAACTGTTCTGGAACTGGAAGTACCGGTTCGAAGCCTACACGCCCGTCAAGAAACGGAAGTTCGGCTACTACGCGCTGCCGCTGCTGTGGCAGGACCGCGTCGCCGGCTGGGCGAATCTGTCCATTGTAGACGGCGCCCTCGATTCGTCCGTGGGCTACGTCGACAAGAAAGTCGCAAGGGCACGCGGGTTTCGGACCGCCCTCGATGAGGAACTGGATCGGATGCGGGTGTTTCTCGCGCCGCGCTCCGGTGGCGTCCGGCTTCAGCCGGACTGCTAGGGCGTCCAAATCCGCGACGGGCCTGCGCCGGCGAGTGCGAGCGTCAACGCGTTGAGCCGCTTGACGAATCCCGCCGGATCCTCGAGCTCGCCGCCTTCGGCCAGCATCGCCTGATCGAACAGGATCTGGCTCCAGTCGGCAAAGAGCGTCGCGTCGGATTCCTGCTTGAGCCGCTGAACGATCGGATGCTCGGGATTGATCTCGAAGATCGGCTTCGACCCTGGAAAGTCCTGGCCCGACTCGCGGAGGATTCGTTCGAGATGACGGCTCATCCCATGCTCGTCCGCGACGAGACATGCGGGCGAGTCGGTGAGCCGATGCGTCAGACGCACCTGGCTGGCCCGCTCCTTGAGCACGGTCTGCATCCGCGACAGAAGATCCTTGTATTCGTCTTCCTTGTACTCTTCATCGACCTTGCTGGTCGTCTCGCCCAGCTCGCTGACGTCGAGCGAGCCTTGCGCCGCCGAGAGCAGCTTCTTGCCGTCGAACTCGGCGAGGTGAGTGACGACCCATTCATCGACGCGATCGGTCAGCAGCAGCACTTCGACGCCGTGTTTGCGGAAGACCTCGAGGTGCGGGCTGTTGCTGGCCGCGGCGAACCCGTCGGCGGTGACGTAATAGATGGCTTCCTGCCCGGACTTCATCCGGCCGACGTACTCCGCGAGCGACACGTTCTGATCCGCGTGGCCGGCGTACGTCGACGCAAACCGCAGCAGCTTCGCAATCCGCTCGCGGTTGCCGGCGTCCTCGACGACGCCTTCCTTGAGGACCTTGCCGAACTCGGTCCAGAACGTCGCGTACTTCTCCTTGTGCTTGTCGGCGAGGTCATCGAGCAGCGTCAGAATCCGCTTCACCGAGGCGTTGCGAATCTGGGCGACATCCGATGACTGCTGCAGGATCTCGCGCGAGACGTTCAGCGGCAGATCGCTCGAATCGATGATCCCGCGGACGAATCGCAGATACGCCGGCAGCAGTTCCTTGGCCGCCTCCATGATGAAGACCCGGCGCACGTACAACTTCAAGTCGTGACGGCGGTCGCGGTCCCACAAATCGAACGGGGCCCGGCGCGGGATGTAAAACAGCTGCGTGAACTCCTGGCGCCCTTCGACGCGGGCGTGCGTCCAGGCGAGCGGCGGTTCGAAATCGTGGCCGACGTGCTTGTAGAACTCTTCGTACTGGGTGTCGCTGATCTCGGACTTCGGCCGCGCCCAGAGCGCCGAAGCCTGATTGACCTGCTCCTCTTCCTCGCTGACGACCTCGGCCTTCTTGTCCGCGTCCCACTGTTCCTTCTTCATCAGAATCGGGAACGTGATGTGGTCGGAATACTTGCGGAGGATCTGCCGCAGCTTCGAGCCGGACAGCAGATCGTCCTCGCCGTCGCGCAGGTGCAACACGACGTCGGTACCGCGGGCGGCTCTCGAAAGCACCTCGACCGTGTACTCGCCTTCGCCGGCGCTCTCCCAGCGCACGCCCTCCTCGACGGCGGCATCGGCGCGCCGCGTCAACAGCGTGACGCGATCGGCCACGATGAACGACGAGTAGAAGCCGACGCCGAACTGCCCGATGAGCTGCGCGTCCTTGGCCGCATCGGCGGTCAGGCGCTGAAAGAACTCGCGCGTGCCTGATTTGGCGATCGTCCCGATGTGCTCGACGACCTCCTGACGCGACAGCCCGATGCCGTTGTCGGACACCGTGATGGTGCGCGCGGCCGGGTCGTAGCTGACGCGGATCTTCAGATCCGGGTCGTCGTCGATCGTGACGCCGTGCGCCACGCTCTCGAAGCGCAGCTTGTCGCACGCGTCCGAAGCGTTGGAGACGAGTTCGCGGAGAAAGATCTCCTTGTTCCCGTACAGGGAATGCACCATCAGGTGCAGCAGTTGTTTGACTTCGGCTTGAAAACCGAGCGTTTCCTTGGCGGCGGTCGCAGTCATGAAGTCGAAGATAGTCCAGCCGGAGGATCGCTTTCAAACGCCGGCACCCGCAAGGACAGGCTTCCGCGGAGCCGAATCCGGGACTTGAGGAGCGCCGCGTGGATCGTCGTGAAATTGGGCCGCCGTAGTCCCAATTCCTACAGCCAGCCTGCAATCGGCGTCATCGCAAGGCCGAGCTGGCGTCGGAATGTCTGAAAGTGACCTAAAGGCCTGGCAGTTTTCGGGTTACACGCCAAATTTTCAGGCGGAGCTGCCTGTACTTAGCTCTGCGGATTTGCTAACCTGTGCAATCTTGTAAATCGGTCGCGTTCGGCTCCCAGACGGTTGGTGCCGGCCGTGCTCCGCCATTTTTCAGAGGTTGTTTGGGATGACTGCCCTTGAACGCGCGCGAGCCTTTATTCAGCAACGCGCGGCGCAGACCGCTTTGGTCATTGTGCCGCTCGCGGTCGCCCATTCCGCAAGCGCTTCCCCAGTCGTGTTCGATGAGGCGGGAGCCGCGGCGGTGGCAACCGCGACCGCACCGCTCGTGGGGGGCGCTGGTGCGGGTGACTTCGAACAGCTTCTGGACGGGGGCTTGAAGTTCTACACGACGTCGCCCTACGCCTTCACGTTTTCTGGAGCCACGATCAGTCCGGCCAGCGGCGGCGGGTTCCGCGAGGTCGCGATGGCGCTCACGCTGACCGGCAACGGGAGCGGCACACCCGACTACGCTATCCCCGCCCACTACGATTTCTCGTTCGACCTGACCAACATCGACGCGCTCACCTTCACGTCCAGGATCGTGTTTTCCTTCAACGGCGGACAGATCCGTTACGACAGCGACCTCGATGGCGGACTCGGCACCTCGGCCGACCGGGACATTTTTCTCGCGGCGCTGCTCGGCGAAGATCTGACGGATTGGGAAGTATCCTTGACGGCGAAAGGCACGGCCACGGCCGACAGCGGCGGCCTGACGCTGACGATCCCGCACAACAGCATCGACTTCTTGCCGCAGGCGGACACAACGGATCCCGGTGCAGCCGTGCCCGAACCGGCATCACTGCTGCTGCTCGGAACCGGAGCGGCGTACTTGATCAGGCGGCGCCGCCAGCAGTCCTGAGCCATGCACACACCGGTAGGAGGCGACACCCCACGCCTCCTGCTGCTGCTCCCGCATCTGCCGCAGGTTTCGGCGCGCGGTGCGGCGAGGTCGTTGACCTCGATCTGCGAGCTGCTCTCTGAAAGCGGCTGGCACGTCCGCGTGCTCTGCACGACGCACGCAGAATCCGAACACCCTCCTGACGCCCGCTTCGCGCTCGAGCAACTTGGCATCGTCGTCAAGGAGCGCCGCCATCACGGCCTCGAGTTTCGCTATGCGCACCGCGGCCTGCGCTTCCGCGCGCTCAGCGCCGGGCGTGGCGTTCCCCGCGGCAAGTGGGAGACGGTCTACGGCCGCCGGTTCGACCTGGCGTTGCAGGAGGAGCTTGACGTCTTCGGTCCGCACATTCTGTTCACGTACGGGATGCAGTCTGGAGATCGGAAGCGTCAGCAGAAGGCCATCCGCGCCGGTACTCGGGTCGTCTTCGGTCTGCGGAACGAGGCCTACCTCGGGTTTCGGGACTGGGCTCACCTCAGCGGCGTCGTGACGCCAAGCCGCTACTTGTCCGATCTCTACTTCGCGGATTCAGGGCTACGGAGCACGCCGCTGACGATTCCCATGGATCCCGCCGAAACCGTCGCGGCGTCGCACGACCCGATCTTCATCACCTTCGTGAATCCGTCGGCCGGCAAAGGCGTCCATTTCTTTGCGCGCCTCGCCGAGCGGATCAGCGTCGCGCGTCACGACCTCCCGTTCCTGGTAATCGAGTCCGAAGGGAGAGCCGGCACGCTCGTCGCCGCCGGACTCGAAGCCGGATTCGACCTGCGCCGCCACGAGAACATCATGATTTCGAGCGCCGTGCCGCTGCCCAAGGACATCTTCGGCCCGGCGCGCGTGCTGCTGGTCCCGTCACTGCGCGAGGCCGCCGGACGCGTGGTCGCAGAGGCGCTGATGAACGGCGTGCCGCCGATTGTCAGCGATCGCGGCGGCCTGGCCGAGATGTGCGGGGAGGCCGGCACCGTGCTGCCGATTGACGGCGACGAGGCGCTGGAGCAATGGACAAATGCGCTGATCCCGTTGATGGACGATGACGTGCTCTATCAGCGCGAGAGCGAACGCGCGCGAAAGGCCGCCGCGGCGTTCGACCGCGACCGGCTGCGGCCGCAGTACGACGCCTTCTTCCGTTCGATTCTGAATTCGAACTAGAAGGCTTCGAGGAACTTCGTCACATCCAGGACCCCGTAGCCCTGGCCGCGATCCCAGCGTCCACTGTAGTTTCGCGTCTTCTGCCGCAGGACCGCCAGAATCTGGGTCGCCGTCGGAATCACACCACCGGAGCGGGCGGCTCTCGACAGCGCGAGCGCAATCGCACCAGTTACGTGCGGAGCGGCCATGCTGGTCCCGGACATCTCGGCAATGTCGTTCGCGGTATCGCGTTTCGCGGCGTTGATCTTGACCCCCGGGGCGGAAATATCCGGTTTCTCGCGGCCATCGCGCGTCGGCCCGAACGAGGAAAACGCCCCGACCATGATGGCCAGCGGTCCTCCGGCCTGCGTGACATCCGGATCGACAGCTCCCACTGCCACGACGGTTGGGGAGGTGCCGGGAATACTCAACGTCATCTCCTCGGTGTCGTGGCTCGCGAATTCGGTCGGCGCGCCGCTGCCCCGCTCGA
This sequence comes from uncultured Bifidobacterium sp., assembly GCA_964577955.1. Taxonomy (GTDB): domain Bacteria; phylum Acidobacteriota; class Vicinamibacteria; order Vicinamibacterales; family CAVVIG01; genus CADEEX01. The sequence continues at coordinate 96,300 of CAZOAZ010000018.1, read as the reverse complement.
TCCAAGCGTGCAGTTCGCCGTTTTCCGGTACGGCCACGGCCTGAACGGTGAGCGTCCAGTCGTTCTCCGGCAACGTCGCGGCCCCATTGTTGAGCGAAATCTTCAGCAGGTTGTCGCCGTTATCGGGATGAAGTTTGACCAGCTTCATCGAGTACTGGCCGCGCTTCTTGAAGTACTCCTCTACATCGGCGTTGGTCTCGTCCACCCACTTCGACACGTCGTTGGTTGGCGCCGGTGCCTTCAATTGAAACTTGTACTTGTTCGCGGACCGCCACCAGAGTTCGAGTTGCACAAGGCCGGGGCCCGGCGGACAACGCCACACGAGTTGGTCCACGCCGTTGGCGGGAACCGTCAGCTTCGCGTGCCCGCGTTTGTTGCGTTCGTTCCCGGCGGACTTGACGACGATCCGGCCGGGAAGCCGGCCGCCTTTCGAGAATTCGTCGAACGCCACTTCGAGCGCCGATTTGCCGTCATGCGCGCCGGCGTTCATGCCCTGACTGAGATTGACCACTACCGGCTTACCAAGCGCCGTGGCCTGCTGATCGATGAACTGCAGCGCCGCGACGTGCGCCGTCGAATAGCCGATCGGCTCGTCCCCGGCGGCGATGACGACCAGAATCGGCGCATCGGGAGCAACGCCGCCGCCGAAGGTGCCGCATTTGCGGCCGGCGGCGATACTGGCGACATGGGTCCCGTGGCCATCATTCTTGCGGCACAGCGTGTCGGGAGCCTGGCCCTTCTTGATGTACCCGGCAACATCCTGCTGGCTGTGGTAACGACCGAAGCCGAATCCTTTCGGCGGCGCGCCGGCGGTATCGAGCTGGTCCCAGATGCCGACGATGCGCGAGGCGCCGTTGGCATCGCGAAAGGCTTCATGCAAGACGTCGATGCCGTTGTCGATGATCGCCACGAGCGCGGCGTCGCCGCTTTCGCTGAACGGCCCGCCGGCTCCTTGATACTGCGCCTGGACCTGTACGAAGGGCACTGACCGCACGCAATCGGTGCCGCCACCCCGCCGGCTCTCTTCAACGCCAACGACGATCGGATCCTTGAGAAGGCGACGCAGGGTTTCGGTGGATCCAGAAATCGAAATGACCGTGCCCATTCGCGCCAGCACGTCCTCCTTCGGCAGATAGGACGGCGCCCAAGCCGGATCGGACACACGAACCAGAATGGGCCGCTTTGCCGCGCCCTTTGCGAAGCCGCGTCTGGTCGCAGTCTTTGCCGTCGTTTTACCGGGCGTCACCTCGCTCAGTCCACCGGCGCGAAGCCGCATGGCGGCGCGCTCGAGACGATCGAGGATCGACGCGCCCTCGCGCTGCCGGCCCAATTGCAATACCTCGTCGAACTGACGGTAGGTTGACGACACCTCAAAGGCATCCATGCCCGGATGCGCAAGGTACGCGTCGAGCGCTTTTGCCGCCTTCTTGTATTCGCCAAGGTCGACGAGTGCTTCGACACGAGTCGCGTGATCCCAGGCCGCGAGCGCTTCGTTCTTGGTCTTGGCCTCGGCTTCACGCGCGGCGAGTGTGGCCAAAATCGCGGTCGCGATGCGACGCGATTCCTTCTCCGGCGGCGATTTCGGCAGCCGATCGCGTTTCGCCCGAAGGATGCAGCTGGCCGCGTTGATCCCGTGCCACGTCAATCCAGGCTTACGGTTGAATGCCGACGCATAGATGTCGATCGCCTTGATGAGCCATTTGCCATTCGCTTTCGACGGCGCATCGACATAGCGCTGTTTGAAAAGGCGGCCCATCAACCCCAAGGCTTCGAACTCTTCGGCATCCGACGCCTCGGCCGCATCCTTGGCGAGTGCCGTGAGCACGGCGTTGGCTTTGGTGAAGTCCTTCAGCTCGATGAGTGCCTGTGCATATTGACGACGGACTTGGAAGTCCGTCGTGCCGGCATCGATCGCCGCCGCTCCGTAGCGCTGCATGAGCCGGAACTGCCGCTTCTTCCTGAGCGCACCGAGGTCGGCCTTGGCGTGCGCGGCTTTGTATCCGGCCGTACTGGCCCCGGCATTGACGTGGGTGGAGAACGAAGCCACCAGGCCGCTGCAGCGGCTGAAGTCGTGACGGCCGACCGAATCCGCCAGCAACCCTGAAAACACGTCCGCGTTCCAGTCGATCGGTGCCGCGGCGGCAGGCGCCGGCGGAGTGGTCGCGAGGAACGTGACTTTCGTTTTCGGCCTAGCCTTGGCCTTGGCGGAACTCGTTGGCGCGACGGCTCGCGGCGCCGGGAGAAGTCCCGCGAGTGCCTTTGCCAGATCGGACGGCGCTGAACCACTTTTCAACTCAATCGCTGGCGTCTTGTCGAGCGCCGCCAGCGCCGAGGTGGGCGGCGGGATCGCGCGAACACCGCGATAGACCGCAATGACAATCCGGCTGAAGCCGGATGCCGCCGGAGTGCCAGACGCCGCTGTTACGGCGCGATTCCATGCGGGGCTTGGCGTCGCGCTTTCGGGCACGACCGCGAGCACGACGTCGGACTGCGCGAGAGCTGCCGACGGAGTCGTGCCCGACGCCGACGACACCCAGCGATCGAATCCGAGGGCCGGGAGCGGCGCCACCAATGTTGTCTCGACGAACGGGCGATCCGCTTCGTCGTGGATCACGTAGACCACGGCCATCGCCGAACCTCACTTGATCGTGTTGGAAAGCACCTCGGTCTGATTCGACAGAAACACTTTCTCAATCAATGCGTCGCCCTTGAACTCCAGCGTCATGAAGCCGTGCGGCACGAATTTCTGCTGATCGCCTGCCTTCTTCATGTCCATGTTGGGGCCGTCGAGCGCGATGCAGGCCGGCGAATTCTCCGTGCCCTTGAGCCGTTTCCAGGTGCACCCGCCGCCGCCGGGATGCGCCGGATCCGCCGGGGCCGCTTTCACTTCGTCTTTCCGAGCCTCGGGAATCCCGCCGTTGCCGAGACAGCGGCCGAACATGCCCCACTCGGTTTTCTCGTCGTAGAGCACGCACTGATGCTCGTGTCCCCAATACCAGGCGCGCACGCGTTTGGCTTCGAGAATGTGCTGCAGCGCCTTTTGCAGTTTGGGACCCTGGCTGTCGAGGCGTGAGAACGGCTGCTGGTGCGAGAAGAAGACGGCCTTGCGGGCGCCGGCCTGTTCGAGAATCACATTCAGCCACGCCACTTGCGTCGTGTCCATGTCGTGATCGACGTAGGCGGTGTCGAGCCCGACCAGCACCCAGTGTTCGTTCTGCATTGCGAAGTACGAACCGCCTTGCTGAAATGCCGGCAGGATCAACTGGAAGTAGCCGAACCCGCCGGAATACATCTCGTGGTTGCCGTTTAGCGCGCGGTTCCGGACGCCGGCCTCGGTCGGCCACACTTTCAGGAATCGATCCTGCGTTTCACCCTTGGTGCCCGAGTAATACACGTCCCCCAGATGCATCAGGACGTCGAACTTGCGCGCCGCGCCCATCTTGCGCATGGCCTCGGAAAACTTCGGCGCACCGTACATGCCGGTGCCCCAGTCGCCAGCCAGCCCAACGCTGATGTCGCCGGTCAGCGTGTCGGCCTGGGCCACGCTCGGGCGAAGGATCGGATGCGCCTCCTTGCGATCGACCCAGTCGGTGAGGCTCCACATCCACCGCAGCCAGTCGCCGCCGGCGAGGCCGGTGCCGAACTGGACTTCCTGCCCGCCGGATCCGAGCGGTTTCGTCGCCGACGCCTGCTCGGCCATCTTGCTCTGCGCCAGCGACACCTCGCGGTCCTGGACGGTGATCATCACGTCCGTACCGACCTCGTCGGTGGCCTGCTGCAGCCGCTGCATGATCTGGTTGTACTGCGCCTCTTTCAGTTTGGCTTCCGGTGTCTGAGCCTCCGGCTTCGAATCGGCTTCGGCGCGCTGCGCCGGCGACGGCCGGAAGCTGGCGAGCGTCACAATCTTGTCGCGAAGAGAATCCATTGGCGCCCCCTCCACGAGGGTCAGATGGCAGAGTGATCGGCCGGCTTCGCTGTGAGACAGCTCGAGCACGCGTTCGAGCCGACGAAATGCGGACGGTTCAGATAACGCCGGACACGCGTGTTTCCGAACGGGCGTTCCGAACGTTGGCGGGGAGATCAACGCGTACCTCCCTGGCGAAGTCAATCCTCGATCGAGAGGTGACGTTCGTCAGGGAGCGAGCGAACCTCATCAGTGACTGGAAGCGTGAGCGGCGCTTGCGGCGTCCTGCTCGAGCCCGGTGATCCACGCGTTGAAATCGCGGCACAGTCCGTCCACGCCGCCGTCGTCGGTCGATGCCACCTGATGACGGCCGTGGATGACGTGAATCGTGGCATCGAGCGGCGCGGCGTGCGCCGGCATCGGCTTCATCTTGTGATGGGCCATGGCGCGCGCTTCGGCGAGCGATTCGTCGATCGACAAATTGCAGACTCGGGCGAGCGCGTCGGCCGACAGTGTCTGCCCGGTGAGCGCCTTGATCGTGTCGTCGAACGGGACGGCGTTGCCCGGCGCCCAGTAGTGGCGCGCGAGATCAGGACCGATGGCCGGATTGTCGGTGAGCCGGCCGTCGCGGCGAAGGAAGTGCGCGCGAGTCTGATGGACCGCCATCTCCGCGAGGATGTAGCCGTGGTAGTACGCGCTCGACTCGCCGGCCAGCAGGTGCGGAATCGACAGGACCGGCCGCGGCCCGGCGTGCAGCCCCTGCAGCTGCGCTTCGATCCGCCGCAGTTCGGCCGTGACGTGTTCGGGCGTCCGCTGCGCGTCGGTCATCTCGTAGATGGCGCGCTCCGCGAACGGCACGGTCAGCATCGAGCGCACGTCCCAGCTGCGCAGCGCCTGGGTTTCGCGCACGCTCTCTTCGATGAGCGCCATCGGCATCGGCTGACCGGAGGCATCGGCCGTGTACTTCAGCCGCCAGTCGGCGTCGGCGATGAGCGAGTCCATGAACATCGACTGCGTCTCGGCGTAGGCGACGCTCGTCGGCGCGAACTCCTGACTGAAACAGGGCGCGCCGCTGAGAATGTTGGCGAAGTGGGCGGCGTGACCGCCCTCGTGAAAGAGCGTCTCCACGGCCCGGAGCCCGCTCCCCACCTGGCCGGGCACGGCATTGGCGGTGAAATTGATCCGCGCCGGCTGCCAGCGATCGTGATCGAAAAAGGCCGGCACCGGACCGTGCATGAACCCGTTCTCGTACTTGCCGCTGCGATCCACGAGATCGAGCGTGAGCGTCGCCTGCCGGAAGGTGACGCCGAGCTCGGCAAACGACTGAACCCACTGACTCACTGCACTCCCGAACCCGAAGTACGGATCGAGCGCTTCCATCAGCTTGCCGGATCGGAGGAACGGAAAGTTCCACGGATCGCGGCTGCCCGCGCCATGCTTCCTCTCGAAGACGACGAGATCGTCGTGGGTGCGACCCGCCGTCCGCCGTTCGAGATCGTCGAGCTTCGCGAACAGCGCGCGTTTGCTCATCTGCTCGACGACGCTGACCTTCCAGTCGTAGTAGTCCTCGTAACCGAGCAGCCGGCCGAGGCGGTTGCGCATCTCGACGATCTCGAGGAATCCGTGATCGAGCACGAACGGCTCGATCGAACGCAAGCCCTCGAAGGCGGCGCGGCGGCGGCGCTCGTCGCGCTCGCTGCGCATCATCAACGACAGCTTGACGCTCGAGGCGCGGTGAAACACGCCGGTATCGGGATCGACATATCCGAGCTGCATCTCGCCGCGCGCCAGCGCGAGCGCCTGCTCCCGTTCGACGATTTCCTCGGACAGCTTCTGGCCCGCCGGATCTTCGACCACGTGGGCCGCGAACATCGCGATCCAGCCCTTGAGGATTCGCCGCTCGGCGTCGGATCCGGCGTTGGCGGCCTCGAGTCGGCGCAGCCGGCGCAGTTGATCCGGCGCCTGGAGAAACCGGTTCAGTGCGATCTCGGCATGCGTCAACCGCTCCTGCGCCGTATGGGCCTCGTTCGTCAGCCCCATGCGAGCGTCCCAGAAGCGATCTTCTTTGTCGGTATGAAGCGCGAGGAATTGATCGGTGAGGTCGCGAAGAACCGTCGTCAGCTCGGACATGAGCTCAAAGATACAACGGCGGCGGTGGCGATTCGCGCGCGGAGGCGCGAATTGTGTGCAGGGGGCTGCGCCGGTTCCAGGTTCTAGGTTCTAGGTGCTAGGTGCTAGGTGCGGGTTCCGGGTTCCGGGTGCGTGAAAAGAGAGGAGGCCGACCCCGGTGGATCGGCCTCCGGCAAACGAACGACTTAGAGATTGCTCCCGACGTGATGTGCCATAGAGTGTGCACCTCCCGGCCGCGACCGTTTTGTGGTGCCTCCGGATGCGAAGGCGTGGTCGCTCAGCCTTTATTTAGACGCCGCACCGTGGCGGCGGTAGATCCAGACTAGCACGTACGGCACAGCCTTTGTAGTTCGCGGGGAGCCTTGACGTGAAGCGACACCAGAAAGTGACGGTCGGCGCCGCCCTTTGCCTACTCACCGTCGCCGCAGCGGCGGCGCAGCAAACACCATTTCGCGGCGCCAGCGATCTCGTGCGCGTCTTCGCGACGGTCACCGATCGCGACGGCCGCCTGGTCACCACGCTCGAACGCGAGCAGTTCGAGATCCGCGACGAAGGCAAGCCGCAGCCGATCACGCAGTTCGACAAGACGCCGCAGCCGATTCGCCTGGTCCTGATGCTCGACGTCTCGGGCAGCATGGAAGGCAACCTGTCGCTGCTCCGCTCGGCCTCGCAGCAGCTCTTCGGCCAGCTCCGTCCGGGCGACGCGGCACGCGTCGGATCGTTCGGGCTGCAGGTCGCGATCAGCCCCTCGTTCACGTCCAATCTCAACGATCTGCTGACGGCGCTGCCGCGCAGCATCGATCCGAACGCGCCGACGCCGCTCTATCGCGCGATTAACGAGGCGATGAACGCCTTCGACCCGAGCGACGACACCCGGCGCGTCGTGCTCGTGTTGAGCGACGGCAAGGACACGGGACCGATCAGTTTTCGTGAACGGCCGACCAGTCAGGCGGAGGTGATCGATCGCGCGCGCGAGAAGGACGTGATGGTCTACGGCGTCGCGATGCGCAGCCGCCGCTCGCAGCCGCCGCCGCCGGGGCTCGGACCGGGTGGACTTCAGGCGATGATCGCCGCCGACCTGCCGGATCCTGGTCTCGCACGTGTGGCGGAAGAAACCGGCGGTGGCTACATTGAAATCAGGTTCGGCGAGGATCTCGGCGCCGCCTTTGCCGGCGTAGCCGACGAACTTCACACGCAGTATCTGCTCGGCTTCGCACCGCCCAAACGGGACGGCAAGGTCCACGACCTCAGCGTCCGGATTCTCGAGGGACGCGGCCTCAAGCCGCGGGCGCGGAAAAACTATCTCGCTGCGAAGGAATGACCGCGCCCGTCACCTGCTCTTCGCAATCTCGTCGTACATCATGTCGAGCCGTGCCTGCGGAAACGGCCAGCCCAGATCGTCGGTCTTCAGCTTCGCGGCCAGTTCGTTCTTCGCCGTGCGCGCCTGAACGAGCGCGGTCAACCGCTGCCTGAGCGTGACCAGCTTGTCGCGGAACGCCCGCACGTCGGCCTTGGTCAACACCGGGCCGTGGCCGGGAATCACCGTGTCGAAGTCGAGCGCCAGCAGTTTGTCCAGCGTCGGGACCCACTCGATCAGGCTTCCGCCGTTGTCCGAATCCGAGAACGGCGTCAGCAGGCTGCCGTCCGTGCGCTTACCCCACAGCATGAGATCGCCGGTGTGCACGGTCTTCAGATCGGGGAAGTAGATCACCGCGTCGCCGTCGGTATGACCACGACCCAGGTACAGCAACTGCACCTCGACCCCGCCGAGAAACACCTCGGCGCGATCGTTGAACACGACTCGTGGCGGCGCCGGCTGCTTGTTCCGCACCATGTTCGCGCGGTTGTTGCGATGCGCGATGATCTCGGCCGTCGCGATGAACTGCGGATGCCCGCCGGTGTGGTCGCCGTGGCTGTGCGTGCTGAGCACGTACTTGATGGGTTGCGGCGTGACCGACTTCACCTTCGGCACGATCTCATTGGTCGCGGCGCCGAAGCGATCGTCGACGATCAGGACACCTTCGGTGGTGACGCGGACCGCGGTGTTGCCACCAGTCACCTGTCCGTCGTAGCCAGGAATCACGTAGAGTCCCGGCTTCACCTGGCGTATTGCCGTCGAGAACGGCTCGCCGGTCGGTTGCTGATTGGCCGTCAGCGAGATGGCGGCTCCCGCCGCCACGATGCCGATCGCCACGAACCATCGTCCGTTCATATCAATGCTCCTAGTCGGGTGTCGGACGCTCGATGTGATCGACGACGAACATCTCGGCCGGGACACGGCGGCGCTCGAGCCTGAGTCCGAGCTGCTCCTGGACCGCGGTGAAGATGGACGGCGCATCGCCCGTCGGCGCCAGCTCCTTCGACCAGCGCAAACGAACGTCAAAGGTACCCGTCAGCCCCGTCTCGTCGATCACCGGTCCATCCACTTCATCGACCAGCCATCGCGAGATGGTCGCGATCGGCGCTCCGTTCGTGCGCCAGCTCGTCGCGGTGAACTCGCCATTGCGGCAGGCCGGCTCGCGTGGCGTCGTCTCGCAATTCACCGATGACGGCTTCAAGTCCGGGCCAAGCGTATCCGGCCGGACTCGCACCAGCGCGAAGCCGCTCGTCTGACGAGTCTCGCGATGGAATGTCAATTTGCAGCGGTCCTCGAGCAGCGTCCGCAGCATCGCGAACGTTTCATCGCGCGTCGCCGTTCCGGCTGGCTTGGCGCTGACGGCGTAGGAAACCGAGCTCACCCAATCGGGAGCATCGAGCTGAAACGGACGAAGGTCGTGGGCGATGGAAATGAAGAATCGCAGCGGCAAGTCCGCAAGAATGCCACCGTCCGGCATGAGCCGCATCCTGCCGCCCTCGCGCGAGCTCTCGCCTGGTTTGATCGACGCCACGTCGAACGCGAGCCGCGGACCCGGCACCTGGGCGGCAAGTGCTGTGGTCAGGCTCGCGGCTGCCATCAGGAGCACAAGCGTGCGCATCGGCGCCATCCTAGCCGAGATGGGTCCACCCAGGCGGCCGGATGAAGTCCGATCGGGGAACGGCCGATCTACTATGGTGGAGAGACGTTGCCACGCATGACTCAGCCGCGCCCATTCCGCTTCGCCCTTCAGACAGTCGCCGTCGCGGCGCTCATGATTCTTTGCGCCGCTGGACGCCTGACGGCGGCCGACTCGTGCGGCATCGACACCGGCGAGCGGATCGTCGCCGTCAGCGACGCGCACGGCGCGTATCCGCGTTACCTGGCGGTCCTGCGGGCCGCCGGGATCGTCAACGAGCGCGACGAGTGGGCCGCCGGCAAGACTCATCTTGTGCAGACCGGCGACATGGTCGATCGCGGCGCTGATTCGCGCCAGGTGCTCGACCTGTTGCGGCGGCTGGAACGCGAGGCCGCGGCGGCGGGCGGTGCGGTTCACGTGCTGCTCGGCAATCACGAAGTGATGCGGATGCTGGGCGACATGCGCTACGTGAGCGCCGGCGAGTATCAGGCGTTCACGACGCCTGAGTCTGCGGATTTGCGGCGCCGTTACGCCGAATCGGCGTCGACGCCGGAGATCAAGACGATGATCGAAGGCTTTCCACTCGGATCGATCGAGATCCGGCTGGCGTTCGGACCGAACGGCGACTACGGCAAGTGGCTGCGGACGCTCGACACGGTCGCGACGATCAACGGGATCCTGTTTGTCCACGGCGGCATCAGCCTCGCGGTGGCGCCGACACCGTGCACGGAAATCAACGAGACCGTCCGCCGCGAAATGACCACCGACTTCAATCAGACGACCGCGAATCCGCTGGCCAGTCTGTCGTCACGTCCCGACGGTCCGCTGTGGTATCGCGGCCTCGCCGAGGAACCCGACGCGTTCGCGCCGACCGTCGAGCAGATCCTCGCCGCGCAGCAGCTGCGCGCGATGGTCATCGGCCACACGATTTCGCCGACGCGGCGCATCCGCGCGCGCTTTGGCGGCAGAGTGTTTCAGATCGACACGGGCATGAACCCGACCTACGTGCCCGACGGCCGCGCCTCCGCGCTCGAGATCAAGGGCGGCGCCTTTACCGCGATCACCGAAGACGGTCGCGCCCTGCTCGACGCTCCGCCTCCGCCGTCCGACCCGAAGTGAACACACGTTCCGGCGGAACGATCCTGCTCGGTGCGATCGGAATCGTCGCCGTCGCCGCGTCCGTCCACGGTCAGACGCTGGACGATCTGCGTCACCCGCTCCTGAACGAGCGGCAGGTCCTGTTCAGTGCTCGATACGACCGCGTCGCACTCGAATACGAGGCGATCAGCATCGTTGCTGACGATGTTTCGTTCGCTCATCCGTATCACATCCTCAGCCCGCGGATGCAGATCGGACTCACGCCGAGGCTGCAACTGACCCTGGACGGGGTCTGGCAGATGCCGCTCACTTTCGAGTCGCCGTTGATCTTCGGCAACTCGATGAACCGCGACTCGAACGGCATCCTGATGCTCTCTCCGCGGTTGACCTTTCGGATGAGCCCACAGCTCGAGTTCTCCGGTGCCTATCTGTCGGGGCGATCGGAGTTCGAGGGCGACTTGTTCGACGGCGGACTCCTCTCGTCCCGTTTGCTGCAGACCGACACGACCCACATCGTCGAGGTGGGCGGCCGGTGGCTGCCGCGGCGCCTTCCTGCGCGGGAAACCATTCAGGCCGACTTCGACGGCCTCGATCGCCCGTTGCTCGATCGTCACGGCGTTCAGATCGAATGGTGGCTCACCGGACGCCGAACCGCGTCCACGCTCAGCGACGATTCGGCCTACTCCGGCTGGTTCGAAGACGAGCTCAGCGCCACCGAGGTCCGCGCCGGCGGTGGCGGGACATTTGGTTTGACGACGCAGTTGGAACTGGCGGCGGACGCGTACTGGCAGGCGCCGTTCACCGTCACGCGAGCGTTCAGCGGTGCCTTGATCGCGTCGGTTCGCGACGGATCGCTGCGCTTCGAAACAGGATTTGGCGCACGTGGCTCGGCGCGGTGGCGGCCAGCCCGGACAATCGAATTCTCCGGCGTCGCGGCACGTGAGGTGTTGCCGGTCACGGCACCGGGTGCGCCTGCCGACCGCGTCGAGAACGCCGTCTACGCGGCCGGCCTCAGCTGGCTGTCACGACCACCAAGCCGCGTCGAGCCGCTCGCGGCGGATCTCACGGGCCTGCTGCGTCCGCTCCTCGAACGGCATCAACTCCGGATCGACGCGAGCGTCGAAGGCCGGACGGCGAGGGAGCTCGCCTTCAACGCCGTCAGCACCAGCCTTGTTCAAGGGGGAGCGGCGCTCGGCGTGACCGACACCGTACAAGCCGCGTTCACGGCCGCCGTAAGTGAATCTGATCCGTCATTTCTGTCTTTTGGTGGAACCCTTGTTGTTCGTGTCGCGCGCCGGGTTGATCTGCGCCTGTCTGGGCGCTATCACCAGCTGTCGCTCATCGATCGGTATCCGACCTGTGCGCTGAGACACGCCGACATCTTCAGGCCCGTCGTGAACTTTCAAGCGGCTCCCGACGGCGGCGACTCGAACGTCGCTGTCTCTGCGGCGATCATCTTCTAGACAGTTTTTCGTTCGGTCTTGAGACGGCCGCTCGCCGTCAAATCCGGAGCCGTCTGCCGGCGACAGGGACGATTTGCGGCGGCGACGCGTGCGAACTCGCGCGACGCAGCCGTGACCGAAAACGTGCGTGCAGGCGGTCAATCCGCGTCGATCGTGAATGGCGGAGGCATCTCGCGCAGTGCCCCCATGGTCGAATGTTTGAGCCGGATGCCGGGGTGGCCCCATCGACGCGGCCATCGTGAGTCCAGCGACGGAGCGCACGTTTTCCGCGCGACGTTCGGTCGCGGCGCGGCCGCGAATCGTCCCTGGCGCCACCACGGGCGAACCACGCGAACGGCATCACACGAGACGTGCTAGCCGAACCCCTACTCACAATGTACGCAGGAACGCGATCAGCGACGCCTTGTCTTCAGAGGACAAGGACAACCCGAAGGTATGGCCAGGTACCGCGCGGTTCTTGACCTTGTAGCCCTTGAACCCTGACGGCACGAAGTCGTTCTTGAGCCGCGCCGGATCGAACCACTCCTCGAGACTGGCCACCGAGCCGTCGTGGTTGTAGAGACCGCGGTACCAGACACCCTTGAGCGAGGGAATCTTGTACACGCCGGTGCCTTTGCGCGTTTTCATCGCGAGGTTCGGATCGGTGCCGACTGAGATCGACATGATGTCGGCCGCGAGCGGGTGATCGGCGGCCGGTGTGAATCCGGTTGCGGGCGTCAGCTTGTTGTTGGTGTACAGCGGCGGCGTGTGGCACTGCGCACACCGCTCGCGCTCGAACACGTGTCGTCCGGCCGCGGCGCGCGGATCGTTCAGATGCGGATTCGCCGGCGGTTCGATCGCGTAAAGATACTGGACGAGAGCGTAGGCCACGTGGTCGGGCACCTGATACGGCACCATGCGCTGAGTCTTCGTCAGCAGCTGGTGCGGGCCGAACTCCGCGGAGTCGCAGCAGCTGACGAGACCCATGTAACGCATCACGTCGCCGGGACCCCGCAGCTGGTGCGTCGCGGTGTGATCGATGTACTTGCGGTCCTTGATGTTGATCAGATCCGGGGCCTTGGTCGGGTAGTAGGGGCTGCCGTTGAAACGCGCGAAGGCACCCGGCGGCACGCTGAAGAGCAGCTCGTTGCTTTCGTCCACGCTCAGCTTCTTGAGCCGTTCGTGAATGTCGTTCGGAATCCACGGCACCGCGTACGAACGCCAGTTGACGGTCTGCAGCGAATCGCCGGCGAAGAACACGTCGTTGCCGACGCCGACCAGCGCGCCGAGTACGCCGTCGCCGGGATCGTTGAACGGGGCGCCGTTCTGGAGACTGCCGTCGGGCATCACGCGGGTGTGACACGTCGCGCAGTCGGTGATGCTCAGGGCGAGCCCTTTGGAGGTGGGCACATACCGCAGCGCGAGCACGCGGCCGTCCTTCTGCGCGTGCCCGCCCATCTTCGTGAATTCTTCGACCGAGCGCACCGCGGCGAACAGCTTCGGATCGGTGGTCCGGAACGCCGGCACGTCGAGCTCTTCGAAAACGCGCTTGCCGTCCGCAATCCAATCGGCGCTCGAACGCGGACCGGGGGCGATGAGCGGCTCAGGCTTTTTCGCCTGAATCATTTCCCAATAGCCGGCCGGTTCGCGCCCGGGGAAGTACACCGGGTACGAGCGCACCCATTCGCCAGGCGGCGCCGCGTAGAACTCCTGTTCGCTGAAATGTGCGGGGCGGACGTTGAGGCCGACGACCGGCGTCGCCCAGTCGGCGAGCTCGCGATCGTTCCAGTAGCGCGGCGCCTGAACCAGTTCCGGCGCTGGCGCGGCGGCCGGCGCAGGGGCCGGTGCCTCAGTGCACGCTCCGGCGACGAGAACTGCCAGAAGGACGACGTTTCGTGCGCGCATAGAACCTACACGCCTGGAGTGGCGGTTCCACCGGGCAGTTGAATTGGCACAATCACTTCACGCGTGAGACCACCACTCGTTCCCCTCAAGGTGAGGTTGAACGACGCGGGCGAGGCCGCGGTGGTGCGCGACACCGTGAACGCGAAGCCACCGACCGAAGTACTGATTCGCGCGGTTTCCGGCGCGAACCGGAGATACGACGGTATGGAGACGAACGACAGATCGACGTCCGAACTGAACCCGGTATCGCGACGGACGTAGCACGCCAGCGTCGCCGTCGCATTCGCTGCAATCGTGAATGGCAGCTCGCACAGCAGGTTGAAGCCGCTCTCGCGCGGTGAAACGTCGAGGTCGACTCGTGTGTCCTGACCCGTCGACGCCGATTGGCCGTTCGAGAAGAGGCGGCCTTGCACGGTGAAGCGGTAGGTGCCGTAAGCCGTGCCGTCGGCGGTACTAACGACAAGCTGCGTCGTTTGCTGCGTCGATGCGAGTCTGGCTGGTGCAAACGTCGCCGCCAGTCCCGAGGCCAGGTTGACGGCCGTGAACTGGACATCGGCGTTGATGTTGCCCTTCGACAGAACAGTGATCTGATAGGTCGCGGACTCGCCGCGGCGGATGATCTGAGCCACGGAAGGCGCGATCGAAAAGGTCAGCGACTGGTCGTCCGGCGCGATGGGACTTCCACACGCGGCGGTCAGGTACGAGGCGAGCGCGATGGCGCCCAATCCGACAACCCGCGGATTCACGCGACGACAGGTGCGCGATGTACCGAGCATGAGGTCGCGAAGGGTTGAAAGCATACCCGCAAAAACGCTGCGCGGTACGTTTTCGAACGGTGAAATTCGACCCTGACGCGAGTGAGCGCAGCCGTGGTGGGACCTGGCAAAGGTTCGCCGTGGCTGCGGCCGGGGTAGCCACAGCGGTTATTGGCATGGCCACGCTGGGTTACGAAGAGCGCGGCAGCCGCGCGACGCCGCGACAAGCAATCACCTACACCGTCAAGCGCGCCCGCAGCGGACCGATAGGTTCGCAGAGGTCAGCGCACGATGACAGTTCGTGGGAAGCTCGCGGCGTGTTCGGTATTGATCGTGATGTCCGCTGCGGCGCCGCTGCGCGCGCAGTCGGGATGGGATCGCATCGCGCCGCCGCCGGCACCGGCACCGGCGCCAGAGCCGGTCAAGCCCGCGCCGCGCCGGCCAGCTCCGAAGCGGACCGCGCCGCCACCGTCGGCACCGGCTACCGCATCGGCACCAGTCGCGGCGGCGACAGTCGCCGCTGAATCAGCGCCGGCCGCGGCCGTCGCGCCAGAGACACCAGCGGCAGTCGCGCCTGCTCCGGCCGCTGAGCCCATCGCGGACCCGCGCGTCGACACGGCGCCGGCAGCCGCCGTCGAAGCCGCTCCCGCACCCGTTGTAGCCACGGCACCCGCAGCACCAGACATCGCGCCCGTCGTGGCGACGGCCGCCGCACCCGCACCGCCTGAACCTGTTGCCGCGCCGGCACCAGTCGTCACGCCGCCCGCGCCGACCGCCAAGCCCGCCGTCGCTCCCGCACCGTCGGCAGTCGCGGCGCGCGCCGCTGCGGCGACGACCGCGGCGCCGCCCGACGACACGCCGTCGATCAAAGTCGGCGCGACGATCTTCGGCGACTACACCTACACGCAGAGCCCGGAGTCGACCGACAGCGACTCGAACACGATTCATGCGAGCGCGTTCAATCTGGTCCGGTCGTACATCAACATCACCGGCAACATCTCGCACGTCGTGACGTTCCGCATCACGCCGGATGTGGTCCGCCAGTCGGCGCTGCTGAATACCGCGACCGCCGCCGGCGTCTCGAACGACAGCCTGGTGCTGCGCCTCAAGTACGCCTTCGCGCAGATCAATCTCGACGACTGGATGGCGAAGGGATCGTGGGTCCGGTTCGGCGTGCAGCAGATGCCGCTCCTCGACTACGAGGAAGGCATCTACCGCTATCGCTTCCAGGGCACGCTCTTCGCCGAACGCGAAGGGTTCTTCAGTTCAGCGGATGCCGGCGCGTCCTTTCACTACAACTTCCCCGCCAACTTCGGCGATCTCCACGCCGGCGTCTACAACGGCGAAGGCTACGCCAAGGCCGAGCGCAACGATCAGAAGGCGATCGAAGTACGGGGAACGGTTCGTCCGTTTGCCAAAGGCGCGCCGCTCCTGCGCGGCTTGCGGGTCACCACGTTCTATTACGGCGATCACGCGGTGCGCGACGCCGAAAAGACTCGCCTGATTCAGCAGGCGACCTTCGAGCACAAATACGTCAACGCCGGATTCGACTACGTGCGCGCGGCCGATCAGTCGTCGGCCACCGGTGCATTGGTGGAGTCGCGCGGCTGGTCGTTCTTCGTCACGCCGAAGTCGCCGTCCGGCTGGGAAGGGCTGATTCGCTACGACCATCTGACACCCGATCTAACCAAAGGGGATCAGACCCGGTCGCGGACGATCCTCGGCGTCGCCTACTGGTTCCCGCACAAAGGCGGACCAACGTCGGCGCTGCTGCTCGACTACGACAGTCAGTCGTTTGCGAATTTCACGCCGGCGCCGCCGAAGCAGACCCGGATTGCGGTGCACTGTCTCGTGAATTTCTAGGATGAACGGACAGGCTGAAGCCTGTCCCTACCAAAGCGGATGTAGGGTCCGGCTTCAGCCGGACCGGGAGCAAAGCATGTCGATCACACGCGGCGGAATGATTGTGAAAGTCTATGCGATGGTGGGACTGTCGCTGCTCGTCGGCGCCGCGAGCGCCGGCTTCCTGCTCTATGAGGTCGGCGCGGTGTCAGCCAGCTACGGCGTGATGCTGGACAACCAGGCGCGGACGACGAAGGAAATGGACACCGCGCGGGTCCTGCAGGTGACGTTCAAGAAACAGGTGCAGGCCTGGAAGAACATCCTGCTCCGCGGCGCCGACTACGACGCGTACGTCAAGTACGCGGACGAGTTCCACGAGACCGCGAAGACCGGGACTGACGAAGCCCGCGCCATCGCCGCCAGCACCGTCAATCCGGCGGTCAAGGAACTCGCCGAAAAGCTCGTCGCCGCCCATGCCGAGCTCAACACCGCTTACGACAAGGCCTTGAAGGCCTTTGAACAGACCCGCGGCACCGACTTCAAGGCCGCCGATGCCGCGGTGAGCGGCAAGGACCGCGCGCCGACCGATCTCATCGACCAGCTCGTTGCCGCCTCCGCCAAGAGCGAGGACGCGAGGCTCAGCGCGGCCAAAGCGGCGGTCGCCAGGCTTCAGCGACTCGTCGCCCTGGCCACGATGATCGGTTTCGGCGTTGTGATGGCGCTCGTGGTGTGGCAGGTCCGCCGCATCGTCGCGCCGCTGGCCGATTCGATCGACGCATTGCGCGGCAACGCGATGCAAGTGCGTAGCGCCGCGGGTCAGGTCGCCGGCTCGGCGCAGGGACTCTCGCAGGGCGCCACCGAACAGGCCGCCGCGCTCGAGCAGACCTCGGCGTCAATGGAGGAAATGGCGTCGATGGCGCGCAAGAACGCCGAGAACACCCGCGAAGCCGCCGGCCTGATGGCGCAGGTGGACGAGCAGGTCAGCGATTCCAACCAGGCGTTGAGCGCGATGGTGACCTCGATGGCGTCGATCACGGAGTCGAGCGCCAAAGTCGCCAAGATCATCAAGGCGATCGACGAGATCGCCTTCCAGACCAACATCCTGGCGCTGAACGCCGCCGTCGAAGCAGCCCGCGCCGGTGAAGCCGGCATGGGCTTCGCCGTCGTCGCCGACGAGGTCCGCAACCTGGCGCAGCGCTCGGCGCAGGCGGCGCGCGACACGGCGGGGCTGATCGAAGAGTCGATCGAGCGGTCGAACGAGGGCAGCGGCACGGTCGACCGCGTCGCGCGCTCGATCACCGCGATTACCGACAGCGTCATCCGCGTCAAGGGGATCGTCGAGGAAGTCCGCGAGGCCAGCATGCAGCAGACCTCGGGCATCGATCAGGTGTCGCAGGCGATCGCGCAGATGGAAAAGGTGACGCAATCAACGGCGGCCACCGCCGAGGAGAGCGCCGCCGCCAGCGAAGAACTGGACGCGCAGGCCGAGACCGCGATGTCAGTCGTCCGCGACCTCCAGGTCCTCGTCCGCGGTGGCAGCAGCGAACCTGCCGTCGCCGCGTCGACGCCGTCGCTCGAGCCCCAGGCCCGGCGCCCGACCCGTCGAGAGTTCGTCGCCTTCGACCGCGCGGCGTAGCATCTGCGTCAGCGTGGTCAGACAATATTGTCGGTCGATCGAAGCTCTCAGACAGGTTTGAACCGCGGCGGACGGAAAACACACCGGTTGTAACGGCCGGGCTGGGTACGGCCGTTGCACTGCTTCCGCCCTCGTGGACAAGCACGAACTCCAGCTCGCCATCGAAGACCTCCATCAGCGTCTGCAGCCGGCGACGGCCGGTGAGGTCGCCACCTATATTCCTGAACTCGGCAAAGCCGACCCGGACGACTTCGGCATTTCGCTCGTCACCACGACCGGGCGTGTCTTCGAGGTCGGCCACGTCGATCGGCCGTTCACCATCCAGTCGATCTCGAAGCCGCTCACCTACGGCATGGCGCTCGAAGCGTTCGGCCCCGAAAAGGTGGGGCGCCACGTCGGCGTCGAACCGAGCGGCGACGCGTTCAACGCCATCGAACTGCAGAACGGCACGAACCGGCCGTACAACCCGATGGTGAACTCGGGCGCGATCACGACCACCGCGCTGCTGCATCAGCGTTACGGCGACGACACGTTCGACCGCATCCTCGAAGCCTTTGCGGTCGCGGCCGGCCGCGACCTCCCGATGGACCAGGCAGTGTATGAGTCTGAGAGCCGTACCGGCCACCGCAATCGCGCCATTGCGCATCTCCTGCTCAATTTCGGACTCGTTCACGATCTGGCGGAACGGGCCCTGGACGTGTACTTCCGGCAGTGCTCGATTCTGGTGACCACCCGCGACCTGGCGATGATCGGCGCCACGCTCGCGAACATGGGGCGGAACCCGGTCACCGGCGGACAGGCGTTCGATCTCGCCACCGTCCGCAGCATGCTCGCGATCATGTTCACCTGCGGCATGTACGACTACTCGGGCGAGTGGGCCTACCGGGTCGGCGTGCCGGCAAAGAGCGGCGTGAGCGGCGGCGTGATGGCGGTCGTCAACCGCCAGCTCGGAATCGGCACCTACTCGCCGCGCCTCGACGCGCGCGGCAACAGTCATCGCGGCATCGAGGCGTGCGCGCAGCTTGCCGCGTCGTTCGGCCTGCACGCCTTCGACTGCCTCAATATGGGTTCGAGCTTCCTTGACACGCTTTTATGAAATCCGACTGAAGACGCCACCTTCGCCTCGACTTCTGCTTGCGATGCGTTGACCTTGTTGTTACGCTCCCACCCTGACGCTCGCGATGGATTCCAGCTTCGGAACACGGCTTCGCGCGCAACGCGAACGGCAGCAGCTGACGCTCGCCGCCATCGCGGAAGCGACCAAAATCCGCCTGCCGCTGCTCGAACGGCTCGAGCAGGACGACGCCTCACATTGGCCGGGCGGCATCTTCCGGCGTTCCTACCTGCGGAGCTACGCGCTCGCCATCGGTCTCGACCCCGAGGAGACGCTGCGCGAGTTCCTCGAACGCTATCCCGACCCGACCGAGGACCTCTCGCCCCTTCTTATCTCGGCGCACGCGACCACCGAAGCCGGCATCCCGAGCGAACGGCCACGGACCCGGCTGCAATACCTGATCGACTCGGCCATCGGCGCCATCCCGCAACTGTTCCAACCGGGCTCCCAACTGTCCCAGCCGGGGTTCAAAGAACCTGAAGCGGCGGCGCCGATCAAGCCCGCAGCGCCACCGCTACGGACACCGCGCGCTCTCGAGATTCAACCGGTCCACCAGGCGGTTCCCGAACCGACGGTGGATCTCCCGGCGATGGCGCATGTTTGTACTCGCCTGGCGAGCGCTAGAACGACCGAGGAACTCGGCGCACTGCTCGGAGACGCGGCGAAGGTCATCGGCGCCTCGGGGATCATCCTGTGGATGTGGGACGCAAAGCGCGCCCGGCTCTGGCCTGCGCTCAGCTTCGGCTACACGCGTGACATGCTCGGCAGGCTGCCGCCGGTGGCCCTGGACGCCGACAACGCCATTGCCGCCGCATTTCGATCCGTCGAAACGCGGATCGTCGAAAGCGGTCCGTCAAGGACCGGCGCCGTCGTAGTCCCCGTCATCACCCCCAGCGGCTGCACGGCAGTGCTCGCGCTGGAGCTCGCCGACGGCTCCGAACAAGAGGAAACCGTGCACGCGCTGGCGACGATCCTGGCGGCGCAGCTCTCGGTGCTCAGCGACGCCCCCGCACTCGCCCGCTCGGCAACCGCCTGAGCGCTTCTCGGTGTAAACTTTTGCCGTTTGGACTCTTATTGTCTTTGTCCTAGAGCGGTGCACGCATGAAGAAGTCAGTGCTGGCGGCCGGCGGCGCGACTGCCGTGGCCATCTTCTCCTTGTTGTTGACGACGGGCGATGCGCAGACGCCGCAGCGTGGCGCGGCCCCGCAGCGTGGCGCGACTCCGGCTCCCGCTCCGCAGCGCGGCGCCGCCCCGGGACGCGGTCAGGCGGCGCCCGCCGCGACCGGCTACAACGGCCCGCGCACGCCGGACCGCAAGCCGGATCTGAACGGCATCTGGCAGGTGTTGGGCACGGCGCACTACAACCTCGAAGCCCATTCGGCGATGGAAGGTGTGCCGGCCGGCTTCAGCGTGGTTGAAGGCGGCGACATTCCCTATCAGCCGGCGGCGCTGGCGAAGCGCAACGAGAACTTCAAGAACCGGATGATGGCGGATCCGATCCGCAAGTGCTACATGCCCGGCGTGCCGCGCGCCACCTACATGCCGTTTCCGTTCGAAATCACCCAGATGCCGAATCACATCCTCATGGCGTACGAGTTCGCCCACGCCACGCGGACGATCTTCCTCGACGGCACACCGCACATGGAAGATCTCGATTTCTGGATGGGCGATGGCCGCGGCAAGTGGGAAGGCGACACCCTGGTCGTCGACACGATCAGCCTCGGCGACAAGACCTGGTTCGATCAGGCCGGCAACTTTCACAGCGATGCCTTGAAGGTCACCGAGCGCTTCACGCCGACCGACACGACGCACATCAACTACGAAGCCACCATCGACGATCCGAAAACCTTCACGCGCCCATGGAAGATCAGCATGACGATCTACAAGCGCGTGGAGAAGAACCTCGAACTGCTGGACTACGAGTGCGCCGAGCACATCTACGAGAAGCTGTTCAAGCAACCGGGCAAGTAAGAGGATTGATATGAGCACCCGCATTCTTTCGTTCATCGCCGCGGTCTCCCTGCTGCCGCCGCTGGCGGCCGCGCAGGGCGCTGCGCAGACGCCGCCGGCAGGACGCGGTGGCGCACCGGGAGGCCGTGGTGCCGCGCCGGGAGGCGGCCGAGGCGCCGCCGCGGCGCCCGCCAACTATCCACCCTACGAGCGGCCGGTCAGCACCTACGTGCCGCCGCGGACTCCGGATGGCCAGCCGAATATCTCCGGTCTTTACCTGGCGATCCCGCTCACGCGCAGCGTCGAGACGCCGCTGGCGCCGATGGCCAACCGTCCCGCGAACCGCGCCAACGGCGAGTTCTCGTTCAGCCTCAACGAGCGGCCGAAGTTGCCCGAGGGGGCGATCGTCCGGCCCGCGGGTGTGGATCCGGCGGACGGCAAGATTCCGCTCCGGCCCGAAGCGCTGGCCAAGCGCAAAGAGATCATTTCGAAGCAGGAACAGGTCGAACATCTCGACGGCCGCGTCCTCTGCCTCGCTCCGGGTATCCCGCGCAGCACGATCCCGGCGCCCGTCGTTGGCTATCAGATCTTCCAGAAACCCGGCTACGTCGTGATCTTTTACGAGCAGAGCCACCTCTATCGGACGATTCCGCTCGACAACCGCGCGCCGCTCGATCCGAAGATCACCAAGGCGATGGGCGTGTCACGCGGCCGCTGGGAGGGCAACACGCTGGTGGTCGAAGTGACGAACTTCACCAACAACCTCGAGAACAACTGGGTGATCGGCGCGGTCTCGGCGACGCCCGGCATCCCGGCGGAATCGCTGACCACCGGCCACGGCATCCCGCACAGCGATGTCTACCGCGTCACCGAGCGCTACACGCCCATCGACGCCAACACGATCCACTACGAAGCCAAGGTGTACGACGAGAAGGTGTTCACGCAGCCGTGGACGCTGGCCTGGTACGCCATGGCCCGTGCGCCGAAAGACTACGTGCCGATCGAATACGCCTGCTTCGAAGGCAACGACAAGAACCTGCTGCTGATGACCAACACCGACATCAGCCCGATTCGCGTCAACGTCCCGTAACTGCACGCAGTGACGCCTTGCAAGAGCCGGACGTCATGTTTGCCGTAAAATCGGTAGCGTCCGGCCCTTCGACGAAGCTCAGGGTCGGATTACATGAGTCGGATTGGGAGATTGCCATGAGAACGAAACGATTCCTCGCCGCCGCTGCAGCGGCGATCCTGATGGGCGGCGTCGCGATGGATGCCCATCACGCGTTTTCGGCGGAGTTCGATCAGGCCAAGCCGGTCAACCTCGAAGGCACGCTGACGAAGGCCGACTGGGTCAACCCGCACGCCTGGCTCTATATCGACGTCAAGGGCGCGGACGGCAAGGTCGTCAACTGGGCGATCGAAATGGGACCGCCGAATGCGCTCCTCCGTCGCGGCTGGAAGCGGAGCTCGATGCAGGTCGGCGCCGTGATCAAGGTCGAGGGCTTTGCCGCGAAGAACGGCAAGGAATTCGCGAACGCGACCAACGTCACGATGCCCGACGGAACCAAGATCTTCGCGGGTACCGAAGAGCCTCGACAGTAGTCAACCGGGGTCGGACACCGGAACGGCTTCATACGCCGGGTGTCTGACCCCGAATTCAGCGGCTCTAACCTCCCGCGCCGACCTCGACCCTCAGTTCCGCCGCAAACAACATCGTCCGATCGTTATCGTTCGCGGCCCATTTCATCAGGGTCTTGAGATCGCGCGGGACGACGCCTTCGAAGACCTGCCGCCCGTTGACCGTCACCTTCACCGCCTTCGACAGATCGAACTGATCCGGCGACAGCAGCAGCGTGAAAGCCGCAATGCCGCGCGTCTTCGCATTGACGGTGTTGCCGGTGCGAACCAGATCGACGCGTCCTGAGTCGAGCGCCGCCGGAAACATCGCCTCCGCCTCGCCGGGAATCACCGTCGGGTTATAGCGGCCCGTGACGCGCACCGTCTCGCCGCCGCGATTGACGGTCAGGATCAACGGCCGGCCGGCGGGAAAATTCCGCAGCCCTTCGGCCACGTCGGTGCCGGCCGACACCGGTTGATTGTTGAGGCCGGTGATGACATCCCCGCTCTTGAGACCGAGCTGCTGCGCATTCGATCCGTTGACGACGCGGTTGATGCGCGCGCCGCTGCTGCGGATGCCGAAGTCGGCCGCCGGCGGCGTGCGGCGCTGATTGAGGTCCGGCAGCACGGGATCGTCCGGACGCATCGGCCCCAGCTTCTCGATCACCAGCCAGTGCGCTCTGCTTGGAACATCGCCGCTTTCCCAGGTCAGCGTGTCGGGCAACGGACGCCGCGGATGCGTCGCCACGAATTGTTCGAACGTGTCCTTCACCTCGGGCCACCACGAAGTCTCGTGCGCGGCGTTCGGCTGCGGCTTGTAGACGAGCTCCACACCGTTCTTCTGCAGGTGTTCGATATACGGATCGACGAGACTGGTCGGGTACTGTGGATCGCGGCCGCCGTTGACGATGAAAAACGGCTTGTTGATCAGATTCTGCGGAAAGAGATCGCCGTCGGCGTCCACCGTTTCGTTGCGGAGCACGCCGATGAAACCGATGAGCGGCAGGAAGCTGGCAAACGGCGTGGTGTCGCGCATCGCGGCGTAATACACGCCCGTGCCGCCATCGGAAACTCCGGACAGCACGACGCGGTTCTCGTCGACGTTATACGTACGCTTGAGGCGATCGAGAATCGCGCGCAGATTCTCCGTCTGCCGCGTGCTCCACCAGGGCGCGTTCCGCCAGGCGTACGGCATGACATAGATCTGTTCCGCTCCAGCCAGCCGCGCGTTGGCGCCGGGCCGCGGCGGCGCGTTCTCTTCGATCCGCCCGACACCGCCGTGGAGCTGGACGCGGACCTGGTACTGGCGCGCGGGATCGTAGGACTCGGGAACGTCGAGCGTGTAGAAGTACTCGCCGCTGTCGCCGCGGTAGCTCGCCTGCACGACGCCGCGCGGGACCTCGCGCGAGTAGGTCCGGCCGGTCTTCAGCCGCCGCCACGCGTCATCGAACGTGACACCTGTCGCAACGACGCGATCCGCGGCAGCCGCGGCTTCACGAGAATTGGCGGCAGTGAAAAACGCGGTGAAGGCAGCGTCGATCGCCGGCGCGGACGTCTGGCCGGCAAGCGTGGCCGTAGCAGCGACGACGATTGCGAAGGCGAAGCGTTTCATACGTGTAATCCGGCTGAAGCCGGACGCCACAGGAGTCAACTACCTGCCCACGTTCGGAGCCCCGAATTTCGTCGCCGCGATCGGCACGTTGGTCTTGATGTCGCTGAACTCGAACGTGTCCTTGCCGTCGAGCCACGCGAAGGTCCAGTGGAACGGGATCTTGACGCCGCCGACGTCGCGGTAGTCGGAGTAGTCCACTTGCGTCGGGACGCGGCCGATCGGCGACCGCGTGTGACGGACCAACCGCACCAGCAGCCCGCTCACGTCATCGAAATACATCGTCACGATCGTGCCGTTCGGGCCGTTGCCCTGGACGACGGTCACGTCCTTGTCGTTGATGACCTGCGGCAGCGTGACGCGGAGCCCCGTGAGCGCCGTCCGAATCTGTAACGGAAACAGGAGCTGCGCATCGAGCTTCGCGCCATCGCGTTCGCTGCCGGCCAGTTCGTAGCGCGGCACGACCGCCAGCGGCACGGCAATCCATCCCGTCGTCCCGTCGAACGTCCGGACGCTGAGCCCGCGGTCCGGGTACTCCGGGAACGAGATGTAGGTCGCCCGTTTGTCCGGCGCCTGCGCCGAGACTTCGACCAAGCCGCCGCCGCCGAACCCGCGATAGCCGGTGCTCTTGCCGGTCGCGATGAGGCTGCGGAGCGTCGCGACGCGCTCCGCGCCGCCAATCGCCTGGATGTACTTGTTCAGCACCGCATCGGCGGTCGGCGAATTCGGCGCCGCCGCCATCACGTCGTCGAACTCCATCACCGGTTCGCCGTACACCACATCCAGCGTCGGCGTGGTGGTGGGCCGATCGCGGCCGCGATGACAGGTCCAGCAGGTCACCACCTGGCGTCCACCGAAGCTGTCGCGATTGATCTGCTGCACCATCTGCACCATGCGGCGCGCCGTTCGCTTGCGCGGTGTGTCGAGCGCCCAGTCGACTTCGGTCGTACCGGCCGAAGGATGGCAGCCGACGCAATCCGAGCCGACCGCGGCCGACATGATGCCCATCGTGTGCATGAAGTCGTCGACGCCGATGCCCTTGAGCGCCTGGACGTTCTTGAAGACGTCCTCGACCATCGCTCCACGTGGCACGGCCTGACCGCCCTGAAGGGCGGATGCACGCTGCCCGATCGCGACGAGCGCCACGATCATCAGCGTCGCAGCGCCGCGAAATACTTGTTTCGTTCCAATCCTCATTTGAGTACCCCTGACGGACAGGCTAAAGCCTGTCCCTACCGTGGTGGCTTCGGCGCCTTCTCGGCGCGCAGCTGACGGAATTCGTCGAGACGGCCGCGGAGCTGGCGGTAGAACGCGGCATTCTCGCCTGGATACCAGAAGCTCCGATGGCAATTCTCGCAGGCCTGATCGAGAAACTCGCCGGCATCCCACAGCGCCTTCACGTCGCGGCGCTTCACGATGTCCATGATCGAAAGCGAGGCGTTACGCAGCGCTTCGATGCGCGCGTTCCACTCGACTGGATCCTTTTCGACCTTGGCCGTGATCTGTTCCGGTGTGAGTTCGACCGGATTCGGCCCCGTGGTGTCGTTGTTGTCACCCGGCGGTGTAAAGGGACGTTTGATCTTGAGGAGATACGCCGCCTCGGCCATCGACACGGCGCCTATCTGGACCTGCTCCCAGTCGGCATCGGTTTTGGGCTCGATGTCCACCATGCCGTCCTTGGTCAGCGTGCTTCTGACCGAGTTGAAGACATAGTCGGAGGCGGGATCGAGGACGTAGCGCATCAGCTCCTTCACCGACACGGCCGGCTTCAGGTCGCCCCAGAGCGACGCGGGCAGCGTCGGCGGCGGTGGTGCCGGCGCCTGATTCGAAGAACAGCCGGCCATGAGCAGGCCGAGTGCGAAAGTCGCCGACCGGTAAGCAAGAATATGACAGCCAGCCATCACTGAAAGAACGGCGATCGTAACAGGTCTCGACCGGTTTCAGCACTCCGCCGCCGTGACCGTTTTGTCATAAACGGCTGCCGAACGGACAGGCTGAAGCCTGTCCCTACCGATGATTCGGGCTTAACGGTTTCAAAATCTGCTGCTCGACGAGGTCGAACAGTCCCCGGCGATGTCCCGTCCGGTTCTCGCTGTCGGCCGTAGAGGACGTCGCGGCGATGACCAGGTCGAGGTCTCGGAACACGAAGATGTACTGCCCGCCGTAACCCCACGCGAAGCAGGCCGTGCCGCCGTCGAAGTCCTGAATCCACCAGCCATAGCCGTACTTGCGATCGTAGTCATACACGGACTGCGTCCGCGGCACGCACGACGTCTCCACCCACGCCGCCGGGACGATCTGGCGGCTGTCAATTCGGCCGCGATGCAGGTACAGCTCGCCGACCGCGATCATCTGCTTCGGCGTCAGCAGCATGTCGTTGCCGCCGAAATAGACGCCCTGCGGGTCCTGCGGCCAGCGGGCCAGCGTGAACCCCATCGGCTTTGCCAGCACCTCCTGCGCAAACTGCCACGTGCTGGTGCCGGTCACCTTCGTCAGGATCGCCGACAGAAGATGCGACGTGCCGGTGCTGTACTCCATGTCCGTCCCGGGATCGCTCACCATCGGCTTTGCCAGCGCCGTCTTCACCCAGTTCGGACTGAGCACCCACGCGCCGTAGTTCCGTCCGCTCGTCGAGGTGAGTCCCGATCGCATCGTCAGCAGGTCTTCGATCGTGATCGTCTGCTTCCGGCGATCGCGGTCCTGCGTCAGCTCTGGAAAATAGTTCTTGATCGGCTCGTTCAGACCCTTGATCAAGCCGCGCTCGATGGCGATGCCGGTCATCGCTGACAGCAGGCTCTTCGAGGCGGATTTGATATTGGCCAGGCCTTCAGGCCGGACGCCGCGCGCGTGATGCTCGGCGATTACCTGTCCGCGCCAGCTGACGACGATGCTGCGGAGTTGCGGGAGGGATGAGGCGGAGCTGAGATCCAAGCGGATCGTTTGTGCACGAACGACTGCAATCCGGCTAAAGCCGTCCTTCGACAGGCTCAGGACGGCCCTGAGCACCGTCGAAGGGTCGGACGCCACGAGAAGCACACCGAGCGCAATTGCGGCCGCGCGTCGCATCTACAGAGTCTTCGCCGGGAAGACGCGCGCGACGATCTGGTCGAAGCGCGGATCGCCATGCAACGGCTTCAACTCGGGCGCGACGCGGATGTAGATGAGATCGCGCGTCTGATCCGCAAACGCCTTCTCGAGCCAGCGGAGCGCCGCGTCCTTCTCGCCAAGACCGCCATACAACATGGCGAGCTCGGTGGACGTGACATATCCCGTTGATGCGGCGAAGCCTTCAATCCAGCCGATCCACTCGCGGCGTACGGCGGGATATCCCCCCGAGCGATACAGCTCACCGAGATGGTTGACCTTGTCCGGTGCCACGTTCATCGCCGACCAATACTTCTGCCGGAACGCGGTCGCCTCTGGATATTTCTGCAAGTCCTCCCAGGCGTTGGCGGTGAAGAGCAGCGCCCACGGATAGTTCGGTTCCAGTTCGAGCGTCCGCGCGAAATGATCGATCGCCTCCTGATTACGGCCGGCAAAATGCAGAATCCGACCCACGTAGTGGTGCACCAGGGGTGAAAACGGATCGAGCGCCTGCGCCTGGCGCGCCTCGGCGAGCGCCTCGTCGAAGCGGCCGAGCGCGGTCAGACACTGCGCGTAGTAGTAGTGCGCTTCAGCGTTGCCGGCATCAAGGGCAATCGCGTGCGTGAAGGCCCTTGCGGCGCCTTCGAGGTCGCGGTCGGCGTAGAGGATCGCCATCGCCCACGCCAGTTCGGCTTCGGGAAGATTCGGTTGCAGGCGGCGCGCCTCGCTCGCCGCTTCGCGGGCGCGCTGCAGGGCGACTCGCGGCTCGGTCCGCGTGGCAAAGACGAAGGCGCGCGCCAGCCCGGCGTGCGCGAGGGCGTAGCCGGGCGCCTTCGCGACCGCCTGCTGGTAGAACTCCAGCGCGTTCTCGACCGCGAAGACGGTGCCGCGCGAGGCAAAGTAGCGCGCGCGCAGATACGCATCGCGCGCATCCTCGGAGATTGCCGCTTCCTGCGCCGTTGGCTGGGTCGCGGGCACGACCGTCACGCGGACCGCCGCGGCCACTGCGCCGGCGACTTCGCGCTCGACTTCGAGGAGTCCGCTGATGTCGCGATCGTAGCTCGCCGCCCAGGCGTGGCTCTGGTTGCCCGACTCGATCAGCTGCGCCGTCACCCGCAGGCGCATCCCCTCGCGCCGCACGCTCCCTTCGAGCACGTAGTCCGCCGCGACCTCGCGGGCGATTTCGGCGACAGTCTTCGTCGAGTCCTTGTACCTGAACGCCGTCGTCCGGGCCAGCACTGCGAGTCTGGCCGGCGCGATTCGCGCGAGCTCGGTGATCATTTCCTCGCTGACGCCGTCGCTGATGTACGCCTGCTCGGGATCGCCGGTCAGGTTGTCGAAGGGCAGTACGAGGATGGTCAGCTTGCTAGAGGGCGACAGAGTCTGCGGCGTTCGCCAGAGCCGCCAGCCGGCGACAGCGGCGGTGACGAGGAGTGCGGCAACGAGCGCACCAATCCACGCGCCTCTGGTGGCGTCCGGCCTTAGCCGGATTGCAGACCTCGTTTCATCGGTGGCGTCCGGCTTCAGCCGGATTGCAGACCTCGTTTCATCGGTGGCGTCCGGCTTTAGCCGGATTGCACGTTCGTTATTCGGCTTTTCGTCAGATGTAGGGTCCGCAGTCCCCTTCGTCTCCATCGTCCCGATGAACCGATAGCCCAGGCGCGGCAGCGTCTCAACATACTGGGGCGTGTCTGCCGAATCCCCCAGCGCCTGACGCAGCCGGGTGACCGCCGCATTGATGTTGTTGTCGAAGTCGACGAAGGTGCCGTCGGGCCAGAGCCGGCGCTGGAGTTCCTCGCGGGTGACGAGTTCACCCGGCTGCTGCAACAAGGCGATCAGCACTTCGAACGGGAGGCCCGGCAGCTTGATGCGGCGTCCCTGCCGGCTCAGTTCACGCGTGCGGGTGTTGGCCTCGAACGGGCCGAAGCGGATCACGTCTGGGATGACCGTGTTCCGAGCTGAGTTCATGGCACAAGTCGGGCGCCGAAAATCCTACCTTACAACAATTTAACGATTGTGATTCTTTTAAGGCGCGTTTCGACAGATTCGCGAGCTCTTCGAAGTGAGCCGCTTCGAGCTGCGGGTCATTCCGGGACGCGAGCGCGCTGAGACGGCAGTCATTGACGACTGGATCCGGGTCCTCAACGACAAGCGCGCCGCGATCCGCGATCGCCGCCGCGACTGACTTTCACGCGCGCGTCGCGAGGTCGCCGACGCGACGGGCCGTTGCCCGATCAGGGAAGAAGTCGCGTCCCCGCGTCACCTCGGCAACGGCCTTGACGCCGCCGATGAACGGGATGAAGTCCAGTGC
The DNA here is from genome assembly GCA_964577955.1 of uncultured Bifidobacterium sp. Lineage (GTDB taxonomy): Bacteria > Acidobacteriota > Vicinamibacteria > Vicinamibacterales > CAVVIG01 > CADEEX01. Next base: position 66,910 of record CAZOAZ010000018.1, on the reverse strand, counting down.
CGTATGAAGGGAACCACCAATCAGACCCTTACGCCGGATGGCGCTGCCAAGCGTGACCAGTGCCAGCGCGCCGCCGATCCAGGGGATCGCGCGCGACAGACGACGGGTGACCCGACGGGTTGCGTAGCGGCCGAGATGCCGTGACATGCTCATGCCTCTCCCACAGCAAGTCGCATTCCGCCGGCCAGAATCGAGGGCGTGCTGGCTCCCTTGCCGCATTCCGGGACGGCCACTATAATCGGGGTTTCCTGCCCGTCAGGTTTCCACGACCAATACTGGGAGGTCGTTCAACGGTAGGACACCGCGCTCTGGACGCGGTTATCGGGGTTCGAATCCCTGCCTCCCAGCCACGAACTTTGCCCTGTGTTTTCAATAACTTGCAGCACAGGGTGATTTCACTCTAGAACTTCAGGAGCCCGGCGCGCTCTACGATCGAGATGCCGGCTCGAACAGTTCGACTGGGTTGCCATCTGGATCTTCGATCTGTATCTGTCGGCCGCCAGGACCGACCTCCATCTCATTGCGAAGTGTGACGCCGGCGTCTTTGAGCGCCGCGATGCACGCCGGCAGATCGGTCACCTTCAACACCATGCGGTTCCATCCACCCGGTTCCTGTTGTTGGCCATTTGGCATCTGACGCGATCCCGATGCGCCTGGACCGCTCAGCAGAATATCCACGCCTCCCATCGAAACGTTGGCGAACGCCGGTAGTTGCTGGTGCTTCAATGTGAAGCCGAGGCGCTTGGTATAGAACGCCACGGCGCGCGCGACATCCTTCACCTGATAGCGAAACCCGTGGACGGCGTTAATCGAACTGGGTACCTCCACCTGCGACTTGTGCTGGTCCATGGTCAGCGGTCTCCTAGCTGGAGTCACATTGACAATCTTCGTGGCCTCGCAATAAGCTCGACTGTCGTTATCGTAAACCATAGTCGAAATCCGATAATAGCTCGGACACGACTTGTGAGGCTCAGCCGTCAAGAGGCGTTCATCTCTCCGGTGAGCTCGTCAGACGCCGTTCGCAGGCACCGAGTTAGCCGATGACACGAACTCGTCTCGCTGTGGTTCTCGCTAGTGTCGTGGCGTTGAGCACGACCGCGCGCGCACAGGTGGGTGGCGCGCAAAGCGCACCGACGACGCTGACGCTCGAGCAGGCGCTTCAGTACGCCCTCGATCACTATCCCACCGTCAGAGCCGCGCTCGAGCAGGTCACGGCCTCAACCGCCAACGTGAGTGTGGCCAAAGGCTCCTACCTCCCGCGCTTCGATTCGGCGTGGCAGACCAACCGAGCCACCGCCAACAACGTCTTCGGTCAGCTCTTGCCGCAATCGGTCCTTCCATCAATCTCGGGTCCGGTCTTGCCGTCGGCGTCGGGCCAGAGTGTTTGGGGCAGTGCCGTTGGCGGGCTGTTGTCCTGGGAGCCGATCGACTTTGGTCTTCGAGACGCCACGGTGCGCGAGGCCGAGGCGGGCGTGGTCCGGGCTCGCGCGGAAGAAGGGTTGACGCGACTCGCCGTGCAGAATGCTGTGGGCGGTGCCTTCCTCGCCGTCGTCAGTGCACAGCAGGCACTCGCCACGGCCGACGCTGACGTGCAACGACGCGAGGTTCTCGCTCGTGCGGCGCACACCCTCGCAGACAATCAACTTCGGCCAGGTGCCGAGGCCTCACGCGCGGATGCCGAACTCGCTGCTGCTCGGACGCGGGCGATTCAGGCGCGCGCAACGGTGACTCTGGGCCAGACCACTCTGGCGCGAATGCTCGGTATACCAGATGGCCAGGTGGTGGTGAATACAGCGAGGCTGCTGGACGTCGTCGCGTCCGCGAGCCCCGCGGTTGTTCCGGTGCCACAGCATCCGCTCGTGCAGTCTGAACAAGCGGCCGTAGACCTCGCGCGCGCCAGAGAGACGGTGCTGACCAAGACCGATCGACCGCGACTCTATCTGCAATCGAGCGTCTTCGCACGAGGCAGCGGCGCAAACCCCGACGGTGTCTTTGACGGTGGCGCCGATGGCTTAGGACTCGACCGCGCCAACTGGGCGGCCGGCGTGCAGGTGGTCTTTCCGAACCTGTTCGACTTCTCCATCCTGCGGTCTCGCCGCGCGGCCGCGAGCGCACTCACGCGCGCCGAGAGTGCTCGCTACGACGAAGCCGTTTTGACCATCACGAGTCAACAGCGAGCGGCAGACGCCATGCTCGATGCGGCGCGCGCAGTGGCGCAGAACACACCGATCCAGCTCACGGCCGCGCAGCAAAGCGAAGCCCAGGCGCGTGCGCGTTACGACGCAGGGCTCGCGGGCATCGTCGAAGTCGCCGAGGCCCAGAATCTCCTCGCCGGCGCTGAGTATCAGGATGCGGCCGCACGCGTGGATGTGTGGCGCGCGCTCCTGGCCAAAGCCGTGGCGCAGGGCGATCTCACCTCGCTCGTCGACCTGCTTCGCGCCTCGGGAGCGCAATAGCCATGTGGCTAATCCGAGCGGCGCTTCGACGACCCATCACGGTCCTTGTCGTGATCGTCGCGCTCGCGCTCGCGGCAGTGTTTGCCGTTAACCGGATGCGGGCGGACATCTTCCCTGATCTCGATCTGCCGGTGATTTACGTGGCCCAGCCGTACGGCGGCATGAGCCCCGCGCAGATGGAAGGCTTCATCACCTACTACTACGAGTACCACTTCCTGTACATCAACGGCATTGAGAGCGTCGAGTCGAAGTCGATTCAGAACACGTCGTTGCTGAAGCTGACATTTCATCCGGGCACGGACATGTCCGAGGCGCTCGCGCAAACGGTTGGCTACGTGAACCGCGCGCGCGCCTTCATGCCGCCAGGCACCGTCGGTCCATTCATCATGCGGTTCGACGCCGGCACGGTGCCGGTCGGGTATCTCGTCTTCAGGAGCGAGACCCGCAGCCTGGGTGAGATCCAGGACCTGGCATTGAATCGCGTCCGGCCGCAGTTTGCGACGCTCCCTGGCTTGACGTCGCCGCCACCATTCGGCGGCAGTCAACGAACCATCGTGATCCGTGTGGATCCCGACCGGCTGCGGTCGTATGGCATGGCGCCCGACGACGTGATTCGTGCCGTGACCGCGGGCAACGTGATCATGCCCTCCGGGAGCGTCAACATCGGCGACGAGACGCGCATCTCGCCGATGAACTCCGTCGTCGGCCCCATCAACGATCTGCTTGAACTGCCCATTCGCAGCGGCGCCGGGACGCCGGTGTCCATCCGCGACGTGGGCTCCGTGAGCGATAGCACCGACATTCCAACCGCCTATGCGCTGGTGAACGGACGGCGGGCCGTCTACATCCCGGTCACGAAGCGCCCCAATGCGTCAACCCTCAGCGTCGTGAGCGAGGTCAAGGCCAATCTGGGTCGATTCCAGTCGCTGGTGCCCGATGACATCACGGTGTCCTATGAGTTGGACCAAGCGAAAAACGTGTCTGCCGCGCTCGCGTCCGTGCTGCGTGAAGCCGTGCTTGGTGCGCTCCTGACCGGACTGGTCGTGCTCGTGTTCCTGCGCGACTGGACAAGCTCGGTGATTGTCGTGACCACGATCCCATTGGCGTTGCTCGCTGCGGTCGTGGCGCTCTGGGGCGCGGGACAGACGATCAACATCATGACGCTGGGCGGCTTGGCGCTCGCGGTCGGCATCCTCGTCGATGAAGCCACGGTCGCGATCGAGAACATCCACACGCATGTGTCGCGCGGGACACCGCTCGCGCGTGCAGTGCTCGACGCCAGTGGCGAGGTGGTGGTGCCGCGAATGCTCGCCATGCTCTCCGTGGTCGCCGTGTTCGTGCCGTCCTTCTTCATGACCGGCGTCTCGCGGTCGCTTTTCGTGCCCCTGTCTCTCGCCGTCGGCTTCGCGATGATCGCGTCGTTCTTTCTCTCGAGTTCGTTGGTGCCCGTGCTCGCGGTGTGGTGGCTCGGCAAGCGCCATCGCGCTCACCAGGAGGAACCGCGGGCGCTCGACTGGGTCGAGCGCCTTCGCAATCGGCTGGCCGCGCTCCTTCGTCTGGTGGCACCAGCGCGCGGGCTGCTCGTCGCCGCGTACCTTGTTGTCACCATCGGCGTCGTGGCGATGGTTGGCATGTCGCTCGGTCGCGAGATCTTCCCGCCGAGCGGCGTCAAGGCCTTCCAGCTGCGGTTCCGCGCGCCGGCAGGGACGAAATTCGAGTCGACGGAGCGTTTGGGCCGCGACGTTCTGGATGTCATCCGCGACACGGCCGGTCCGGACAATGTCGACATCACGCTGGGATACGTCGGCGTGCAGCCCTCGTCGTATCCGATCAACACGATCTTCCTCTGGACCGGCGGCTCGCATGAAGGTGTGCTGCAGGTCGCGCTCAAGCCCGACGCCCCAGTGAAGCTCGAGGTGCTTCAGGAAGACCTTCGCCAGGCCTTTCATGGCAAGTTTCCCGATGCGCAGTTTTCCTTCGAACCCGGTGACATCGTCAGCCGCATCATGAACTTCGGCGCGCCGACGCCGGTCGAAGTCGCCGTCATGGGCCCTGACTTTGCTGCCAGCCGGGCGTTCGCGACGAAAGTGCGGAATGAACTGTCGCAAGTCGGATCGTTGCGCGACCTGCAGTTCGGCCAGACGCTCGACGCTCCCGCCATTCAGGTCGACGTCAATCGTCAGATGGCGGGTCAACTTGGTGTCACGGTCGATCAGGTTGGACGGTCTTTCGCCGCGGCCACGTCGTCCAGCCGGTTTGTGGCGCCGAACTACTGGGCGGACCCTCGGACTGGCATCGCCTTCCAGGTGCAGGTCCAGGTGCCGCAGCCACGAATGAGGACGCTCGAGGACCTGCGCGTCGTTCCAGTGTCTGCCGGCGGCATCGGAAAGCCACTGCTCGGCGACCTCGCGCGCATCGAGAACGCCACGATTGTCGGCGAATACGACCGGGTCAACGGACAGCGGATGGTCACACTGACAGCGAATGTCGCCGGGGAGGATCTCGGTCGAGCCCTGGGCCAGGTGAACGCAGCCATTCAACGCGCGGGTGAACCGCCCCGCGGCGCCACGGTTGCGGTTCGCGGACAGATCGCCGCGATGGCGGAGACGTTCTCCAACATCACCGCCGGTCTCGTCGTCGCGGTCGTGGTGATCTTCCTCCTGCTGGCGGCCAACTTTCAGTCGCTTCGATTGGCCTTTGTCGTGGTCTCGACCGTTCCAGCTGTGCTCGCAGGCGTCGTGATCGTCCTGTGGCTGACGGGTACCACGCTGAATGTGCAGTCGTTCATGGGCGCCATCATGGCGATCGGCGTCGCCGTGGCGAATGCCATCCTGCTCGTGACGTTTGCGGAGCAGTCGCGGCGACAGGGCGAATCTCCGCTGCAGACCGCGATCGATGCGGCGCGCGCCCGTATGCGTCCCGTGTTGATGACCAGCGCCGCGATGATTGCGGGGATGATTCCCATGGCGCTCGCGCTTGGGGAAGGCGCGGAGGCGACCGCGCCACTGGGCCGCGCCGTGATCGGTGGTCTCGCAGCGGCAACGCTCGCGACCTTGATTGTCCTGCCGTCGGTGTACTCGTTGATCCAACAGTCGGCGAGCCCCACGTCACCATCGCTTGATCCGGACGACCCGGAGAGCGCCTTCCGGACACAATTGGGCTGACTATGACATCGGCGAAGCGTGACATTCGGTGTGTGCGCGGCATCCTCGGCATCGTAGTGGTGGCATCACTGGCAGTCGCGGCGTGTGGCGGTGGCGACGGCGCATCCCGTACCGCACAGGTCGCTGCGGCGGGCCCCGCCGCAATTGATGTCGTTCGCGTCGTCGAGCAATCGTTGGATGTGCCACTCTCCCTTCCGGGTGAGCTGACGCCGTTCCGGTCGGTAGCCATGTTCCCGAGGGTCACGGGATTCGTGAAGTCCGTCAACGTGGACCGAGGGTCCAAAGTCAGCACGGGACAGCTGCTGGCCTCACTAGAAGCGCCTGAACTCGTGGCGCAACGGTCGGAAGCGCAGTCAAAGCTGCAGGCGGCGCAGGCCCAGCTTTCGGTGGCGCGTGCAAAGGCTGACGCAGACAAGGGCACATTCGACAGGCTCAAGGCGGCCTCGGCGACGCCCGGCGTGGTGGCCGGAAACGACGTCGTGATCGCGGAGAAGACAGCGGATGGGAGCGTGAACCAAGTCCTCGCCGCTGAACAAAGCGTTGAAGCTGCCCGTCAGGCGGTCAACGCCATTCGCGACATGGAAGGGTACCTGCGGATGACGGCCCCGTTCGCCGGCGTGATCACCGAACGGAATGTGCACCCGGGAGCCCTCGTTGGACCGTCGACAGGTGGCGCCGGCGCCACGCCCTTGCTGCGTCTCGTCGACACCGATCGGCTCCGCCTCGTAGTGCCGGTGCCCGAAGCGTATACCGCCGAAATGAAGGCCGGCGCCGAGATCGCGTTTACCGTGGCCGCGTACCCCGGCCAAAGCTTTTTGGGCAAGGTCGCGCGCATCGCGCAGGCTGTGGACGTCAGCACGCGAACCATGGCGGTCGAGTTGGACGTCGCCAACGGCGATGGCCGGCTCGCGCCGGGCACCTTCTGTCAGGTCCGATGGCCGGTTCGACGTTCGGGACCCTCGCTGTTCGTGCCGAGTGCGAGCATCGCGACGACGACGGACCGCACGTTCGTGATCCGTATCCGCAATGGAAAGACGGAGTGGGTCGACGTGAAGACTGGGCTCACGTCGGGACCATTGGTCGAGGTCTTTGGTGATTTGCGTCCTGGCGATGAGATCGCGGGACGCGGTACTGACGAGTTGCGCCCTGGAACTGAAGTGCGGCCCCGAGAGAGCAAGCCGGCGGCCTAACGGCCTTGAGTACAGATCGATGACTGACCCCATCGTCCGCGAGTTCTTACTGGGATTCTGGAAGATCCACATCCTGCACCATGCTGAAGAGCAGGGCGTGTACGGCCAGTGGATGCTCGAGGAGCTGCAGCACCACGGCTACCGACTGAGTCCTGGCACGTTGTATCCGTTGCTGGCGAGAATGGCTCGCCGAGGATGGCTACGTGCCACGGAACCCAAGCGATCCCGTGACGCGCGTGTGTACCGGATCACGCCAGCGGGGGCTGAGGTGTTGAGGCGTCTCCGCGCATCGCTGGCCGAACTGCAACACGAAGTGGGAGCGCGTCCTTCACGCGCCTCACGTCCACGCGAGCGAATGTCCAGGTCGCGGAAACCAGCGTGAGCCCTCTTCGACGCTCACGCCGCATGGATGAGCCAGTTGCGGAAATCGTCCCTAACACCCAGCCACCGCCCGAAGGGCGGTGGGCTGGTCGTCACGGCTTCCAGGCTTCGAGCGACTCGCTCCGCTCATCGCTCTCGGCACGAATCCCTGCTCTCACTCCGCTTCACGCGACTCTCGTCGCGTTCATCGTCGAATCCCTGCCTCCCAGCCACCGTCAGGAACTCGATTTTTCAAGCAATTTCGAAGCTCTCGTCCGGAGCTGTTTCTCTCAGCCCATTCCGGGCCCGCCCCATTCGCTGGCTCTCGCTTACTCCTACTCGCCGGCTTGGTCAGGGCCCGCGCCGAGGATGTACCCATCGCCATGCGCGGTCCTGACATAGCGCGGTCGGTGTGGATCCAATTCGATCTTCTTCCGCAGCCTGGCAATGGCGTGATCGACGGGCCGCGTGGTCGGCGCGTCGAGGTATCCCCAGACCTCGCGCAGCAGTTCGTCCCGACGCACCGCTCGGTCTCGTCGTTCCGCGAGATATCGGAGCACCTCGAACTCTAGCTGGGTCAGATGGAGTTCGCGCGTGCCCATTCTCGCGGTCAGGTTCCTGAAGTCGACCGTGAACTCTCCGATGACGAGTCGCGCCACGGCTCGCCGGCTCCGCCGAAGCACGGTTTGAATGCGAGCAAGGAGCTCTTCGAGATCGAAGGGCTTCGTCAGATAGTCATCCGCGCCCAGTGCGAGCCCGCGGAGCTTGTCGAGCTTCTGGTTGCGCACCGAGAGGATCACGACCGGGGTCTGTCCTTTCTGGCGCAGCAGGCTGCACAACTCGAAGCCGTCCCGGTTGGGCAAGTTGAGATCGAGCAGCACGAGGTCTGGTTGAAACGTGCGTTGCAGGGGTGCCGCCTTGTCGCCGTCGCCCGTCGATTCGACTTCGTAGCCGGCAAAACGAAGATTGTCGGCAATCACTCTCGCGAGGGCTTCATCGTCCTCAACGATCAGGACGCGGCCACGCGTGGAGGGCCGCGTCTCCGTCATTCGTATACTACCGGACGTCATATTCCCTCTTCCCGATGTGGGGCATACGCGACGACACCACCGCCACAGAGCGTCATGGGATGGGCAAGTTGAGACGAGCCGTGGTCCCCAATCCCAGTGCCCCTTCGAGATCGAAGTGCCCTCCGTGGTCACCGACCACGCGCATGACGATTCCCAGGCCCAGACCCGTTCCGTGGGTGTTGGCGCGGCGTCCGCGCACGAAGCGTTGCTTGACCAGTTGAATTTCGTCTGGCGCGATACCCATCCCGCGGTCACGAACTTCGATCACGATACGAGATCCTGACTTGCGCGCCGCAATCTCAATTGACCGAGTGTCGCCGGAATATCGGATGGCGTTGTCGATCAAATTGTCGAGCGCCAGTCGCAGGGCGGTACGATCGCCTCGAATGAGCGGCAGGTCGTGAGGCACGTCAGTGGTGACCTCGAAGCGACGTTCTGAGAACTGACGCTCGAAGCCTCGGAGGGAGTCTTCGATCAGCTCTGCCGGAGCCAGACACTCGAAGGTGTACAGATCCTTGAGGTCGACAATACGAGCGTAGGCGAGCAAGTTGTCGACGAGTCGTGCGAGACGCCGGCTTTCCCGTGCGAGCAGGTGCGCGTAATCAGTCGCGCCCTCCTCGGTGAGTTGTCCGCGAACCATCGTCTCGGCAGCCACGCGAATCGTCGCCAGCGGCGTCTTCAACTCGTGCGTCACGATTGAGACGAACTCGGCACGCATTGCGGCGAGCGATGTGTGCGCTCGCACCAAGTGCGCCGTCAGCACAAGGCTGATGGCCAGGCCGAGCGCGGTCGCTCCGATCGCGAGCAACGTCCAATCCACGCCAGAGGTTGCCCAGACCAGGGTCGGATCGGCTGCCGCCGCGACCCGGACCTGCCAGATTCTCGGCGCATCCTCGTCGCCCCGCACCTCGGACATTTGCGGGTCGAAGAACTGAAATGGGAACTCACGCACGGCCGCGCGCGTGTTCCGGATGTTACCGGCGATCAGACCTCCAGATTCGTCCAGTACGCTGTAATCGAGTGCGGTGCCGCTGTCGGCAATTCGGGACACCGCCGCGATCATCTCCGAGAAATAGTGCTCGCGCACCCAGAGCAGGTTCACAGTGAAGCCCGTGACGCTCTCGATCTGTTCCTGGTAGATATCCGAGTATTGCAGCCGGGCGACTATTTCGTACGGCACACCATCCAGATTCATCTCGAAATGGGAATAGGCGACATGAAGCGCCGCGTCGGCCAGGATGCGGTCGACAATCTGGCGGCCCTCGGCCAGGTTTCTGCTCACCGCCACAGGATAACGACCCGCGCTGGGCACGCTCTGAACCCAGTGCGGCGGTCGCGATGCTCGATTGAACAAGACGGCGTCATTGTCGGACCGATGCCAGCCAACAAATGACTCCGGATAGGGGTAGCGCGTAAACGCAGCCGCAACGTGGGTTTCGAATTCCGCGAGCGACTGGGTCGCGTAGTCGCCCGAATCGCGGTTTGCCAAGACGAGCGATTGCGCTCCATGCATGTCTCGTCTGAGAGCAGACACCAGAAGGTCGGCGCCAGACTCAACTCGGCGATCGACGAGCAAAGCAGCGCTGCGGCGCCACTCGCGGACGGCCCTGTACCCGTATCCGGTGAGCACGACGACTGCTGTCGCCATGGCCACGGTCAGTAAGACCGGAAAGGAAGAACGGGCGCCCGCCGGCAGCCGCAGCTTCACCGGAGCAATTCCAGTTCGCGGTAGTACCGGGCCGCACCAGGGTGAAGTGGGATCGGCACCGACAATGCCCGACTCATGACAAACCCGCGGAACCCGCGCGAGTCGCGCGCCAGATCAGGCAGTCCCTGAAAGAACGCCTTGGTCAGCTCATACACGAGCCGCTCGTCCGAATCGGCTCTGCACACGAAGATGCCATCGATGCCAACGGTGCGCACGCTGTGATCGATACCGGGATAGGTCCCTGCCGGAATCCGAGTCGCCTTGAAAAACGGGTAGTCCAAGCGGATTCGCTCAATGGGTGAACCAGAGATCTCCAGGATGCGGGCGCCTGCCGTTGTGGCCTTGACCACATTGGCATTCGGGAACGAGCCATTCCAGAAGGCGGCGTCGAGTGATCCGTCGATGAGTTGCCGCGCGGCGTCAACAAAGGGGAGGCGTTCGGCTCTGAGATCGGCAAGGGTCATCCCGAAAGCTTTCAACACGACTTCGGCGTTCAGAAGTGTACTGATCGTATTGGGCGCTCCGGTGGAGACGCGTCGCCCCCTCAAATCGGGAATCGACCGAATCGATGAATGGGGAGACACGACGACCTGCATCGCACGGGTCGGCGTTGCGACTATGGCGCGAATACCTTCGAATGGTTCGTCGACTCCATCGAGTTGCCCGACCGACGCGAGGTACGCCACATCGGCGAACAGCACGGCCGCGTCGGCCTGTCCGGCTCGCAGAATCGCCAAGCTTGACGTCGAGGGCGGAGCTCCTTGCACATCCACATGGAAGGCTGGCATCGCCCGCTGCAAGGCGTCGCGGAATCCCGTCGCATAGCCGTCGTTGTCCCCTGCCGTGTAGATGATGCGGATGGTCGGTTTCTCTGCCTCACCGAGCGTTGACGACTCGATCGCGGTGTCGCAGCCAATCGACGCGACGGCCAGGAACACACCGGCAGCAATCGCCAGTCGTGGCCCGACGAGTGCACGGCCGCGCCACGGAATCATGAGCCGCATGGAGGCCGGCGATTGTAGCAATTTGTCCTCAAATGCCCCATTGGACCCAGGTTTGTGGTCGTATACGGCGATTGTGGACACAACGTCGCCCGAACAGCCAGGTTTCAGCGTCACGTCGCGCGTCTGGCTGTCCGCTGACTCATGGCCTGGAGATCCTATGACTCGCTACCTCTGTACTGCCATCGCCGCGGTGTTGTTGACTGGTGTCCCACTGGCACAATCGCTACCTGACGGGCCGATGTCGCCCACCGCCATCTACAAGAAGCGGGTGGGTGTGTACTACCCCGGGTCCAACGGCGACGCGATGCTGTCGACAGACAGCCCCTTCTTCAACATCGTCAAGATGGCGGACGGCGTCTACGACGCCATCGGCGTCGAGGGGACGTTCGCGAACTGCCAGATCATCATCAACTCTGATCACGTGGTGGTGGTGGACGCAACGCTGAGGCCGACGTGGGCGAAGGAGCTGATCAAGCAGATCAAGAAGCTGACGCCGAAACCGGTGCGCTACGTCGTCTTCACGCACTGGCACATCGATCACGTCGGAGGGGCGCAGGCGTTCCTTGAAGACTACCCGGGCGTGCAGTTCATCGGGCACCGGATGGAGATGAAGGATCACATCCTCGTCGGGTATCAGCGCAAGATCGAGTTCCTGGGCAACGGTTCGACGCGCGCGATCGCCGCGATCAAGCAGGAGCTCGCTGACGGCAAGGATCACGACGGCAAGCCGCTCGATGCGAAGATGCGTGCCGACCTCGAGAAACAGGCCGCGCAGGAGCAGATCTTTCTCGCCGAGAACGCGCAGATCCGCAACATCCTGCCGACCGTCGTCTACGACGAGACCCTGGTGTTGCGCGATTCCGTGCGTGATGTCGAAGTCCGTTATCTCGGCATCGCGCACACGCGCGGCGACTCGTTCGTCTTCCTGCCCAAGGAAAGGATGGTGATGACCGGCGACTCGTTCGGTACCGGTCTTCCCGGCGGACACGACGGCTATCCAATCGAATGGCAGAAGGCATTGCAGGCGCTCTACCGCCTCGATTGGAACACGGTGATCCCGGCGCATGGCCGCCCGTTCACCGGCAAGTCGCAGCTGGCCAAGGCGATCGACTACATGAACGACATGAACCTGGCGGTCATCTCGGCTGTCAATCGCAAGCTGTCGCTCGAAGAGACCCAGAAGGAAGTCACCTTGACCAGCCACGCCAAGGACTTCCCCGCCGTCCCCGACTTCGCGGCGGCGAACGCGCCGATCGTGGCGCGTGCGTGGGCCATATTGACCGGCCAATCCAAGAGCATCAACGGCGAGCCGATTCTGCCGTCGCTGCCCGACTGATCGCGGAAAGGACTTCGCCGTGCCTACTCAATCGAAGCGACTTGCTGTTGTTGCCGTCGCGCTCATCGCGGTCGGTGCGTTGCCGATGGTTGGCGCGCGCGCGCAGGCGCCCGGTCCATCGGCCGAAGGGATCTATACGGACTCCAACGCGCGTCTTCCGCAGGTGAAGCGCTCGGATCTCAGTGAGGCCGATCGGCGCATCTTCGACGATCTCACCAAACCCGGCGCGCGATACGCCAACGGAATGCGCGGTCCGGCTGCGATGTGGATGCACAGCCCCGGCTTCGCGGAGAAGGCGACCGCGCTTGGTGAAGTCGTCCGTAACAGTCCCATCCTCGGACCGAAGCTCACCGAGCTCGCGATCGTCGCGACCGGTGTGGAACTGCATGACATGACGGAAGTCCAGGGGCACGGACGGAACGCGATTGCCGCCGGGCTCGCCGAATCTACGCTCGCGCTCGTCCGCGAGCGCCGCAGCACCATCGGCCTCGATCCCAAGGAAGCCACGGTCATCGATCTCACGCGTCAGGTGGTGACGCTTCACGCGCTCGATCGCACGACGTACGAGCGCGCGATCGCGCTCTTCGGCGCCAAGGGCGTGACCGATTTGCAGGGGCTCATCGGCCACTACATGCTCTGCAACGCGACGAACGCCACCTTCGATATTCGCCCTCGCTAATGGACGTGGCTGAGGCCCAAGGACTCGACGATGCGCGAGCTGGTTGCTGACTATCTCGAACGACGCCTATCAAGGCGCGGATTCATTCAGGCGTTGATGGCGGCGGGGGTCACCGCGAGCGCTGCGCAGAACGTCCTCGCCGCGATCGTACAGGATTCGGCTGGCGCTCAAACCGCGAGACAAGTCACCGGCACCGGTGGTGAGCTGATCGTCGAGCAGCTGAAAGCGGCGGGCATCGATATCGTCTTCGCCAATCCCGGATCGACCGAGACCGGTTTTTATGATGCGCTGGTCGACGCGCCAGTGCATCTGATCATGGGCCTGCACGAGGGGATCGTCATCTCGATGGCCGACGGCTACCACCAGGCGTCTGGCAAGCCGGCGTTCGTCAACGTGCATGCGGTCGTCGGCACGGCGCAAATGGGCGGACAGCTCGCCAACGCGCATCTGAACAACACGCCGGTCGTGATCACGGCGGGCATGCCGGATGTCACCACGTTCAACGATCAGTCGCCGCTTGGTCCGCGTCAGATGTTCGCGCAGTCCGACGTGCCGCGGCAGTTCACCAAGATCGCGTGGGACGCTCGGAATGCGGCGAGTCTTCCGCTGGCTCTCCGGCGCGCGATCAAGATCGCGACCACGCCACCCGGTGGGCCGGTGTATCTCGCGATCGCGACCGAGGCGCTGAACGCGCGCAACGTGACCTCCGAAATCATCGACCAGTCCGAGTTCAACGTGCCGATGCGGGTCAGACCCAATCGCGAGGAGGTCGAGCGGGTCGCGCGATGGCTGATCGAAGCGAAGCGTCCGACGCTCATGGTCGGGAGGTTGCCGCTGACGACGGGCGCGTCACGACAGGCTGTCGCGATCGCGGAGCTGCTTGGCGTTCCGGTCATGACTGGCAACAACGGTTTCGAGGATCTCGATGGCGGTTTCCCGACGCGGCACCCGCTGCACTACGACGCGGCGGCGATGCGCGCATTCGGCCGCAAGGACGGCCCCAACCCGTTCGCGGGCTGCGATCTGCTCATCGGCCTCGGGAAGGGGAATTTCCAGGGCGCCACGCTGACCGCGCCGTCCGTCTTCGGAACGGCAGGCTACCTGTCGCCGTCGGCGCGGAAGGTGGGCATTGGCGTCGACGTGTTGGAGATGGCACGCACGGAGCCCTTGACGCTGGCCATGGTGGCGGATCTCGAAGAAGGGCTTCACGATCTGGTCGATGCGGTCAAGAGCCTGGCGACCACGGCACGGCTCGCGTCGATTCGCAGCGACCGGTACGGCACGATCACCGATGAAATCGCGGGCTTCCGTCGAAGGATGGACGCGGCCGTCGCGGCCAACGTCGGTAAGACGCCGATGCATCCTGATGAAGTCACGATGCTCGTCGACAACGTCCTGGAGCCGGACGCGATCACGGTGCACGAGAACTACAGCCACGACAACGACAGCTATTGCCGGCCGCTGCTGGAGTACGGACCCGGAAAGAAGCTCCGGATCGGACCCGCTGGCAGCCTGGGCTGGGGTGTCGGCGCGGCCATCGGCGCGAAGATCGCACAGCCAGACCGTCAGGTCATGCTGGCGGTGGGTGACGGCGCACTCATGTACAGCGCCGCTGGTTTCTGGACCATGGCGCGCTACCGCGTACCTGTGCTGACCATCGTCTACAACAACTACAACTACCAGATCGTGCGCCATCGCTTCGACGACTTCGGTGGGCGCATGAAAAAGGCCTCGCGATACCCCGGGATGTATCTCGGCGATCCGAGCATCGATTTTCCGATGCTCGCCAAAAGTCAGGGCGTCTCTGGCGAGCGTGTGGCGAACGCGACCGATCTGGCCGCAGCACTCCGGCGCGGCATGGCGGCCACGAAGGCCGGACAGCCGTATCTGATCGAGGTGATTGTCGGCCGGACCGGCGCCGGAGCTCAGTCGACCTGGCACGAAACTTACAACGTCGCCACCCAGCGCACGCGTCTGGTGTAGTTCCGCGTCTTATCGATGGTCGGATCCAAGCCCCGGTCCGCTGGAGGTTCCATGCGCTTCGTTCTCGGCGCGCTCATCGCACTCTCGGTCACCCCGGTCGTGGCCCATCACGGGAACCAGGCCTACGACCTCACACGAATGGTCACGACCACCGCCACCGTGTCGAGCGTGACCTGGGCCAACCCGCATTGCCTGCTAGGCGTGGCAGTGAAGGAACCCGACGGTCAGGTCCGAACTTGGTCCATCGAGCTCTACAACCCGCTGTACATGAAGCGGGCGGGTTGGACGCCTACGACCCTGAAAGTCGGAGACGAAATCACGATCAGCTTTCATCCGGCGAAGAACGGCGCGTCAAATGGCTACATCCGCGCCGAGGACGGAAAGATAGTGGTCGCAGGTCGAGCGCTGAACCTCGTCGCGCAGTAGGGCTCGAGCCGACATCGTGCACAAATCCCTGGCCGCCGTCGCCGCTCCGCTCGGAGTACTGGCCACCGTTTCGCTGTTCGTGCCCGGATGCCAGCCGGCGCCGGCGGAGACGACGAAAGCGGCAGCCACTTTCGATCCGCGCGATCTCAGCGGCGTTTGGACCGGTGGTGTGGCGGTCGACGATGTGGCAGCGATGACTCCAGTGGGGCAGGAGAAGTTCGACGAGAACAGAGCCGAACTCAAGAACGAGCGACCGATTACCACCAACCCGGCCTTCACGTGCAATCCGCCCGGGATTCCTCACGCCTATAACAACGGCGCGTTTCCGTTCGAAATCGTCCAGACGCCGACGCGAGCGTTCATGTTTTTCGAATCGGCCCACGTGTGGCGTCCGATTTGGATGGATGGCCGGGAGATGCCGAAAGAGTCGGAGCCGTTGTGGCTCGGGTACTCAGTGGGACACTGGGACGGCAACGACCTGCTCGTCGACACGACGCACTTCAACGATCGGACGTGGCTGCTCGCGGCAGGCTACCCACACAGTACGGCGCTACGTGTCGGCGAGCGATTCCACCGCGTCGATGCCGAGACGTTGCACATCACATTCACGATCGACGACCCGACGTTCTACACCTCGCCCTGGACGATCACCGGCAAATATCGACGACGCCCCAACTGGGAAATCGGCGAAGCCTTCTGCGTCCGGGATGAACAGACGGCGTTTCAGGACGTCATTCTCACTCCAAATGCGAAGCCCTGAGCTCAACCGTCAACGGCCGCAGGAGATCATCATGCGCACGGTTTTCGTGTGAAGGCGTTTTGTCATGGAGGCAATCATGAAGTCAGTAGTACTCGCCGGTGCATTCGTGCTCATATGCGGCGCGCTCACGTCGACCCAGGCCCCTGCGCCAGATCAAGAAACGCGGAACATCAATTCGATCAGCACGCCGACAGATGCCTTTCTCTTCTCGGCGGCGGACGTGGCGGCCACCAGGGCCAAGCTGCCCGACATCCCCTACGCCAACATCACCGTGATCCAGCGCACGGATCCGACAACGGCGAATGGCGTCGCCTATCGTATGGCTGTCGATCGGCGCAGACCCGGCCAGCGAGCAGCGGCGCACCCCAACGAAGGCGAGTTGTGGGCAATCGTCGACGGTGCCGGCGAGATCACGACCGGGGGCACGATCGTGGAAACCAAGACCGGCGATTCCGTGACACGAACGATCCAGGGTGGAACCGTGCACAGGGTTTCGAAGGGCGATTTCCTGGTGGTTCCGGAGAATGTGCCGCATCACGTGACCGGGTTCAACCCGGAACTGGTCATCGTCACGTTCGAGTACCCGCGAGGTGTCAAGAAGTAGATGTTCGTCCCGAATCGAGCGGCCGCACTCGTGGTTCCCTCACTGAGATGACGACCTTGCCCTTGGCGCGTCCGGCTTCGACGTAGGCCATTGCTTCCTTGGTCGCCGCGAAGGGGAAGACACGATCCACCACCGGGCGAATGATTCCGCCATCGATGAGCGACGTGATCTTTGCCAACTGGCCGCCGTTCGCTCTCATGAACAGAAACGAATAGTGCACGTGCCGGCGCTTGGCCTGCGCTCGAATCCCGCGGCTCAAGGCACCCATGACGATTCTCAAGACCCATGACGCGCCGATCGTTCGCGCAAACGCGGCATCGGGTGGGCCTGAGATCGAGATGAGCTGTCCGCCGGGCTTGAGCACGCGCAGGGATTTCTCGAGCGTCACCTTGTCCAGGCTGTTCAGGACCACGTCGTAGTCACGAAGCACGTCCGCGAAGTCTTCCTTCTTGTAGTCGATCACGACGTCGGCTCCGAGACGTCTGACCAGATCCACGTTGTTCGTGCTCGTGGTCGTCGCCACCGTCGCACCAAGGTGCTTCGCCAGCTGGATCGCAAAGGTGCCCACACCACCCGAGCCCGCGTGGATGAGCACCTTCTGTCCTGGCTTGAGCTTCGCTCTTTCGATCAGCACCTGCCACGCGGTCAAGCCGACCAGAGGGATCGACGCCGCTTCTGCCATGGTGAGGGCTGCGGGCTTCATCGCCACATCGTCCTCTTTGGTCGCAATGAACTCCGCGAAGGCGCCGGCTCGCCCGTCGGCCGCATAGACTTCGTCGCCGGGTTTGAATCGGCGCACTCCAGATCCGATGCGGACCACGACCCCGGCCGCGTCATGACCCAGAATCAGCGGCAGGCGAAACCGCAGGAAGGACTTGAACTCGCCGTTTCTGACTTTGGAATCCACGAGGTTCACACCAGCGGCGTGAATCTGGACGAGGACCTCATCCTCCCGTGGCACCGGGTCTGGCATGTCGCCAGCCGGCACGCGATCGGCGCTTCCGTATCGATCGAGGAGGAATGCCTTCATTTGAGGTCTCCCAACTAGGCAGCCGCCGGGACCCCGGCGACCTGCCGCTCCAGTCCCTTCGGGTCCGCGAAGAATGCCGGCCCCGTGCCCTGGCTCACCTTGTCGGGGAAGATCTCTTCGTCGCCCGCGATGATGCCGGCGACGATCGCCCGCGCGGCGTCCGCCGGCGAGGTCTTCTCGAGCGTGAGCGCCTCGCCCATCCTGGTGTCAATCGGTCCGGGATACACGCCAAACACGTGCGTGTTCTGGCCCCGCAGCATCGCGCGCGTGACCTGCGTGAGGGAGTGCGTCGCGGCTTTGGAGGCGCTGTACGCCGCGAGAATCGGGAAGCTGACGAACGAGGCCACAGAGTTGAGGTTGGCGATCGCGCCGCCGCCATTCTTCGCGAGCACGGGGGCGAAGGCCTGTGTGACCGCGAAGGTGCCGAGGAAGTTCACTTCCATCTCCTGTCGCCCGCCCTCGATCCACTTCGGATCAGTGAATTCGCCACCGAAGAAGCCGACGATGCCCGCGTTGTTGACCAGGAGGTCGACGTCCGTTGCGGTCGCGGCGGCACTAGCGATCTGCGCCGCGCTGGTTACATCCAGCCGGAGCGGCACCACGCGAGAGCCGTGGCGGTCCACGAGTGGTTCGAGAGCCGAGATGTTGCGGGCGGCGACGTACACCTTTTTCACGCCGGCCGCGATGAGCGCGTCCACGATGGCTTCGCCGATGCCACGGTTGGCCCCGGTGACGAGTGCGGTCTTGCCCGAGAGTGCGTAGCCCACGGTGAGACTCCTGACGATCTCGCGATGCGCGAGACTGAATGCGGCAACCATCTGCGAGATGCCGAGAATAGACTGATCTGTCTATTCATGCGGTTGACAGTAGACCGATCTGTCTATATTGTCAATGGGTGCCGCAAAAAGCCAGGAAACGGGCGAAAACCACCGAAACCGGTGTCCGAGACCGACTCCTCGACGCCGCCGACCGCCTGTTCTACCAAGAGGGTGTGCGGGCCGTCGGCATCGACCGCGTGCTGTCGGAGGCCGACGCGGCGAAGGCGTCGCTCTACCAGCACTTCGGCAGTAAGGACCAACTCGTGGCGTCGTACCTCGAGCGCAAAACCAAGGACGCCCGAGCGAGCATCGAGGCGTACCTCGCCGGCACACCGCCGTCACAACGCGCGCTCAAGTTTTTCGACTGGGTGGTGGAGTGGGCGGAGTCGAAGGACTTCCGCGGCTGCCCGTTACAGCATACGGTGAGCGAGCTCACCGATGCGGCCCACCCGGCGCGCGCCATCGCTCACGATCAGCGAGCCTGGTTCGCGGAGCGCCTCCGGGAGTGGACGACGGCGGCCGGAGTACAAGACTCGAAAGCGACGGCTCGCGCTCTGATGGTACTCTTCGACGGCGCCGTCGCGGGGTCAGAGGTGGACGGGCCGCAGCGGGCGAGCGACGCTCGATGGATGGCCAGGAAGTTGCTGGCCGGCTGAACGCGCGCGCTCTCCTCACTTCTACGACGATTTCCTGTCCGAAATATGTATACACATTTCGGACAGCCGCAGGTTTCAGCCTGAGGCGACTTCGCCATAACTTTTCGCGTGGTCGGGCGGGCGCCTTCAACCCGGAGGCAGAGCTCCGTATCAGATTCCTGCTGATCGCGAGCGGTCGTTACTGGCTGCAAGCTCCGGACGGTCTCCAGGCAGAGGGTGTGCCCCTCTCGTGAGCCGAGTCATGGACGACCAGGGCGAATGCACGTCGGAGCGTCGTACCGGTGACGTTGAGTTCCATTGGAATATTCGATCCGACCGTCATGGTTCCTCCGGCCCGAGCCCTGCTGGCACCGGTCGGAGTCTCCAGACACTGCTCTCCCGCCAGGATGTACCAGCCTTCGGGACCGGGGTGCGTGTGGACCCTCGAACTGTCGCCGGGCCGCATGACCGCGTAGGAGAGCACCGCAGCGTAGCTCTTTGCGGCGGGAAGTTGCAGAGGTCCGACGATGGCGATCGCTTCGCCTCCCCGCGCAACAGCGTTTCGGGAACCGAATTCGGAGAGCCACACTCGTCCGTCTTCCTCCACCACGATTCCGGTCGCACTCTTGACCGCCTCCGCAGCGTTCCTGCTTGGAAACGTGCGCAAGTGCCAGTAAACGGATGCTTGACCAAATTCAAGTCCGGTAACCGTGCCGATGTTAAAGCAGCCAAACTCCGGTCGCTTCTCTCCCGGCGGCACATCCACACAGGCCACTTCGGTCAAATGCTCGTGTCCGCTGCCGGGCACCTGAGCCCGCAGGTGACCGATTGACGCGACGGCGAACAGGAACCATACGAGGCGGGAGCGCGAAGACATCATCAGGAAGCTAGCGTGTCTTCGAGGTGGAGTCTGTATAAGAACGCACAGGTCCGTCATGCGGCGCTGCTGCTGGCAGTCACACCTCGGCGGGCGGCCTGAGGCCGCGCGCCTGTGAGCCCGTTTTTCCCGAAACGCCGCGTATAGCCAACGGGAACCGCTGCGCGTTGCCCGGATCGTCCGATCTGTCAAGACGCCAGCCGACACTGAGGAGGACCGCTATGGCCGGAAAGAAGGGACCAGCGAAGAAGACGAAGGATCTGCCGACCAAGTCGCCGTCGATGATCAAGGGTGGACGCGCCGCCATCAAGTTCTAGCGCAGTCGGCATTGCGGCAGGTCGAAACCTCGGCCTGCCGCCCTACGGTTTGGCGTGAAAGAAACCATCCACGTCTGCGATAACTTTCTCCGCAACCCCGAGAGGCTGATTGACGAAGCCTCGCGCATGGAATGGGTTGCGAAGAAAGATGGATCGCAGATCCGGAAAACACCCCGGTCGCGATACGCGAGCGAGATCGAGCGGCGGTACGAGCGGATGTGCGGCCGATCCGTGAACTGGTCGATCCGGTATGGGTCGGGCACATACCGTGGCTTTACCGAGAAACAGATCCTCAAGAGTGGCGGTCTGTGCGAAGTTCACGCGGATGTCGGTTCTACCTACGTCTTCATGATCTACCTGAACCGTCCGGACGAGTGCCATGGCGGCACCGGGTTCTACAGACACAAGCAAACCGGCCTCGAGAGCCCATATGACTGGGATGTCGTGTCGACCATTCTCCGGCGATTTCGTTGGACGATGGAGGATCTGGGCGCGCGACTCCTGGCCGACTCCAAAGACCCGACCAAATGGGTGCTCGTGGACATGGTCTCGATGCGGTTCAACCGCCTGATCGTGATGGACGGACGGCGGTTTCACTCGCACATCCTGGATTTCCACGCGAGCCGACGCCCGGCGGCGCGACGATTGACGATGATGAGCTTCGGCGCATGACGGCCACGGCGTCGGCGGCGGCGCGCGGTCGGACCGGCGCGCGCCGCAAGGTTGCCGGCCACCGGCCGCGGATCGATCCGGCGTTCGCCCGCTACCGCCTCGCCGTCCGACGATCGCCCATCGAGCGCTTTGGCGTGTTCGCCGAGGTGCGAATCCCCGCCGGACACGCGGTCATCGAGTACACCGGCAAGCGGATCCTCCAGTCCGTCGCGATACGCTACACGCATCGACGCCGGTGCTATCTGGCCCGCTTGAACGCGCGCTGGGCGATCGACGGCGCGATTGGCGGGAGCGGCGCCGAGCTCGTGAATCATTCCTGCGCGCCAAACCTCAAGGTGCGAAGGCGCCGCGGGCATCTGCTGTTTGTTAGCCGGAGGGCGATTGCGGCCGGCGAAGAGCTCACGATCGACTATCGATTTTCGCCGGATATCGACCTCGTGGCGTGCACGTGCGGCACGCCGACGTGTCGCGGAACGATCAACCGGCGGCGGTAAACACCCTCGCTGTTTCGCAACTCTTCGAGCGCTTGGCCGCGGTCCCTACCTGCAGGCGTCTTTCCGAGCCGCTTCCTTGTCGACGTGAGGCTTGATGACCCGTGTCCATTCCTTGCGGCCGACGTCGTTAAGGTGGATGCCGTCCTCGACGAAGACGGGGAGCAGCTTGCCGAACAGCTTGCCGTTTTCCCACACGCCATGCGCGACGTCGATGTACGTCAGGTCCTTGCGCTCCATGGTGAGACCTTGCACGAGCTCGTTGGCTTTCTGCTGGTTCCGCGCGTCCTGAAGGCGGGCCGGCGACGCCTTGGCGGAGATGTAGTAGACGGGCGTGTCTCCCAGCGTCTTGGTCTTGTAGTCCATGTACTTCTTCATATCGCCGAGCACTTCGTCGGGCGTCAGCCCGTTCACGACGTCGTTCTCGCCCGCGTACAGGAAGATGGCGCGCGGCTTGTACGGCGTCACGATCGTGTCGAAGTAGAAAAGCTGGTCCGCGACAGTTGATGCGCCCAGACCGCGGGCGAACACCGGATTCGGCGCCAGGTCCTCTTTGATGGTCCTCCACCCGGAGATGCTGGCCGAACCGACGAACAGGATCTGGCACGCCGCCGGCGGATTCGCCTTGTCGGCCTCGAGAAAGGCCCGAACCTGCCTGTCGTACCGCTTCGGATCGGGCCGTTTTTCGGATTGTGTCTGGCCAAGAACCAACGCCGGGATGACGAACAGTCCGGCGGCGAGAATCGCGGATGACATCCGTCTGGACAACATGTTTCTCCTCCTATCGATTGGTTGTGACCGGCACGCCGGCATCTGACCTTATTTCGTGGGCGGTGGGACCGCCTTCGGTGGCACGGGGAGCGGGGACGACACGTCTGCCGCGCCACCCTCGCCGTTCAACGTTACTGTCGGCGCCGCGCCGCCCCACCAGTTGTTCCGGGCGGTCACCTTCTCAACTTGCAGCTTGAATGTGCCTTGCACACTCCCGGTGATGACATTGTGTCCCTTCGATCCAAGCGCACCGCCGCCCAGATCGATCGCCGCGACCGACTCCCCAGATTCGTTGGCGACCGCCACGGCGAACGCTTTCGAACCGATGATCTCGCTCTCTTCTATGAGGAGGGCCAGCTTGCCGCCTTTGCTGTCTTTTCCCTGCGCCATGATCGAGACGGCGCCGCCGGTCTGGCGTGGCGCCGCACCGATGATCCTGGTCCGCCGGATCGCGAGATTGACGACGGTGCCATCGCCGGAATTCGCGATCTGGATACCGTCGGTGACGGGATGCTCGAACACGCTATCCTGGATGTCGATGTCGGCGCGGCAGTTCCGACACCAATTGTTCCGATCTTCCTCCGCGCGCCGTCCATAGATGAATACTTCCAGGCCCGTGTTGGACGCGCCGCCGACCCGCTTGTCGTTCTTGAAGTGAAAGTTCTTCACGAGCATCCGCTGCTGCGATGAACCAGTGAGATAGGGGATGATGCTGTCGGCGTTCCCCGACCCGGGCACCGGCTGCTCCGCCGGCACGCCAATGTTGTTGACGTTCGAATCGAGGATCGTCGTGGTGACCCGGCTGGCGTCGTCCGAGTGAATGAAATAGGCGCGGCCGCCGAGATCCCGAAACTCGTTGCGCTGAAAGTAGTACTCAGCGACGCTCTGGCCTTTCTGCTGCACGGTAATTCCGCCGAGCGTCGCTCCGTCGCGGAACGAGTTGTCGGTCACGTGGACGTCGCTGACGTTCACCGTGCCGCCAAGCACGATCGAGTAAATCAGGCTCTTCGACTTCGGCATCACACCCGAGAACGTGTTCCCGTGAATGCGGGTGCCCGTAATGTCCTGGTCGCCGGCGAGCAGCGCCGGACCTTTCAGATCGACGAAATGAATGCCCGACACTTCGACGCCGCGCGCCAGCATCACCATTCCGGTCGTGGGCCGATACCTTCCATTGTTGTACGGCGTGTCATAGACGGCGTCTTCGACAACGCTGCTGGTGATCTGCGGCTGTTCTGCTTCGAAGCGAGGCGCCTGACCGCTCGGAGAGACGCCGAGGAGCTTCTGATTCGGCTTGAGTGTGATCGGCCCGGCGAGGACGTCCCAGGACGATTTCGCCGACACGTAAATCCGGTCTCCTGCCGCCGAGGCCGCTTCGGCTGTGGCGAGTTGCGCGAACGGCCGCGCCGCGCTGCCGTCCCCGCCCGCCGCGGCCCCCGCGACGACGTAGAAATCGGCGGCGGACGTGTTGCCGGCGAAAGCCGCCGCCGCGATCAGGGCCCCAACGACATGGGCAAGCTTCACCATCACATCACCTCGCACTGCTCTGCGCGCCCGGCGTATTCTAGGCGCCAAGTGGTCGCTTTGTGCAAAGCAAACGCGTGCTGATTGTCGAATTGAGGGGATGATGAATAGAACCCTTGCGGCGATTGTCTGGCTCGGCGCCGGTCTCATGCCTGCGTTGCTCCTCTCGGCTCAGGCGCAGACGGCGCAGGTGACGAACGCCTGCGCGCCGACGAACGGACTGAATTTTGTGTGCGGTGCCCGGAATCCCGAGGATCTCGTTCCCATTCCGGACACACGCTGGCTGATCGCGAGTGGAATGCGGGAGGGTGCGGGCCTCAAGTTGGTGGATACGGCCGCAAAGACCGCGCGGCCCTTCTACACCGGCAGCGCAGCGCAACAGCGTCCGGACAAGACGCTGTTCCCGAACTGCCCCGCGCCGCCGGACGCGACGACCTTCAACGCGCATGGCCTTTACCTGCGTCGCGCTCAGGCTGCCGGACTGTATCGCCTGTACGTTGTCAGTCATGCCCCGCTCGAAAGCATCCAGGTGTTCACCGTCGACGCGCGGAGCGCGGAGCCGTCGCTGACGTGGACAGGTTGCGTGCCCATGCCCGAGGGCGTGAAGGCCTATCCGAACATCGGCAATCAGTCGCCGTCAAGCCGCGTGGCAGCGAACTCCGTCGCGGCGTTTTCTGATGGGACGATCATCGCCACGGTCCCGCAGCGCCCGGGTTCCACCAATGCGCAGCGTCTGAGGGGCGAACCCACGGGCGACGTCGTCGAGTGGAAACCCGGCGCCGATGCATTTCGTGTGATTCCGGGCACCCAGCTTGCCGGTAATAACGGGATCGAGATCGCGCTCGATGAACGGGAGTTCTATGTCGACTCGTTCGGCACGCACACCGTTGTCGTCTTTTCGCGCCAGGATCCGTCGAAGCCGCTGCGGCAGACGCAGGCGCCGGCCTTCATGCCCGACAACCTGCGCTGGAGCGGCGATCGCCTGATCGCTGCAGGCCCGTGGTTTGACGAACCAGCGTGCGGCGGGACGCGACTTGCCGTCGTCGACAACCCGGTCTTGACGAGTTGCCATCGCGGCTATGTCGTCGCGCAACTCGAGCCGAAGACGCTGACCTGGACAGTCCTCGCCTACGCGATGCCCAATCCGAATATCGCAGTCGTCTCGACCGGCGTCCTCGTGGGCGACACGCTTTGGATCGGCGCCGCTAATTCTGAAGGCATCGGTTACCAGCCGTTGCCGAAGCCTGCAAGCAGCGCGCGTTAATCGCCATCGCTCACTTTTTCAGGTATTTCTTCACGCCCTGTTCGGTCACTTCGCTGCCGTAGACATTGCCCGCCGCATCGGCGACCACGCCTTCCGGCGCCGTCGTCGCTGGCTGTGTGGCCGGGTCGCCGGTCCACGGGTCGGGAATGAATGCCGTGACCTTGCCGTCGCGCGCGCTGCCAATCCGAATCCCGCGGTGCCACGTGGCGTTATTGCGGCCCGGCGCCGATTCGGAATCGGCCGCGTAGAGGATGTCGTTCCGGTCGATGTAAATGCCGCTCGGACGTCCAAACTGTCGCCATTCCTCGAGGAACTTGCCGTTCTGATCGAAGAGCTGAATGCGATTGTTTCCCCGGTCGCCCACAAACAGCCGTCCGCGCGAGTCGAAGGCCAGCGCATGCGGCGCGTTGAACTGGCCGGGACCGGACCCGGCGCTGCCAAACTGCATGATGAACTTGCCCTCGCGGTCGAACTTCAGGATGCGCCCGCCGGCCCCGTGTCCCTCGGCAACGAAGATGTCGCCGTTCGACGCCACGACAATGTCGTTCGGCTGGTAGAAAAACTCAGGATCTCGCGCTCCACCTTTCTTGCCGAGCGTCATCAGGAGTTTGCCGTCCGGGCTGAATTTCAAGACCTGCTGGCCGATGGTGGCGCCCGCCGCCGCACCGACTGGTCCCGTGCCACGCGCCGGGCCCGCTCCGGCGATGCCGCCTGGCGCGGCGGCTCCCGCGCCGCCTGCTCCGCGTCCCGCCGCGGCGCCACGTCCACCTGCGGCGCCCGCCGGCGGAGTTCCGCGTGCCGGACGCGGCGCGTTGTCAGAGTAGTCAGTGACCCAAAGGTTCCCGTCGCGATCCACGTAGATCCCATGCGGCGACGCGATCATTCCCGCACCGAAGCTGCGCACGACTTTTCCGGTCGAGTCGAACAAGACGATCGGATTGACGGTCGGCTTCGCCATGCAGTCGCTGTTTCCGCCGCATCGTTCCGCGACCCAGAGCGACTTGCCATCCTTGTCGATCTCGATGGCGCTGACGGCGCCGTACGAGCGCCCGTCGGGCAGTTTGAAGAAGTTCTCGATGGTCTGATAGGGATTCGGCAGCGCGTCCGTGGGGACGGATCCGATTTGCGCGCGGGCCACCAGCGCCGGCAACAGTACAGCGGTGAGCACCGCGGTCCGAACCATGAACCGCCTGTGACTGATGCGCATCCTATTCTCCGTTCTTGAAGTCTCGCGAGGTTTGCACGGGCTCGCCGCTCGGGTTGACATCATACCAACGCCATTGGCATCGGCGCGTCTTGTGTTGCCACCCAGCACACCTATATACTGAACCATATGGTTCAGCATATGGGCGCTCACCTCGATGCATCATTCGCCGCGCTCTCAGACGTCACGCGACGCGGCGTCCTGGAGCAGCTCGGACGCGGCGAGGCGTCGATCACCGACCTTGCCGAGAAATTCGACATGACGCTCACGGGGATGAAGAAGCACGTCGGCGTCCTGGAACAGGCGGGGCTCGTCACCACGGAAAAAGTCGGGCGCGTGCGGACCTGCAGGCTCGGTGAGTGCCGGCTGGAAGAAGAGACGGCATGGCTCGAGAGGATCCGCCAGCTCTGGGCCGCACGCTTCGACGAGTTGGACCAGGTTGTCGAGGAATTGAAACGGAAGGAAAAGGTCAATGGACGCAAGAAGAGAAAGTGAGCCCACGCCCATGAAGAACCGCACGACGGTGGAGCGGAAGTCCGACCGGGAACTGGTGGTGACCCGAACCTTCAACGGTCCTGCCCGCATCGTGTTCGAGGCGTGGACCAGGCCCGAGCTGTTCACGCGGTGGTGGGTGCCGAAGTCGATGGGCATGTCCCTGCGTTCCTGTGAGATGGATGTTCGCGTCGGGGGCAAGTACCGTCTCGAGTTCGAACCTCATGGTATGGCGTTCTTCGGCACGTACCTCGACGTGACACCGCCCTCGCGCCTCGTGTGGACCAACGAGGAAGGTGGTGAGGGTGGGCCTGTCACCACGGTGACATTCGAGGATAGAGGTGACAAGACGCTGCTGGTGCTGCACGAGCTCCATTCCTCGAAGGAAGCGCTCGACGCTGCCGGCACCGGGGCGGCGGATGTGATGGTCGAGACGTTCGCGCAACTGGACGACCTTCTCGACCATGAGTGCCGGGAAGCGCTGCCACCACGGTGAGCGTCGTGTTCCTCCTTCGCTGATCAACCTGTCAGCGACAGCGCCTTGAGGGTGGACCGCCAGCCGGCCAGGGCCAACCATGCGCACACGACGTTCAATTGCGCCCATCGCGTGGCCCGCGCCGGCACCCCTCATCCGATGAGTTGCGCCGAATCCCTTACAATTCCCGTCTGGTGATCGCGCCCAACGACTCCGTCGGTCCGTATCGCGTCACCGCGCGCATTGGCCGGGGCGGCATGGGCGAAGTGTTCAAGGCCCACGATTCGCGCCTCGGCCGCGACGTCGCCCTGAAAGTGTCGTACGAGGCGTTCACCGATCGCTTCACGCGCGAGGCCCGCTCGATTGCCGCACTGAACCACACCAACATCTGCCATCTCTACGACGTCGGGCCCGACTACCTGGTGATGGAGTACGTCGAGGGCGAATCGCTACACGGGCCGATGTCGTTCGACGAGGCGCTGCCGATCATCAACCAACTGATCGACGGCATCGAGGCCGCCCACGAGCGCAACATCATCCACCGCGATCTCAAACCGGCGAACATCAAGATTACGCCCGACGGCAGCGTCAAGATTCTGGACTTCGGTCTCGCTAAAGCGTTGGCGCCGGAAGGAGCGAGTCCGACCACCGATGTCACCAACTCACCGACAGCGGCGCCGGCGCTCAACGCGACCGCGCAGGGGACGATCCTCGGGACCGCAGCCTACATGGCACCGGAACAGGCCCGCGGCAAACAGGCGGACCGTCGCGCCGACATCTGGGCCTTCGGCGTCATCGTCTACGAACTGCTGACCGGAAAGCAGCTGTTCGAAGGCGCAACCGCGGTCGAAATTCTCGGCCAGGTGCTCCACAAGTCTCCGGATACTTCCCTCGCGCCGCCGGGCGCGCGCCGGTTGCTCGCGTGGTGCCTGGAGCCGGACCGGAAGGATCGGCTGCAGGCGATTGGTGACGCGAGGCGCGTGCTTCGCGAGGCGCCGGTGGAATCTGCGCGTGTGCCTCCATCCCCTGCACGCACGTGGCTGAACCTGGCGGGGTGGGTGGTGGCGGCGATCGCGCTGGTTGCGCTCGCAGTCGTCGGGTGGCGTACCGCGCGCACCGCGCGTGTCGAGCAGCGCATGCACGTGTCGATTCCGCTGCCCGGAAACGCGCCGCCGTCGTTTCTTGCGTTGTCGCCGAACGGGCGGGCGATCGTCATGCTGCAGGCGGGCAGCGGGCTCGCCGTCCGGTCGCTCGATTCGAACGTCGTCCGGCCGCTCGCCGGCACGAACTTGGGACGGACGCCGTTCTGGTCGCCGGACAGTCGTACGATCGCGTTCTTTGCTGAAAACGCGCTGAAGACCGTGTCGGCCTCGGGCGGACCCACCCAGATTCTGTGCAGTGACGTCGGCTATGGAAACGGCGGCACATGGAGCCGGGAGGGCGTGATCCTCTTTGGCACCGATAACGGAACCCTGAAACGCGTACCCGCCGAGGGCGGCGCGTGCACCGACGTCATCAAATCCGAGCCGCGGAAGTTGGACACCTCGATGCCGATGTTTCTGCCTGATGGCGTCCACTTCCTGTACCTAAAGGGAACTGACGCTCCTGAAACATCGGGGATCTTCGTCGCGACGTTGGACGATCCCCAAGGCCGTCGGCTCTTGGCGGATCTATCCAGCGTGGAATTCGTGGCCGATAGTCCGACGTCCAGCACCGGCCACGTGCTGTTCGTTCGCGACGGGAACCTGGTGGCCCAGTCGTTCGATGCCGGGTCGCTTCAACTCTCCGGGCAGCCGTTCATCGTCGCCGAGAGCGTGGGATTCACCAGTACCCGCCCGCAGATCGCGGCGTCCGCCAGCGCAGTAGGAACGATCGCCTTCGTCGCGAATGGCTACCCGGTGAGGCAGCTGATTTGGTACGACCGAACCGGCAAAGAGACTGGCCGCGCCGCAATGACGGGGGCACTGGGCGGCGCGGTCTCGCTCGCACCGGATGGTCGCTCCGTCGGCTTCGTCCGCGCTGACGGCCAGACTCCGGCCGAAACGCGTCTGCTGGACATCGAGAGAAACCAGGACTCGCGGCTGGTCGCGACTGCCGGCCCCGTGGTCTGGTCGCCCGATTCCCGTCGCGTGGCATACGCGGGTGTCGTCGATGGGACGCCCGGGCTCTACGTGAGGGCCGCGAGCGGAGGATCGCCCGAAATCCTGTTTCGTTACGGCGACAACCGCCTGACGCCGTCAGACTGGTCGCGCGACGGCCGCTACATCATCTATACGGATTCGGATCAGAAGACCCGCGGGGACGTGTGGCTGCTGCCGTTGTCGACGCCCCGCACGCCGGTGCCGCTCATTCGCTCCATCGTCAACGAGAGTCAGGGAGCGCTCTCTTCAGATGGCAAGTGGCTGGCCTACTTTTCGAGCGAGGCGTCCCCCGCTGGTGTGTTCCTTCGCGGGGTGAACAAAGACATGCTGGTGTCGGATGCGCCCCTGACGGTTTCGACGACGGGTGCGCAGGAACCGCGGTGGCGTGCCGACGGTAAGGAACTTTTCTATCTGGAGCGAATCCCGAGCTCCCGTCGTTACAAGCTGATCGCCGTTGCCATCAACGAGGCCTTGGACAATCCGCTGGGCACGGCCCGGACCCTGTTCGAGTTCGCGGCGTTAGGGAACATTCCAGAGAGCAATTCGTTTCTGTATTCGCCGTCCGCCGATGGCCAACGCTTCCTCGTGAACGCCCACGCCACCGATAGCCAGTCGTCGCTCGACGTACTGATCAACTGGCCGGCATCGCTCGCGAAATGAGACTTCAGCGTTCCACGATCAGGCGCAGCCGCGAAGATACTTCGATCGCTGGAGCCAGTCGCGGTCCGGATAGTAGGCGAACATCAAGCCAGTTCCTTTGATGCGATCGATGATCTCGTGCGCCACGCCGGCGTCGAGGGCCGGGCAACCCCAGCTCCGACCAAGACGGCCTTGTTTCTTCGCCATCTCGGCACTCACGTAGGCGGCGCCGTGCACGACAATCGCGCGCTCCTTGGCGCGGTCGTTGAACCCCTCGTCCAAACCGTCGAGGCGGAGGGAGTAACCGTTCTTTCCGATGTACGAATCTTCAATCTTGAACAGTCCGAGACTCGATTGATGACTCTCCGGATCGTTCGAAAACTGCGTCGCCAGATTGCCGCCGCTGCCTTGTCCGTGCGCCACCAGCTCTTCATACAGGAGTGCCCGCGACGCGACATCGAACACCCACATCCGCTTTTCCGTGGACGGCCTTGAGAAGTCGATCACCGTCAGCGTTTTTGGCGCGGCCGCCGCGCCCGATCGGATAGCGCACGCCGCGGCGCCGAGCGCCAGCTCGAATACGTCGCTCTGAAGTCGACCGATCGGCACGTCGGTCCATTGCGCGGGATCGAGCGCCGCAGCCGCCGTCGACGCCGTGCTGGCCGACGGGCGTGCCGCGACCGTCGTGCTGGAGAGGCACAGAAGTAGACCGGATCCCGCTAGGGCGATACCGAGAGACAGACGAACCAAAGGGATGACGTCATTTTACGAGTCACCCTCCGTCGCGTGCGTCAGGAAAATGCAGTCGTGCTTACGAATTCTGCCGGCTCTTCATGAGCTTCATCTGCGCGATGTCGTGCCGGTACACGTCCGGAGCAAATCGCAGGGATGAGTAAGCCGTGCTTCATGCCCAGGCTCATCGCAATCAACAAGCCACGACATGCGGCTCTTGCAATTCAGATGTGCAAATCGACGCTTTACCGCGTGAACCACAGGTAGGTGCCGACGCTCGCGGTCACCAGTGCCAGCCCCACGGCAAACGCCGGCCAAAACGCGAGATCGAGACGCTCGGCGAAGGCCAACGGAACGAAGAACGTCAGACTCAAAGGAACGAGGACGAGCATCTGTCTGGCCATCCTCGAGATCGGGACGAGGTCGGGTGTGCGCAGGTACATGAGAGCGTAGACGGCAAAGACCACCAGCGGCACGGCGAGAATCACGTCGGCAACGCGTGGATACCGACGTGCGACCTCGCTGACCGCGATGACGACAAATCCCGCGACGACTCCGTTCACAACGAAGTGGATCATGGTAGCGGTTCAGTCACGGGCCCTTGGTGAAGTCCCCGGCGCGCAGGACGATCACGCGTGCGGGATCGAGGTGACGGCGAAGCGCGTCGTTGATGTCGGCGACCGTCAGCGCGCGGATTTTCTGCTCGAGCACTCCCTCGAAGGCCATCGTTCGGCCGTCAAACGCCAGCACGGATAGACGCTGCGTCACCGCGCCGTCTTCCGCGCGCTGGACGTCGCGCCCCTGCAGAAAGCCCTGCTTGGCCGCCTCGACTTCAGCCGGCGCGAAGCCCTGCGCGACGACTTTGCGCAGTTCATCGCGGAGCGATCCTTCGACTTTCCCGATGTTGATCGGGTTGGTGAGGGCATTGAACGTCCAGGCGGAGCGCGGCTCGCCCGGCGTCACCGAGAGTTGCGAACTGACGGCGTAGCTGAGGCCTTCCTGACCGCGAATGCGATCGTACAGACGCGATTTCGAGTGCCCGCCGAGCATGTAGTTCGCCAGAAGCAGCGCGGGATAGTCCGGATGTTCATCGCCGACTGGAAACACGAGGCCCGCGGTCAGGACCGCGTTGGCTTTGTCCGGCGTGGCAATGGTGACAAGCGGCCGTCCTTCGGTTCGGGCGTAAGGGCGCAGCAGCGGCGCCGGCTCGCTCGGCGCGGCCCAACCGGCCAGGAGCTGGGTCAAGAGCGGTTGCAGTTGATCGGCCGAGACATCGCCGGCGACCGCGAGCGCGAGACGAGCCGGTGAATAGAAGCGGCGATGAAAGGCCCGCGCCTGGTCAAGTGTCAGGGCCGAAAGGTCGGCGGCCTGCTCGTCCGGCAGCCGCACGGCCCGCGGATCGCCTTTCGGAAAGGGACCGAGCAGCTGCTGGAGCGTTGACGCGGCCAGGACCTGCGGTTCGTTCCGAACCGTTTCGATGCCGGCCAGCGACGCGCGCCGCATTTCATCGAACTCGCGGACCGGGAACGCGGGGTCGCGCAACAGCTCGACGGCCAGAGCCAGGGCCTCGGACAGGTTTGCCGTCACGGTCCGGATCTGCAATTGCGTGCGGCTGATCGTGCCGGCGACCGAGAGGTCGGCCTTGAGCCGGGTCAGGTCGTCCTGGATCTGTTGCCGCGATCGGCGCGACGTGCCGCGCAGCAACATCTGACGGACGGCGTCGGCGGCGGCGGCCTGGCCGTTCAGCGCGCGCTCGTCGCCGAAGTCGAGTCGAATGGTGGCCGCGACGGTGCCGCCACGATTCTTCTTCGGCAGGACGATCAGCTGGGCGCCATTCGCCAAGGATCTCCGGATCGCACGGCGCTCGATGTTGTCGGGCGTCGGATCGAACGCTTCGCCGATCGACACGACCGCATCGCCACGATAGCTCCCGACGAGTTCGGTCAGCGCCGGCGGCGCCGGAATTTCCGATCGCGATGGCACGTCCTCGGGAATGAATTCACCGATCGTGCGGTTCGACGGCCTCAGATACCTGGCCGCGACGGCCCGGACCTCGTCCACGGTGACCTTGCGCAGGCGATCCCGATCGAGAAACAGGAGGCGCCAGTCGCCGGCGGCGACCCATTCGCTGAGCGCCATCGCGGTACGGTCCGACTGCGACAGCGCGAGGTCGATGTTCTTGAGGAGTCGCGCCCGCGCACGCTCGACTTCTTCAGTCGTCAGCGGCGCGGCCGGCAGCCTGGCGAGCTCGGCCAGGAGCGCCTCACGGGAGCGATCCATCGGCACGTCTTTCCTGATTCCGGCCGTGAAGAGCGCCAGGCCCGCCTCCCGCAGTGTGTAGACGTCAGCGGCCACGCTGCTCGCAAGCGCGGTGTCGACGAGCGCCTTGTGGAGGCGGCCCGAGGGCGCCGACGTCATTGCGTCGGCCAGGACCTCGAGCGCCGCCACGTCAGGGTGCGGCGCGGCCGGAATGTGGAAGCCGATCGCCAGCCGCTGGACGTCGCCGACGCGACGCAGCGTGACCGTTCGTTCGCCGTCCTGCACCGGCTCCTCGGTGTAGGTGTGCGGAATCGGCGAAGCGGGCGACACCAGCGGACCGAATTTCTGAGCGATCAGCGCGAGCGCTTTTCGCTCATCGAACCGTCCGGCGACAATCAAGACGGCGTTGTCAGGCCGATAGTAGGTGCGGTAGAACGCCTGCAGCCGCTCGATCGGCACCCGCTCGATATCGGTCTTGGTGCCGATCGTCGACTTCCCGTAGTTGTGCCAGAGAAAGGCCGTGGAAAACACGCGCTCCTCGAGGACGCCGGCCGGATTGTTCTCGCCGATCTCGAATTCGTTCCGCACCACGCTCATCTGGGACGCGAGCACGTCGCGGCGGATGCCCGCGGTGAACATGCGGTCGGCCTCGAGATCGAGCGCCCATTCGAGGTTCTCGTCGCTGGCGGGAAACACTTCGTAGTAATTGGTGCGGTCGTACCAGGTGCTGGCATTGCGCTGCGCCCCGCGATCGGCTTGCTCCTTCTTGGCGTCGGGGTGGCGGGCCGAGCCGATCGACATCAAGTGTTCGATCAGATGGGCCATGCCGGTCTCGCCGTAGCCCTCGTGGCGCGATCCAACCTGATACACGATGTTGACGGTGATGATCCGCTTCGAGGGATCCGGCAGGATCAGCGTCCGCAGGCCATTAGCCAGCCGATATTCGGTGATGCCCTCAACCGAAGCGATTCGAGTGACGCCTTGCGGGAGTTCGTCCTGGGCCGCAACCGGCTGACCGATCAACGCGGTCACCACCATCAGAGGAACGGCGCGCAACAAGCCTTGAGCCATAGAGCGCGATTATCATCGATGATTGATGAATGATGATTGATGATTGATGATTACCGCAGCACCACCCCATCGCCGTCGACGCCCGTAAACGCATTTCGTGGCAGCAGCCCGAGCCAGGCGTCCTGTTTCGGCGTACTGAACACCGCGTCGTAGACCCACGCATTCAACGTCTCGAAGTCAATCCGCCCGCCGCGGCGCACGATCTCCCGGGCAATCCCCGGTCGCAGGAGAGTGGCCAGATCCGGCTCGACGTCGCGGAGGGTTCAATCAGCGACGTCCTTCGTGAGCTGGTTGAGCGAGCGCGTCCGTCGCTCGAGCGAGCCGCGTGTGAACCCAACCCGACCAGCCGAAGCGTTGGAGCGGCTCGCTTCATGCACGCGCACTGAGCCGAGCTGGAGGCACAACATGATTCTCCGACGCTTGCTCGCCACCGTCGGCTCAGTTGGTCTGGTTGTGGCTGCGACGGCGGCTCAGAGCCAAACGGCTCGGCCGGACGACACATCCACTGACATCAATCAGACACACGCCGCGACCGCGCCCCGAGAGGAAATGACGCTGGCGGGCTGTCTGATGCGACATCGGGACGTCCCGGTGCCAAGCAACACCGCGTCCGTCAACCCAGCCATGACGCACGACGGGTTTCTGCTGGTTGACGCCATGAGCGTTCAGCACCACCAAGGAAGCAGCGGAATGCGCACCGGCGTGGCTGCGGCGCCGGCCCCTCACGATCACGCCGCCGCTGAAGCGCGGCCGCTCGTCAATCCAACGACGAAGGTTGCTGACAGTCAGATGTTCAAGGTCGAAGGACTGTCCGACGCCGAGCTCGAACCGTTCGCCGGCACGCGCGTCACGCTGATGGGCGCTTTGAGCGCGGGCGACGCCGCGGCGCGCAGTGCGGCGGTCACGGACGCCCACGATGCGGCGCCCTTCAAGGCCACGATGGTCCATCCAGCATCCGGCCCCTGCCGGCAATAGGCACAGTTCGAACGCCCATCGTCAGAAGGTCGGACTAGCCTCGAACACGCTGACTGGCAAGGCGAAGGCTGTAGGACGTCCACGCCACCTCCGACGCGATCCAGCGCCGTCCCTCTTCGATCACCGCGGGCGCGATCGAAATGGTGTCCTTTGCCGTCCTGCGAATCCAGCCCTGTTCTTCCGAGTCCCTCAGGAGCGTGGCAACATGAGGACGCGACGTGGCGTGCTCGGCGGCGAATCGCGCCCGATTGAACGTGCTCGATCCCTGTGGGTCCGCTCGTCCGATCAACTCGAGAAACAGCGAATAGCCGGATCGCCGCGACATGAAGAACTCGACGATCGGAAATCCCTGATACAGCACGTAGCCCTGCTGGTACGCGGCGGCGGTGACTCTGAGGTACGCGACCACCAGTCCATCGTCAACTTCCGCGCTGGGAACGCCGCTCCAAGGCTCGACGAGCCTTGCCAGCGCGCCGATCCAGCGCCCAAAGTGTCCGAGCAGGACCGGCGTGGCATGAAGTGACAGCCGCCGTGCATCGGTCGCGGACCGGCGCCGCTCGATCAGTCCCGCGACACGAAGTTGCTCCACGATGGCGCGGACTCGCTTCCGGCTGGCCAGCTTCATCAGTGCGCAATATTCAGTCAACTCGTGCTCGGTGACGGGTTCCGGCACGACCACGAGAAAATGAGCGACCGAGAAGCCGCCGCTGTCGTCCACCGGCATGCCGGCGCGCTTGAGCGCTGCCCAGGTCTGCGGAATGACCCGCGAAAACACCGGCACGATGTCGTTGAAGCGCGGATCAGCAGAGACGCGAGCGGCGTCGGCGGTGAGTTGAGCGGCAAGCGCCGCGATTCCGTTGTCGGCGGCCATCACAGATCGGTCTCGCTCGGATTGCCCGAGAGAGTACTACGAGCTCGATTCCGCGCGAAGCGCCTGGAGAGGATCGATCGTAATCGTGCGTCGGGCAGGAAAACGGCTCGCCAGCACACTCGTGAACAATCAAGCAAGCCCTCCGGTCCGCTTCCTCTAGAATCGGCTCGCGAGGTTGCCATGCCGCATCTGCGGAACGTGTGGGTGGGAGTTGTGGCGTTGGGGTTGGCTGCGGGCGAAGGCGGACGCGTCGGCGCACAGACGCGAGTGGTTGCCCAGCCCCGCGTCGCGATTTCGCAGGGGCTCGGGTTCATCCTCGAACCCGACGGGACGCTCAAATCCTGGGTGCATATGAGTGGCTCGCAAATGCCCGAGCCTGCCCACAATGCGATGGGGCTCGGTCACAGGAATCCGGTGAAGCCTTTCACGCTCTATCCCGTTCCGGACGTGAAGGATGTCGTGGCGATCGCGGTGAGCGAAACAAACGCCTATGCCGTCCTCGCCGACGGCCGGATCCTCGCGTGGGGCGGGCACGCCAATGGCGCACTGGGGAACATGACGCTCGCCCAGTTCGAGATCGCAGGAGAGGCGCGAGGGGAGACGCCGACGCCGGCACCGGTGGCCGTGCGGTTCGACGCGATAGATGTGTCGGCGAAGAGCGAGCACGTCCTGGCGCTCGCGCGTGACGGATCCGTGTGGGCCTGGGGGCGGGGCGACAGCGGGCAGCTGGGCACCGGACCCCTTCCCGAGGTCAAGTGGCGAGGGTCATATCCGAGTGTCGAGAAGTACGTCCCGTATCCGGTCAGGATTCCGAATCTCGAGAACGTCGTGGCGATCGGCGCGGGCCACCGCCACTCGCTCGCTCTGCTCAAGGACGGCACCGTCAAGGCGTGGGGACACAACCGCTACGGACAAATCGGCGACGGCACGGCCACCAATCGCGACACGCCCACCACGGTTCCAGGCGTGCGCAATGTCGTCGCGATTGCCGCCGGCGGATATCGCTCCGTGGCGGTGCTGGCGGACGGAACAGTCATGGAGTGGGGAGCCGACCACGTCAACCTCACGCCGAGGCTCAAGCCCGCCCTCCTGCCCGGCGCGCGCGGCATCAAGTCGGTGGTGGCCGGCAACGAACATGTCGCCGCGATTACGGAGACGGGTCAGGTCATGACGTGGGGGCAGGACTCGCACTACCAGACGGGACGCGGAAACAATGGCTCCGCGCCGGGTCTGGTGCGGGGCATCACCGGCGTCAGCTCCGTTGCCGCTGGCGGGGAATCGACCATCGCCGTGCTGGGAAACGGTCAGATGTTGGTGTGGGGCCACGCCACCAAAGGCTACGGCCGATTTCCCATCCCTCTGGAAGTCGATGGACTCGCACCCGCGCCGACGGCCGTTCGGTGAATGCCGGGGTTTGCGCTAGCGACGGTCAAGGGGTGCGGTGTTCGGCCAGGAGATGCTGCCGAAGCAAGTCCTTGCCGCAGTCGTTGCCATTCGGCGTCCGCACGACGGTGTGGATGTGATCGCGTGTGGGCAGATTGGCGGGATGGAGTTTGGTCGTCCCGACCGGACGCTGGTGATCGAACTCGATCAGGATCACCGGACTGTGGATCCGGTAATAGAACACCCCTTCGTCTGTCGTCGCGCCCACCCAGGCGAAGCGGGTTTCGTCGAGGCGGGCTACCACCTCCGCCATCCTGACCTTCGCGTGCGCGTCTCGCATGTTACCTACGTAGAGGCCGATCAGCTCGACTAGGCGCGACTTCTGCTCCGCGGAAAACGACGAGACCGTGGCGCCGGCGAAGTCGAGCACCAGGTTGTCCTGAAAGGCCTCGGCTTTGATGCTGTTGCCGGGTTTGTCGGCCGTCAGCAACGCGGCGGCGCGGATGTTGGGACCCAACGAGCGCATCAGCGCGAGGCCGAGGTCCTGCTCTCGCTGCAGAACGTCGTTGCCTTTGTACTTGCCGCTCATTGCTCGAGCGGGCTCCGCGCCCATGAACGTGGGCGTCATCACGACCTGATCGCCGAGCACGAAATAGTTGATCACCAGGTGGTGCCCATCGATCTGCCAGCCCCACGGCTTGGTGGCCGACGGCAGGCCCATCATGGTGAAGAAATACCAGCCCTCGTCGTAGCTGAAGGTGTCGTTGTTGATTTCGCTCAGCGACTGATCGGTCTTCATGATCGCGTCGCTCATCGCCAGGCCCTGGGCGCTCAGCGACTCGCGCAGCAACTCGCGCGCGAGCCCGCGTTGCGACGGCGACATTTCCTTCAGGCTCGTGCCTTGGCGCACGTAGATCCCGTTGTCGACGTTGACCCAGGTCCGCCATTCAGGATCCTCGACGTCGAACACGGTCCGCCGCGCCTGGTCTGGCGTCAGCGATGCGATGAGCGCGGTCGCCGCCTTGCGAATCGGCTCGGTCGAAACACCAGTGGCGCGAATGGGAAACAGCCCCTCCGTGATGCCCGCGCTGGTTCTGACGCCCACGAACGGTTCGGCGAGAGAGGCCCGGAGGCGGTCGCCAAACACCTTCTTGGTGGCGAGCGTCTGGCTGCCAGGCCCCTGCTGCTGGGCCACGACCAGCGACACGAACCCAATCGCGATCAGGCCGATGAGGACGAAGAAGCGCTTCATGTCAGTCCTAGACTCCCGCGAACCAGTGGAATCCGATGTCCGAGTTGGTGCCCCCGGTGCCCTTGCCGATGCCGGCCATCGAGTCGACCACACGAATCGATTTCAGGAACTTGAGATTCTTGTAGCCGCACTGCCGTTCGACACGCAGGCGGAGCGGCGCGCCGTTACCTCGCGGAAGATCACGGCCGTTGAGGCCGTAGGCAAGAATCGTCTGTGCATGCTCGACCTCGAAGAGATCGTATCCCTCGTACCAATTGTCGTAGGTGTCGATCACGACGTAGCGTGCCTCGGGGGTGACGCCGCCTGCGGCTTCGAGCACCCGCTTGAGCGGTGTACCGGTCCATTGGCCAATCGCCGACCAGCCCTGTTCGCAGATGTGCGCGGTGATTTGCGTCCGGCTGCCCAGGCCTTTGATCTCATCGAGCGACAACGCGACCGGACGCGCGACGAGGCCGCTGATCGGGAGTTGCCAGTTCCTGAACCCTTCCGCTGCGTGCCGTTGATACTCCGGGTTCCGCGGATTGGTCTGGTTCCAGGTCGGGAAGGGGTCGGCGACGTCGCTCGCCGAGTACTCGCGCGCCAGCTGCTGCCCGGACAACAGCAGACGATTGGTGCTCATGGTCAGGACGTCCGCGGCGCCGATCAGACCACCGCGCAGGTGCGGCGGAACGAATGTCTCGCGCGAACAGCCAATCGTGAAGAGGCCGCCCAGCGCCGGAACGCTCGCCAGCCACGCGCGACGTGAGAGGCGCCGGGTGATGGTGCTCATGGTGTCGTCGCTCCTGGCGCCGGGATCGGCGCCTTTCCGGTGATCATCGAACGGACTTTCCTGACGAATCCCGCGGTGGCGATCTCGAGCACGTGGACAATCACGAAGAGCACGAGCAGAACCGTGCCGATGGTGTGTAGGGTGCGCGCCGACTGACGGCCGCCGAACATGTCCAGCAGCACCGGCATTGCGGCCGTGTAGCCCGGCGACTGTGCGACACCTGTCAGGATCATGAACGGGACGAACACGAAGATCAGAAGCAGATACGAAATCTTCTGAAGCGTGCCGTAGCCACTGGCCGCATCACGCCTGCGGTGGCGCAACTCCGTTCCGACGCGCGACAGCGTCAGCTCGCCACGGGCCGGCAGCATGTGCTTGCGAAAATGCGCCGTGTAGAGATTCCAGGCGACGTAGACGAGGCCGTTGAGGAGAAAGACCCAGGCAAAGGTGACGTGATAGTTACGGCCCCAGCGGCGGTCTCCGATCCTGCCGGCCTCCTCCCAGGAGAGGCCCCAGTCCGCCAGCTTGAAAATGGCCGGGTAGCCGCGATAGCCCGTGTGTCCCCAGTACAGCTCCGGGAAGTCGAGGAGGATGTGCACACCGCTCCAGAGCAGATAGAAGCAGGCGATCAGATTGATCCAGTGACAGATGCGGACGCTATACGAATGAACGGAGCGTGACGTCTCTCTCGGCGTCGCGAGTGTTGAGGTCACGTCGGGGTGGACGTCGGCGCTGGGCATTCTACGACCTGACGGGAGTATACGCCTGAGGTTATGGGCCGTCAGGGCTGGACCGAGCACGCCTGGTGCTGCTGCTCGCTACGCGCGTCGTTCAGTCCGCGCACACTTTTGGTGATCCTGCGCGGGCCTCGCGCTGGCGTGAGTCGTGCACTCTTGCGTCGCCGACTGTAGTGACGAGACGGGTGCTGACTCGCGGCACACGTGGCGCGGCGGAGCTGGCGAGCGTTGAGGTGGTGAGATGAAACGTACTCTAGCGATCGCAACCATCGCGATCATGTTCGCTGCCGGTTACCCGTTGGCAACCAGCGCGCAGACCCCGGTCGCCAACCAGCACGCCGAGACCGTTTGGAATGGACGCTGGCAGGGCACGACCATCTCTGGACACGCGATCGTGCTTCAACTGCAACTCCAGGGAGAGCGTATCGGCGGTCGACTGACGGTCGGCAAGCAATCCGCGAACATCGTGTACGGCAAGGTCGTCGGCCAGGGCTTCGCGCTGACGACAGGCAAGATCGACGGCCATCCCGTCGACGCCTCCGGTCGTCACCGGGGTGACACGATCGAGTTGACCATCGAGGGCGTCAAACAACCGCTGACGTTGTCGCGCGCGAGCTGAGGCCGGCGGCCGTCACTCGGGCGCGAGGTCGTAGATGCTCTTGAAAGGCGGTCGCCCTCGAGGCGCATCAGCAAGCGAAACAGTCACGGTGAGCTGTTGCCGTTCGGTGTCCCGCGCAAAGGTTCGCACCACTTTGCTCTCGCGCACCTTGACTTCCTGACGCAGGACCGGCCCGTCCCAACGCGTCTCCACATCGACCGTCCCCGACTGGAGTTGATGGCGTTCCTTCTTCCCTGAAGTCGCGAACGAACGCGTGCGTCCATCGGCGTCGGTGATCTTCACCACTCCGTCGTCCTGAAGGATCGTCAGGCGATCGCTCGGACGCATGAGCTCGTCGAGCATCGCCTGCATGTCTTTCATCGCCTCGCGGTCCGGCATGCCGCCGCGGCCGCCATTCGGAGCCCCGCCGCCACGTCCGCCACCCGCACCACCGCCGAATCCGCCGCCACGGCCTCCCCCGCCTGTCCGTCCACCAGCGCCCCGCCTCCCGCCGTCTGCGGCCGGGCGCTCCTTGTCGGATTCGCTCTTGTTCAGAATCCAGGCGCCGTGCACGTCGCCGGGCGCTGGCTCAGGCCGCGACTGCGCGTGGATGGCGATGGGCGCAGCAGAGAGCGCGCACGCCACGGCGACACAGCGAACCATCAGATGCATTCGTCACTCCCCCTTGATTAGGACGCGGATCTGGTGGCAGAGCCGTGACCGGTCGGTGAAAAACCGGTGAAACTCGACGGCCTGCACCAAGAGGGGTTCCTGCCGAAGTCCGCCGAGGACTTCATGCGCCGAGGCAGCTCCGATCGCCTCGCGTTTCCGGATCTCGTCGCGAGAGTCACTGAAGACGCCGCGCTTCGCGAGCAAGTGGAAAAGCTGTACCTCTTGACCCGCACCCGCGTGACGAATCATGAGAAATGGTTCGCCGCGTTTGCCGAAGGAGGGCGAGTCGCCGAACTTTCCGGCACGCACGATCTGATCAGCAGCAATCCTCGCGAGGTGCTGGCACAGATCGAGGCATTCGTCTCGTCGCTGCCGCTCGAGCTTCAGCTCGCGCGGTCGCCGTTCCTACCGTGGGCCACCGGTCAGCAGCCACACAATCAAGACGATCAGCAGCAGGCCGCCAATTCCGCCGCCCAGCCGCGGACCGCCGTAATAGAGCCCGCCCCCGCCACCGAGGACAATCAACACAATCAACAACAGCAAGACCATACTCATGTAAACCCTCCAGTTACAGTCTTACTGGCGAAAGAGCACGGTCCGTGCCATGGCTTCGTCGACTCCAATGCTCAGCCGCGGGCGGCGATCATGCGCTCCCATTCAATCGGATCGCGTGTCTCGACGTTCTTGACCCCAAGCTCGTGCAGGGCACCCATCACCGTCTGACGGCGGACCACCGACGCCGTCAGGATGTGCGCGATCACGCTGCCGAACGTGAAGCTCACCGGCGGCGTGCACAACGCATCGACAAACGCATCGTCCCACTCGTTGCGGTCGCGGATACGGCGAACCAGCGCCGTGAACTGCGGCTGCACCGCGGCGAGACGCGCCTGCATCGCCGGCACACTACGTTCGCCAGGCTGAGGAAAGTCGCGCCCACCGATCGCCGCCGTCCAGACTTCCTTGGTGAAGACGATGCGCTCGAGCATTGTCCGCACGTCGGGCTCAGGTCCTTCGAAGGCGTGCACGACAAATCCCGGTCGCACGTGGCGATCGAGTGCGGCATCGGGAAGCGTCGCCGCCTGTTCGAGGAGTCGTGCGGTATGCCAGTGGTCGTGCGCCACGAAGCGGTCTGACAGATCCATGGTGTTGCTCCTCGTGTGGCCCGGCAGCAGGAGGCCGCCCGGCGGATGGAAGTGGATGTCGTTCGGTGCCGCGAGACGGAAATCGCGCGGCTCGCCGGCGAACCGGCTTGGCGGCACGCCGTGCGCTCGGGTGAACGCGCGCGAGAAGGCTTCGATGGCGTCGTAGCCGGCCTCGAGGCCGGCAGCAGTGACGCTGGCGCCGCGGCCAAGCTGCCAAGCGGCGCGTTCGAGCAGAAGACGACGGCGAAACGCGGCCGGCGCCTCGCCGATGCCGGCGCGCACCAGACGGTTGAAATGAAACGGGCTGAGCATCGCCCGCGCCGCCACGGCGCGTCCGTCGAGCCCCTCGTCGAGCGCCTCGACGACGGCGTCGATCACGTCGCGCAGGCGATCCGGCCGTGTCTTCATGCGCCCGAGTATGCCCCGCGTCGAAGCGGTACGCATGACCGCAATTGCTGCGGCGAGCTCGTATCGGCGGAAGTCCGACTGAATGCTGCAACCGACTGCATCGCGGGACCTCCGGCTAAAGCCGGATCCCACAACACGATTCAGCCACGCCGCGCGGCCTCAATCGTGGCGATGTCGATCTTCGTCATCGTCATCATCGCCTCGAAGGCCCGTTTGGCCTCGGCGCCACCGGCCGCGA
This sequence comes from uncultured Bifidobacterium sp., assembly GCA_964577955.1. Taxonomy (GTDB): domain Bacteria; phylum Acidobacteriota; class Vicinamibacteria; order Vicinamibacterales; family CAVVIG01; genus CADEEX01. The sequence goes on along the minus strand of CAZOAZ010000018.1, from coordinate 23,713 downwards.
GCGCATCTGTCAACGCGCGCGGCGTGATCTGCCAGGACAGACCCCAGCGATCCTTGCACCAGCCGCACGCGCTCTCCTGACCGCCGTTGCCGACGATGGCGTTCCAGTAACGGTCGGTCTCTTCCTGCGTGTCGGTCGCGATCTGGAATGAGAACGCCTCGGTGTGTTTGAAGGTCGGACCGCCATTGAGACCAAGACAGGGCACTCCGAGGACGGTGAAGTCCACTGTCAATTCATCGCCTTTCTTGCCGCCCGGGAAGTCACTCGGCGCCTTGTGGACGGCGGTGACGTGACTGTTTGGGAACGTCGCGGCATAGAAGCGCGCCGCCTCATGCGCATCTTTGTCGAACCACAAACAGATGGTGTTCTTGGGCTTCATTACGGCTCCTCTTTTTTCTCGACTCGGACAGCCTGAAGGCTGTCCCTACCGAATGGCATCCAACAACTTTGACGCGGCGGTACGGCCTGTGCAACCACGACCGCAATGATCAACTCTGCTTTGCCGCACACCGTTGACGTGACGCCATCCGCGACGCCCCACGGGCTGACGCCGAAAGCGTTTGGAATCACCGACAAAGGGCGCGTTCGCCCCTCCAACGAAGACCAGTTTCTGGTTGCCGAACTCAGCAAGGCGATGCGTATCCGGCAGACCAGCCTGGTGGAGCCGAAGCTCCATGTTGGGGAGGAGATCGGCCATCTGTATCTCGTTGCCGACGGCATGGGCGGCCATCGCGCCGGCGAGCGTGCCAGCGCGCTGACAGTGACGGCGATCGAGCATTTCATGCTCAATTCCTTCAAGTGGTTCTTCGCGCCGGATGAAACCGGGGCGCGGAAGGTCCTCACTGATTTTCAGGCCGCGATCAGTCACGCCGATGCCCAGGTCATGGCCGAAGCCGCCGAGCATCCGGAGCTGAGCGGCATGGGCACGACGCTGACGCTCGCGTTCCACCTCGGATCACAGGTGTGCCTGGTCCACGTCGGCGACAGCCGCGGCTATCTCTATCGCGATCGCGAACTACACCAAGTGACCGAGGACCATACGCTCGTGGCCGATCTGTTGCGCCGCGGCGTGATTCAACCGGAACAGGCCGCGACCCACCAATACCGGAAAGTCATCACGAACGTGGTCGGCGGTCCGCAGGCCGGCGTCAAAGTCGAAGCGCATGCCTTCGAAGTCAAAGCCGGCGATCAGCTGCTGCTCTGTTCTGATGGACTGACGGAGATGCTGACCAACGAGTCGATTGCGGAGGTGCTCGGCGCCGCGCCGGATCCCGAGGCGGCGGCCACGGCGCTCGTCGCGCACGCCAATGACGCCGGCGGCCGCGACAACATCACGGTGTTGATCGTTCGCTTCGACGAGACCGGCGAGCAGACCCCGCGATAGGCGTGTGCGACAACGGGACACGTCGGCCTGCGCCGAGCGCAGCCGTTTCTCATCCCGTCCGCCCAAGCTTTCCTTGCTGCGCCGTCCTCGCTTTTGCTCAGCCATGAAGAAGCAGACTTCGTAGCCGATTCCCTCACGACTTCTCAGCAAGCTCGACGAGAGTCTTGTTCGCGCTGCTGCATATCTCAACACGGCACTTCACTTGCTCATCGAGTCGACCATGACGACCTTCGTTCGACCGCGACTCGCTCGCCGTGTCCTCAACACGCTCGCAATTACATTTCTGCTACTGGCTCCGCGTGTCTCGTTTGCTGACACGATCAAAGTGGGAGACACGCTCAAGTTCGTTGGCTCAGCCGGAACGATCGGCGGCGGCGCCTTCAACATCGACGTGCAGGAGACTGGCGCTGGGATCGATTTCCTCACGTTCTGCATCCAGATGACGCAGCACGTCGACTACTCGAACACCTTCCGCGTCGGATCGATCACGACCTACGCCGACGATGTTGGCGGCAATGATCCGCTCTCGCTTGAAACCGAGTGGATCTACTCGAACTTCCGCCGCGGCAACCTGACCACCTATAGCAGCGACGAAATCCAGGCGGCGATCTGGTTCCTCGAGGGCGACTGGTCCAACAACGTCGGACAATCGGCGATGCTGCGAACCCTTGCCGGGAACGCCGTGATCGGCGGCTGGCAGAACGACGGCGTGCGCGCGCTCAATCTGTTCTATCTCGATGGGCGCCAGGCACAGGATCAACTCGCCTACTTCCCCGAACCGCAGATCACCGCGATTACCAACCCGGAACCGGCGACCATGATTCTTCTCGGCACCGGATTGGTCGTGGCGGTGCGGAGGCGAAGAAGGTACTGATCGTCCGGCCGTTCCGTGTAGACTCGCGGACCGGTGGACGATTCCAGTGCGACGGACCTGAGGGCGTCTCAGCGGGACACGTCCCCGCGAACCGACACTCCCACGATCGAGCTCGCGAGCGCCCTCCTTCTATTTGTCGTCGTCAGCGCGGTCAGCTATCTGTGGCAACGTCCCGTGACGGTAGCGGACGGCCAGGGTTGGGACGGCGTTCATTACTTTTCGATCGCCGAGCAACTCGCCCGTCACCTGCGCCCTGCGGCCGAGGCCCCGTTCGTGTTTCGCCTGGGCACGCCCTGGCTGGCGGCGACATTCTTCGGCCACGACCTGCTCACCGGCTTCTGGATTGTCAACGCGATCGGCAGCTTGCTCGGCGTCGTCCTGCTCGTCTTCTGGCTCCGCCTGCAGCTTCGCCAACGCGCGACGCGGATCCTGCTGGTCACGCTCTACACGGCGATGTGGTACGCGCCGGTTCGCTTCACGTATTTCTATCCCGTTCGACCCGATCCGTGGCTGTTCGTCGCGCTCTTAGCGGCCCTGCTCGCGGCACATCATGCGCGGCGCCATCCGAGTCTCGCCCGCGTCGGGCTCTTCGCGGGTGTGACATTTCTGGGCGCGATCGTCCGCGAAGTCGCGATTGTCGTGCCGATCGCGTTTCTGTTTGCCGCGAACCCGATTCAGGACTGGCTCCGCTCCCGAAAGCCGGGTCACGGTTGGCGCCTGGCGGCCGCGACGATTTCCAGTCGCAAGGTCGTCCCTCTCGCCGCCAGCGTGCTCGGTCTCCTTGTCGTTCGCGGTCTCGTCACCCAGACCGGCGACTACTCCTTCTGGCTCGAGGCGCTGCGATGGGTCTACGAGAAGCCGGCGGTGACGTATCTGCACGCCTGGTTCGTCGCCTTCGGACCAATCGTGATCATGCCCATCCTCAACTGGCGTGGCACGGTGCGTCTGCTGCAGGACGACGAGCCGCTCGCGGTCTACCTCGGAATGTTCGCGGTACTGGCGTGGATTGGCGGGTCGGACACTGAAAAGATTCTGCAGTGGGGGCTGCCGGCCGTCTTCGTCCTGGTGGGACGATCCCTCGAAGATCAACCGGCGTGGTCGCGGTCCCGGCTGTTTCAGGGGACGCTTCTGTTCGGCCAGTCCATCTCGGAGAGAATCTACTGGGCGACTCCCGACTACTCGAGCGCAGCATCAGCACGAATCCCCGTCCTCACCATTCCGAGCTCCGCCGGCCGATATTTCGACCTGTTCTCGTTCCACGGCAGCCGCCGGGTCGAAGCGCTGTCACTCCTCGAATATCTGGTGCTGAGCGCGGTGCTGGTTTGGTGGTGGCGCCGGCTGCAACCGCCGGCCGCGCGTGCCGGTGGGGTGACGGCATCCGTTAAAAACCTGTGACGTCGGCCCGGCGTGGCCTCATCCGCCCTATAATTCGCGGGTTATTGGTCGGATGCGGACTGAGCACCTTCAGGATCGCGAGGAGGCTGAAATGAAGCGCGCGTTGCTGGTGGGTCTTCTGAGTGTCGGGCCGTTGGCGGCGGCAGCCCTCGCGCACCACGCGTTCACGGCGGAATATGACCAGAACAACCCGGTGACTCTGAAGGGGGCGCTGAAGGAGATTCAGATGACCAACCCGCACGGGTGGATCATCCTCGACGTCAAAGGCGCTGACGGTGTACCTGTGACCTGGAAGGTCGAAACCGGTCCGACCAACACGCTGATGCGCGCGGGGCTCCGCAAGTCCGATTTCGTCCCCGGCACCGAGATCGTCGTCAAAGGCTTCCACGCGAAGAGCGGACGGCCGATCGCGAACGGACGCGAAATCACCTTCGCCGACGGCCGCGACTTCTTCCTGGGTACGTCCGCTCCCGGCGAGCGTTGATGACTGCTCGCGGACTGATTGCCGCGCTGCTCGCATTGTCGGCTTCCGTGGCCCTGCAAGCGCAAGGGCGCGGTGCGGCGCCGGCCGCGGCACGTGGTGACGGCGTACGCCGGACGACTGACGGCAAGCCTGACTTCTCCGGTCTCTGGCAAGCGATGGGCTCGGCGGCCTCGAACATCCAGGACCATGCCGCCGAGAGCGGCGTTCGCGCCGGCCGCGGCATCGTCGAGGGCGGCGAGATCCCCTACCGGCCGGACGCACTGCCCAAGAAGCAGGAGAACTTCAAGAACCGTCTGACCGCAGATCCGCTGTCGAAGTGCTATCTGCCCGGCGTCCCGCGCGCGATGTACATGCCGTACGCGTTTCAGATCGCGCAGGGACCGACCCAGATCGTGATGCTGTTCGAGTACGTGCACGCGACGCGCAACGTCTTCATGACCGGCCAGCACTATCCCGGCCACATCGACTTCTGGATGGGCGACTCGCGCGGCAAGTGGGAAGGCGACACGCTGGTCGTCGACGCGATTCACTTCAACGATCAGACCTGGTTCGACGCCGCCGGCAATTTTCACAGCGACGAGTTGCACGTCGTCGAGCGCTATTCGCCGATGGGCCCGGATCACATCAAATACGAAGCGACCATCGAAGACCCGAAAGTGTTCACGCGGCCGTGGAAGATCAGCTTCGTGCTCTATCGTCAGAAGGAAGAGCACGCGCAGTTGCTCGAATACGACTGCTTCCTGTTTGAGGGCGCTGCTCGCGAAGGAGCGAAATGACCAAGCGAATTGCGACGACGTTCGCCGCCGTGGCGCTCTGTTCGCTCGTCGGCAATGCTCAGCAGCCGGCGACGCCGCGGCCGCCGCGTCAGGTGGCCGGTTGCCCGTCGTCGCCGGCGGCATTTTTTGTGTGCGCGTCGGCAAAAGCCAAGACGTTTACGCCGCCGCGGACGCCAGACGGCCAGCCAAATCTGCAAGGCGTCTGGGAAGCGCCGATGGCCGGCGGGCTGAACAACATCGAAGGCCGGAATCCCAACCGCGCCGCGACGACACTCGTGGTCGATCCGCCGGACGGCGCCATCCCGTATCATCCGTGGGCGCGGCAGCAGAAAACCGAGAACGTGGCGCAGTACATCGACCCGTACTATCACTGCACGCCGATCACGGCGCCGCGGATCATGGCCAGCCTGCGGGCCCGGCAGATCCTGCAGTTTCCTGGTCTCATCACCATCGTCAACGAATCGGGCGGCCATTCGTTCCGGACGGTCTATATGGACGGCCGGCCGCATCTGCCGCCGGCAATCAAGCAGTGGCGCGGTGACTCACGCGGACGCTGGGACGGCAACACGCTCGAGATCGAAACGACCAACCTGACCGGCATTGGCTGGTTCAGCCAGGCCGGCGATTTCTTCAGCGACGTCGTCAAGATGACCGAACGGCTGACGCTCGTCGACGCCAACACGATTCTCTACGCGATCACCATCGACGACCCGAAAGTCGTGACGCGACCCTGGACGCTCGCGTACGCTCTCGAACGTTCGGCTGACAAGAACTACGAAGTGATGGAAGAGGCGTGCTGGGAGAACGAGCAGGACACGCCAGAGCTCCTCGCCGTCGGGCTGAAGTTCTATCCCGGTCCGCGCTATCCGAAGTAGGAATCATCTGCGCCGCTTCTTCGCCAGTCTCGCAGCACTCACACTCGTCGTCTCGTCCTGCTCGCCTTCCCAACCTGCGTCAACACTCTGGGGCGGCGAGGTCACGCCTGTCGTGTCGCTCAAAGAGCTCATGGCCGATGTGATCGATCCGGCTGCGGACGACGTGTTCAACGCGGTGAGCACGACGATCGGCGCCAAGGGGATCGTCGAAGTCGAACCGAAGACCGACGAGGACTGGGCGCGCGTGAGAAGCGGCGCCGTGACGATGGCCGAGGGGATCGCGCTCTTGAAGATTCCACGGCCGATTGCGCCCGCTGGCGAGCCGCCGACCACGGAGCGCGACAACAAGGAACTGCCGCCGGACCAGATCCGCGCGAAGATCCTCGCCGATCCGGTGCTGTGGAACGCGAAGATCGAGGCGCTCCGCAACATCAACCTCACGGTGCTTGACATCGTGAAGCGGCGCAATGTGAGCGAACTGACCGAGGCCGGCGCGATCCTCGATCAGGCGTGTGAGACCTGCCATCTGGAGTTCTGGTATCCCGGCGAAAAGGGGTTGCTCCCGGCGCTCGACCGTCAACTACGCCGCAAATAGCGGCGGTCGCGTCAGGATCTGGAGAAGACGTAGACGCGATAGCCATCGCGCAACGACGGCAGGAGCCAGCGGATCACCCACGCCGGCATGCGGATGCGCTTCAACTCAGCTGCGCGCAGTGGTAGCGAGGTCGCGCTCTCCAGACGGTAGCCACGCGCCGCGAGCTCGCTGGCCGGATCGGGCGGAAACCATCGCCAGCGCGCCCCGTAGTCGCTGATCCGTTTGATCACCTCACCGCCCCACTTGGTGACGAACGCGTGCGATTGCAGATCGCACACCAGCTCGTGACGCGGAAACAGCTTCCTCAGCGCGCTGAGGGTCTGGTCGACCGCTTCGGCTTCGAGATAGTACAAGACGCCCTCCATCACGACCGTCATCGGGGCATCGGTGGCGTACGGAGCCAGCACATCGGCGATCGAATCGTGGGCGAAGTCGACGGCGATTCGCGTCAGGGCATTCGGCGCCGCGTCCGCTGGCGCCACTGCGTTCTTCCGATTGATGATCGGCGCCTCGTCCACTTCGATCCATTCGCCGCCGCGCAGCCGCAGCGCACGCGAGTCGAAGCCGGCGCCGAGCAGCACGATGCGTCGCGTCGGGTCGACGGCCAGGCGTGCCCTCAGGACCTCGTCGATCAGGTGATAGCGCACGACGTTGGTGCCGTTCGGCAAGGCCAAGGAGGCGAACTCCTTGAAAAACGCGCGTCCTTCCTCGTCCATGAAGCGATCGGCCCAGACGTCGCCGACAAGCGGATCGGCCGATTGCGCGTCCAGCATCCGAACGCCAGTGCAGTAGTACGCCGTCTTTGAAACAGGATTTGTCGTCATCAACCCCGGCTGCGGGCCGCCGTTCGCCAAGCGTATCACGCGAGGAAAGTCGCACGATTGTCATTGCGAATTACTGGACTGCAGGCGCAGTATCTGGCACGTATGGCCATCACACTGACCGTCAACGGCAGGTCGCACGCGCTCGACATCGAACCGGAGATGCCGCTCCTTTGGGTGGTGCGCGAGATGCTCGGGCTCACCGGAACGAAGTTCGGCTGCGGGATTTCCGCCTGCGGCGCGTGCACCGTCATTCTCGACGGCCGCGCCGTCCGCTCGTGCACGCTGCCGGTCTCGGCCGCCGACGGCAAGCAGGTGACGACCATCGAAGGACTCGCGCCGGGAGCGGCCCTCCATCAGGTGCAGCAGGCGTGGGTCGATCACCAGGTGCCGCAGTGCGGTTACTGCCAGTCGGGCATGATCATGGCGGTCGCGGCGCTCCTCGCCACAACGCCGGCACCAACCGATCAGGACATCGATTCGGGCATCACCAACATCTGCCGCTGCGGCACGTTCGTGCGGGTGCGCGCGGCGATTCATCAGGCGGCCGGCCGCACGGAAGGAGCGGCGCAATGAAGAAGTGGACGCGACGCACCTTCATCGGCGCCGGGACGATCGCCGGCGGCGGCTTTCTGCTCGGTGTCGCCGGCTTCACGTTTGCGCCCGGTCGCCACGCGCTCGTCTCGGCTGACGCGGCCGCGAAGGGACAGCTCACGACATGGATCACGATCACGCCGGACAACATCGTGACGATCCTGATCCCGCACTGTGATATGGGCCAGGGTGCGATCACGGCGCTGGCGATGATGGCGGCCGAAGAACTCGAGGCCGAGTGGTCGCTTGTCAGAGTGCAGGAAGCTCCCGCCCTCGATGCCTACGCCAACGGCTACATCGTCCGCGCCGTCGGCGGCGACTACATCCCCGCGGTCCTCGCGCGTGGCGTCGACTACGGCATGTACAAGATCGCCAGCTGGTTCGGTCTCCAGGTCACCGGCGGATCGACTTCAGTGCGCGGCACCGGCGAGTACGGGATGCGTGTGGCCGGCGCCGCCGCAAAGGAGATGCTCCTCGCCGCGGCCGCCCAGAAGCTCAACGTCGCCACGTCGGAATTGAGCGCGAAGAACTCGCGGATTTCTCATACCGCGTCGGGGCGCACGATGACCTACGGTGAGCTCGCCTCCGCCGCCGCCGCCCTCGCCGTGCCGACCCGACCGTCACTCAAGTCTTCCGACGCGTTCACGATCCGTCGCACGGCGGTGCGGCGTCTCGATCTGCCGTCGAAGGTGGATGGCACCGCGAAGTACGCCATCGACTTCTCCACGCCCGGCATGCTGTACGCCGCGATCGAGATGGCGCCGGTCCAGGACGGCAAGCTCAAAGCCGTGGACACCGCGCCGGCCGAGAACATGCCCGGTGTGAAGAAGGTCATCAAGCTCGAAAACGCCGTCGCCGTCGTCGCCGACAGCTTCTGGCGCGCCCGTCGTGCGCTGGCGGCGCTCGCTCCGGAATTCGACGATGCCGGGCATGCCGAGGTGTCGACCGAGTCGATCTTCGCCGCGTTCGACGCCGCGCTCGGCGCGGCACCCGAGATGCCATCTGGCGCCAAGGTGGTGACCGCCGACTACAAAGTGCCGTTCCTCGCCCACGCGACGATGGAGCCGATGGCCATCACGGCGCGGGTCGATACGACGGGCGCCGACGTGTGGACCGGCGTGCAGGATCCGCTGAATGCGCGATCCGCGGCTGCCAAAGCCCTCGGCCTGGACACCGACCAGGTGCGCCTCACCAACATGCTGCTTGGCGGCGGCTTCGGCCGCCGCCTTCCGTACACCTACGACTACGTCGACATCGGTGTCCGGATCGCGAAAGAGATGTCACCGGTCCCGGTCAAGACGATCTGGACGCGCGAGAACGACATTCAGCACGACTACTATCGCCCGGCGGGCATGTCGAGGCATGCCGGTGCGCTCGATGAGGGAGGCGTGCCAGTCGCCGTGAGTTCCAAGTACGCGGGCGGCGGCAACGGCGAGGCCGTTTACATGCCGTACGCGATCGCTGACAAAACCGCGAAGAGCCACGACGCCAAACACCCGATCCGCACCGGCGCCTGGCGCTCGGTCCTGAACTCTCAGCATGGGTTCTTCAAGGAATCATTCATCGACGAGATGGCCCATGCCGCGGGCACCGATCCCTATCGATTCCGGTTGGCGCTGCTGAACGAGACCCCACGATTCAAAGCCGTACTCGAACGGGTCGCGCAGCTGTCGGATTGGGGCACGCCGCTGCCGCCCGGTGAAGGACGCGGCATCGCCATCTGCGAGAGCTTCGGCACGATCGTCGGCGAAGTGGCGCATGTTGCCGTCTCGCCCGAAGGCAAGCTGCAGGTGAAGCACGTCTACGCAGCGGTCGACTGCGGCGACGTGGTGCACCCCGATGGCGCCAAGGCACAAGTGGAGGGCGGCGTCGTGTTCGCGCTCTCGGCCGCACTCCTGAGCGAGATTACGATCGCCAACGGCCGCATCGTCGAAACCAACTTCCGGAACTACCCGATGATCCACATCGCGGATGCCCCGCTGGTGACGGTCGAATTCGTCAAGTCGGATGCGCACCTCGGAGGCCTCGGCGAGCCGGCCGTGCCGCCGCTCGCACCGGCGCTGGCCAACGCCATTTTCGCGGCGACCGGCATTCGCATCCGGGAACTGCCGATTCGCAAGACGACGCTCGTGACTACTCGAACTTAGGATTTCAGGAACTTAGGAACGTAGGATTTCGGATCACACTGTCACACTGGCGGGGCGTTGGGCCGTCGCGAATCGAGGTCAAGATGAAGTCTCAGGCACTCGACCGTCAATGCTTGTGGGCTGTGATCGGAATGTGCGCCGTCGCGGCTGCGCTCGCATCGGTCAAGCCGCTCGTCGCGTTGGCCGCCGAACCGCTCAACGCTGAAGCGAAAAGGCTCTACGACCCGTCGGCCACCTTCGAGCTGAAGGTGACCGAAGTCGAGATGCGGAAGAACGCGGCCGGGCGGACCCTGATGGCGCGGATCTATCAGCCGCAAGGTACTGGTCCATTTCCGGCAGTGCTCGATCTGCACGGCGGCGCCTGGAACACCAAGGATCGGCGCGCCGAGGAGCCGATGGATCGATCGCTCGCGAGCAGCGGACTGCTGGTCGTCGCTGTCGATCTCACCCGCGCACCCGAGGCACCGTATCCCGCGTCCGTGCAGGACGCCAACTACGCTGTGCGCTGGCTCAAATGGAAAGCCGCGTCCTTGAACGGGGATGCGTCGCGCGTCGGCATCTACGCGAGCTCGAGCGGCGGGCACATCGCCGAACTCCTCGGGATGCGGCCGCGCGATCCGCGCTACAACGCGATTCCGTTGCCCGAAGCGCCAAGGCTGGACGCGACGATCGCCTACATCACGAGCCGCTCGCCGATCAGCAATCCGTTCGCGCGCTACCAGAACGCCGTGGAAATGAAGCGCGAGCCGATGATGGCGAACCACACGAAGTATTTCGTCCCCTGGGACACGATTCACGAGAGCAATCCGCAGGAGATCCTCGATCGCCGCGAAAAGGTCGGACTGGTGCCGATGCTGATCATGCAGGGCGCGCTCGACGACAACATGCGGCCGGCGGCGCAGGAGAAGTTCGCTGCGACCTACAATGCTGCCGGCGGCGAGATCCAGTACGAGCTCTTCGCAGGCAGCGAACACGAATGGGTCGCGACGCCGGGCCCGCAGACCGAGCGCGCGCGCGCGATGGTAAAGGCGTTCATTGCCAGACAGCTGAACAAATAGCCGGCCGGTGGCGTCAGGAGCATCATGCGGCAATTACATCGGATGGTCTCCAGAGGAGTGACGATCGTCATGGTGACCGCGTTCGTGGGCTGCGACAGCCCAGCTCCAGTGCCCCCAACCACTTCGCCTCCAAGGGTCCAGGCGGTCGATCTGTCGCCGGCCATCTTCACGCTGACACCGGGACAGTCGCGCACGTTGATCGCCACAATCACTGCTGAAGCGGGAGTCACCGATCGCAGCCTGCGGTGGAACTCATCGAACACGAATGTGGCTACCGTGGACGGCACGGGTCTGGTGAGAGCGGTCAATCCTGGCACCGCCGTGATCAGCGCGACTCCGACGATCAACCCCTCCATCGTCGGAGCGGCGACCGTGACCGTGGTTGTGAATATTCCGTGATGCGCCACCTGATTGTTTCCGGCCTGTTGGTTGGTTGCGCTGTGTTCGCGGCGCTGCCGCCAGTGACGACCCATGCTCAGCGTGGCGCGGCATCAGCGCGGCGCTGTGACGCGATCCTCACCGGCGCCAAAGCCGCCGCCATCGCCGGCGGCGGATTCCAGGGACCGGCCGTCCGCGAACCTCGGCCCGGGTTCACGAGCTGCGAGTGGCAGGGGTCTGACGCCAACTTCGGCTTTACGTTCACGAGCACGCGAGCCCTGCAGTTGGATCGGCAGAGCGCGGACGCGGCCTTCGAAACCGACGTCTCCGCGGTCGAGAGCGACGATCACAAACGCGAGATGCTCACGGACATCGGCGTCAAAGCTGCCCGGGTTTCGCTCGGCGATGATGCGTTCATTGTCGTCGTGCAGCGCCGCGACGGGGTGGCCAGAATGACGTTCTACAAGATCCCGACCGACAAGATGATGGATCTGGTCCGCGCCGTCGGGACGCCGTAGGTCGCTGTCTCGAACAAGGTCCGGCTGAACCGGAGCCCACGTACTTCGCTCAAGCGCGCGGCCTGGTTGTCGAGCGGAACAGGCATCTTGCAAAGAAGCGCCTGGGCTGGCGACCTGCTCGGCGATCTGCAGCGCCTCGTCAATCGACATGGGCGCACGCGCCAGACGAACCATGCGGTGAGCCCGCCTGAGTATGGGGCGAGACCTGAATCCGGAAGGGGTCCGTCCGACTATTGAAGTGCTGACCGCGCGACGAACGTGCGCACGCCCACATAACGTTGGCGCGTGTTGAGGAAACCGTCGCCGCTGCCCTTCTCGTCTTGACGAGTGATCGTAACCGTGTAGGTACGGCCGGCCTGCAAGGGCTCGGCGCCCACATACTCGGATCCTGACGGCGGCACGCCGTACGTCACTGGAGAGGCGAGTTTGTTCTCGTATCCGCTGCTGCCGGTGAGGCTCCACAGGACGCCGATCCCGTTGCGATCCTCGGCGCCCTCGTAGACCTGAAGCAGATAGGCCGGCGACGGTGTCCAGGAGATCTGCGGCCTGAGTCCCGTCCCGACGGCGACCTCGGGGACTTGCGAACCGTCGAAGCGATTGCACGCAGCGAACGCGACGAGACCGACCAGGACAGCGAGACCGCCCAGGGAACGAGTCGCCAAGCTAAGACGCTCTCCCGGTGATCCGGAACAGATGCGATGCCGTGCGCATGATGACGCTGTTGCCGATAATCGCTGGCGACGCCAGCGTGCGCTGGTCCAGCGAGTTCTTGCCAAGCACCTTGAACTCGGGCCCGGCCGCGATCACGAACGTGTCGCCGTCTTCGGAGACAACGAAGATCTTGCCGTTGTACGCCCACGGCGACGCGGAAAAGCCGCTGACCTCGGCCGACACGCGCTGGCGTCCGTAGACGACGGCACCGGTCCGGGCGTCGTTGGCGGTGAAGAATCCGCGATCGTGCAGCGTGTAGTAAATGCCGTTGTAGACGAGCGAGGACGGGTTGTACGAGCCGAGCGTCGGGTTCGACCACGCGATGTGCTGATTGCTGGTTTCGCCGGCCTTCAGCGTGATGTCGCCTGACGCTCCTGGCCGGATGGCATAGACGGGACGCAGCGCATCGGCGACATAGCCGGAGTTGATGAACAGCAAGCCGTCGGACGCGAACGGCGTCGGGATGTCGATCGTCGACATGCCGGTCAGCTCCCAGAGCGTGTTGCCATTCAGATCGTAGGCGCGCGTCTTGACCGAGCCGGGCACCACAATCTCGGTTCGCCGATCGTTCCTCCACACGTACGGCGTCGCCCAGTTCGTCCCCGGTTCCCGATCCCGCTTCCAGAGCTCGCGTCCGGTCCGCTTGTCGTACGCGGCAATGAACGACTGCGTTTCGTTGTCGTTGACGATGATGAGGCGATCGTCGTGAAGGACCGGTGAAGCGGCGGAGCCCCAGCCGTTACGGAAGGTGAACGGCCCAAGGCGCTTCGACCAGATGGCGCGCCCGTTCATGTCGAAGACGAACACGCCGACATTGCCAAAATACGCGTAGACCCGTTCGCCGTCGGTGACCGGCGTCTCCGAGGCGTACGAGTTCTTCATGTGCGTGCCGTCAGCGGGGACGCTCGCCGCGACTTCCTGCTGCCAGCGAATGCGGCCGGTCTCGAAGCTGGCGTCGTAGACGACCCACCGATAGAGCGCGCTCGGCTTCACGACATCGGTGCCACGAAGTTGTCCGGCCTTGAACGGTTCCGGCGCGCCGGTGTTGACGGCGGCGGTCGCGAAGACGTGGTCGCCCCACACGACGGGCGATCCCCAGCCGATTCCGGGAATGGCCGTTTTCCAGGCGACGTTCTCGGACGTGCTCCACGAATCAGGCAGCGCCGGGTTGTCGGGCACGACGCCGGCGTTCGGACCGCGGAACTGCGGCCACGCCGGTACCTGAGCCGACACCACGCGCAACGCGAGCGCGGCGACGCCAGCGATCACGAGCCACCACGGGTGGCGCCAGGCTCTCATGGAAACGAACTACTTCTTCTGGCTCGGATCGAACCGGTAGACGAGATACTTGATCGGCCCATCGAGCTGGCTGAAGCGATGCGGCATGCCGCCCGGGATGATCACGACATCGTGCGGCCCGACCTTGCGGCTGGTGCCGCCGAGGTGTACGCCGGACTGGCCGACCCCCGCGCCGAGCCGGGTCAGATCGTTCGCCGTCGGATTCTGCAGTGACCCGCCGGTCGTGATCGTCCCCGAGCCCTCGAGGATGTAGTAGATCTCGGTCGCGTGCGAGTGAATGAGCCCGTTGGTTTCGGCCTGCCAGCGATACAGCATCGCAACGGACGCCTGGCCGCCTTCGATCATTGCGGCCTTCATCATGGTGTCCACGGTCCTGTTGGCTACCGACGCTTCGAGCGTCTTTGTGGCCTCAGCGGCGGTCAGGACCGGCGCACTGGCCGGCGCGCGTTCGACTGGTACCGGTGCCGGAGTTGTGGTCTGAGCGGCCGCCTGAAGCAAACCTGCGAGGATCAAGTTCAGCATGGCCGCGATTCTAGATTAGGTTGGCGCCGCTCGCGCATTTTTGACTCTGATATCGGGCCAGTCCTGGGTCCCTGACCGATCGCCCACCAGCTGGGGAGCTACGGGACCCGCTGCTGACGGCGGTAGCGGACGGACTCGAGGATCTGGTTGAAGCGTGGCTCCTGCCGGATGTTCGCAAACAGCGGGTTGCGCTGGAACCATTCGGCCTGTTCGTTCCCGCCGCGGACCGCCCGATCCAGCCAGTCGAGCGCCTTGTCCGTGTCGCCGAGCGTGGCATAGACTCCCGCCACGGCTTCGATGCTCGGCGCATTCGCGACCGCGTACTTCTCCACGCCTTCGTCCAGTTCGCGCAGCGCGTCGGCCCGTTGGCCTTCCGAGGCCAGCAGCTGCGCCCAGACCAAACGGACCATGAAATTCTTGCGCGCGTCGGGTGGTGCGCGCTCGAGCAGCTGCCGCGCTTTGGCCATCTCTCCGGCGATGATGTAGCCACGCGCGAGCGACCTGACGCCGACGAGATTGGCCGGAGCTTGCTCCACCACCTTTTCTCGTTCACGGATGGAATCGGCGAGCTCCCCCGCGTTCTGCAACACCTCGCCGTTGACCATGCGAACCGGGAAAAAATTCGGATTGATGGCGAGCGCCTTCCGGGCCAGATCCTTGGCGCGCTCGTAGTCGCCGCTCATCAGATACGCGTTCTGTAACCAGCCGGCGGCCGCGGCGTCCTGGGGATTGACCTCCAACGCTTTCGCGACTTCCGCCTCGATCAGATCCATGCGCCCCTGGGAGTAATACACGCCGGCCAACGCCGAATGGGCGCGACCGCTCTTCGGGTCGTCCCGCAAGGCGCGGCGGATTTCCTCTTCGCCGCGATTCATCCACGTGGTGTCGTTCGACCAGCCGCCGATCAGCTCGAGCGCCAGCGCGAACCCGTACTCGCCGCGAGCGACGGCAAACTGCGGATCGAGCTCGAGAGCGCGCTCCAGCAGCCGGCGCATTTCAGGAAGGTCCAGCCGTGACATGGCAATGAGCTGGAACCGCTCGTAGTACTCGTTGGCCTCCGGTACGGTTGACGCGGTCATGCCGGTCGACAGCCGCGCTGACGTCGACGGTGACTCCGTCTCGAGCGCTGTCCGCCCACGCCAGGCCCACACCGCGGCGATGAGCCCGATCGACACAGCGGTGCCGACGAGACCACCCCAGAGCCGCTGCGACGCCCTCGGCCGCCGGGCCGGCCACGGGTTGGCCGTGACGTTTCTGTCGGACCCGATCGCCTCGAGCGCAGCCCGCACCTCGGCCGCACTCCGGTACCGCTGCCCGGGTTCTTTTGCCAGGCAGCCGACGATGATCGCCCGCAGCCCTGGTGCGACGTTTTCAGGCAGCCCTGCCGCCGGATCACGCAAAATCGCCGTCGTCAGCTCGACACCGGTCTTTCCCGTGAACGGCAGCCGGCCGGCGACCATCTCGTAGAGAACGACGCCGAGCGACCAGATGTCCGCGGCTCGCTCGCTCGGCTCGCCACGCAGCGTCTCCGGCGCCATGTAGGGCAGCGTGCCGGCCACCGCGCGATCGTCGTCCAACGACAATCGGGAACGGGTAACGTCCTCGAGCGCCGCCGCACCAAAACGCTTCGCCAGCCCGAAGTCGAGCACCTTGGCGCGGCCGTCGGACGTGATGGCGACGTTGAGCGACTTCAGATCGCGATGCAGGATGCCGCGCCCATGCGCGTGCGCGAGCGCGTCGGACAACTGCGCGCCGTAGGAGAGCGCCGTTTCGAGCGGCAGACCGCCGGCCGGGATCGTGGCGGCCAGCGATCGGCCGTCGACCAGTTCCATCGCGACGTAGCTGAGGTCCGCGGTCTCGTTGACCTCGTAAATCTGGCAGATGTGTGGATGGTTCAGCGCCGACGCACTGCGTGCTTCCTGGATGAGCCGGGCGCGCGCGTCGCGATCCAGACCGGCGCCGGCCGCCACGAACTTCAGCGCGACATCACGCCCGAGCGTTTCGTCGTGCGCGCGATAGACGACACCCATCGCGCCCGCACCGAGCTTCGCGACGAGCCGGTAGTGTCCGAACGTCTGGCCGTCGGCGAAGTCAGAGGTCAGAGACGAATCTTACTGCAGCACTACGGCACGTTCACGCGGATGCCGTCGATGTCGGTGTTGGTCATGAGCAGGATATTCTTCGCGTTGCCCTCGAAGCAGGCGTACTCGACCGGGACGTAGTCCTTCGGCGCGCGCGCGAAGGCATACCAGGCGACGGTCCAGGGCTGCGTGAACACCTTCTCGTCGGTGAGGCGCGCCTCGTAGTGGATCGTGTTCGCGTCAAGCGGCGTGTAGCGCTCTGTCACCCGATACACGTCGCTGTGCGGAATCCCGTGACCGCCGGCCAGCGACTCGGCGGGAACATCGCCGGCGTTTCCCTGCGATCCGATGATCCAGTTGTTCTCGAAGTTGGTCGTGAAGTTCGTCACCTCGACGACCAGCACGTTGCCTTCCCAGTGCCCGCGCGAGACACCGAGCGCCTTGCGGATCTTCGGGTCGAGCGGCGCGCGGTCGTCGAGCGGAATCGTGCGATACAGATGGCTCTGCTCGTAGTAGATGACGACGTAGCCCGGCTTCTGGAAAATCTGGTAGCCGACGACGACTTGCGGCACGGTGATCCGTGGGACGCCCGGCACGAGACACAACACGCGGCCATCCAGGTACTCGACCTTTTCCTGGTTGGCCATGATCTCTTTGCGCTTGGCCCAGGCCTCCGGCCTGAGCGGAATCTTGCCGTCTGCGGGATCGACGCCCGCGGGACGGGCGATCGCGCCGGGCGGGAGGGGCACACGCGTGCTCAGACCGAACATGAACTCGCCGCCGGCAGCGTTGCCGCGCCGCGTCGTCAGCGGCACCAGCGGCGTCTCGATGTTGCGCGGCAATGAAATGCCCACGTAGAGGCCGGAGATGTCCGGCTGTCCGTCGGGCGTCCGCGGCGGCACGTAGGTGGTGACCGGCCGCGTGTAGGGCGGATAGCTGGCCGGCGCCGGCGCCTGAGCGAATGCCAGAGCGGGAACGATCAACGCGATTGCATTCAGACCGACGATTCGCACGCGCATGATCGGCTCCTTCCGAATCGACCGCTCAAGAGGTCCGGCTAAAGCCGGACCCCACCGTAGCGAACGCGATTCTCTCATGCGGCGCTCACGAAATGCTCATTCGGACGTGACGACTTGCCGGCCGTCCACGTGATACTGATTAGGGCACGGTTGATGACTGGCCCTACCGCCGAGCAATGAAACGCACGGAAACCGTGATCGCGCTGGCGCTCGTCGCCGGACTGTTGATGGTCGGCGGCGGAGCGGTCCTGTTCGTCGTCACCCTCTCCCCTGCCCACACCGACGCGGCGGCAATCCCGTCGACCCCCTCCAAGGCGCCGCCCGCACGCTACGCGAGGGCCGTGGACGAAATGCGCGGTGAAATCCGCGCGCTCCTCGTCAAAGACAATCTGCCTGGCCTCTCGGTCGCCGTCGCCGTCGACGGCGAGCTCGTGTGGGCCGAGGGCTTCGGCTTTGCGAACATCGAGCAGCACGCGGCGATGACGCCGGATACGCGGCTGCGCCTCGGCGCGGCGTCGAAACCGTTGACCGCGGCGGCCGTCGGCCGGCTCGTCGATGACGGACGGATCGATCTCGATGCGCCGGTTCAGCGCTACGTCCGCGGGTTTCCGGACAAGCAGTGGCCGCTCACCCTGCGTCAAGTCATGGGCGATGTCGGCGGGGTGCACCGCGTGGGTGACGGCGGTGGCGAACGTTTGCCGGGCCTCGGCTGCGAACGGCTCGCCGACGCCGTACAAAATCTCGCCGGCGATCCGCTGCGGTTTCAACCGGGAACCGAGTACCGCTATTCGATCTCCGGGTGGGTCCTGACCAGCGCTGCGATCGAAGGCGCCGCACAGGAACCGTTCGCGGTGTTCATGAGCGAGAAGGTCTTCAAACCGCTCGGGATGACTCGCACGCTCCCCGAGGAAACAGAAGAAACGGATCTCGCGGCCACGTATTTTCCGAGAATGGCGCTGCAGACAAATCTCGGACTGCAGACGGCCCCCGAGCCGGACTATTCCTGCTTCTTCGGCGCCGGCGCCTTTCTCTCGACGCCGACCGATCTCGTGCGATTCGGGTCGGCGATGCTCACGCCCGGATTTCTGAAGGCCGAGACCATCGCACTCTTCCGCGAGTCGCTGCGTCTCACATCAGGCGCCGCGTCCGGATACGCACTCGGCTGGAAGGTCGACGATGTGACGGTGGCGGGGACGACGACCCGAATCATGGGACACCGCGGCACGCCGATGGGAGGCACGGTCTCGTTGCAGGCATTTCCCGACCATCGCCTGGTGGTCGCCCTGGCCACCAACGTCTCGAACGCCGACCGCGTACCGCCGCTCGTCCTTCAGATCGCGGACCGCTTTGTCAGCCAGCCGCGGTAAAGACGCACGCCGCCGGTCAGCGCGGCATTTTTTCGGTCACGACAAGGGTTCCCGGACAGCTGAATTCCGTACCGACGTCCTCGGAGTCGGGGGGCGCCAGCACGAAACGAACGCCGATCAATTCCCGGTGCGCGTTTTGGCTGGCCAGAAAACGCCATTTTCTCAACGCCTCCGTGGCCGCCGCCGCCAGGAGCGCGTGACCTTCGCGCGCCGTCGCGGCCGTCACGTTTCCCTCGGGCGAGACGTCGAGTGCGACGACGACGGCACCACTCACTCGGCCCGAAATCGCGGCCGGCGGATATGGCGGGGGAATCATGTCGACGACCTGGCACGGCGGAGCGGGGTCCACGGCGCAACTGACGGCAGCGATGGCACAGACCAGCGACGCCCGGACGGACCACGTGAGCAGCTTCGTTCTGAACGACACGAGGATAGTTTACGGTGTCACCGCCGTTGCGCCGGCTCGAAGAGCTCGATCGGATTCCCATCGGGGTCGAGGACCTGGATCTGCTTGCCGCCAGGGCCGGAAACGATGTCATTTCGGAATGGAACACCGCGCGTCCGCAGCGATTCCACGACGGCCGGCAGGTCGTCCACTGCCAGCACCAACCGGTTCCATCCGCCCGGCGTCTGCTGCTGGCCGTCAGGCAACGGTTGCGCGCCCGAGCTTGCGGCTCCGCTGAGCAAAAGATCGACATCACCGCACGCGACACTGGCAAAGGCCGAGCCCTGCCGGTGCTTCAGCTCGAAGCCGAGGTGCTGCGTGTAGAACGCGACCGCCCGGTCGACGTCGCGCGTCTGATACCGAATTCCGTGAACGCGTATGCCAGGAATTGTCATCACTGAAGCCTCCCCTTGCCTGTCAACGGTTTACAGCACTCAACGGGCAACAGGCGCGCCAAATCGGTGACGAAAACTGGGCCTCAAGGCTCGGCGGATTGGGGCCGATACGAGCAACAGCCATGACTGTTGCGCTTGATTCCCGATCCACCATCAGTATTGCCAGGCAGCCGATTTTCGATCCGCAGCAGCGGGTCTTCGGCTACGAGCTGCTGTATCGGGCGGAGGCGTTGGACCAGGCCTGCACGACAGCGGGGGATCTCGCGGCCTCGCGCGTCCTGACCGACTCGATTCTCGACATCGGCCTCCCCACGCTGACCGGCAACGCGCGCGCCTTCGTCAACTTCACGCGGCCGCTGCTCGTCAGCCAGGCGCCGCTGCTCCTGCCGGCCGACGCCTCGGTGATCGAACTGCGCGAAGACATTGCCGTCGACGCCGAAGTCGTGGAGGTCTGCAAGGATCTGCAGGCGCGCGGCTACACGCTCGCCCTGGATGATTTCGTCGAAGGGTCGCAGGCCGAAGCGCTCCTGCCCTATGCGAGCATCATCAAGCTTGACGTGCTCGATGTGCCGGCGCCGTCGTGGCAGCGTGCGGCGCGACGGTTCGCGTCGCTCGGAAAGAAGGTCGTCGCCGAACGCGTCGAGACGACCGACGTCGTGACGCGGGCGAAGATGTCGGGCTGCGGGCTGTTCCAGGGCTTTTTCTTCTGCAAACCGGCGACGGCGAGCGTCAGGGTCGTGCCGGCCCGGCGGCTCGCGTACTTGCAGCTCTTTTCCGCATTGAACCGTCCCGACCTCAGTCTCGACATGCTCGAGGATCTGGTGAAGCACGACGTGTCGCTCAGCATGCGCGTGCTGCGATCGATCAACTCGGCGGCCTTCGGCCTCAGCCAGGAAATCACGTCGCTGCGTCACGCGCTCGTGATGCTCGGCGTGCAGCAGGTCCGCGCCTGGGCGTCGGTCTGGGCGATGGCTGGTGTCAACACCGGCGGGACCGCCGAAGCGGTGTCGGTCGCGATTCTCCGCGCCCGCTCCTGCGAGGCGATCGGCAAGGCGTGGGCAGGCAACGACGCCGCGGGCGAGCTGTTCCTGCTCGGGATGTGCTCGATGCTGCCGGCGATCCTCGATCAGCCGATCGAGCGCGCCACGGCGGACCTGCCGCTGACACCCGCAGTTCGCGCCGCACTCATCGGCGAAGAGAGTCCAATGCGCCTGGTGCTCGACGCGGTGCTCGCCTACGAGCAAGGCCAGTGGGACCACGCCGGTGCCATCCTTCAAAGCCTCGGGCTTCCCGACTCGCTGCTGGGTACCGCCTACGCGGGCGCATTGCAGTGGGCGCGGCAGCTCTCGGTCGACGCCGCCGCCGCTTAGCACTTCGGATCCCTCGTTCCGTTGCCCTGGCACAGCCGTTGCTCCCTGCAACGTCGCCTTGGCTAAGCCCATCATCGACGTCGAGCGCTTCCGGGTGCGGCAGGGTCGCACGCTGAGCCTCGACCGCTACGATCCCGCCGACACCGGCCCCTTCGAGACCAAGGACGGAGCGCGCCGGCTGCTGGAAAAGCGCGCGCGCCGGCTCTACGACCTGACTGAGCTGCTCTACGCGCAGAACCGCTGGTCGGTGCTGTTCGTGTTCCAGGCGATGGACGGTGCGGGAAAAGACAGCGCCATCAAGTACGTCATGCGCGGGCTCGATCCCAAGTCCACGCAAGTCTTCAACTTCGGCGCACCATCCGCAGAGGAACTGAAGCACGACTTCATGTGGCGCTGCATGAAGGTGCTGCCCGAACGCGGCCGCATCGGCGTCTTCAACCGCTCGTACTACGAGGAAGTCCTGGTGTCGCGCGTCCATCCGGAGTTGATCGAACGCCAACACCTGCCCCCACGGCTGCTCGGAAACCATCTCTGGCGCGATCGCTTCGATGACATCCGCGCCATCGAGCGCTACCTCACGCGGAACGGCACCGTCATCCGGAAGATCTTTCTGAACGTCTCGAAAGCTGAGCAGCGCCGGCGGTTTCTCGAGCGGCTGAGCGATCCGCGCAAGAAATGGAAGTTCTCGGTCAACGACGTGAACGAACGCTTACGTTGGAAAGAGTACATGGCTGCCTACGAGAAGGCGATGTGCTCAACCAGCACACCGGACGCGCCGTGGTTCGTCGTCCCTGCCGACAACAAGTGGTTCACGCGGCTGGCCGTCGCGACGATCGCGATCAAGACGCTCGAAAGCCTGTCGCTCCGCGTACCTGAGCTGTCGCGGCGCGACCATCGGGCGTTGCGCCACGCCAAGCGCCGGCTGCGTGCACGGTAGCGTTGAGCCGCCGGGCGTGGATTTTGCGCAGTGTGAGTAGAGGCAACAACCATGCGCACCCTTCCACTTCTTGTCGCCGCCATCATCCTGACCGGGCCGCAAGCCGCCCGGAGCCAGTCGATCGAGCTCTACGGGTCAGCCGGTCCGACCCTCATCGACGCGGGGAATAGCGTCGCCGCCGGCATCGCGTTCTCGCCAACCTCACGGCTCTCGATCCTGGGCAGCGTCGAGCGAACCCACCTCGCCAGCCAGACTCGCCGCGACGGCAACGTCGTGTCCAACTTCCGCGGCGGCACGTTCTACGTGGGCAGCGCCGAAGTACGGTTCACGCCACTCGATCACGGCCGCGTCAGACCGTTCGCACTCGGCGGCTTCGCGGCCGGAGTGTCGAAGCCGAACGTCACTGCTGTCTTCCCGACTCCCGTTACCAACGACGTCCGCGCGCTCTTTGCCGGCGGCGGCGTGAGCGTCCCTCTCGGCGCGCGCGTCAATCTCTTCGCCGACGCGCGCATGATGTTCGGAGCCGAGGGCGCGGAAGGCATTGTGGCGGTGGCACCGCTGCGCGCCGGCATCGCGTGGCGCTTCTGATCAAATGCGCCACGAAGACCCAAAGGCTCGCGTCTTTGTGGCGCATTTGGAACCTGGCACCCGGAACCCGGAACCCGGAACCCGGAACGAGCACCTGTCACTGTGTCACTGTGTGTTCCAATAAGTGTCCTGTCTTTGAGGAACTCTCGGATGCCACTCGAACTCCCCGTCCCGATCGACACGCGTGCGCTGTTTCGTCCCGTTTCGTCGGCGCTCGTGGCGCTGCTTCGCGACCTGCCGCTCCCGATGTGGGACCGCCCGACGGTGGCGGGCCATTGGGTCGTCCGCGATCTCGTCGCGCACCTTCTGGACACCACACTCCGGCGGTTGTCGTTTCACCGTGACGGCATGGCGCCGCCGCCTCCGGCGCGGCCGATTGCCTCGGAGCGCGACTTCGTGGCGTTCATCAACACCTTGAACGCGCAGTGGGTCACCGCGGCCAGGCGGCTCAGTCCACGAGTCCTGGCCGATCTCTACGAGCGCGCGGCCGGTGAAGCCGCGGACTGGTTCGAATCGCTTCCACTCGATGCGCCGGCGCTCTTTCCGGTGTCATGGGCGGGCGAGCACGCCTCGGCAGGCTGGTTCGACATCGGTCGCGAGTTCACTGAGCTGTGGCACCACCAGCAACAGATCCGGATGGCGGTCGGTGCGGAGGCTCTGTCCGACGCGCGCTACCTGCGCGCCGTCATCGACATCGCCATGCGCGGCCTGCCGCATGCCTTCCGCAACACGCCGGCGGAAGCCGGCGCGATGGTGGGGATTCAAATCGGCGGCGCGAGCGGCGGCAACTGGACGCTGTCACGCGACGCGGAGCGCTGGACACTGCGGTGCGGCAACGATCCTGCCGCAACCACACGCATTCGGATGGACGACGACACGGCCTGGAAACTGCTCTTCAACGCGCTTTCTGCTCACGAAGCCGAGCGCGCGATCTCCATCGAGGGACGAATCGAACTTGGGCACGCGCTTCTCCATGCGCGATCCGTCATTGTCTAGATTGTCGTCAGATCAAAGCTTTGAACACGGAGATGAGATGAAGCGGCTGGCTGCTACCACGTGGTAGCTTGCGCTCCACAAACA
>CAZOAZ010000017.1:0-106929 GCA_964577955.1 uncultured Bifidobacterium sp. | reverse complement strand
CTGGGGACTGGGGACTGGGGACTGGGGACTGGGGACTGGGGACTGGGGACTGGGGGAGAGCGTGAATCGGCGCCAATTCGTCATTCAGTCGGTGCTCGCGTCGGCGGGTGCGCTGGCGTCAACCGCCTACGCGCGGGCGCAAACCACGCCGGCGCGGCGCCAGGTGACGGTGGATGGCCGCCGGGTCCGCACCGTTGATGTCCATGCGCACCTGGCGGTGCCGGATGCGCTCGTCGACATCGTGAAGGGCACGCCGCTCGAAGCGGCCGTGCGCGGGCAGCTCGGCGGAAACCTGGTGATGAGCGACGACCGGCTGCGAGCGATGGACGCGCAAGGCATCGACGTCGAAGTGTTGACCATCAACACCTACTGGTATGCCGCCGACCGCGCGCTCTCGGAAAAACTGATTCCGGCGCAGAACGAGGCGCTGGCCAAGGTCTGCGCCCGCCATCCCGATCGATTCGTTCCGCTCGCGAGCGTGGCGCTGCAGCATCCGGATCTGGCCGCGGCGCAGCTGCAGCAGGCGCACGACACCTGGGGCATGCGCGGCGCCGGAATCTTTCCGACGGTGAACGGCGAAGAGTTGGCCAACCCGCGCTTCGATCCGTTCTGGGCCAAAGCGCAGGCACTGAGCGCGATGATCTTCATGCACCCGCAGGGGATGCCGGAACTGCGGACGCGCCTCCAGGGCAATGGATTTCTCACCAACGTCATCGGCAATCCGCTCGAGACGACGATCGCGCTCGCGCATCTCATCTTCGAGGGCACCCTCGATCGCTTCCCGCAGTTGAAACTATGTGGAGCCCACGCCGGCGGCTATCTCCCGGCCTACGCCGGGCGCTTCGATCAGGGGTGCGTGACGTTTCCGGCGAATTGCACGCCCAAGAACGCGAAGAAGCCGAGCGAATACCTGCGGCAGCTGTTCTTTGACTCGATGGTGTTTACGGGCGAGGGGCTGCGGCACCTGGCGGCGGAGTGCGGCAGCGGTCACATCGTCATGGGGACGGATTACCCGTTTCCGTGGACATCGACATCAGTCGATCACATCCTGCAGGCGCCGGGCTTTTCCGCGGCGGAGCGCACCGCCATGCTGGGCGGCAATGCGATCCGCGAATTGGGAATCGCGTAGAGCCCTATTGATGGCGGAGCAGAAACGCAATCAGGCCGCCGAGGCTGGCCACTTGCCCCATCCAGAAGACGAACGCCCACTTCACGAGATCTGACCGATCGCGCGACATGTCGCGCCGGATATCGGTGAAGCCAGCGTACATCTCTGAGCGAAATTCGCGGAACTCGCGATGCAGGTCCTGCCGGAGTTCGACGCCCTGTTGCGCCATCTCGCGGCGAAGGTCCGTGCTCAGTTGGCTCATTTCGCGGCGTAGCTCTGTGCCGAGACTCGCCATTTCCTGCCGAAGCTCCGCCGTCTGTTGTGCCATTTCCTGGCGCAGCGTTGAAACCTGCTCGGTCGTAGAGACTCGCAGGCTGGCCGTTTCCTCAGTCAGCCGGCGTTCGAAGCGTTCGACGATGGGCGGCGACAGCTTGGGGAACTCTTCCTGCACGGCAAGGCCTTTCATGACGGCGGCTTCGACGACGATCGCATCGTCCGTCCCGTGCGTCAAGGGTGGCGCCAAAACAGTGTGCAAACGCAACACTGACACCGTTTCGTGACAGAAAAAGAAGGTGCAAAGGGCCGCGCCGGGCGCCGATAATTCACGGGATTTGCCTGGTGCCTTTCCGTCTGGCCGGACGTGTCTGACGGCGCTCGTCCTCGCGTTGATCGCGTGGGTTGGCGTCGACGCCGCCGATCACCGCCTCGCCGACGCGGCGCGCGACCAGAATCGCGCTGCCGTCCAGTCGCTGCTCGCGCAGCACGCCGATCCCAACGGCACACAAGGCGACGGCTCGACCGCCCTGCATTGGGCCGCGCACTGGGACGATCTTGCGACCGCGCGAGCGTTGCTCGCGGCCGGAGCGCGGGCGGATGTGGCGACCGATCAACGGCTGACGCCGCTCGCGCTCGCCGCGTTCAATGGCAGCGCCGCGATGGTGGATGTCCTGCTTGGCGCGGGCGCCGATCCGAACGCGGCCTCGCTCGTCGGCGAGACGCCGCTGATGCGTGCGGCGCACGTCGGCAGCGCGGCGGCCGTCGAACGCCTGCTGGCCGCGGGCGCCGACCTGAGCGCGCGTGAAGCGACGCGCGGCCAGACCGCGCTGATGCGCGCCGTCGCCGAAAACCAGACCGAGGTCGTGCGTCTGCTGCTGGCGCGCGGCGCCGATCCTCGAGCGCGCTCGACACATCGCTTCACGCCGCTGCTGTTCGCCGCGCAGCAGGGCAACGTCGCGATCGCGACGCTGCTGCTGGCCGCCGGCGCCGACGTGAACGACAGCGCTCCCGACGGCGTCGGCGGCGACACCAACTCGCTCCGTACGTTCAAGCCAGACACCGAAGCGGCAGCGCTGCTGGTCGCGATCGACAGCGGCCACGAAGAGATGGCGCGGTTTCTCCTCGCGCGCGGCGCCGATCCGAATCATGCCGGGGCGGGCCGCACGGCGCTTCACTCGGCGGTGCAGCGCGCGATGCCGGGACTCGTCGCCGACCTTCTGGGCCACGGCGCCAACCCCAACGTGCAGACGAAGAAGCCGCTCCCGCTGCTGTCGCGGTTCATTCAGCAGGCCACCGGGCTCGAGGTCAACCCGCTCGGCGCGACGCCGTTCTGGTGGGCAGCCAGCTACGGGGATCTCGCGAGCATGCGGCTGCTCATCGACTGGGGCGCCGATCCCTGGTTGAACACCGTGGATGGCACGACGCCGCTGATGGTGGCCGCGGGGGTGGATTTCGTCGAGGGGCAGGACAAGTACGGCCGGCGCTGGTTCGCCCTCGATACCAGTCCGCTGCAGACGCGCGCGCGCGACGCCGTCCAGTTCTGCCTCGATCTCGGTCTCGACATCAACGCGACCAACGTCAAGGGACAGACCGCCCTGCACGGCGCGGTGTACTTCGGCGGCACGATGCTCGCGCCCTTTCTGGTCGAACGCGGCGCCAACGTCAACGCGATCAACAAACGCGGGCAGACGGCGTGGATGATCACGCAGGGCGAGTATCAGGCCGGCTCGTTCATCGAACACAGGGAAACCGGCGCGGTGCTCGAGCGGCTCGGCGCCGACACCACAATCGGCCGCGACATCGGCGCCGAAGCCGCGGGGCGAGTCGGCGCGACGAGGCCGGAGTGAAGCGTCCCTGTTGCCGCTGCTCCGGCGCCTCGCTGGCGGTGTTCTCGGCGGTCATGCTGAGCGGCGCGGTGATGTCGCATCGCGTTCTGGCGGGCGGAGCACCGCAAGCGCCGGCCGCCGGTACATCGTCCGCGTCCGCTTCCGAAGCCGATCCAGCGGCGCTGCTGTCGAGATACTGCGCCGGCTGCCACAGCGCGCAGCGGCAATCGGGCGGGGTCGTCCTGCAGGGGCTGGACGTTCGCGATCTCGCGCGGAACGCGGCCGTTCTCGAAAAGGTCGTCCACAAACTCCGTAGCGGCACCATGCCGCCGGCCGGATCGCCACGTCCGGATCGTGCGGTTGTCGATCGCGTCGTCGCCGGCGTCGAAGGATCGCTCGACCGCGCCGCGGCCGCGCATCCGAACCCTGGCCGCCGGCCGGCTCTCCATCGTCTCAATCGGGCCGAGTACGCCAATGCGATTCGCGATCTCCTGGCGATGGAGATCGACGCCGCCGCGCTGCTCCCGCCGGACGATTCCGGCTACGGTTTCGACAACATCGCCGACGTTCTCAGCGTGTCGCCGATGTTGGCGGAGCGGTATCTGGCCGCGGCGCAGAAGATCGGCCGCATGGCGGTGGGAGACCAGACGCTCAAGCCGGCCACCGAAGTGTTTACCGTCAACAAACTGCTGCGTCAGGACGACCGCGTCAGCGAAGCGTTGCCATTCGGCTCGCGCGGTGGCCTGGCGATTCGCTATTACTTCCCGGTCGACGGCGACTACGTCGTGAAGATCTACCTGGACCGGACCTACGACGGCCGTGTTCGCGGCCTGGGTGACGCGCACGTTTTGGAAGTCCGGCTCAACGGCGAGAAGGTCGAGCAGTTGACCGTCGGCGAGCCGGCGGATGGCGGGGTTGGTGCGCCGCGCGGACGAGCGTCGCGGACTCCGGCCGGAGACGGCGCCGAGGTCACCTTGCATGCGTCGGCCGGCCCTGGATCGATCGGCGTCACATTCTTGAAGAAGGCGGCGGAACCCGAAGGGATGAAGCGTCCGGCGTACGCAGTCACGAGCTACGAGTACGCCGGCGATGTCGGCATACCGCCAGGCATTGCGAGCGTCGAAGTCCGCGGGCCGTACGCGATCAAAGGACCAGGATCGTCGCCGAGCCGCGAACGCCTGTTCGTCTGTCGTCCGCCGTCCGATGCCGCACGACCTGTCGAATCGCGTTGTGCCAGCGAGATCCTGACCCGGCTGACGAGACGTGCGTTCCGTCGTCCCGTG
The DNA here is from genome assembly GCA_964577955.1 of uncultured Bifidobacterium sp. Classification (GTDB taxonomy): domain Bacteria; phylum Acidobacteriota; class Vicinamibacteria; order Vicinamibacterales; family CAVVIG01; genus CADEEX01. The sequence goes on along the minus strand of CAZOAZ010000017.1, from coordinate 102,436 downwards.
GGCCCTGCCGACGTGGCGCCGTTCCTCGCCTTCTTTGAGACGGCTCGCGCTGCGACGACGTTTGACGGCGCGATCGGGGCGGCGCTTGGCCGCGTGCTGGTCAGTCCGGACTTTCTGTTCCGCACGGAGCGGGATCCCGCCGGCACTGCCGCCGTGTATCGCATCACCGATATCGAACTCGCGTCGCGGCTGTCGTTTTTCCTGTGGAGCAGCATTCCCGACGATGAGCTGCTGGATGTCGCGGCGCGCGGCCAGCTGCGACAGCCTGCGGTACTCGAACGGCAGGTGCGCCGCATGCTGGCGGACCCGCGGGCGCGCGCGCTCGTCGACAATTTTGCCGGCCAGTGGCTGTATCTTCGGAACGTCCGGACCCACACGCCGGATCCACAGGTCTTTCCGGACTTCGACGAGAACCTGCGCGTGGCGTTCGCCCGCGAACTCACCCTCTTTGTCGATAGCCAGATCCGTGACAACCGCAGCGTCGTGGAACTGCTGACCGCGAGCGATACGTTCATCAACGAGCGCCTGGCCGAGCACTACGGGATTCGCGGCATCTACGGCGATCACTTCCGCCGGGTGACGCTGACCGACGCGTCGCGGCGCGGACTGCTCGGCAAAGGCGCGGTGCTCGCCGTGACCTCCTATCCGGGCCGCACCTCGCCGGTGCTTCGCGGCAAGTGGCTGCTCGAGAACGTCCTCGGCGAACCGCCACCGCCGCCACCGCCGAACGTCCCGGCGCTCAAGGAGAACGTCGAGGGCACGGCCGCGCAGTCGGTGCGTGAGCGGTTGGAACAGCATCGGGCCAACGCCGTCTGCGCCAGCTGTCATCGGCTGATGGATCCGCTGGGCTTCGCGCTCGAGAACTTCGACGCTGTCGGCCGGTGGCGTTCGGCCAGTGAGGCGGGCACGCCGATCGATGCCTCGGGCACACTCATTGACGGCACCGTCGTCGACGGCCCGGCGGCACTGGCCCGGGTCCTGGCGGCTCGTCCTGAGGCGTTTGTGGGGACGGTGACGGACAAGCTGATGACCTACGCGCTGGGGCGGGGCACGGAGTCCTACGATCGTCCGGCGATTCGGCAGATTGTCCGGGCCGCGAAGGCCGATAATTACCGGTGGACCGACATCATTCTGGGAATTGTGCAGAGTCCGCCGTTTCAACTGCGGGCGCGGGAACGAGGAGAAGGCACCCAATGATCGTCACGAAGAAGCAGCTGCCGCGGCGCACGTTTCTGCGCGGTCTGGGCGCGACGCTCGCCCTGCCGATGCTGGACGGCATGGTCCCGGCCTTTGCCGCGGCGGCGTCGAACGGACGCCCGATCTCGCGCTTCGCGGTGGCGTATGTCCCGAACGGCATTCAGATGGAGCAGTGGACACCGTCGGGCGCGGCACGCGGTTTCGCGCTGACGCCGACGCTCGAGCCGCTCGCGCCGTTCAAGGATCGTCTCACCGTCGTGACCGGGCTGACCAACCGGCCGGCGTTTCCCGCCACCGGCGAGGGCACCGGCGATCACGTCCGTGCGGCCGCGACGTTTCTGACCGGCGTGCATCCGAAGAAGACCGAAGGACCGGATATTCGCGCCGGCGTGTCGATGGATCAGATCATGGCGCGCGAACTCGGGAAGGACACCCAGCTCACCTCGCTCGAGCTCTGCATCGACTCGAACGAGCTGATTGGCGCGTGCGAAGCCGGTTACAGCTGCGCGTACGCGAACACGCTGTCGTGGCGCAATCCGACGACGCCGCTGCCGATGGAGAACCAGCCGCGCGCGGTGTTCGAGCGGCTGTTCGGCGACAGCGACGATACGACGAAGGCGGCGCGGCTGGCGCGCATCGCCAGCGACAAGAGCCTGCTGGACTCACTGCTCGAGGAGGTCTCGCGGCTGAAGCGCACGCTCGGTACTGGCGACCAGGCCAAGCTCACGCAGTATCTGGACGCGATTCGCGACGTCGAGCGGCGGATTCAGAAGGCGGAGCAGCAGAAAGATCTGGAGCTCCCGCTCCTCGAACGGCCGGCCGGCGGCATTCCCGGGACGTTCCAGGAACATGCGCGCGTGATGTTCGACCTGCAGGTGCTCGCGTTCCAGTGCGATCTCACGCGAGTGATTACGTTCCTGGTGTCGCGCGAGGTCAGCCCGCGGACGTATCCGGAGATCGGGATTCCCGACCCGCACCATACGACCTCGCACCACCAGAACAACCCGGCGCAGATGGAGAAGTGCGCGAAGATCAACCGCTTCCACGTGGCGCAGCTCGCCTACTTCCTCGAGAAGCTGCAGGCGACACCGGACGGCGACGCCAGCCTGCTGGATCGCCTCACCCTGCTGTACGGCTGTGGCATCAGTGACAGCAACATTCACGCACACGACAACCTGCCGATTCTCATCATCGGCGGCGCGCCATCGGTCGCCGGCGCGCGCCACGTGCGCGTCGAGAAGGACACGCCGCTCACCAACCTCCAGCTCGCGCTCCTCGATCGCCTGAACGTACCGCTCGAGAATCTGGGCGACAGCACAGGGCGGGTCCGCCTTCTAACCTCCGACCTCTAACCTCTAACCTCCAACCTCCAACCTCTGCCCTCTATCTTCCGGGCTAGTCTTCTGTCACAATTTCGCGACAATTTTGCTCGCGTTCATCCTCGCGTTTGTTCTCATTCCGGGTATCGTTTCCGCCGCGCAGGACCCCAGGCCAGCCCGCGTTCCGGTCCCCGCGCCCACTGACCCCGATCCGCCGGCTCCCGTGGCGCCTGAAGTGGTGTCGCGGAGCCCGAACGGCCGCGTTGTCGTTCGGGCCGTGAGAATTTCCGAGCGGCTGCGCATCGACGGTCGCCTCGACGAGAGCGTCTACCGCACGGTGAAGCCGATCGGCGACTTCATCCAGACGGTTCCGGCCGAAGGGATGCCGGCCTCAGAGAAGACCGAGGCCTGGGTCCTCTTCGACGACGAGTTCATTTACGTCGTGGGGAAGTGCTACGACTCGGCGCCGCCCGAGCAGTGGACCGCCAACGAACTCCGCCGCGATACCTCGCAGCTCCGCCAGAACGACACGTTCGGCGTCCTCTTCGACACGTTCCACGATCGCCGCAACGGGTTCATGTTCTACGCGAACCCGCTCGGCGGATTTTCGGATCAGTGGGTCACCGACGAAGGCAACCCCAATACCGACTGGAATCCGGTGTGGCAGGTGCGTCCCGGGCGGTTCGAGGGCGGCTGGACGATCGAGATGGCGATTCCGTTCAAGTCGATCCGCTATCAGTCGGGCACGGACCAGACCTGGGGCATCCAGCTGCGCCGCGCAATCCGGCGCAAGAACGAGTGGACGCACCTGACGCCGCTGCCGGCGTCGACGAGCGGCGCCCAGGGGATGTTCCGCGTCTCGCTGGGCGCCACGCTCGTGGGTCTCGATCTGCCGCCGGCGAGCCGCAACGTCGAGCTCAAGCCGTACGGCATCGGTCGAATGACGACCGATGTACTCCGGACGCCGCCGCTCGAGAACGACGTCGAGCCAGACGGCGGCATCGACGCGAAGTACGGCATCACCGCGAATCTCACCGCTGACCTCACCGTGAACACCGACTTCGCGCAGGTTGAAGTCGACGAGCAGCAGGTCAATCTGACGCGCTTCGTGCTGCAGTTTCCCGAGAAGCGCGACTTCTTTCTCGAGGGGCGCGGCATTTTCGATTTTGCGCGCGGCAGCGGCGGTGGCGGCGGTGGTGGCGGTGGTGGCGGGGGCGGCGGCGGTGGTCCCGGAAGCCTCAATTCCAGTCCTGTTAACGGCGCGCCGACGCTCTTCTATAGCCGGCGGATCGGGCTGAACAGCGGTCAGGTGATTCCGATCGACGTCGGCGGACGCTTGACGGGCAAGGTCGGCGACTTCAGCGTCGGCGTCATCAACATCCAGACGGGCGACCAGGAACCGCTGACCGCGACGCAGGCGGCCACGCCGTCCACGAATTTCACCGTGCTGCGGGTCAAGCGCGATGTCTTCAGCCGGAGCAGCATCGGCGCGCTGTTCACGAACCGCTCCGAATCGGCGGCGATTGCCGGCGTGTCCAATCAGGCCTACGGCGTCGACGGGCTGTTCTCGTTTTTTCAGGATCTGTCTCTGGGCGGCTACTGGGCGCGGTCGGTGACCGCAGGGCTCGAGACCGACAACGACAGCTATCAGGGGCGCATCGACTATTCGCCGGATCGCTACGGCTTCAAGGTCGACTACCTGCACGTCGGCGACAACTTCAATCCGGAAGTCGGCTTCACGCGGCGCGACAACTTCGGGCGGACATTCGCGTCCGGCCGGTTCAGTCCGCGGCCGCGGCGCAGCAGACGGGTGCGCAAGTACAGCCTGGAGGGAAGCGTCGAGCATCTGGTGAACGGCGCCGGCGAGCTCGAGAGCCAGTCGCTCGTCGCCAAGTTCTCGACCGAGTTCCAGTCCAGCGACTTCTTTCAGATCCAGGTCGGCCGCGACCACGAGTCGCTGGTCCGGCCGTTCACGGTCGCGACGGGCGTCGTCATTCCGGTCGGCGACTACGACTTCGGGGACGTGACCGCGTCTTACCAGTTCGGCGCCCAGCGCCGGATGTCGGGTACGGCGGTTGTTCAGACCGGACACTTTTACGACGGCACGATCACCGCCGTCAGCCTGAACTCGGGACGCATTGCCATCCTCAAGCAGTGGTCGGCCGAACCGAGCTTCTCGATCAATCACGTCGAGCTGCCAGTGCGGGGGCAGGAGTTCACCTCGAGCGTCATCCGCGTCCGCACCGACTACGGGTTCTCGTCGCGCATGTTTGCCGGCGGACTGGTGCAATACAACTCGGCTGACAGCGCGTTCAGCAGCAACCTGCGTTTCCGCTGGGAATACGCCCCCGGCAGCGAGCTCTTCATCGTCTATACGGACGAACGCGATACCGGGACGATCGTGCCCGACCGCATCAGCCTCAAAAACCGGGCACTCGTGATCAAGATCAATCGCCTGTTCCGATTCTAAATGCGCCACGACCGCGCCGAAATGCGCCACGAAAGCACGAAAGCACGAAACTCCGGAAACGCGGTTCCAAATGCGCCACCGAGACACGGAGACACAGAGGGCCACGCCCCGTTCGCGGTTGGATGCGACGCGGGCGGCCGGCGGAGCCGGCCGCGCGGTCAGCGTGAACGACTCACGACAACGAGACCCGCAGGATCGTCGAGTTGGTCTCGTTGTCGTGAGTCGTTCATGCTGACGCCGCCGCTGCGCGGCGCCGCGTCGAGAGCCAATCCCATTTCGTGCTTTCGTGTTTTCGTGGCGCATTTGTTCTTTGTGTCCTCCGTGATCGCTATGGTTGGTCGTGCGTAGACTGCGGAACGCGTGCTGGCTGGCCACGGTCGCGCTCTGCCTCTGGACGGCGCCCTCATCTGCCCAGAATCCGCCGCCGCCGGTCGCGCCGGAAGTGATCAGCCGCGACGCTGAGAAGCACGCCACTGTCCGGGCGACGAAGCTGACCACGCCGCTCAGAGTCGACGGCCGGCTGGACGAAGACGTCTATCGCACCGTCAGGCCGATTACCGATTTCATCCAGACGCTGCCCAGAAACGGCGTCGAGCCGACCGAGCGCACCGAGGCGTGGGTCTTCTTCGACGATCAGTACATCTACGTCGTCGGCAAGTGCTACGACTCGGCGCCACCAGAGCAGTGGATCGCGAACGAGATGCGTCGCGACGCCAATCAGATTCGCCAGAACGATCATTTCGGGATGATGCTTGACACGTTTCACGACCGCCGCAACGGCTACGTGTTTTATGCGAACCCGCTCGGCGGCCGGATCGATCTGACGGAAGCCGACGAAGGCAACTCGAACTCGGACTGGAATCCGGTGTGGGAGGTGCGCACTGGCCGGTTCGACGGAGGGTGGACGATCGAGATCGCGGTTCCGTTCAAGTCGCTGCGCTACGTTTCAGGCACGAACCAGGAGTGGGGCCTGCAGATCCGCCGCGCGATTCGCCGGAAGAACGAGTGGGTGCATCTCAATCCGCTGCCGCTGGCGATGGGCGGCCCCCAGGGCTTCTTCCGGATTTCGGCGGCGGCAACCCTGGTCGGTCTGGATCTGCCGCCGGCGAGCCGCAACGTCGAGCTCAAGCCGTATGCGATCGAACGAGTGACCACCGACCGCGTCCGGCAGCCGCCGATCGAGAACGAGCGCGACACCGAGTTCGGCATCGACGCCAAGTACGGCGTCACCGCGAACCTGACCGCCGATCTGACCGTGAACACCGACTTCGCGCAGGTCGAGGTCGACGAACAGCAGGTCAACCTGACCCGCTTCAATCTCGTTTTTCCGGAAAAACGCGAATTCTTTCTCGAGGGCCGAGGCGTCTTCACGTTCGCGCCGGTGCCGAGCACGGGCAACAACGCACAAGGCACGACCAGCGTCGATACCCCGTCGCTATTTTACAGCCGGCGCATCGGCTTGAACGGCAACGCGGTGATTCCGATCGATGTCGGTGAGCGCCTGACCGGGAAGGCCGGCGGCTTCGGCATCGGCTTTCTCAACATCCAGACCGGCGAGGACGACGCGAGCGGAACCGAGGCCACCAACTTCACGGTCCTACGGGTGAAGCGCGACATCCTCCGGCGAAGCAGCGTCGGCGTGATGTTCACGAACCGGTCGGTCTCCGCGTCGCACCCGGGGAGCAACCAGGCAATGGGCGCCGATGCGACGCTGTCGTTTTTTCAGAACGTGAACGTCGGCGGCTACTACGCGCGGACCGAAACGACCGGCCTGGACGGTGACAACGAAAGCTATCAGGCGCGCTACGACTTCCAGGCCGACCGCTACGGCGCGCACCTCGAATACCTGAAGGTGGGTGACGCCTTCAATCCCGAGGTCGGCTTCATCCGTCGCACCGACTTCCGCCGCTCGTTCGCATCAGCGCGCTTCAGTCCGCGTCCTACGGCGATGCCGCGGATCCGGCGATTCACCTACGAGGCGACCTTCGACAATGTGCTCAACGGCGGCGGCGACCTCGAGACGCGGCAGATCGGCGGCCGCTTCAACACCGAGTTCGAGACCAGCGACCAATTCACCGTCGAAGTCGAGCGCGACCACGAACTGCTGGTGCAACCCTTCAGGGTCCACCCGGAGGTCACGATTCCAGTCGGGGCCTACGACTTCAGTCAGATCACGACCGGCTACGCCTTCGGTCAGCAGCGCCGGGCGTCAGGAACGGTGAGTGTTCAGGCCGGAGAGTTCTACGACGGCGACATCCTTGCCGTGAGCTACACGAACGCGCGCGTGTCGGTGCTCAAACAGCTCTCGGTCGAGCCGACCATCTCGGTCAATCGGGTCCAGCACCTGCTGAATGGCGATTTCGTCACGACGCTGCTGCGGGCGCGGACGGATTACGCGTTCTCTCCCCGCCGGTTCATGAGCGCGCTCCTGCAGTACAACTCGAGCGACCACACGTTCTCCACGAACATGCGCTTCCGCTGGGAATACCGCCCCGGCAGCGAACTCTTCGTCGTCTACACCGACGAGCGCAACACGCTCGTGCCCGGATATCCGGATCTGAAGAATCGGGCCTTCGTCGTCAAAATCAACCGACTCTTCCAGTTCTAAATGCGCCACGAAAGCACCAAAACACGAAAGGCTATTCTTTGGGGCCACTGAGTTGTTTCGTGTTTTCGTGGCGCATTTCGAACCGTTCGGATATGTCAGAATCTGCGGGCTGACCGGAGAACCACGATGCGTATTGCCGTTGCCGCTGCATTGATTGCCGGTCTCGCGTCGGCTGCTTCCGCTGATCCGTTGTCCTGCAATCTGTCCCGCTACAAACCGCTGGCAGGCCTGACTGCGGAAGCGGGCGCCGACGCGCTGACGCTGACGTGGGACGGCGATCGCCAGGAAGAAGTGCGGCTGGTTCTCGTCGTCGCGCAAGGTGCGCCAACCCTGCGGACGATTGCGGTACGCACGAAGGGCGGGGCCTGGGCGACGCTGGCCGCAAACGTGACGCCGGAATTCCGCATCGTGTCCGGTATCCGGCGCATGAGCAATCAGCAGATTCAACCGCTCAACGAACTGAAGGTCCCGATCACGCCGGACGTGCTCGAGAAGAACCGCTGGGACGCGTTCTGGGACGCGCCGCTCAACCTCACCGGACCGCCGCGGCAAGGCGGGAACCCGGCGCCGGCGCAGGGGATCGCCAACCAGCCGGGGCTGCCGCGCAAGCCAGAGGAAATCGTCCGTGCGGTCGCGAAGTTTCACGCGAGTTCCTGCGCGGTGACGACCAACGGCGCCAGGATCGAAGTCGAATTCCCGGGCGTCGAACTCGGTGTCTTTTCCGGCACGCTGCGTCTGACGGTTTACCGCGGCACCGGTCTCGTGCGCCAGGAAGTCATCGCGAGCACGACGCGGTCGCCGATTGCCTACAAATACGACGCTGGCTTGGCCGGCCTGCCGATCCAGCCGGCCTCGCGCGTGGTCTGGCGCGATCAGTCTGGTGCCTGGCAGGAAAACCGGTTCGGCGGATCGATCAACGACGGCTTCGTGATCGTGAAGACCGCGAACCGAACGGTGATTGCGGAATCGGCCGGCGGCTCGATCGCCGCGTTGCCGCCGCCGCATACGTTCTTCTGGGCGCGCGAGGTCGAGACCAATCTCGGCTACAACTGGTACCGGAAGGACAGCGCGACGACGTTCTCCCTCGGCATCCGGCAGGCGGAAAAGGAAGACCTCGAGCAGTACGCCGAAAACTTCGCTCTCTACAGCGCGCCGCCGGGATCGCTCCAGCGCATGCCGCTGTACTTTCACGTCTCGGCCGCCGCCGCACCTGCAGCCATCGACCGGGTGCTCGCCTTCACGCACGGCGATCGATTCAAGGCGCTGCCCGGCTATCAGGTGATGGCGCATCACTACCACATGGATCTCGGCCAGCGTCTGCGGACCGCCGGCACGCTGGATGCCGATATTCCCGACCTGGCAGCGATTCGTTCGATTGGGATCACCATCGCGAGTCAGATCGATTCGGTCTTCACCGGCGCCGACGCCGGCAGACGCGGCGACTGGCTCGAGATCACCAAGGCGTCGGTCGAAGGCGCGCGCCGCCGCTCGGACACCAACTTTCTGGTCATGCCGAACCAGGAGGTCTACGGCAGCCCGCTCGGTGGCCACACCGACCTGCTCTTCTCTCATCCGGTCTACTGGGGCAATCGGACGCCGGGGCAGCCGCTCGTCGAACAGGATCCGAAGTACGGGAAGGTCTACCACATCGGCAGCGCTGACGATTTCATCGAGATGGCGAAGCGCGAAGACATCCTGATTTCGATGCCGCATCCACGGACCAAGGGGTCCACGGGCTATCCCGACGCAGTCAAGGACGAAGCGTTCTTCAAGGATGCGCATTATCAGGGCGTCGGTTTCCGGTGGGGGATGGGGCTCGATCTGTCGGAGCAGCGGCTGTGCGACCGGCGCTGCCTCACGCTGCTGGACGATATGAGCAACTGGTCCGCCGACTGGCCGGGACCGCCGAAGTATCTGATCGCGATCACCGAAACCAGGTTCAAGGCACCGGGCGACGAGGTCTACGCGTCGTCACCGATCAACTACGTCAAGCTCGATCGCGTGCCCTCGTCTGACGACGTCAGTCCGGTCGTGAAAGCGCTGATGCGCGGCGACTCGTTCGTGTCTTCAGGTGAAGTGCTGATTCCGAAGGTCACGATTCAGGGCGCTGGCGCGGCTCGCACGGTGGTCGCGGATGTCGAGTGGACGTTCCCGCTCGAGTTCGTCGAGATCGTCTGGGGCGACGGAAAGACGACCGGCCGCACCATCGTGCCGGCGACCGAACTCCCGCCATTCGGCAGCCATCAATTCCGCATTCCGTTCGATGCGGCAGGGAAGAAGTGGGCCCGCTTCGCGGCGTGGGATTCGGCGGGGAACGGCGCGATTGGTCAGCCCACGAAAATTGATGAATGATGATTGATGAATGATGATTTGATCGACGAATCGACTGACCGATCCATCGTTGATTCAATCAAATCATCGATCATCATTCATCACTCATCTATGATTTAGGTGCCACGAACCGCACTTCGAGATACGTGATCGGCGTCGTGACTTCCTTGTACCAGTGCCCCGAACCGGCGGGCACGATGATGACGTCGCCCTTCTTCACCGCGTGCGTTTCGCCGCCCTTGATGGTGGCGCCGGCGCCCGCGGCCCCGCGAATCACTTCACCGCCCGTGACGACGACGCCCGTGCCTTCGATGATGTAGTGCAGCTCGGTGTTGCCTTCGTGCGCCAGCGCGCCGGCGGCCTTCTCGCGGTGCACGATGTTGACGCGGTACTGATCGGTGTTGGCGATCGGCGACGACGATTGCTCGCCGTTGGCGCGCGCGATGGCGGTCTTGAGCGCAGCGGTCAGTTCGGCGTCTGACTTGAAGATCCCGGCTGATCCTGGAGCAGGCGCGGGTGTCGTCGGCTGCGCGGCGCCGCGACCGCGACCAGCGGGTGGTTGCTGGGCGTTGATCGCGAGTCCGGCGACCACCACCAGGCCAAGAACGAGCGTCGTCTTCATCATCTGCCTGCTCCTCTGCACGGACAGCCTAAAGGCTGTCCCTACCGCTGATGAGTGCAATCCGGCTCAAGCCGGACGCCACCGTTGCCGTTAGAAGATCGCGAGCGCGTTGACGGGGAATCCGGTGCCGCCGGTGACCGGCACCGGACCGACCGTCAGCAGGAACTCCCAACGATTCAGCCGCGCCGCCGTTTCGGCGACTGCCTCGAGATCCTGGTTGTCGAGGATGTCGATGCCGAGCGCCGTGATCGCCAGCGTGTGGACCGGCAGCGCAATCCCCTCGACGAGCGACGGCACCACATCCTGGGCATCGTCGCTGCCGAGGAACGAGACGCCGCGCTCTTTGAGCCACGGGGCGATCGAGGCGTGGTAGCCGGCCGCGTTCTGCGACACGCTCCATGGACCGAGCTTCTCGCGCCGCGCCCAACGGCCGGTGCGGAGGAAAATCGCGTCGCCGGCGGAGATCTTGACGTTGGCCTTCTTTTCCCAGGCTTCGATCTCTTCGACGAATACCGGCGTGCCCGGCTCGAGATACGGCAGGTTGCGCAGCCGCGGGATGTCGATGAGGACGCCGCGCGTCACGACGCCGTTGCGCAGCTTGTCGATGCTCAGCTGCCGGCAGCCTTTGTCGCTCAGGACGTCTTCGCGTCGATGACCGTTGTAGGTCTGGTCCTTGTAGAGGATGTGGCAGAGCGCGTCGATGTGGCTGTGCGCGTAGCCGTGATAGCTGACGCTATAGGTGTCGGTCGACAGGCCGCGGTTCATCGTGTGGTTGAACACGTTCGGATTGTCCGGCGCCACCTCTTTCAGCGGCGGATGCGCCAGGCCGACGACGATCCCGCTCTTGGCGAGCCCGATCGCCTGCTTGCGCTTGGCGTCGGTGATGAGATTCGCGGCGCCGAGCTGATCGTCCTTCCCCCAGCGGCCCCAGTTCTTCACCTGGTTGAAGAGCTGATCGAATTCCTCGGCATTGCGCGGAAACCTGGCCGCGGCGGGGCCGGGACTCAGAATCGGCGCGGCCGGCGGCGGAGCTTGCTGGCCTGAGACGCCGACGGCGACCGTCGTCGCGAGCAGTCCGGCGAACACGAAGCGCGTGGTACTCGTGAGCGGCATGAGCGTCTCCCCTTTGACTTCGCTCAGGGCTGGCTGTCCGACCCGTCGGTGGAGAGGTTATATCATTTGCGCACATGCCCGGACCCGCGATCCTGTGCCTGGCCTACGCGCTGTCGGGCGCGGCCGGGCTGCTCCTCCAGGTCGCCTGGTTTCATCGCACGGCGCTGGTCTTCGGCGGCAGCGTCGGCTCGATCGCGCTGGTGTTCTCCAGCTTCATGGGCGGACTGGCGCTTGGCAATTTCTTCGCCGGTCGCTTCGCCTCACGTGTGGTCTCGCCCTTCCGCGTCTACGCCGGCCTGGAAATCATCGTTGGCGTCACCGGCGTGATGACGACGCTGCTCCTGCCGGCGCTGACACGACTCCTGATGCCGCTCGTGGCGTTCGCCCCGGAGGCGTCGTGGCAGTTGAACGTCATCCGTCTCGCCGCTGCGTTTGTCGTGCTCGTCGTGCCCGCCACCGCGATGGGTGCGACGTTTCCCGTCCTCGCCGCGGCCGCATCAGACGGCACACCGGTCGGCGTGACGATCGGCCGGCTGTACGGCTGGAATACCGTTGGCGCGGTCGCGGGTGCGCTGCTTGCCGATGCCGTGGCGGTCCCGGTCGTTGGAGTTGCGGGAACGGCTGTTGTCGCCGCGGGATTCAACGTCGCAGCGGCAGCGCTGGCGCTGCTTGTGAGTCGATATGAGGTCCGGCCAGTTGCAGCAATCCGGCTGAAGCCGTCCTTCGACGCACTCAGGACGGCCCTGAGCTTCGTCGAAGGGAGGGACGCCACCGGATCACTTGTAGGGTCCGGCTTCAGCCGGACCATCACGCTTCTCAGTCTCTGCGCCTTTCTCGCCGGCTTCGCCCTGCTCGTCATGGAAGTGGTCTGGTTTCGATTTCTGACGATGTTCGTGCTGAGCACGACGCAAGCGGCGAGCCTGATGCTCGCGGCCGTGCTGAGCGGAATGGCCGTCGGCGGTCTGACCGCTGCGGTGTGGCTGAAGAGCGATGTTCGGGCGACGCGGTTCACGGCGTCGGTGGCGTATGGCGGCGGGCTCGCGCTGATGCTCAGCTACTTCGGGTTTCACTACGTGACCGAGGGGACGCAGGTTGGCGAGACGACACGCGTGCTGTGGTTTGCGTTGGCGCTGACGTGGCCAACCGCCGTGATGTCTGGCGTGCTCTTCACGCTGCTTGGTCATGGCCTCGATGCTGGAGGCGGGGCGCCGGCGCGGACGGCCGCCCGACTGACGCTCTTCAACACGCTCGGCGCCCTGGCCGGACCGCTCGCCGCTTCGTTTTTCCTCCTGCCGGTTCTCGGCATGCAGACGACGATGTTCCTGATGGCGGTCTTGTATGCGGCCATCGGAGTGGCTGCGGGAACAGTCGAAGCCCGAACTGCGGCGGGGAAGCGGGCATCGCCCCCTCGCGTGGCGCTGGTGACGCTCGGTGCCCTGATTGCCATCCTCGCCCTTCTCCCTTCGGGAACCATGCGCGAGCGCTACTTCGCGCGGGCCGCGGCCGCATACGCCGCTGACGGATCGAAGGTGGTCGCGCTTCGCGAAGGCGCCTCCGAAACGATCTTCCTGATGCAGCAGCAGTGGATGGGGCAGGTCGTTTACAACCGTCTCGTCACCAACGGCTTCTCGATGACCGGCACGGCGGTTCCTGGCCTGCGCTACATGCGTTACTTCGCGTACTGGCCGATGTTGGTGCACGATGGTCCGATCCGGAAGGCGCTGCTCGTCTGCTACGGTGCGGGCGTGACGGCGAGCGCTGTGCTGCAGATCCCGTCGCTCGAATCGCTCGACGTCGCCGAACTCTCGCCTGACATTGTCGCGGTCAGCGATCTGATCTATCCAGCCGATCAGCATCCGCTTCGCGATCGGCGCACCCGCCTCCACCTCGAGGATGGGCGGTTCTTCCTTGAAGCGACGACCGAGCGCTTCGATCTGATCACCGGCGAGCCGCCGCCGCCGCGGACGCCCGGGACCGTGAATATCTACACGCGGGAGTACTTTCAGTTGATCCGCGACCGGTTGGCCGACGGCGGCATCGCGACGTACTCTCTGCCGGTCGCGCGTCCAGATCCGGGAACTGACGTGGACACCGTCATCCGCGCCTTCTGCGACGTCTTCGACGACTGCTCGCTCTGGAACGCGACGCCGTTCGACTTCATGCTGGCGGGAACGCGCCAGGCGTCGGGTCCGGTGACGGCGGATGCCTTTGCTGCGCCGTGGCAGACGCCGCGCCTGCAGGCGTCCTTGCGCGACGCGGGGTTCGAGCGGCCGGAGCAGATCGGCGCGACATTTCTGGGGGACGCCGCTTACCTTCGCGAGTTGACCCAGTCCACGCCGCCGCTCACCGACGACTTTCCCGAGCGTCTACGTCCCGTCGCGTCCCGTCCGTCGCTGTCAGATCCAGGATACGCGTCCAATGCCGCCGCCAGCGCGCGCTTTCAAGCGGTCCTGGATCCCGCGCGTGCCGCCCGCGCCTTTGCCGCGTCACCGTTCATCAAGAAGTTGTGGCCCGAGGCGTTCATCTCCAGGTCGCTGCCGTACTTTGCGCCGCAGGCGATCCTCAATCAGGCGATCTGGGACGGCGGGAAGCCGCTGGCGCACATCGAGGACCTGCATACGCTGCTCACGACGACGACACTGAGGACGCTGCCGCTCTGGGTCCTTGGCAGCGACGATGTGCGGCAGCGGATTGCCGAGACCGCCGACGACGGAACCGGCGCGAGCGACTATGCGCACGGCCTGCGCGCGTTGAGCGGCCGAGACTACGCCGGCGCGGCCGCGGCACTGGCGCGGGCAGGACAGCGCGGGTATCAGTCGCCGTCGCTGACACCACTTCGTGCGTATGCGCTGATGATGGCGGGACAGAGCAATGCCGCTAACGAACTCGCCCGGACGGCATCGCCGGCGACTCCAGAGGAGCGCCACTTCTGGGATTGGCTCGAGCGCCGGACTTCTATGCAATGAGGAAAACGGACAAGCTAAGCTTGTCCCTACCAGGGAAGGCGATCGACGACATCGGTAGGGACAGGCTTCAGCCTGTCCGCTCGGTCACCAGTGAAAAATCCAACCCTCGCGCTCGAGCTCGGCGCGCTTCGCGGTGGCCTCGGCGACCGCCAGCTCACGCGTTGCAAACGATTTGGCGTACGAGAACGTGCCGTTGTGGAAGAAATGAAGGTCGATGGAAGCGCCGTCGGCGGCCGGCCGCAACTCGGCGTCGACGGAATGCTGGCGCTTTCTCAAGCGCCAGATCCGGATGGGTTGGGCGGAGGACACGCGTCGTTGCCTGCCTGGCCAGCCCCGCGTGCCCTGCCTGCCTAAATCGTGAGCTTCCGCACAAACTGCGAGTTGTCCTCGAGGAACGATTTCTTGTTCTCGAGATCCTGGGCCGTCGGCTGCACCGCACCGTTGACGTCGGTGACGCGAGAAACCAGCGTGTGCGCACCCGGCGTCGCGCCGTTCCACGTGTAGGTGAAGAGCTTCCACGAGTACTTCGACGAGGTCGCCTTGTCGAGCACCGCCGGCTGCCACGGACCCTCGTCGACCTTGACTTCGACCGACTTGATCGGTGTGCCGTCGTTGAGGATGTAGCCGAGCACCGTGTGCTTGGTGCCGTCCGATGTCACGCGCGCGACCACCGACTTCAGCCGCATGTGGGTCACGGCCGACTCTTTCCACACCATGTTGCCGTCGATCATCTCGCCGCGCAGCGTGCGGTACCAGCGCGCCTGGAACCGGCCGAGATACGCTTCGTCCTGCACGTGCACCTGCGCCAGCCATTTGACGTTGGCGACGCCGTACCAGCCGGGCACCAGCAAGCGGACCGGTGCACCCTGATGCTTGGTGAGCGGCTCGCCGTTCAACGCCCAGACCACGTGCGCGTCGAGCGACTGCGCCTGCTCGCGCGAGAGGCTGCGGCCGAAGTTCTGCTCGACGGTGAATTTCTGCGTGCGCCACTCGATTTCCTCGGTGCCGTGATCGGCGCCAAAGAACACGAACTCGCGCGCCTCGCTCTTGACGCCGGCCTGATCGAGGATCGTCTTGAGCGGCACACCGGTCCACTTGCCGTTGCCGGCCAACCCCTGCATGCCGCGCGGGCTGTTGCCTGAGCATTCGAACCCGGCGATGACGTCCGCGTTCCGCAGCTTCTTCAGATCGTCGAGCGACAGCGACAGCGTCTTGTTGACGAGGCCCGTCACCTTCAACCGGTAGCTCGCCGGGTCGACTTCGGGATGGCCGTAGTGCTGCGTCGTGAAGAACTTGTCCTTCGGCGTGAACGGCCCGTCAATCGTGCGGATGTCCAGCGACCGGTTGGTCGCGCTCGGCACCGGATTGTAGGTGGCTGGATAGTCCGTGAATGGGATGACCGTTTCGCCCGCGGCGAGGGCCGGCAGCGCCCACTCGAGCTGCGCGAGCGTCAAGCCGACGCCGGCGATACCAAACTGTTTGAGGACGCTGCGGCGCGATTGGTTTGAAGGAGCCATGGACATTTCCTCGCTGAAGGATGGACGACCGCCGAATGTTACCACTAAGGTTCGAGCCGTTCGAAGGGGTTCGACGGGTTCGAACGCCTCTAAACCGCGGCGTCGAACAGCGAAGCGATGGACGCTACAAGGCGAGTCGAGTCGATTGGCTTAGCCACATGCATCTGAAATCCCGATGCCAGCGCCTGTTCGACGTCTTCCGGCCGCGAGTGCGCGGTCAGCGCAATCGCCGGGACCCGGGACTGCTCGGTATCGAGGTTCCGGATCGACTGAATCAGGGAGTACCCGTCTTCCTCCGGCATCCCGATGTCGGCAATCAGGAGATCGGGGTGCGTTTCGGACAAGACCGCGCGGGTTTCTCGAGCCGACGAGGTGGTCGTCACCTTGGCGCCCGCGTTCTCGAGAATCGTGCGCAGCACCTCCCGGGCGTCCGCGTCGTCGTCGACCACCAGGACGCTGGCGCCCGACAGATGATGATGGCGATCGTCCTTTGGCGCGACGATCTCCGCGTCCGGCGCGGCGCGTGACATCAGCAGCCGCACGGTAAACGTCGAGCCCTGACCTTCGCCCGGGCTTTCGGCGCGGACTTCGCCGCCGTGGAGCTTCACCAGGTCGCGGACAATCGCGAGGCCGAGACCCAGGCCGCCGTGGGCGCGCGTCGTGCTGCTGTCGGCTTGACGGAACCGCTCGAAGACGAGCGGCAGAAACTCTTTCGAGATGCCGCAGCCGGTGTCGGCGATGGCGATTTCAATCCGTCCCGCGACCTCCCGGGCCGAGACGTGGACGCGCCCGCCGACCGGCGTGAAGCGCACGGCGTTCGAGAGCATGTTCCAGAGAATCTGCTGCAGGCGGCGCGGATCGGCGGAGACCGTCTTGGCGGCGGCCTCGACGTCCTTGTCGATGGTGATGCCCTTGGCCTCGGCGGCGGGGCGGACCGATTCGACGGCGGCATCGACCGCGGAGGCGACGAGGACGTCGGTCACGCTGAGCCGCACGCGTCCGGCGGCGATGCGCGACAGGTCGAGGAGCTCCTCGATCATCTGCGACTGCACGCGGGCGTTGCGCTCGATGACCTTCACCGCATGCGACACGCGCGCGCGGTCGTAGTCCGTGCGCGTGAGGATCGACGCCCAGCCGAGGATCGCATTGAGCGGCGTCCTGAGCTCATGCGACAACGTGGCCAGGAAGTCGTCCTTCGTCTTGCTCGCGCTCTCGGCATCCTTGCGCGCCTTTTGCTCGCGATGCACCAGCTCGCGGATGGCGGACGCCATGCTCGACAACGTCTTCCCCAGTCGACGGACTTCGGACGCGCCGCTGACCGGGATGATCGCGTCCAGATCGCCATCGGCCAGATCCTGGGCAGCCGCGGCGAGACGCTTGATCGGCCGGGTGACGAAGCTGGCAACGACCATCGAAATCACGCCGCCAAGGAGCCCCAGCACGGCGGCGGCATAGACGAGCAGCGACCCGAGTTGCCGGACTGGCAGGGTCGCATCGTCATACGTCACGTTCGCCACGAGACAGCCGCCGCCAACCGCCGCCACCGGGCGGACGCCGCTGATCACATGAACGCCGCGATAGTCGGTCGTCAGGCCGGAGAGCGTCGCGCCCTGAAGACACTCGCCGATGCGGGGCATGTCCACGGGATATCCGGCGGGGACCACGAACGGCGCGGCCGTCAGCCGGTAGCCGAGCCGATCGGTCAGGAATGCTTCGCCATTGGCTTCGAGCCCGGCGCGGTCCAGGAAGATCGTGTTCAGATCGTCGATGTCGAACTGCATTTCGACCGAGAGTTCGTTGCGGACCGCGCGCATCACATAGCGGCCGGTGCCATCGCTGGCTTCGATGCGAGCGAGCTGTCCCGGAAACGGCGGATGAACCTGAATCACCTCGCCGGCCGAGACGAGCGGCACTTCGCGCGAGCGCACCGTCGTCGTCGTGGCGCGTTCGCTGGAGTGCAGACCGTTGACGGCGGTGCGACGGCAGCCCGGTTCGAGGCCGACGCTGCCGCTGGGGTTCGTCTCCCCACAGAGTCGCGAAAGGCTGAGGAGGAAGCCTTCGAGACGCTGCTGTCGCCGCTCGAGCCGATCGATCAGCTCGCGCTCGCGGCTCTGGGCGACGAGCGCAATCGATCGCTGCGCCTGCTGGACCATCGCATCGTGCGCAGCGTTATAGGCAAACGTCGCGACCACGGCTGCGAGGCCGACGTTCACGAAGACGAGCGCCAGCCCGAGCAGAAACCTGAACGACAGGCGGATCAACGGGATCTCCGGTTGACGAGATTGGGAGGACGCGATGGTACCACGCCTCTCGCGTTACGCATCGCACTTCGCGCGACGCACTTCGCACTACGTTGGTACAATGCCACGGCTGAGATGCCTCGAGTACTCTCGCGTCTTGTACTGTCTGTTCTGCTCGGCTGCGCTGGCTGCGCGACCG
The DNA here is from genome assembly GCA_964577955.1 of uncultured Bifidobacterium sp. Lineage (GTDB taxonomy): Bacteria > Acidobacteriota > Vicinamibacteria > Vicinamibacterales > CAVVIG01 > CADEEX01. The sequence goes on along the minus strand of CAZOAZ010000017.1, from coordinate 83,854 downwards.
AGTCGACGTCGGTCGTCGACAAAGATGGCGCCTGGCAGATCATCGGATCGTGGTCAGGGCGCGGCAACGCGCAGCTCGAGACGTTCACCGTCGAGAAATCGACCTGGCGTGTCCGCTGGGAAACGAAAAACGAGACCGCGCCAGGCACTGGCATCCTCAAGGTCACCGCGAACAGCGGTGACAGCGGCCGCGAACGCGTCGAGGTCCTCGACGTCAAAGGCGTCGGCAAGGACATCGAGTACATCTCCGAGTCGCCGTATCGCTACTACCTGGTGGTGACGTCCAGCGGCATCGACTGGACGCTCATCGTGGAAGAGCCTGTGCAGTAAACAGCTTTCACAGGAGCCCGCAGAATTCGCAGAGCAAGGTTGATCTCTGCGTGCCCTGCGAGCTCGTTGTGAAGCTTCTTCGTGACTACCGATGCAGGTCGATGGGGAACTCCGGGTTGTTGGCGACGATGCTTGGCGGCGCGAAGCGCGGACGGCTCTGGACGGAGCGGCGGCCGGGATAGAAGGTGACGCCGAGATACGCGTCGACGGTGCCCGTGGCGGTGGGCGTCAGGAAATTGCCGGAGCCGGTGATGCTCAACCGGTTGCTCAGCGGCAGTTCGAGCTTCGCGCCGTAGACGATGATGTTGCTGTCGCTGGAGTTGTCCGGCAGCAGCACCACCACGTTGTGATGGCTCGCCGCGACGCCGGCCCAGAGCGTCGTGCGGGCCGCCGTCGGCCAGATGTGGCTCACATACACATTCGCTTGCGAGATCGGATCCAGGCGCACCGCCGTATCGCCCATCACGCCGTCGTCGCCGCGCGCTGACTTGGTGAACCACAGACCGACGCGATCGTTCACGCTGGCGCGGTAGCTGACGTCGCCCCGCCACTGACCAAGGGCGAAGTTGTCGTAGTAGTGCTCGTAGAGGAAGTCGTAGGCGAGCGCCCACGTGAACCGCGAGGTCAGCTGCTGGAACGCGCCGACCGTCACAAACGTCTGGCTGCGACGGCTGGTGCCCTCAATCTGATCGAGCACATGCACGGCGGCGTCGGAGAGATTCAGCGCCGCGCCGGTCTGGACGGCGAGGTTCCAACGCTTGACGACCGGGATGCCGAGGTTGGCGGCGACGCGGACGCCCATGTTGGCGTTGATGCCGAGGTCCTGCGGCTGCTTCGAACCGTCGAGTCCGGCAAAGAAGTCGAGATTCTCGAGCCAGGTTGGCTCGGACGCGGCCACTGCGGCGTTGTTGTCCGCGGCGGCGGGCGCCGACGGTGTGGTCTGCGCGGAGACGGAGACAGCGGTCGCCGAGGCGACGAGAACGAGCGCGGGAATGAGTGCGGAGCGGAACACGCGGGACATGATCAGAATGCTCTCCACCAAGGGAATCGGTTACGCGGCCTGCTGGTAGTCCTCGGCGAGCGCCGTGACGATGCGCGCGGCGGGCACTTCGATTGTGGCGGTCTGGACGTTGCGGGTGAGCACGGTCGTGAGCGCGGCAAAGACTTCGGGATCGAGCGCGACGCCGGCGTCGCGGCCCATGATTTCGAGAATCTTCTCGATCGGCAGGCCGGCGCGGTACGGACGCGACGCGCGCAGCGCATCGCAGATGTCGGCGACCGCCAGGATCCGTGCGTGCGTACAGACTTCGTGGCCGGCAATCCGGCGGTGATACCCGCGGCCATCGAGCCGCTCGTGGTGCGCGGCAGCGGCATCGACCAGCGGCCGGAAGCAGGGCACGCGCGACAGGATCTGCGCCGTGTGATCGGGATGGCGCTTCATGACGAGGAATTCCTCGTCGGTGAGCTTGCCGGGCTTGTCCAGGATCAGGTTCGAGACGCCGAGCTTGCCGAGGTCGTGAAGCAGCCCGGCGCGGCGGAGGAGCCTCAGTTCCCGCGGCAGCAGCCCCATCTCCTCGCCGATGGCGACCGCGATCGCCGCCACTTCGTTCGAGTGACGATAGGTCCACGGCGATTTGGCGTCGATGACGCTCGCGAACGCGGTGGCGATGGTGTCGAGGCGATCGTCGGTGGCGGTTTCCGCCGCCGCGTCCGGTTCGAACCGCGCCAGGTCCTTCATGTCCGCGATGGCGAGCCCTTCCCAGAATTGGCGGTCGGCGCGGAACGAGAACACCCCGTCGACGACGGCCGGGTCGAACCAGGTGCCGCGGCGCATCGCCGCCATCTCGAACGCGCTGTCGTGCCCGTAGGTCGTGAAGAACACTTCCATCGTCTGGGCCAGGCCGAGGATGCGCGCGAGCAGCGGAATCTCTTCGCCCTTCTTGCTGTACGGCTGGCCCTGGCCGTCCCAGTGCTCGTCGAGCGCGCGGATGGCGTTGACCGCGTCCGGATCGAAACTGAGCATCTTGGCGATGTCGGCGCCGCGTTCGCAGCGGGTCTGGACGACGTCGCGCGCGCCTTCGGGGCCGCGCGCCATCACGGCCAGCATTCGCCAGGTGCGTTTCAACAGGAACTGGCCGGGCGCGGCGTTGCGGGCGACGAAGCGGAACGATTCGAGCGCGCGCGTCCAGTCGATCCGTTTGATGTCGGCCTTGATGTCCTGGTCGTTCGAGCCGAAGAGCGCCGCGAAGCGCGCCGAGTTGCTCGAGCACCCGAGGTCTTTCATCAGCAAGGCATAGAAGAGCGAACCGAGCTGTGGTTGCGAGAGCTCCATGGCCGTGCCGATGCGCATGCCGATCAGGCAACTCCGCAGCGCGTGGCCGGGCCGCTGGCCCTCGGTCAGGTCGAGCGCGTACGAGAGCCCGGCGAGCACCTCCGATTGCCGGACATGACTGACGGAGGGGTGTGGTGACACTGATCCCATGGATTTCGCGGAGCCGAGCTCCGCAATGTGAGTCGACCGGGAACTCCGGTCCTTTAATTGCCCGGCGCCGCCCGCGGCTGCGCCGTTCTGGCCGGGCTTGATGACGCTTCGTTGCACGGTTGATCAACGGTTGATCACCGGTATGGACAGCCTTTAGGCTGACATCGGTAGGGACAGGCGTCCGCCTTCGCTGAAGCGACGGCGGACAAGTTAGCCTGTCCGTTCAGCTGACATCGGTAGGGACAGGCTTTAGCCTGTCCGTTCAATCCGTTGGGAGATATGTCATGCGCAACACATTCGCTCGCATCGCACTGAGTGGCACGCTCGCCGTGGCCGCCGTCGCGTTCATGCTGCCGCACGCCGGCCGGGCCGCGACGCTCGCGTGCGATCCCGATAACGGCGGTCTGAAACTTCCGCAAGGCTTCTGCGCGCTGGTGGTGGCTGAGGGGCTCGGTCCGGCAAGACATCTCGCGGTGGCGGCGAACGGCGACGTCTACGTCGCGCTGCGGATCCGCGGCGAGGCGGCGCCGGGTGTCGTGGCGCTGCGCGACACGGACGGCGACGGCAAGATGGACGTGACCGAGAAGTTCGGCAAGGGCGGTACCGGCATCGCGATCCGCAACGGCTATCTGTATCTCGCGACCACAACCACGATCGAACGCTTCAAGATGACGCCCGGCCAGTTGAAACCTGAGACGACCAGCGAAACCGTCGCCACCGGACTGCCGGGTTCGGGCGGGCACGCGGACAAGGGGATTGCGTTCGACGGGCACGGCGGCGTCTACGTCAACGTCGGCGCGCCGTCCAACGCCTGCCAGCAGCCGGATCGCCGTCCCAACGTGGCGGGACAGGATCCCTGTCAGCTGCTCGAAACGACCGGCGGGATCTGGAAGTTCGACGAAAACAAACTGGGGCAGACGCAGGCCGCCGGCGTGAAGTACGCGACCGGCATGCGGCAGATGCCGGCGATCACGTGGCACGACGGTGCGTTGTGGGCGACGATGAACAGCCGCGATTCGCTCGATCAGCTGTGGCCGAATCTCTTCAAGGCGGAAGACAACGAGACGCGCGCCGCCGAACCGATGTACCGCATCGAGCAGGGCGACAACTTCGGATGGCCGTACTGCTACTTCGATCTGAAGGTGAACGCGCTGATTCTGAATCCCGAGTACGGCGGCGACGGCAAGACGGTGGGGCGCTGTGCGTCAGGCTTCAAGCAGCCGATCGCGACCTTCCCGGCGCACTGGGCGCCGGTCGACATGATGTTCTACACGGGCACGCAATTCCCGGCGCGCTATCGCAACGGCGCCTTCATCGCGTTCCACGGATCCTGGAACCGGTCGCCGGCGCCGCAGGACGGCTACAACGTCACCTTCCAGCCGTTCGCCAACGGCAGACCCAACGGGAAGTTCGAGACGTTTGCCGAAGGATTCGCGGGCAAGACGCCGTTGATGGTGCCGAACGAAGCAACGGCGCGCGCCGACGGCGTCGCGCAGGGGCCAGACGGTTCGCTCTACATTACGGACAGCCAGAAGGGGCGAGTCTGGCGTGTGCTGTACCGAGGACGGTAAAGAGAGAGAATGACCTCACATCTATGACCCGTCATACATTCGATTCAGAGAAAGCCAATCCGCAGGACCTGCACGAACTCATCGCGGACATTCGCGGCGGGTTGCACGATCTCGGCGTCGCCGTCGAGCACCACGCCCACGTCCACGAACATCTGGACAAGGTGACGGCGCAACTGCAGCATCCCGAGCCGGATCATCACGAGATCGGTGATGCCCTGCACAAGATTCGCGTCGCGCTGGACGACTCCGGCGCGACGCTCATGGCAGGGCGGATCGCGGCGATGCTGCGGCCTTACGTGCCTGGGGCGTAGTCCCCAGTCCCCAGTCCCCAGCCTCCGGTCGCGCGCTAGCGCGCGGGGGCTGGCGTCAACTTGATCGTGATCGGCCAGAGCCGGGTCTCCTCGCTCTCGAGGACGACCTTGGCTTTGCTCGTCACGAAGCCCGTCTTCTCGAAAGCGACATCCCACGTGCCCTTGGTCATGCCGACGATCTTCCACTCGCCCTTGTCGTCGGACACCGACGTGATCGGTTTGCCGCCTTCCGGCGGGGTGGCGGTGACCTTGACTTCGGTCACGACCGCATTGCTTTCGTCGATCACCTTGCCCTGAATCCGCCCGAGCCCGTGCATCTGCCCGGGGCTCGCCACGACGGTGGCGACAGCGGCGACAAACCCAATCATTACCAGGAACGTTCTCACGAAAATTCTCCCTTTGGCGCCGGCCTGAGCGCAGTCGAAGGCCGGACGGGAGAAGTAATCGGCGCAGCTGTCAGGGGCTGGAGGGGCAGGAAGGGCGGCAGGGGCAGGAAGGGCGGGAAGGGCAGGAAGGGCTGGCAGGGCGGGCACGGCAGGCGGGGCCGGCAAGAACGCTGAATGTACCGTCAGCGTTTGCGCATCGAGACGATCAACAGGACGAGACCGATCGCGTCAGCGATGGCGCCGTTCACGGCCCACTTCGTCTGCCCGGTCATGAAACTTCCGGGCAGGACGTTGATGCCTTGCAGGAACCAGATGGTGCCCATCAGCAAGAGCAGGATGCCAGCGATGCGCAGGACCACGTTCATGACGTCAGGCTACACCGTTTGCTGTCACAACGCGGAACGCCGAGCACGCCGGGCGCGCCGAGAATCTCTGCCGCTTTACAATCGGCGTCCATGAATCCGATGCTGATCTTCGTCGCGCTCGCGGTGGGCGCCATGCTCTGGGTGCTGGTGGTGTCGCTGCGTGCGGGCGAGTTCAGATACGGAAGCCGTGGTCACGACGCCAGTCACGTCAAGAAGAGCGAGAGCCCTGGGGTGTTCTGGGGCCTCGTGGTGATACACGCCGGGATCATTCTCTACGTCCTGTCGCTCGCGTTTCAGCTGTAGAAGAGTCGGTGCCGGACACTGTGGTCAGTTGCGCGACCCGTGGGCGCTATCCGAAGATCTCCTCCGCGTCTTCTTGTTTTCGTGCTCGAAGCGCGAGGGCCTCGTAGCTAGCGATCATCTGGTCGAGGGCCATTTGTGCCGACGGACTCGCATCTGACCGCATGGATGACAACTTCTCCGCGTGCCCTTTCCACATGTCCGCCTCGGAGCCTGACCACGACCGCGAGTACTTGGTTGCGGCCGAGAGAATCTCTGGAAACGTGACGCCGTTGCTGAGGGCGACTTCGATCCTGTGAAGAAAGGTCGGGTCTGTTTCTTCGACTCTCAGGGGAGCGAGTCGAAGTGAGGCGATGTCGGATCTTGAAAGCAGTTCGATGAATGCACCATCGGATGTGCCGACGATGGCTTGGACAAGTTCGTCTCCATGCATTTCGGGGTTTAGCTGCCGAACGAACTGCGATCGATGGCTTTCTGCTAATGCAGAAAAAGCCGGCGTGAGTGAATGAGGCACAAAAAAGAGGTACTGCGCCGGCTTGGTGAGGAGCCTGTGCAGGTAGTCGAAAGCGAGTTCGCCATCCGAAGACAGCAACAGCCCCAGCGCGAACTCGTCCGGGGGGCACCGCAAGACGGATTCGCGCACCGTATCGCGCGTCGCATGTGCCCAATCTTGTTCTGCGTAGACTGCGACGCCGACAAGGCCGGCAATAGCGTCCCGGTTATCAGCCAGAAACCGCCTGATCGCCGCAGTTGACAGCATTTTGTGTCGGGCAGCGACGTTAAGCCATGAAGGCGCCCACGGAAAGGCGATAGCCCGCGAGAGCAGATCCTCCGGCACTTCCGCCGTCGTTATAAGAACCAATGATGCCACGTGGGTGTACCGTGAGTCATCCAGGCATCGAACGCAGACCGAATCCCAACTCGACTCCCGATGGCTGATCATTCCTGCGAGGAAGGGCTTGAGGCAATCTGCGGGTAAACCGACACGCAGTCCTTCACGCAACCAGTCACCGAATTCGTTCAACAGTGTCGCTAGGAATGTGCAGAGGGACGGGGTGTGTCTAGGGTACGAGATATCTGACGCGCGCGCTTCGTCTTCGCAGAATCGCACTATCGCCAAAGCGGAAGCTGCACCCTGTTCCTTCATTGGCTCCGCCAACTGTGCGACCGCCTGCAACTGTTCTTCATCTCCGCTGGCGCTGAACCGCTCGGGAGGAAATAGGATCTCGAAGAATGTGTCAGCGGGTGTAGGGACAACTTCAAGGGAGATGCCGCCTTCTCTAGCGGCCCGTCTCGCTCGCTGCGCAACGCCAGGTCGGTGGGACGCGGCCTGGCACAAGTCCTGGAGCATTTGGATCGCCACTTCTTTGCAATAGTCTTTCGCATCCTCGGGCATGAAGTGACTGTGGCGACCAGGATGGAGCCAGTCTTCCACCGCCGCTAAGAGCGGCGCGAAGGGAAATCCTGGAGCGTCTCTAACTCCTTCAAAGATTCTTGGCCACAGCGCTGAAACCTCGAGAAGCTGAGCGTGGGGAAGAAGTCCGAAGGTAAAAGTGACATTCCGCCCGCGGCCGGGGTCCGTTTCGTGGTTCTTGAAACCGGGGAAAATGCTGAATCTGAGCGCCTCGCCGACAATGCGGTCTGGTGCGGCGGTGCCGAACGCAGCCAGTGCGCTGGTGACCAATAGGCTACGTCGCTGAAGAACATCGCTTGTGCCAGGGGAAGCAGATTCGATCCATTCACGCAATGTTCTGAGCGACAGATTCTCGCGACCAGAATCAGTATCCGCCGCCGCGCGACTAACAAGTTCCGCAACGAATGGCTCTGGCGCATTCGCGAGTCCTGCACGAACGAAATCTGTGAAGTGCTCCTGAGCGACGGCGAGACACCACTCGGCGGCCTCACGGTTCCACCAGGCATAGTCCCTGAATAGGTCACCTGAGTCCGAATCCAACAAGACGCCACGGAGCAGCTCGAGGGGCACCTCGGCTCCAACGTGGAGCGCGCCAACGAGCGCCGCGCCGCGAGCGGCAGCCGTCAACTCAAGTTGCGCGGCGACCTCTTGAAAGGGCAGTCGAATCGCGCCGAAGAACGTTTCTTTGACGAGGGCCTGCCTCAAGCGAACAGGACGCACGCTGAGCTTGCTGTCGTGCTGCTCCAAGAGCACACCGGCGTGCGCCAGGTTCAACGCGAGGCTGCGGGTAGCGAGCAATGACAAACCAGTGACGTGGGCGAGTGTCTCTAGGGACGCTCCGAAATCTCCCGTTAGCGCGGCGACGGCCAGAAATTCTGTGGTCTGAGGCCCGCGGAAAAACGGCGCAAGCGAGCGATGGAGCAAGGCGCCGGTCACCACATCCCGTCCGTAACCGCTGAGACACATGAAGGACAGCGTCACAGCTAAGCCGGGCCGACCCTCGGCTTGGTTGACAATTTCTCGAACGAGGTCGTTCGGGCCAAGGATCCCGGCCGCAGTGACAACCTGAACGATTTGATCGCGGGTAAGGCGTTGAAGTTCGTGTGTCGTTGAGGGGGCGACTCCTAGCGCTTCTTCGATCTCTCCACGCCCGCTGGGCCATGTGGTAGCGACGATTGCGAACTCGACTTCGAGTTCTACTCGCATTTGACGAAGAAGCGGTAGGGCGTTGATGTCGGACTGCGCATCGTCGACAACAATCACTGAAGGACTCTGATCTCGGATCGAGTCTGCGAGGCGGTCTCGATCCGCAGCCGCCATGAAAAGGGCGCGGTCTTCATTTGCCAGGATTTGCAGAAGAAAAGTCTTACCTGACCCGGGCTGACCGACAAGGACTCGATCGTCGCGAATGTGCCGCAGCCATTGCAGTGCCGACTGCCGCCCGATTGCTTGAGAGCCGATGATTGGGCGCGATGTCCGGGCGATGCGCGACAAGGCTGACGCCATTCCCGAGATCCCAAGTAGCCGCTTGGTCCAGGAGGAGTTGTGATAGAGCAGGAGGGCCAGGGCATGAGCATCGTAGGTCTGCGCGAGCTGGAAACCGAGTGATGCTGCAATCTGCACGAGGAGCGTTCGTCTTCTGCCGCTGAGAGGTTTGGACGAAGCAAGCACGGCCCGGCGCGCCACGCCGCCGCGATCCACGTAGGATGCAAGATTCCGTCGAAGGTTGTCCGCGATGGAGTTGGCGCGACTGGTTGTTGTTACGAGCGGAAGCGGAGGACCGTCGTCCATTCCAGCGCCGCCGTCCATGCCCCCGTCATTTCCGCCAACGATGGGAGCGATGCGCGGCCAGTCCCGCCTGAGGAGATCAACAACGCAAAGCTCGAAGACAGTGGGGTCGAGCTCTTTCGAGAGGCCCTCGAGAATGGCGTCGAAGAACGGGTCACGATTCATGCAAGCCTAGAATTCTATTCGGGCAAGTCGCCGTTCCGTAAAGGGCTGAAACCTGCTTTCGCGAAAACTGCTCAAAGGACGGCGCCGCTCGAGTCGGGACGAAACGACCGCGTCGAGGCCCGTCATCCGCTAGGAACGGGCGTCAGCCGGTTGGCGCCCTGAGGGTCACTCCAGCGTCATTCGTCAGGTGCTGGCGAAAGGAGAGTGATCTCTCCGTTTGCCGGATCGAGGTGGTGGCCGACCGCGATCTCACGCCAGCGGTCTGACAATGTCCTGCACACTACGACCTCGTAGGTCAGCACATTGAAAAGACTCACACGGCAGACGATGGCTGACCAGTCTTCCACCCACTCGAGAGAAATGAGATGGCCCTGTGTTTGTCGGTCGGTCGCTTTGTCTCCAGCGAGGATCGGTCTTCGAGTAACGCGCACGGGCGGCTTTCCTGTAGATTTGCCCAAGCGAACAAATTGCCTGGCCGTGTCGAAGTCGCTCGCGCGCACGACATCCGGGCCAAGAGTGAGTGCCGCATAGTTGAAAGCGATCTTTGCTGCCGCTCGCAGCGCTGTCTCGTCGACACGGAATCCAATTTCCAACCAAACGCTCTTGTCGGGGTTTGTGATCGGTTCCTGAAACGTGCCCTGCTTGATGAAATTGACCCCGAGCGCCCGGATGCGCTCTGTCAACCGTTCGACGATTTCGTCTCGGGACGCAACGATGCGGACGTGGACGCCCGGGCCCAAGTAGGGGGCGACGGTTTCGCGAGAGAGGTCTTCCTCGAGGACCCAGGTGATCTCTGCATCGGTCTCTCGCTTGAATCCCACTTGCGGCTTCGGAATTGGCTCAATGGCTTTGCCTTCAGAGTCCGGCTTGAATATGGAATGCGCTCCAAAATAGGGGCCGGGCTCTTGAATCGTGGCGAGTAGGCGACGGTTTAGGAGTTGCCGGCTGCCTTCCGCTGGTTTTAGGCCTGTTTGAAGTCTGAAATAGCCTTCAGCACCATCCCTCGCGAAGGACAGTTCGAGTTCGCGCGAAAAATAGTGGTTGCACTGGTCGCAAACGCAGTCCAGCGTCCAGTTGTTCTTGAAACGGCCGAATGCCTGCGGGATGACGTGTTCGCGGCCAGTTCTGGCCGCCGTCGAGCCGCAATAGATACAGGGCAAAGTCATCGCGGTCAGAGGCACTCGGACGCGGCAAAGCGCTGTCGAAGCTGTTCGCTAGGAATATCAAAGCCCGACGCTTCGCCTCGTGCCGACGTTGCGCAGGACCAAATTCATGGCTTCAGGCTACACCGACCTCCTGTCACGAGTTGGAACGCCGAGCATGCCGAGAATGCCTCTTGAAAGACCCACTCGGCGCGCACGGCGGGCTCGGCGTTCCTGCCTTTGACATCCGCGGCGCGAAGGTTGGTGCCGGAGGTCGGAATCGAACCGACACGGGCGGTAAAGCCCACGGGATTTTGAGTCCCGCGCGTCTGCCAATTTCACCACTCCGGCACTCGGGAGGGAAACCTCAGTATATCGGACCGTGACCGCGGGGCAGTATCCGCGCGCGGACCAAGGACCAAGGACGGACCAAGGACCAGGCACGGACCAAGAACGAAGGCCGAAGGACCAAGGACTACCGCAACGTCACCGCGATCGCGAACGCACCGTTCAAGGTAATCGCCGCGCCGGCCGGGCGACCGTTCGATCCATCGCTCGTGCCGGTCGCCGATTGATTGAACGTCAGCGTCCCGGGAATCGTGTTGCCCGACACCGCGCCCTGGAACGCCATGACCGACTGCCCGTTGACCGGGCCGAAGAACGCGCTGCCGGTGATCGGTACGGTGTTCGTCATGCCGAGACTCGAGGTCGAGCCGGACACAGAACCTGAAGTGGTCCCGGAGCTGCCAGTGAACGGGACCGAGCAGCCGACGTCCGACACCGGCGTTTGCGAGGTCGCGACTTGCGCGCTGCCGGTGACGGTCCCAGTGGACGAGGTCGTAACCGTGAATGTGATCGTGCCGCTGAACGTGCGAGTCGAGACACAGGAGGTCGGATTGGTCGCGAACGCCGTTGCCGTCAGGACCACGTACGGTGTTGAGAACGTGCCCGTGTAGGTGACCGGCGTCGGCGCGCTCGGAGTACTCGAGTCGTCGCCCGAGACGCTGACCGCGACGGCCGTTGCCGTTCCCGCGCCCGCGGCGACTCCAGCGACGGCCAGAATCGGGAATCCACCTGCGGCTGCGCCTCCGCCGGCGCCCGCGGCGGCAGCGGCGCCCGCGGCTCCTGCCGCTCCGGCCCCGGCACCCGCGCCGCTCCCGGCACCCGCGCCGGTGCCCGACGCGCCGGTTCCACCGGCCGCACCTTGTCCGGCTTGCGCGGCCTGCGCCGCGGTGGCCACGTTCGACTGCGAAATCGTCGTCGAGACGACCTGGCCCTGAATCCGGGCCGAGACCTGAATCTGCAGCGCACCGTTGCCGGTCGGCGTCAGGCCGCTGGCGGTCGCCCGGCCCGCCGCGTCGGTCGTGACGGTCAGCGTCTTGGCGCCCTTCGCAAACGTAGCGCTGCCGCGGCGGATGCCGAAGGTGAGCACGGCGCCGGCCACCGGCTGATCGTTCCGGTCGCGCACTTCAACAACCGGCGCCACGGCCGTCTTCTGCTGCACGATGTTGACGCCGCCCTCGCCCTCGAGGACGACGATCTTGAATGCTGGTCCTTGCGCCCGTGCCGCCGGTGCGATGCCGCAGAACGCGACGATTGTCCAAACCGCGCAGCGAGAGAAAAGCCCTCGACCTCCGACCACGACGACCTCCGATGACCCACCTAAAGCGGGCGGGGGATCCTAGCACTGCAGTATTGGCTCTCTTCGCAAAATTGTTTCCTTATGCCTGCCGCAACTTAATCGCGAGATCCGTGTTCTAAGGGCGGGAGTTGCGATGAACCTCTGGCAGGACGTCCGGTTCGCGATTCGGCTGCTCTGGAAGGACCGCTGGTTCACGCTCGCCGCCGTGCTGACGCTCTCGCTCGGCATGGGCGCCAACGCCGCCGTCTTCACCTTTGTGAACGCGGTCCTGATTCGCAGCCTGCCGTTCGAGGAACCGGATCGCCTGGTCTCGATCTGGACCGAGGACGAGCGCGGCCGCCGCAACAGCGTGTCGCCGTCCACGTTCGCCGACTGGCGTGAGCAGTCCAGGACGATGTCGAACCTGGCGGCGATGCTGGGTTCGGTGATCAACGTCGCGGACGAAGGCCGGCCGGCGGAGCAGTTCCAGGGTTCGTATGTGTCCGCGAATTTGTTCCGGATGATTGGCGCCAGGCCGGCGATCGGCCGCGGCTTTCTCGACGACGACGACCGGATCGGCGCGCCGCCGGTCGTCCTCCTCGGCCACGGCATCTGGCAGAACCGCTACGGCAGCGACCCGGACATTCTCGGAAAAACGATCCGCGTCAACAGCAAAGCGGCGACGGTCGTCGGCGTGATGGCGCCCGACATGATGTTTCCGAGCAACGACGCGCTCTGGATTCCCGCGATGCAGTTGCCGCCGGATTCGCTCGACCCGCGCCGCGACAACCGGAGCTTCAACGTCCTCGGTCAACTCGCACCCGGGGCCACGCTCGCGCAGGCCAAGAGCGAATTCCGGGTGATCGGTCAGGCTCTCGGCGAGCGGTACCCGCCCGACAAGGAATTCCGTCCGGTGATGATGCTGTATCGGGAACGCATGAACGCGAACGGTCCTGCCACGATGTTCAAGGCGTTGATGGGAGCCGTGGCGTTCGTGTTGTTGATTGCATGTGCCAACGTCTCCAACCTCCTGCTCGCCCGATCGGGCAAGCGCACACGGGAAGTCGCCGTCCGTGCGGCGCTGGGCGCCGGGCGCTGGCGGATCGTTCGCCAGTTGCTGATCGAGAGTCTGCTCCTCGCGGCGATGAGCGGCGCGCTCGGTTTGGTGTTCGCCCTCGGCGGGATCCGCTGGTTCGATGCCGCGACCCAGGACGTCGGCAAACCGTACTGGATGACCTTCGATCTCGATCCGATTGTCTTCGCCTTCATCGCCGCCGTGTGCCTGCTGACCACGATCGTGTTCGGGCTGGCACCCGCGCTTCAAGTTTCGCGGACCGACGCCAACGAAGTCCTGAAAGAAGGCGGCCGCGGCGGAACGAGCGGGCGGCGGGCCCGGCGCTGGACGAGCGTGCTTGTCGTCACCGAACTGGTCCTCACCGTCGTGTTGCTGGCGGGTGCGGGTTACATGATGAAGAGCTTTCTGACTCTGTACGGGACGGAGGTCGGAGTGGAAACATCGAACCTCCTGACCATGCAGATCTACCTGCCGCTGACGAAGTACCCCCAGCCGGCGCCGCGCACCGTTGTTTACGAGCAGTTCGAGGAGCGTCTGAAAGGATTGAACGCGCTCGAAGCCACGGCGCTGATGAGCAACTACCCTGCGGGGGGAGGCTACCTTCGGCTCCTCTCGGTCGAAGGCCGAGCCGTGCCGGACGATCCGCAGAAACCCGAAGTCGGACTCGTCACCGTGGGCGACTCGTACTTCGATGCCCTGAAGCTGCGGCTGGTTCGCGGCCGCGCGTTCAGAAGTGACGACGGTTTGCCCGGGCATGAGGCGGCGGTCATCAATCAGCGATTCGCGGCGATGCACTTTCCGAATCAGGATCCGATCGGTCAGCGGATCCGGCTCTCGATCGCCAACCAGAAGAACGTGCCAGCCTGGACGACGGTCGTCGGCATTGCGCCCAACGTGCGGCAGCGGCGCGTGCAGCAGGAGGCTCAAGCGGACCCGGTGGTCTATCTGCCGTACCGCGCCGATCCTCAGCGGACCGCGTTCCTGCTGGTTCGCACCCGCGGAGACGTGGCGAGCGTGACGCAGGCCGTCCGCGAATCGATGCGCGCGGTCGAACCGGACGTGCCGCTCTACAACATTCGGACGCTCGACGTGTTGATGGCACGGGACCGCTGGCCGTATGTGGTGTTTGGGTCGATGTTCACGCTGTTTGCGGTCATCGCCCTGGTGCTTTCAGCGGTCGGCCTCTATTCGGTGACGGCGTACACCGTGACCCAGCGGACCCAGGAAATCGGGATCCGCATGGCGCTTGGGGCGCTGCCCGACAGGGTCATGTGGATGGTGCTTCGCCGTGGACTCCTCGAGCTCCTCGTTGGACTGCCGATGGGCTTGGCCGGCGCCTGGGGTGTGGGGAAGGTGATCGAGGGGCTGCTCGTTCAGACCCGGCCCGGCGACCTCACGACTCTGGTCGCGGTCGTCCTGCTGCTTGCCGTCGTGGCGATGCTGGCGTGCCTCAAGCCAGCTCGACGGGCCGCCAGGCTCGATCCGGTAAACGCACTGCGCTACGACTAGCCTCAGTCCGCCGCCCGTCTGACGCCCGGACGATCCCTTCAACTCCTTCAGAACAGAGCCGGTTAATCGATTGCCTGGACTTTTGTCAGCCCACCGGCGACTTTTGTAAGTGGCCGCCTGACCGGCAAAAGTGCCAGAAAACCCTTATTTTTGGCCCATTTCCCGTTGTGACGCCCTGGAAAGGTGCGGTATACTTAACGAACTGCCGGCGCACTTTGGGCCTACCATACCGTGCTTCCTAACAGGGGGACTCGTGACATTTGAAGTCGGCGACAAGGTCATTTACCCGAACCATGGGCTCGGAATCGTCGAACGGATCGAGGATAAGACTATCCTCGGCACGACGTGCGGTTTCTACCATCTTCGGATTGTGGCCAACGAAACCACCGTGCTCGTTCCGGTCGCGAACGTCGACGGAGTCGGGTTGCGGCGGGCGATCAGCGACGAAGAAGTTGAACGTTTGTTTGGTCTCCTCGGCGACGGCAAGATCGACAACCACCAGAACTGGAAGGGGCGTTTCAAGGACAATTCCGACAAGATGCGCAGCGGCTCGATCTACGAAGTCGCCGACGTGTTGAAGAGCCTCACGTTCCTCGCGAAGTCCAAAAGCCTTTCGTTTCGCGAAAAGCGGATGCTTGATCGCGCGAAGTTCCTGATCATTTCCGAAGTCTCGGAAGTGATGCGTGAAACCGCCGCGGCGATCGAAGGCCGCGTCGACGTCGCGCTCGAGCGTTGCTTCACGACCAAGGCGCGGACCGCCGCGCGCGCCAAGGTCGCCGTGGCCGCCAAGGCGGTTCCGCCGCCGCGCGCCGCCGCCGCTCCGGCGTCGGCCACCCGGCGCGCCGCGCGCGCCTCGTAGTTCATCCCGTTCGTTTCGTCAAAGGCCCGCGGCATCGATGCCGCGGGCCTTTTGCTTTATGATGCCGCCCGCGTGCTGATCGCCGCCGTTCGCTCCGTAGCGACCTACGTCCTCGTTTCTCTTTACGTCCTGCTCGTCGGCCCGCCAGGGATGCTGCTGGCCATTCTGTTTGGCTGGAAGGACCTCTTGTATTGGCTGGGACACGCCGGCGTACGCCTGGGCCTCTTGACGAGCGGCATCCGCTTCGACGTCCGCGGCCGCGAGCACGTGCCGCTCGATCGCGCGGCCGTGTACTGCTCGAACCATCAGAGCAACATCGATCCGCCGATCCTGTTCGCGGCGGTGCATCCGCGGATGCACATCCTCTACAAGCACGAAATCGATCAGATTCCCGTCCTGGCTCGCGCCTTCCGGCTCGGCGGCTTCATTCCGGTCGATCGCCGGAACAAGGAGTCGGCGATGCGGTCGATCGAGGCCGGCGCCCGCTCGATTCAGTCCGGCAACTCGTTCCTGATCTTCCCGGAAGGCACGCGCAGCAAGACCGACCAGCTGCTGCCGTTCAAGAAGGGCGGCTTCATCATGGCGATCAAAGGGCAGGCCCCGATCGTCCCGGTCGCCGTCACCGGCGGACGCGCGTCGATGCAGCGCGGCAGCTGGCTCATTCGTCCGGTCACGCTGCGGATCAACGTTGGCCGTCCGGTCGAGACCGCCGGGATGACGACCGACGATCGCGATCGGCTGATCGAACTCGTGCGCGCCGACATCGCGGCACTCCTGGCAGAGCTCACGAACAGGTAACGCTTTTCACACCGAGCCCGCAGAATTCGCAGAGCAACGCGTTTGGCTCTGCGTGTTCTGCGATCTCGCTGTGAGAGCTTTATCGCTGAAGCGGTGGTGCCGATCAGCGTGCCGTCTGGAAAGTGAGCGTCCAGGGGGCGAGCGGCTGCTTGTCGGTGCCGATGATGCCCTCGACGAGCTCGACGGCGACGCCGCGATCGCGCTCGAACGGTTCCTTGAAGCGGATCTCGAGCACGCGTGTGCCCGGCATGTACTGCGTGGTGAATTCGGGCGCGGCGGTCGGCGCGCCCGGAGTCCCGGCATCCGTGTATTTCACGTTCACGCGGTTCCGGAACGTCAACGGATCGATATCCCGCGAAAACTGAATCCGGATGTTCGACGACGGTGTGACGTCGATTTCGCCGGTGATCGGCGTGCTGAAGACGACCTCCGGCGGCGGTGCCGCTTCGACGCGAATCGGCGTCGCGTCCGGCACGTCCTTCGGCGCCTGGGTCAGCTTCACGGTGGCGCCGGTGCCGTCGAGCCATTGGAGCCCGCGTCCCTGCTGCAGCTTGCCGCTGACCTCGAGCCAGCGGCCGGTGTCGATTCGCGCGTCGAGCACCAGTTCGAAGTCCTTGCCGCGCGGCCTGAGATTGGTGACCCAGATCGCCGCGTCGCCCGAGCGCAGCACGAAGTCCCAGCGGCTCACGGCCGGCGCGTCGGGCAGGTCGCCGAGGAGGTTTCGTCCCGCGAATTGTCCGGTCAGCGTAATCGTCTGATCGAGGTAGCGCGACGGAAAGAGCACGACGTTCCGGATTGACGGGGCGGCGGGCGGGGTCGCCGGCGCGATGGTCGACGCGATGATCGCGGTGACCTGTCCCGGCCGGGGCCACGCGCCTTCCGGATCGATCTTGAAGACGCGTCGCAGATCGTAGGTCGCGAGACGGGGGTCGTCGGCGTTCATCCGGCCCAGGTCCCAGAATTCGCCGCGGACTTCCTCGACCCCCTCGGGCGCCGTGCCCTTGAAGACGACCAGGATGGCCGCGCCGTCGCTCGTCAGGCGCAGGTCGCCGGTTGGCTGGAGGACGACGTCGCCGACCAGGACGACCGGCCGCTGATGGAAGTAAGCGGCGTGGGCGAGGATGGCGGCGAGATTGGTCGCGCGCCGGGGCGCCGACTGCGCCGAGGCCGTGGCGGCGAGCAGCACGAGAAGGGCAACGCGTTTGGTCACCGGTCAGACCATCTTACGCTGCCTCCGCGGCACGACCCCGCGGATTTTGGTTACAATCTGCCCGCTTGTGAAAACACGGCACAAAGCCCCGGCGGGAGGCCCGCGGCCCAAGCTGGGCCTGGACCAGGTCTCCGAACTGACCACGAACCGGCTATCGGTCTACCTCCGGTCGCTCAACGAACTCGAGGCCGCCGGCGTCAAAACCATCTCGTCCCAGGCGCTCGCCGAGCAGTTCCATCTGAACGCGGCGCAGATCCGGAAGGATCTGGCCTACTTCGGCGAATTCGGCGTTCGCGGCGTCGGCTACTACGTGCGCGATCTCAAGCGGCACCTTCGTCAGATTCTCGGCCTCGACCGCCGCCTCCGTGTCGCCATCATCGGCGCCGGCAACCTCGGGCTCGCGCTGGCCGACTATCCCGGCTTCCAGCAGGAAGGGTTCGAAATCGCCGCGCTCTTCGACAACCAGGCGGCGAAGGTCGGGCAGAAGTCGCGCGGCGGCGTGCCGATTCACGACATTCATGATTTGAAGAAGCATGTCCGGCGCGACGCCATCAGCATCGCGGTCCTCGCCGTGCCGGCCGCCTCCGCGCAGAAAGTGGTCGACCTTGTCGTCGCTGCCGGGGTCAAAGCCGTGCTCAGCTTCTCGCCGGGCGCGCTGCAGGTCCCGCCGGATGTAAAGATCAAGGGCGTGGACTTGACCGTGTCGCTCGAAAGCCTGTCGTTCTATCTCGCGCATGGAGAGAGCGATGGCGAGTAGCAAGCCAGGCGGGGCGGGCCGGGCTGGCAGGGCAGGCGCGGCCCTTCGACTTCGCTCAGGGCCTTCGGCAGGTGATCGCGTCGGAAAGCTTTCCCACGTCGATGCGCGCGGCCGCGTGAAGATGGTCGACGTCGGCGAGAAGGCGGTGACGGCGAGAGAGGCCGTCGCCCGCGGGTCGATTCGGATGTCGCGCGAGGCGCGCCGCCAGATTCAGCGCAACAAGGTCAAGAAAGGCGATCCGCTGCAGGCCGCGCGTCTGGCCGGCATCATGGCCGCGAAACAGACCTCGGCGCTCATTCCGCTCTGCCATCCGCTGCCGTTGTCGAGCGTGCAGGTCGAGCTCATTCCCACCGCCCGCGGTTTCATCATCGAATCGCGCGTGAAGACCACGGCGCAGACCGGCGTCGAGATGGAAGCGCTCACTGCCGTCGCCGTCGCAGCGTTGACCATCTACGACATGGTGAAAGCCGTCGACAAGCGGATGGTGATTTCAGACATCCGCCTGATGAGGAAAACCGGGGGCAAGAGCGGCACGTTCGTGAGATGAAGCCGCGTGACCGCCTGCGTCTCGAAATCCTAAGTTCCTGAAATCCTGAAATCCTGAAATCCATGGTTGTCACGATCGGCGTCATCAGCCCCAACGCCGCCTGGGTCCTGCCTGCGTCCTTCGTCGATCAACTGCGCCGTCAGTTCCCCCAACACACATTTCTGGATGTCTGGGATCGCCCTGCCCTGCGCGACGCCCTGGCGGCGTCGGACGCGGCGTTTGCGGCATTCGTCGACAAGGATCTGGTGCCGTCGCTCACCCGCCTCAAGTGGATTCAGGTGCCCGCGGCGGGTGTCGGACACGTGCTCTCCGAAGAACTCATCGCCAGTCCCATCATCGTGACGAGCGCCCGCGGCGTGCGGGCGCGCGCGATCGCCGAGCATGTGCTGGCGGTGACGCTGGCGCTGGCCCGCCAGCTCCATACCGCCGTTCGCCGTCAGATGTCGCGGCAGTGGGCGCTCGACGAGCTCGATACGAACGGCCTGACGCGGACCCTGCGCGGCCGGCGCATGGGCATCGTCGGGCTCGGGTCGATCGGCCTCGAAGTCGCCGAACTGGCTGCGGCAGTCGGCCTCAAGGTGTCCGCGATCCGCAAACACGCGGACGCGCCACCACCGCCGCCGGTCGAGCGGTTGTTGCCGCCGGACCGCCTTGCGGAACTCCTCGCAGAAAGTGATGTGGTCGTGCTGTCGGCGCCGCTGACGCCGGAAACGCTGCATCTCATCAACGAGACCACTCTTGCCCAGATGAAGCCGGGAGCGTTTCTCGTGAACATCGGCCGCGGCAAGCTGGTCGACGACGCCGCGCTCATCGCGGCGCTCCAAGGCGGACGGCTCGGCGGCGCGGCGCTGGACGTCTTCACGCGCGAACCGCTCGCGCCGGAAAGTCCCTACTGGGACCTGCCGAGTGTGATCATCACGCCGCACATGTCGGGCGGGATGGAAGACTATTGGACGCCGCTGGTTGCGCTGTTTGCGGAGAATCTGCGACGATTCGACGCAGGCGAGACGCTGCTGAACGTCGTGGACAAGAGAGCGGGCTACTGATCGTGAAACAGCAACTGCTCATCGCCGCGCTCGTTGCCGGTGCCGCCGGTCTGGCCGCGCAGGGGCCCGTCGCGCGGCTCCCGGTCGCCAGCTTCACCGTCGTCCGCGCGTACCCGCACGATCGCGACGCTTTCACCCAGGGGCTCGAGTACGTCGACGGTGTGCTCTACGAAGGCACCGGGCTCAACGGCCGGTCGTCCATCCGCAAGGTCAAACTCGAGACCGGCGAAGTGCTGCAGAAACGGGATCTGCCGCAGCAGCACTTCGGGGAAGGCGTCACGATCTTCGGCGCCGAGCTGTTTCAGCTCACGTGGCAGTCCGGAATCGCGTTCACCTACGACCGGTCGACGTTTGCGCCGAAGCGATCGTTCAAGTACCAGGGTGAGGGCTGGGGGCTGACCCACGATCGCGAGAACCTGATCATGAGCGACGGCAGCGAGTTTCTGCGCGTGCTCAACCCGGCGACGTTTGCCGAGCGCCGCCGGATCAAAGTCACCGCGCTCGGCCAGCCGGTCAAGAACCTCAACGAGCTCGAGTACGTGAAGGGTGAAGTCCTGGCGAACGTGTGGCAGACCGACGCCATCGCCCGCATCGATCCGGCGTCGGGCCGCGTCAACGGCTATATCGATCTCCGCGGCATTCTCCCGCGGGGGCAAGTGAATGCCGATGCCGTGTTGAACGGCATCGCCTATGACGCGGCCGGCGATCGCCTGTTCATCACTGGAAAACTCTGGCCGCGCATCTTCGAGATCCGGATCGTCCCGCAATAGATGGCGCTCGCGACCGGCAGCCGTTTCGGCCGCTACGAAATCCTCGCCCCCCTCGGCGCGGGTGGTATGGGCGAGGTCTATCTGGCTCGCGATCAGAAGCTCGATCGCGAGGTCGCCATCAAGGTCCTGCCGACCGGCTTGACCGCCGATCCTGAACGTCTGGCGCGGTTCGAACGCGAGGCGAAGATCCTGGCGTCGCTGAGTCATCCGAACATCGCAGCGCTGTACGAACTCGAGGACTTCGAACGCCAGCTCGCCCTCGTGCTCGAATTCGTCGACGGCACGACACTGGGTGAAGCGCTTGCCGCGCGCCCTGCCGAAGCGCCGCTGCCGTACGCCGACGTGCTGCGCATCGCGCGGCAGATTGCCGACGCGCTCGACGCCGCGCACGAGCGCGGCGTCATCCATCGCGATCTCAAGCCCGCCAACATCAAGCTGACGTCGACGGGGCTGATCAAACTGCTCGATTTCGGGCTGGCGAAGTCGGGCGCCGGAGACCCGGCGCTGGAGCAATCGGGTTCGCCGACGCGCGCGATCGGCGGCACCCAGCCAGGCGCGGTGATGGGCACGGTCGGCTATATGAGCCCGGAGCAGGCGCGTGGCTTGCCGGTCACCAAACGCGCCGACATCTGGGCGTTTGGCTGTCTCCTGTACGAAATGCTGACCGGACGGATGGCGTTCGCCGGCGACACCGCCTCGGACATCCTTGTCAGCATTCTCGAGCGTACGCCGGACTGGGCGGCGCTTCCGGGCGCCACACCTCCCGCCATCAGGACGCTGATCCGTCGCTGTCTCGAAAAGGATCCGCGCAAGCGGTTGCGCGACATCGGGGACGCGCGCCTCGAGCTCGACGATCTGCTCGCGCAGGCCGGCGAATCGGCAGCGGCCGGCCGCGCCGTCCGCCGCGCCGCCGTGCAGTTCTCGCGGCTGACCGATTTTCCCGGACACAAGGAGACGCCGGCGATTTCTCCAGACGGCAAGATGGTGGCCTTTGTCGCGCTCGTCGACGGTCGCCGCCAGATCTGGGTGCGGATGCTCGCTGGCGGCGCGTCATTGCAGGTGACGCGCGATCCGATCGATCACGAGCAGCCGCGCTGGTCGCCCGATTCGGCGGCGCTGATCTATTTCACGCGGCCGCGTCCGGGCGAATCGCAGGGTTCGATCTGGCAAATCAGCGCGCTTGGCGGACCGGCGCGCCGGATTGTCGCGGCATTGAGCGGCGCCGACGTCAGCCACGACGGGCAGCGGCTGGCGTTGTTTCAACCGGGCGCCAACGGCATCGAACTCGTGACCGTGTCGCGCGACGGTGGCCATCGCCATCTCGTCGCCGCGCTGGCGGGCGATCGGATCTACCGCATGCCGCGATGGTCGCCGGATGCGGCCGCCATCGCGTATCAACGCGGCAGCGTTGACGCGTTTGAATCCGATCTCGAGATCATCAGCCTGGAGACCGGTGAGCGCCGCCAGCTCGTGTCGAGCGGTGTTCAGGGATTCTGCTGGAGCGCGGACGGCGCCCGTTTGATTTTCGCCAGTTGGGCCGGCAGCACGCTGCTGTACCCGCCGATCGTCAACCTCTACGCCGTTGATCGCGACGGCGGCGAAGAAACGCAGCTGACGTTCGGCGACGTGTCCTATGCGGATCCCGACAGCCGCAGTTCGGATCGCCTGGTGGCGACCCGCACGCGCTCGCGCTCGGACATCTGGCGCTTTCCGCTCGGACTGTCTCCGGCCGAGACCGTGCGCGGCGCGACGCGCGTGACCCGCCAGACCGGTCATGTGCAGACGCCGTCACCGAATCCCGACGACTCGGAGATCGTCTATCTCAGCGATGCCGGTGGTCACGCCAACCTGTGGATCTCGGCGATCGATGGGTCGAGCGCCCGGCAGATCACCTTCGAGGACGATCGCGAAATGCGCGTGGGCATTCCGGTCTGGTCGCCGCGCGGCGACTGGATCGTCTTCATTCTCGCCAAGCATGGCCGGACCAGTCTGGCTGCCGTTCGTCCGGACGGCAGCGAACGTCATGCCGTCGGGCCCGAACGCTGCTGGAGCGCGTCGTGGTCCGCCGACGGACACGCGCTGTACTTCACGGTGCCGCACGACGGCGGTCTCCATCTCGAGAAGTACCTGATCGACAGCGGTCAGCGCACCAGACTGCGAGACGAGGGCGTCGTCGGCTTTTGCAGCCGCGACGAATCGGTGCTGTTCCTGGTCAACCGTCTGGCGCCGCTGCATCTCATCGGCCGATGGTCCGGTGAAGTCGAGCTCGCGCGCCTCGCCGCGGACGGCGCCTCGCAGACGATGATGAAGCTGCCCGGGTCGAGAATCCCGGTGTCGCCGCACCTCTTCCAGCCGGTGCTGTCGCCCGACGACCGGTGGCTGGCAGTTCCGTTGACCGACGGCGGGACCAGCAACATCTGGATTCAACCATCAACCGGCGGAGACCTGCGCAAACTGACGGATTTCGGCGATCGTCCCGTCGTCATCGGCCGGACCACATCCTGGGCCCGCGACAGCCAGTCGATCTACGCCGCGGTCGCGGAAGTCGAGGCGGACATCGTGTTGTTTGATGCGCTGGTCTAGTCCGTAGTCCTTTGTAGAGTGCTTTTCGATTCTGTGTAGCGCCGTCGTCCTTGGTTCCAAGGACCAGGGACGACAACTACATCGAAGTCGAATTCGCTCTAAAGCCGTCCTTCGGCACGCTCAGGACGGCCCTGAGCGTCGTCGAAGGGCCGATAGCCACCGGAGTCGGACTCGACGCGCGGGAAGTAGACTGAAAACGTACTTCCTTTGCCCGCCTCGCTGTCGACCAGAATCCAGCCGCCGCTCTGTTCGACGATGCCGTAGACCGTCGAGAGTCCGAGGCCGGTGCCCTGTCCGACGTCCTTGGTGGTGAAGAACGGCTCGAAGATGTGCGCCTTCGTCTCGGCATCCATGCCGGCGCCGGTGTCTTCGACCATCAGCCGGACATAGTCGCCTGGCGGGTGGCCCACGGCGTCGGCCGTGGGCTGATTGAGCCGCACGTTTTCGGTCGAGATCGTCAGCTCGCCGCCGGTCGGCATGGCGTCGCGGGCGTTCAGCACCAGATTCAGGATGATCTGTTCCATCTGGCTCCGGTCGGCGCGGACGCGCCAGACACTGGGCTCGGATTTGACGATGATTTCGATCCGTTCGTGAATCAGCCGCTTGAGGATCGGCGCCATTTCCTCGGCGACGGAGATGAGGCTGATGACCGACGGCACCAGCATCTGCCGCCGGCCGAAGGCGAGGAGCTGCTGGGTGAGTGCCGCGGCGCGATCCGCCGCTTCGATGATCTGCAGGAGCTCGACGCGCGTCGGATCGTCAGGGTTCCGCTCGTTCAGCAGCAGGTCGGCGCACCCGATGATGACCGTGAGCATGTTGTTGAAGTCATGGGCCACGCCGCCGGCCAGGCGGCCCACGGCTTCGAGCTTTTGCGATTGACGCAGACGCTCCTCGACGCGGACGCGATCGGTCACGTCGCGCGCCACCCCCACGTAGGCGACGACGTGCCCCTGCTCGTCGAGTTGCGGCACCACGCGGTCTTCAAACCACCGGTATTCGAGGGTGACGGCGTGCCGCAAGCGGTACAGCCGCGTGCTGGCGCGCCGGGTCTCGAAAATGTCCCGCGTCGTCTCGAGCATGCCGGCGACATCGTCGGGGTGCAGGCTCTGGAACCAGAGTGAGGGATCGTCGACGAAATCCTGCGGCTCGTAGCCGAGGAGCGAGCGCACCCGGCCGCTGACGAACTGGACGACCCCGTTGGTCATCTGTTCCCGCGTCGCAAGGATCTTGTAAACGACTTCGTCGATGTGTTCGAGCGCGACCTGATAGATCTCTTCGTTTACCACGGGCCGCGTCCGTGGCGCTTGGTCCGCATTGGGGCAGATTCTACGCTGGACACAAGCAGAGTCATCGTGGAATCCGGCTTGAGCCGGATTTGTTCAGCTCCGGCTTCAGCCGGACCTTCAGCGCGTCAGGCCGTATGCCGCCGCCGTTCGGGGGGCGGTTCGATGTGAATGACGGCGTCCACAATCTGCGGATGCGTCGCCATCAGCTGGTCCTTCACGGCATGCGAGAGGCTGTGCGCGTCGATCAGCGGCATGTCGGCCGGCAGCCACACATGCAGATCGAGAAACACGTGGTCCGCGGC
The DNA here is from genome assembly GCA_964577955.1 of uncultured Bifidobacterium sp. Lineage (GTDB taxonomy): Bacteria > Acidobacteriota > Vicinamibacteria > Vicinamibacterales > CAVVIG01 > CADEEX01. The sequence continues at coordinate 59,238 of CAZOAZ010000017.1, read as the reverse complement.
GCCGCGCGTGCGGATCTGATGGCAGCCGATGACGCCGGGGACGCCGAGGACGATGCGCTCGATCTCGGCCTCCGGCATCACCATCCGGTCGCTCAGGATTCGCGTGGTCGCCGATGCGATCTGGAAACCGGCGTGGCCGATGAAGCCGGCCACCACGAGCGCGGCGATCGGATCCAGGACCGGCACGCCGGCGCGGGCCCCGGCCAGCGCGGCCATGACGGCGACCGACGTCCAGACATCGCCGCGGGTCTGCATGGCATCCGCCGCGAGGAGCTCGCTGCCAAGCCGCGTCGCCGCCGCTGATTCGTAGCGCACGACCGCGAGGTTGATCGCCACGGTGACGGCCATGATCACGAAGCCGGACGCCGAGATCTCCAGCGGCGCCGATCGGCCGCTCAAGTCGTTGAAGGCGTTGCGGAGGACTTCGAGGATGACGAGCAGCAGCATCGCCGTGACGGCGGCCGCCGCGACGGTCTCGTACTTGCGGTGACCGTAGCGGTGATCTTCGTCCGGCGGCTGCCGCGCCGCGTAGATGCCGACGAGACCGACGACGTTGGAGGCGCCGTCGGTGAGCGAGTGAAACCCGTCCGAGAGGATGCTGATCGCGCCGCTGGTATAGCCGAACGCGATCTTTGCGGCGGCGACCCCGAGATTGAGCACCAGCACCCGCGTCAGCACGCGGGCGACTTCGGAGTACTTCGCCGGGGATTCGAGTGGGCGGGTGCCGCGGTCAGAAGACATGTGCCGTCGGAATCGGCCACCACCGGACCTGCACGCGTCCGATGATGTACTTCTTCGGCACCATACCCCAATGGCGGCTGTCGGAGCTGTTGTTCCGGTGATCGCCCATCACGAAGTAGTAGCCGTCGGGAATCACCTGCGGCCCGTAGTCGTCGTGGCTGCGGAATTCCGCCGGCACGTAGTCGTCCTGCAGCGGCACGTCGTTGACGTAGACGCGGCCTTCGACGATCCGCACCGAGTCGCCTTCCTCCGCGATCACGCGCTTGACGAACGACTTGTTCGGGTCGAGCGGGTAGTAGAGCATCACGATGTCGCCGCGCCGCGGATCGCCGATGCGGTAGGCGAGCTTGTTGACGATCAACCGGTCCTCGTCTTCAAGCGTCGGCGCCATGCTCTGACCCTCGACGCGCGCGACCTGGAAGCCAAACGTGACGATCAGGATCGCGTAGACCGCGGCCGAGAGGAGCGTCTTGATCCAGGCGACGAGCTCCTCCTGGACCTGCTTCATGCGCGCCGCCGCGTGCGCGAGGCGCAGTTCCTCGGCGGACGGCGCAGCCGGCGCGTGGAGCGCCGACGGGCTGAGCGGCGCCTGAGCGAAGGTGTCTAGAGCTTCAGGTAGTCCCTCAGCCGGCGCGTCTGCGTACGGCTGACGGGGATTTCCGTCGACTTCTCGTCCTTCATCTTCAGGATGTAGTTCCGACTGAACCAAGGGACTATCTCCTTGATCTGGTTGATGTTGACCAGATGCGAGCGGTGCACGCGCCAGAACACGTCCGGATCGAGCCGCGCCTGCAGCTCGTCCAGCGTCCGGAAGTTCGACGTGCCGGTGTGCTGGCGCGTGACGACGCTGATGCTTTCGTCAGCCAGCGAGGCGAACAGAATATCTTCAGCCTGCACCAGCAGGAACCGTTCGCCGACCCGCAGCGCGACCCGTTCGCGGCGGTTCTGACGTTCGGCGACCAGCTGGACGATGCGTTCGATTTGATCGGCGGCGATTCCGGCGGTTCCGGCGTCCGCTTCCTGCTGGCGATCGGCGCTGACGCGCTTCCGCGCCCGCTCGAGCGCGACCTCGAGCCGGCCGGCCTCGACCGGCTTCAGCAGATAGTCCACCGCATTCACTTCGAACGCCTCGATCGCGTGCCGATCGAAGGCGGTGACGAACACAATATGAGAGGCCGGCTGCTGGTCGAGCATCCGCCGCGCGACCTCGAATCCGGTCAGGCCGGGCATCTGCACGTCCAGAAATACGAGGTCCGGCTTCAGACGTTCAATCGTGGCCAGCGCCTCCGGGCCGTCGCCGGCCTGGCCGACGATATCCACCCCGCCGATCTGGCCGAGGAGGTAGGCCAGCTCGTTCCGGGCCAGCAGCTCGTCGTCCACGAGCACCGTCCGGAGATCGTGGAGGTGATGGTCGTCGCCGTGGCGATCCGTTGTCACGCCGGCACTCGCTCTGAAAGGGTCAGCTCGGGGATTTCGACGCTGACGGACGTGCCGCGGCCCGGCTCGCTCGTGAGCTTGAGGCCGCAGGCGGCGCCGTAGATCGTCCGGAGACGTTCGTTCACGTTGGTCAGTCCGATGCCGCCGCCAAAGGCGCGCTCGAGCCGCTCCTCGGTCATCCCCAGCCCGTCGTCCTGGACCTCGATGAAGGCCCGGCCATCCCGGCGCGCGGTGCGAATCGTAATCCGTCCGCCGCCGACTTTACGCGACAACCCGTGCTTGATCGAATTCTCGACGAGCGGCTGGAGCAGCATGCTGGGGACGATGATGTCGAGCGTGTCGGGGCTGATGTCCTTGACGACCTTGAGCTGCGGCCCGAAGCGGATCACCTCGATATCGAGATATTCGTCGACCGATGCCAGCTCCTCGCGCAGCGTGACGAAGTGATCGGTCGCCCGCATCAGCCGGCGGAGGAGGCCTGACAGTTTGCCGATCAGCGTGCGCGCCGTCTCCGGTTCGGTGCGAATCAGCGACGAAATCGAGGTCAGCGTGTTGAACAGGAAGTGCGGGTTGATCTGATTGGCGAGCGCTTCGATGCGCGCCGCGAGCAGGAGCTTTTCCTGTTCCTCGAGGCGATGTTCGATGCGCGCGTTGTTCCAGATCTTGATCGGCGTCGCGACCGCGAGGACGGTGGCGAGCAGGATGAAGAACTGGGTCCAGAACGGATCCGGCTCCATGTAGAAGAGGCGCTGGTGCTGGCCCCAGCGGAAGCCGAGGACCTGCCGGATGATTTCGAGGCCGACCGGCGCCATCAGCAGCACGATCTGCCAGTCGATCGCGCGCTTCTTCATCATCTGCCAGACGCGGAAGGGCAGGCGCGGGAAAACGAACGGCGAGAAGTGCCAGATCGCTTCCTTGGGGCAGAGTTCGCGCAGGCCGCCGCCGGCGAAGCCGCACCCGATCGCGAAGGGAAGCGCGATGAACTCGGTGCTGGCCATCGGGATGATGCCGACCATGGCGCCGACGATGGCGCCGGCGTAGGGTCCGGCGATGAGGCCGGCCAGGAACGCTCCTTCGAGGGTCAGGTCCGCCGCTTTGTAGTTCAGGAGCAGCCGCGCCGCCACGCCGCAGGCCAGCGGAATGCCGAGGGCGAGGACGAATGTGAGCCGATCCGGCCAACCGCGGCGCTCGAAAATCAGAATGTGTTTGAAGCGCCGGTAGCGTACGAGCATGGTCGCGAGCGCCGCCATGACGGCGAGCTTGACGACCAGCGTCGTGAGCAGTACCTGCCAGGCGGGGAGCGATGTCGTCCCGGGCATCCTTGAAGCCATGATCTTACTGGAAGGCGCTGGCCAGGCCTGCCTGCCCCGCCCGCCCTTCCCGCCTCTCCCGCCCGACCTTTCCTTGACCGTCTCAGCTGAGTAAACTGAGGGCAATGGCCCTCATCCGCCCGCTGCTCGTCGGGTTTGCGACAACCTTCAAGCACTTGTTCAAGAAGCCGATCACGGTCAACTATCCGGAACAGAAACTCCCGATGTTCCCGAAGTACCGCGGCAAGCAGGTCTTGATGCGCGACGAGAACGGGCTCGAGAAGTGCGTGGCGTGCGGCCTCTGTTCGGTCGCGTGTCCGGCCGACGCGATCTACCTCGAAGCGGCGGAGAACGACGGCACGGTGCAGGCCGGGCCGCGCTACGCGTCGGTCTACCAGATTCACAAGACGCGCTGCATCTTCTGCGGCTACTGCGAAGAAGCCTGTCCGGTCGGCGCGATCTTCATGGGCAAGGACTACGAGCTCGCCGTCTACAGCAAGGACGATTTCGTCTGGGACAAGACCGACCTGCTGGTGCCGGCGGCGACTCCCGGCTCAGGGAGCCCTGAGCAAGGTCGCATGGGTCCCGCCCGATCGGCGGGGCACTGATTCCGAACGGGTGGATCACTCCTACCGGTCATGCTCATAGGCGCTCTCGGAGACATCCACGGAGCGTTCGACACCGTTCAGGACATCATGGAGCGGCATCCTGAGGTGGGGCTCTGGGTGCAGGTCGGCGACATCGCCAGCAATGAAGGCGAGTACTTCACGCCGGTCAAGCCGGTCTACTGGATCAAAGGGAACAACGAAGATTTCGATGTGATTGCCGAAGCCATGGCCGGCCGGCCGCCCTCGCCGACGCTGCATTACCTGCCGAACGGCCGGGCCTGCCAGGTCGGACCGTGGCGCGTCGCCGCGCTCGGCGGCACCTTCGCGCCGAGCTGGTATCACTCGCCGGTCTCGATGCTGCCACCGTCGAAGGGGCGGCGAACGTCTAATACGGCAGTGAAACTCGGGAAGAGCCGCGACGACAAACGGCGGCACTTCGTGCGGGAAGAAGTGCTGGCGTGCAAGGAGCTCCTGGCGGTGGATGTCTTCCTGACCCACGAGGCGCCGCGGCCGTTCTACCCGTCGGGCCGGCGCATCGACACCGGGAAGACCGTGATCAACGAAGTGCTGGCGACGATGAAGCCGCGGCTGCATCTCTTCGGGCACCATCACGAGTTCACCGATTCGGTGCGCCAGGGCATTCGCTCAATCGGTCTCGACCTCGTCAACAAGTCGTACCTGCTGATCGACGCGGATACGATGAAGTGCGAACGTCTGGACACTTAGACAGGGACACTCTCCGACATGCAACCTTTCGTTGAAGCGCTCGCCCAGCGGGTCCTCGTCTGCGACGGCGCGATGGGGACGATGCTGTACGCGCGCGGCGTGTTCATCAACAAGAGCTTCGATGCGATGAATCTGACGCAGGCGCAGCTCGTCGAGGACGTGCATCAGGAATACGTCCGCGCCGGCGCCGACATCATCGAGACCAACACGTTCGGCGCCAACCGCATCAAGCTCGGCTCGTTCGGCCTCGCCGACAAGCTCAAGGCGATCAACGTCGAGGGCGCGCGGATTGCCCGCCGCGCCGCCGGCGATCGCGCGTATGTCGCCGGGTCGATCGGCCCGCTCGGCATCCGCATCGAGCCGTGGGGCAAGACCGGCGTCGACGAGGCGCGCGACTACTTCCGCGAACAGGCGGAGGCGCTCCTCGAGGGCGGCGTCGATCTGTTCATCCTCGAAACCTTTCGCGACCTGAACGAAATCGGCGCGGCGATCGATGCCGTCCGCTCGGTGTCGGATCTGCCGATCGTCGCGCAGATGACGACCGAGGAGGACGGCAACACGCTCGACGGCACGCCGCCGGAGCGTTTTGCGCCCGAGCTCGAGAAACGCGGCGCGACCATCCTGGGCGTCAACTGCGCGGTCGGTCCGGCGCCGATGCTCGAAACCATCGAGCGCATGGAAGCGGTCACGGCGCTGCAGCTCTCGGCGCAGCCGAACGCCGGCAAGCCGCGCGATGTCGAAGGGCGCAACATCTATCTCTGCTCGCCCGAGTACATGGCGTCGTACTCCAAACGCTTCATCCAGCATCACGTCCGCATCGTCGGCGGCTGCTGCGGCACGACGCCTGAACACATCAGGCAGATCAAGGCGGCCGTGCGCGCGGCCTCCGGAACGACGGCAGTGGCGGAGGTGGCCTCGCCGGCGATCAGCGTCCGGTCGCGACAGGCCGCGCCGATCGTTGTCCCGCCGGTGCCGCGCGAGCAGAAGTCGCGATTGTCGAAGGAGCTGTCCCGCGGCTCGTTCGTGCTCGCGGTCGAATTGCTACCACCGCGCGGCTTCGAGGCCGAGGGCGCGGTTCAGCGGGCGCGCGAGCTGAAGCGCTACGGCGTCGATGTCGTCAATATCCCGGATGGCCAGAAGGCCGGCGCGCGGTTGAGCGCGCTGGCGCTCGCCGTCCTGGTCGAGCAGCAGGCGCATATCGAAACCCTGCTGCACTACTCGTGTCGCGACCGGAATCTCCTCGGCATCCAGTCGGATTTGCTCGGCGCGCACGCGATGGGGCTGCGCAACCTGCTGCTCATCACCGGCGATCCGGGGCGGGTGGGTGAGTATCCCAACGCGACCGCCGTCTTCGACGTCGATTCGATTGGGCTCACCAACGTCGTGACGCGGCTCAATCACGGCTGCGATGTCGGCGGACAGGTCATCGGCGCGCCCACCGGGTTCCACGTCGGCGTGTCGGTGAATCCGACCGCGTCGAACCTGGACGACGAACTGCGGCGGTTTGACTACAAGGTCGAGGCCGGCGCCGAGTTCGTGCTGACGCGGCCGATCTTCGACCTTCCCAATTTCGAGCGCTTCCTGAAGCGGATCGAGCACGCCCGGCTGCCGATCGTGGCCGGAGTGTTCCCGCTGGACAGCGTCCGGAACGCGGAGTTCCTGGCCAACGAAGTGCCCGGCGTCGGGGTGCCGGAGGCCTTGATCGAGCGGCTCCGGCGGGCCGGCGGCCAGGACGCCGCGACTGCGGAAGGCGTGCTGATTGCCCGGGAAACCGCCCAGCACCTGCGGCGCATGGTCCAGGGGATTCAGGTGTCGACCCAGTCCGGGAACACCGACGCCGCGCTGGCCGTGATTGATGGACTTCGCTGAGGGTCCGGATGTATAGTCGCTCGTCCGCTCCAGGGCGAGCCGGCTTTCTGCTCGCAACTCTCTGAGCCTACGGAGCATGTCCAGAGGCCACGATGTCGCTATTCGAGCCCAACCGAGCAGCGAAGGACGATAAGTTCATCGGATCGGACGCCGCCACCCGCGCCCTCTCCGTCACTGCCGTCGAGAACGACTTCGTCGCCAAGGTTTACGAGAATCTTGCGTGGGCGTACGACTACACCTTCGGCCCCACACTGCACGCCGGACGGATTCAGGCGATTCAGAAGATGGGCATCAAGCCCGGCGACCGCGTGCTCGAGGTCGGCGTCGGCACCGGCATCAACGCCTCGCTGTACCCACGCGACTGCGCGGTCACCGGCATCGATCTCTCCGACGCGATGCTGGAAAAGGCGCATGAGCGCGTGGCGCGCAAGGGGATCAGCAACGTCCGGCTCCTGCAAATGGACGCCGCGAAGATGCGCTTCCCCGACAACTCGTTCGACATCGTCTACGCGCCGTACCTGATCAGCGTCGTGCCCGATCCGGTCGCGGTCGCGCGCGAGATGCGCCGCGTCTGCCGTCCGGGCGGACGGATCATCGTGCTCAATCACTTCCGGAGCGCCAGCCGCATCGGCGCGTGGATGGAGCGGCTGATTGCGCCCTTCACGCTCTATCTCGGATTCAAGTCCGATCTCGACCTCCCCGGCTTCCTGACCCAGGCCGAACTCAAACCGGTCTCGATTGAAAAGGTCAACGTGCCGCGGATCTGGTCGCTCGTCACTTGCATCAAGGACTGAGGCTCGGCCGGCAATGGCTGGCCCTGGTCCTCGTTCTCTTCTGCCTCCCGCTCTTTGTCGGCCTGCGCAGTCTCGACCTCGAGACTGACGAGGCGATCTACTCGTTCGGCGTCGAGCGGATGCTCGTCGACGGCGAGTGGCTGAAGCCCAAGAGCAGCCCCGAAGAGCGCTACGTCTTCCTCGAAAAACCACCGCTCAAGTTCTGGATCGTCACGCCCGCGATCAAGCTCGGACTGCTGCCCGAGAACGAACTCGGCTTCCGGTTCTGGGACGCGGGCATGGGCGCGGCGGCATTCATCTACGTCTTCGCGATCGGGAGTCTCCTCGCCGGACCGGTCTGTGGCATCGTCGCGCTGCTGATGCTGTTCGTGCACTGGCCGCTCGTGCTCGACCACGGGCTGCGCACGAACAACATGGAGGCCGCGCTTTTCCTGTCGTACTGCGGCGGCATCTATCACTTCCTGCGCTGGGCGGACGCGCGGACCGAGCGCCCGGCGCGGCATGCGGTGTTCACGGGACTCTTCTTCGTCCTCGGCTTCATGACGAAGTTCATCGCGGTGGTCTTCCTGCCGGCGGTGATCGGCGGCGCCGCGCTGCTCGTGCCGGCGAGCCGCTCGAAGCTGTTGGCCAGCTGGCGCCTCTGGCTGGGCGTGACGGCGCTGGCGGCAGCGCTGATCCTGCCGTGGTTCATCTACGCCTGGATCACCTTCGGCAGCTTCTTCTGGTTCAAGATCTTCGGCGAGAACATCGTCACGCGGTTCGCGGGCACGCTCGTCGCCACGCATCTGCGTCCATGGGACTTCTACTTCACGACGCTCTGGATGTTCTTCACCGAGGAGCACGCGCAGTGGCTGGTCGCGGCCGGGTCGGTTCTGCTCATCGTCCAGTCGATTCGCCGCCGATCGCTGGTCGGGCTGACGGTCGTGCTGTGGGCCGTGCCGCTGGTGTTGATTTCAGCGGGCTCGTCGAAGCTCTATCACTACGCCTATCCATTCCTGCCGCCCTTCGCGCTTGCCGTCGGATACCTGGCGGCGCTGATCGTCATGCTGGCGCCGGTGCAACTGCGCAAGCTGCTGCTCGCGGTCGAAGCGTGGCTGTCCCGGGCCATCCCGCGGCTCAACGCGGCGGCGGCGAGCCCGGTGTTCCGCAAGACGGCCACGGTATTCATCGCGGTGGCGGCGGTGCTCGCGATCTGGGCGCTCGTGTTCGGCGGCGTGCGGCTGACGTCCGGGCGCACGGTGCTGTTCAAGAGTTCCGGGGTGATCCGGCCGATCGTCGTGATGCTGCTGTTCGGCGTCCTGACGAAGCGGAGCGTCAGACTCGCGACCTTCGTGGTCGCGCTCGTCGTCGCCTCGTATCTGCCGCTTGACGACTATCGGGCGATGCTGCCGCGATTGACGAAGGAGAAGCATCCGCTGCGCGATGCCAGCGAGTGCGTGATGCGGGTCCAGGCTGAAGGGAAGGGCACGCTGCCGCCGGGGATGTACGTCGATACGAACGGTGAAATGTGGCATCCGATCTTCTATTACTTCCATCGGGTGAAGCCGTGGGTGACGCAGCCGTCCCCGTCGGCGGAGACGCTCGACCAGACGCTGCACGATCCGGCGGCGCTCCGTCCGAGCCTGGTGCAGGAAACACGGTATCGTGAGTACCTCGCCGGGCCGCTCGGGTCGCGTTTCGCGCGGACGGTCTCGCCGCCGATGATCAGCCTCCTCGAATATCAACTGATCCTGCCCGGCCCTTACAGCGTCTGCAGTTCCGAGGCGCCGATTCACACGGCGCAGTAGACTTCCGGCGACGTGGATCTCGTCGAAGCGCAGGCAAGAGGATTCGCGGCCGGTGGCCGCCACCCGTGGGAGCGGGCACGGCTCGCCCTCGTGTCGGATCTCGTGGCGCGGCACGGCCAGCTTGGACCCGGCGATCTCGTGCTGGACGTTGGCTGCGGCGACACCTTTGTCATCGACGCGCTCGGGCAGCAGTACCCGCGCGTCGCATTTCACGCCGTCGATCCCGCGTTCACCGACGGGATGATTCAGCTCTATCGAACCCGCCTGACGGCGAAGAACGTCGCGCTCGAATCCTCGCTGGATGCCGTCGAGGCGTCGCGGCCGGCGGCGCTGATTCTCCTGATGGACGTCATCGAACACGTGCCGGACGATCGCGCGTTTCTCGGCGATCTGTGCCGCCGCGGCCTGGTTGGACCCGAGACGAAGTTTCTGATCACGGTGCCATCGTATCCGTCGCTGTTCTGTTCACACGATCGCTTTCTCGGCCACTATCGCCGCTATAGCCGCAAGAGCCTGCGCGCGCTGTTCGACGCCGTGAACCTGGCGACGCTCGAAGAGGGGCACTTTTTCATGAGCCTGCTGCCGCCGCGGCTCCTGCAGGTCGTCGGCGAGCGGTTGACGCGTGGCACAGTCGATGAGCCGACCGGCCTCGCGACGTGGCGCGGCGGGGAGGCGAGCGCCCGCGCGCTGGCCGCGATACTGACCGCCGACGGCCGGCTCTCGTTCTGGTTGTCCCGGCTCGGCCTCAAAGTCCCCGGTCTCTCGAATTTTGCGATATGCAGGAAGTCTGCATAGTCATCCCGTGCTACAACGAGGCGCGGCGCTTGCCCAAGGCGGCGCTGCTCGCGTTTCTCGACACCCATCCCGCGGCCTCGATCTGTCTCGTCGACGATGGCAGCGGCGACGACACGTTGACGCTGTTGCAGTCGCTCGCGAAAGAGCGGCCGGACCAGGTGCTGGTCGTGCCGCTCTCGCCCAACGGCGGCAAGGCGGCGGCGGTCCGCGCCGGTGTACTCCACGCGGCGGAGTTGTCGCGCTGGCCCGTGCTGGGCTACTGGGACGCGGATCTGTCCACACCGCTGTCCGAAGTCGATCGGCTGCTCGAGGCGCTGCGCACGACGCCGGGCTGTCAGCTCGCCATGGGTTCGCGGGTCAAACGCTTCGGCGCGCGGATCGAGCGGCGCGCGGTTCGTCACGTGCTCGGACGGGTCTTTGCCTCGCTGGCCAGCCTGCTGCTCGGGATGGACGTCTACGACTCGCAGTGCGGCGCAAAGCTCTTCGCCGCCGGCGTCGCCGATGCGCTGTTTCGCGAGCCGTTCCTCACGCGTTGGTTATTCGATCTCGAGATGCTGGCGCGGCTCCGGAATCACGTCGGCGCCGAGGCGATGGCCATGGCGGTCGAGGTCCCGCTCGGCGAGTGGCGCGAAGTCGGCGGTTCGAAGCTCGGCTTCGGCGACATGCTGCCGGTGCCGCTCGAACTGCTCAAGATTCGGGCGCACTACAACCGTAGGTGAGGGCGGGCGGGGCAGGCTGGGCCGGCGGGGCAGGCAGGCACGATCAAGTCGTGAGGAAAGCGGGCCAGACTTCAGTCTGGCCCGTGGGGCAGCAATGCGAGAAGCGCGTCTGCAACGACGGTAGCGCCGTTGATGGCCATGCGCTCGCGCGGTGCCGGCTGATTCAGCAACGCGTCGATCGCCGGCTGCCACCGGCCGGCACGAAGATCGTCCTGATCAATGAAATGCGTGCGCAGAACCGGTTTCATCCCGGACACCAGGATCTCGTTCTCCGCGAAATGTCCGCGTGAGGTGTAGAGCAGCGCCGTGTCGTTGGCGATGCACTCGGACACGATGCCGTATCCCGGTTTGCTGACGACGGCGTCCGCGGCGGCGACGAGATCTTCGTATTGCAGATGCCGATCGGCCATCTCGCGGTCGCTGATGCAGCGCGCCGACGATTCGTGCGTCATGCCGGCCGAACGCGCCTCGTGCTCGGTCAGGAGGAGCGTGAGGCCACCCTCGGCGGCGATGGCCGCGTACGGAAGTTCGGCGCCGTGTCCGCCGAACGAGGCGAGGACGATCGGCCGGTCATCGCCGATCTCGAGAATCCGGCGCGCCTCGTCGCGCCCCAGGCGCGATCGCCGCGCGACGAGCGGCACATCGACGATCCGCGGCATCGTGGCGAATCCGCCGTGAAACGGCATCCGCAGGGCAAGACGCGAGGCGGCGTAACACTCGCCGACGAGCGCGATCACCCCGGGTGCCAGCGCATGAAAGGCGGGATAGGCCTCGTAAATCCAGTCCCAGCTGAAGTTGCCGAGCGCGATCGCCGGGACGCCCGCGGCCGCCGCGGCGGCGAAGGCGAGCGGCGGCATGTCGCTCACGACCAGACCCGCGCCGGTGTGACGCAGCCAGGCGGCTTCGGCGCTCACACGATCGGCAAACGACTGATAGAAGGCCGCGGCACGGCGCGCCGTTTCCGCTTCGTCGAGCCTCAGGCTGTCAATCTGGACCACGCCAGTGTCGGTCTCGGCCGGCTGCAGATCGACGGCGTCTCCGAGCGAGCGCTCCACGAACCAGCGCGGGACCGAAGAGCGAATGATGATCTGGAGCGAAGGACGGCGTGCGTGAAGCGCCCGGATGACCTCGAAGTCGCGCGTCGCGTGGCCGAAGCCGTGACCGGAGATGTAGAAGACGACGGTCAAGGGACTGAGCTGACGCTCGAAATTATCAATTGTTAATGGTCAATGATCAATGCGTGCATGCCGGTTGGCTCTCGCAGATCGGTCCGCGAACCTCACGCATTAACCATTGACCATTGAGAATTGATAATTCCGCTGTCCTTATCTCCACCGTCGCGCCCAGACCAGTTGCAGCCCGACTTGACGATCCGGATCCAGGCTGAAGTAGGTTTTCCGCGACGCGAAGCTGCCGCGGATCGTGAACTCGTTGGTCAGACGATACCCGACCGAGGCTTCGGATGTCCGCAGCGTCGGACGATCGCCGCCGGGCGCGCGCGGCGGCGCGTCGACGCCCTCGTGGCGGACCGCGGCGAACCAGCGCGGTGCCAAGGTCTGGACGCCCTGGACGAACCACTGCGTCGCGGTCGCTTCGCCAGTGCCCATTTCGAGATAGTCGTGGGTCAGCTCGCCGGACACTTTCGTGAAGCCGAAGGCGAACTCCGCTTCCGCCGACAGCATGCGGAGCCCGCGCGAGCCAGCGGTCGCGGCCGTGACTTCGCTGGCTGTGGCGTAGTTGCCGGTCGCGTAGCCGAGGCCGAACCGGAGTCCCGTTCGCGGCGTCACGCCGCCGCCGACGATCAGCGTCGGGCTGACGGGCGGATTGGGGTTCGCCGCGCCCAGGACGTAGTTGCGATTCGGCGGTGAGGCCATGACCGCCGCACGCGCATCCCACTTGCGGGTCGATGCGGTGACCTGTCCGCCGAGCGGATAGGACGAAGCGATCGGCAGCGAGCCCGGCACGCCGGTTTCGAATCCCGGCATGGGCACGAGGTACGCGAGGTGCGGCATGACCAGCGGATTCGTGTCGGGCCGCATGTCGAGCATGCCGAGCCCGATCGGCGACAGGATGTAGCCGAGGTCGACGCGTGTCGAGATTCGGCCGCTGCGCTCGTACTGCAGCGCCGCCTGATAGATCGTCTTCGCAAACGGCTGCGCTGACGATGACGGCTGACGGAACCACGGACGCACGTAAGCGACCCAGCCCGCGCCAAGTCTCACCGCGGCGGTCACGTCGATGATGATGTCCGGGCCGTCCGGCGGCGTCGCCTGGTCGAAGAAATGGCTGATGCCGATCGCGCTGTCGATGGCGATGCGGTCTTCGGATTGCGCCGAGACGATCGAGGCAGCCGGACCGAACGTGATCAAGGCGGCGAGAAGCAGGTTCCTACGCACTGAGCAGCTCCCGTTGACGTGGTTGGCTGGTGTCGCCGCTACCGGCACCAGCGCGGTTGAGGGCGAGATCGAGGGCCGCGACGACGTCGGCGTGGAAGTCGGTGCCGACACCGAGCCAGATTTCGCGCAGGGCGGCGCTGATCGGCCGCTCCGGCCGGTAGGCGCGCGCGCTGGTCATGGCGTCGTAGGCGTCGGCGACGTGCACGATGTGCGCGCCGAGCGGAATCTCCTCGTGCGTGAGGCCGTGCGGATAGCCCTGGCCGTCCGGCCGTTCGTGATGCAGCTCGACGATCGCGACGTGGCGCGTGAGGAACGGCACGTTGCGCAGGATGCGCGCGCCCAGCCCCGGGTGCGTCTTGATGATGTCGAATTCGTCTTCGTTGAGCGGACCCGGCTTGCGCAGCACTTCGTCGGGGACGCCGATCTTGCCGATGTCGTGGAGCAGCGCGCCGAGACGAATCACTTCGATGTCGTCTTCGGACAGTTCCATAGCCCGCGCGATCGCGACCGAGAGATGGCTGACACGCTCGGAATGGCCGGCGGTGTACGGGTCGCGGGCGTCGAGCGCGGCGGCGAGCGCCCGGATGGCGGAGGTGTAGGCCGCGTCGGTTTCCGCTTCCGCAGCCGCGACCGACGTCATCAGGGTGTTGAACGTCGCAGTCAGATCGTCCAGCTCGAGGCTCGACCCGGTCATCGGCAGCTGCACGTCGAAGCGGCGCGAGGTCGCCATGTCATGGAGCGACGCCGACAGCTGCCGGATCGGACGGCTCAGCATGTGCGCGAGCCAGATGCTGCCGAGGAGCGCGATGCAGATCGCGCCGAGCGCGATGAAGGCCAGCGCCCGCGTCGTCGAACCGACGGCCACTCGCGCCGACTGATCGATCGAGGCGAGGGCGTAGAACGCGGTGTCGCCGATCTGGACCAGGCGGCGATAGGCGTGTGAGTCGTCGCCGAGCTCCACCGTGCCTTCAGAGGCCACGAGCTCGTTGGTGAGCCCCGCGAAGCGGGCTTGCGCTGGTTCGGGCAACGTGCTCGCGATGACCTGACCGCCTTTGACGATCGCGACCTGCGTCCGGGCGAGATCGCCGAGCCGCTGGGCGAAATTCCGGTCGAGGCTGGTGGCGATCCGCAGCGACCCGACTGCCGCGCCATCGGAAAACGCGAGCGGCACCGACACGACGCGGAAGACGTCGTCGCCGATGCTCACGACGCCGTCGGTGGCGCCGGAGTCGTTCGGATCGACCGGCAGATGCGCCGGCTCGCCGGCGCGCCAGCGGTTGCCGAAGGGCCCCGAGGCCGCCAGCACGCGTTGCCGCCCGTCGACGACGATGACCGCGTCGGCTTCGATGCGGGAGGAGACTTTGGCCAGCTCGCCGCTGATGGTGTTGAGGAGCTGGGCGCGGATGTCGCGGCTCGCGGCGTCCTGTTCGGCGGCGTAGGTGTCCATCGCCGCTTTGAGCGTCGGACTTTCCGCGACGTTCTCCGCCTGAAGACGCCGGTCACGCTGTTCGCGCGTTTCGATGGCCGCGAACATCCGCTGGCTCGACTCGAGGTGCTCGCGCACCGTCTGCCGGACCTGGTCGCTGACCGTGACGAGGACGACCGCGAGCACACCGCCGAGGAGCACGATCGCCGTGACGAACGTAAACGCAAGCGTCCGTCCAAGGAGCGCGGGCGGCTTGCGGACGCCGATCATGGCGCGTCGACCGGCAGCGAGAGCGCGACCGAGGCCGTTGCGCCGGCCGTGACCGTCACCTTGGTCACGCGTTCGCCGACCCGTTCGTGCCAGCCGACGATCGTGTACGTGCCGGCCGGCACGTGCGAGAGCGTGAAGTTGCCGTCGGTGTCAGGCACCGTGAAGTACGGATGGTCGAGCACCATGATCGATGCCGCCATGTGCGAGTGAATGTGGCAGTAGACCTTGACCAGACCCGGCTTGGTCACCGTGATCGACTTGGTCTGGCCCATCGGATAGCGGCCGAGATCGAAGTTCTTGGCGCCCGACAGCGAGAACACGTTGTGGAACACCGGATCGCCGTTCGGGAAATCGACCGACGAGCCTTTGGTGACCGGCAGGACCCGCGGGAAGAACGTTTCGCGCTCCTGACGAATCACCTGGTGCGTCGTCGGCAGCGGACTGTTGAACGTGATCCCCTTCAGATAGACGACGACGTTCTTGATTTCCGGCGTGTCACCGTTGTCGTGCTGTCCGACCGCGCGCGGCTGATACACGTTGGATGGCAGCGGTGTCCCACGGACACGGCTGGTCAAGGTCACGTGACCGACGACCGTGCCGTCAGTGGATTGTTGAGCGCCGGCGACGGCGGCGCCGACGACGAAAGCCGCAAAAAGCAGCACACCACGCATGGAGGTACCCAGATAGAGACTCGTAGGGGTATCGACCAACGGAGGGGGCGCTTGAGGGGACTTACGCGGGCCGGTGGAGCGTGGGAAAGGGCGAAGGTACTCCGTGGAAGGGCAAAGGTAGAAGGGCAGAGGGAAAATTTGGAAATACCCGAGCAGGGCGTTGGAGGGCGCGCTCTACCTTTGCCCTTTGCAGTTTGCCCTTTGCCCTTCCCCCTGTCAGTACACCCCCGGCACGATCCGCCACCTGACCTGTGCCTTGTACTGCCGGTATTTCTCACCAAAGGCCTGCTCGAGCGAGTGCTCTTCCCACGGGATTGCGATGCAGAGGTATGCGGTTGTGAGCACGGCGAAGGTGAGGCGATCGCCGGTCAGATGCGGCGTACCGAAGACGAGGAGCAGCCAGCCGAGATAGAGCGGGTGCCGCACGAGGCCGTAGACACCGTTGGCGGCGAGGTCGTCGCGCACGGTGGGAACACGGATCCCCGCCAGTTCGAGCGCGCTGATCGCGCCGACTGATTTCGCGACGAGCCACACGCCGGCAACGTCGATGAGGACGAAAGGGAGCGCGAACCATCCGGGCAGTCGGTAAAAGTCGCCGCCGACCGGTTGCCAGGCCAGGTCGACCGCGATCAGCAGGAGGCTGGCGATCCACACGTACACGGAGCGGAGCAACCGCTCGGGGATGAGGCCGGCGAGGGCGCGCTTGACGCGCTCGCGCGCGAACAGGCTGTGGTGGAACGCGAAGCCCGTCAGCAGCGCGGCGTCCGCCGCGATCGCCGGGGCGCCGGCAAACGGACGCGAGACGCCGAACCATACGAGGTACGTCCACGCGGTGAGGACCAGCGCCGCGACGAAGATCGCGCCGCCGGCCCACACAAAAATCCGTTCCACCGGGCGTTCAGCAGGCATTGACCAGCTTTCCGCGCATTCGGTCCGAAACATTCCGGCACCGTGTCGCCGCTTGCCCAAATACTATAGGGGCGAATATATGCAGCACACGAATGGTCATGGACCACGCGTCGTGATTACCGGCATTGGCGTCGTTTCGCCGTTTGGCGTGGGACGCGAGCGCTTCTGGGAGCACGTCAGCCGCGGCTGCAGCGGGACGCGGGCTCTGCCGGACTTCGACGCCGCCACTTTTGCCTGCCGCGTCGCCGCGCCGGTTGAAGGCGTCACCCACGCGGACCTGCCGCCGCTCGCGGGCGACGATGCCCGGGATCCGGATCATCGCGCCGACCCCAAGCGCTACTCGCGCGCCGCGCTGATCGGCGTCATCGCCGCGCGCGAGGCTTGGAACGACGCCGGGCTCCGGGCCGGCCAGGACCACGCCGGCGTCATCATCGGCAGCGGCGGCGGTGGCATCGACGTCGGCGAACGGCAGTACTACGATTTTTTCGTCGAGCAGGGGCGCAAGGTGACGCCGTACGCGATTCCGATCTCGATCGTCGGGATGATGTCGAGCGAGATCTCGATCTCGCTCCGGCTCCGCGGCATCAGCCACGTGCTCTCGTGCGGCTGCACCAGCTCGACCGACGCGATCGGCTACGCGGCGGCGCTGATTCGCTCGGGCGAGGAAGAGATCCTGCTCTCGGGCGGCGCCGACGCCTGCGTCACGCCGGGCATGATGTTCGGGTTCTCACGCATGCGCGTCACCTCGACCGCCTACAACGACGCGCCGGCACAGGCGTCCCGTCCGTTCGACAGCGGCCGCGACGGCTTCGTGCTCGGCGAGGGCGCCTGGATGGTCGTGCTGGAACGTGAAGACCGCGCGCGCCAGCGCGGCGCGAAGATTTACGCCGCGATTGACGGCTACGCGTCCACCTGCGATGCCTACCACCGCGTGCAGATGGCGCCGGACGGGCGCGAGATCGTCCGGGCGATCGCGACCGCGGTCGAGCGATCGGGACACGATCGCGACGCGATCGGCTATATCAACTATCACGGGACCTCGACGGTGCTGAACGACGCCGTGGAGTCGCGATCGGTGCGTCAGGTGTTCGGCGCCCACGCCGATCGAGTACCCGGCTCGTCGGTGAAATCGATGATCGGCCATCCCCAGGGCGCGAGCGGCGCGGCGGGGATCGTCACCTCGGCGCTGGCGATCGATCGCCACTTCCTGCCGCCGACCATCAACCAGACCGAGCCCGATCCGGCCTGCGATCTCGACTATCTCCCGAATCTCGGGCGGGCCGCCACGGTCGACGCGGCGCTCTGCAACTGCCTGGGCTTCGGATCCAAGAACAGCGCGATCGTCGTCGGCCGCGTCTGATGTCCTCATCCACGGCAGACGTGATCGTTGTCGGGGCGGGACCCGCGGGCGCGATCGCGGCGACGGTCCTGGCGCGCGCCGGGGCGCGCGTGCGCCTTCTCGAGCGCGCGAAATTTCCGCGCCATAAGCTGTGCGGCGACACGCTCAATCCCGGCGCCCTCGCGATCCTCAAACGCCTCCAACTCGCGCGCACCGCGGAAAACGACGGCGCGCGCATCGACGGCATGGTGGTGACCGGCGCTACCGGGATCGTCGTTCAGGGATGCTACCCGGACGGGTTCTACGGCCGTTCGATTTCACGCTCGGCGCTCGACGCCGCATTGGTGGCCGACGCCGTGTCGTCGGGTGTGGCGTTCGACGATGGCGTGGCGGTGCGCGGCCCGGTCGTGGCGGAGCGTTCGTCGCGGGTGATCGGCGTCTCAGTTGGATCGAATGGCACCCGTCACGACCTGCACGCGCCGATCACGATTGCCGCCGATGGCCGCCGCTCGGCGCTGGCCTTCGCGTTTGGTCTGGCGGCGCATCCGTCCACGCCGCGCCGCTGGGCGATCGGCGCGTATGCGACCGGCGTGGCCGGCATGTCGTCTTACGGAGAGATGCACATCCGGCCGCATCGCTACATCGGGGTGGCGCCGCTGCCGGGCGGCGTGACCAACGTGTGCTTGGTGAAGCCGGTGCGCGCCGGCGAGGGGCCGCTCGGCAATCCGCTCGCGCTCCTGACGGCCACGCTCGCCGAGGAACCGTTGCTCCGCGAGCGGTTTCGCGACGCCACGTTTGTCGCGCCGCCGACCGTGCTGGGTCCGCTTGCAGTCGACGCGCAGTCGCGGGTCGTGCCCCCGGACGGGCTGCTGCTCGCGGGCGATGCCGCCGGTTTCGTCGATCCGATGACCGGCGACGGACTGCGATTTGCGATCCGCGGCGGCGAACTCGCGGCCGCGGCGGCGCTGACCGCGCTCGAACACGGCTGGTCCGGCGTTCACGTGGGCCTTGCCGCGTCACGCCGCACCGAGTTCGGCCCGAAGGTCCGCTTCAATCGCACGCTTCGCCGTCTCGTTGGTTCCCCTCTGGCGGTACGCGGCGCGACGCTCGGCGCCCACCTCGCGCCTGGAATTGTGCGCGCGGTCATGGCACGGGCGAGTGACTGCGATGTGGCTTAACGTACTGGTTCGATAGGTTCGAGGGGTTCGAATGGTTCGAGAGGTTCAGGGTTCGAGTGGGTCGAAGGGTTCTTCTCCCTGCAGCGAACCTTTCGAACTGTTCGAACCTCTCGAACTCAGAACCTCTCGAACCTGTCGAACCAATCGAACCAATCGAACCTTTCGAACCTTTCGAACCTTTCGAACCTTTCGAACCTTTCGAACCTTTCGAACCGACGACGAGCCGTGTTCTTAATCGCCGCTTTTGTCATCGTTTACGCCTTCATGATCATCGAGGCGCAACTCGCCTC
Organism: uncultured Bifidobacterium sp.; assembly: GCA_964577955.1. Taxonomy (GTDB): domain Bacteria; phylum Acidobacteriota; class Vicinamibacteria; order Vicinamibacterales; family CAVVIG01; genus CADEEX01. The sequence goes on along the minus strand of CAZOAZ010000017.1, from coordinate 39,973 downwards.
GAGGAACGAATCGGCGCAACGCGCGCGCGGCGGCGTGGAGCCCGACGGTGATGTGTACCGTTGGATGCAGTGGGCGTATCCGGGCGTGTTTCTCGGGATGTTCGTCGAAGGCTACGTGCGCGGTCCGGCGCCGATGGCGCGTGTGTGGCTGGGTGTGCTGCTGTTTGCGGCGGGGAAGGCGCTCAAGTGGTGGGCGATCCGGACGCTCGGCCCGTACTGGACGTTTCGCGTGATCGTCGTGCCCGATGCGGCGCCGATCCGCACCGGGCCGTACCAATGGATGCGCCATCCGAACTATGTCGGTGTCGTCGGGGAATTGGCGGGCGCCATGCTGGTAACCGGCGCGCGCATCGCCGGACCGATCGCGATCCTGCTGTTCGGCGCGCTGCTGGTACGGCGGATCGCGGTCGAGGACCGCGCCCGCGATGCTATACTCCGGCGCACCTGAAGCATTCCACCGACTGCGCTCGACGGTGGCGTCCGGCCCTTCGACTTGGCTCAGGGCCGTCCTGAGCGTGCCGAAGGACGGCTTCAGCCGGATTGTTTTGTCTCCGCCCTCTCCACTGACGGCACCGCGCTGGGCCCGTGTCGTCGACACGCTGGCCGTCGTCCTGCTCATCCTCGCCGCCGTCGTCTTCGAATGGGGCGGATTCCGTTCGCGGATTGGCGGTGTCCGGATCGCGATCACCTCGCCCTACCGCATTCTGATCGGCGCGCTGCTGCTGATTGCCATCCGTCACTGGCGCGTGCCGCGGCCGTCGATCGTCGGCGACCTTACGGGCCGCTGGCAGGCGGCGAAGCGCAGCGCGTCCACCCGCATCGCGGCGCTCGCGTTTCTCGGTACGCGTCCGGCGATCCTGTTCATCGGCTACTTCGCCGTGGTCACGCTCGGCTACAGCAACAACGGGCGGCCGCCGATGCGCTACGACGAAAACGAGTTCATGAATCTCCAGGGCAAGTGGGACACGACCTGGTACATGAGCATTGCGATCGACGGCTACCGCTATCGCAGCGCGAATCTCGAACGCGAGCAGCAGAACATCGCGTTCTTTCCGGCGCTGCCGCTGTTGACCCGGCTCGCGGGGCGGCTCTTCGGCGGCGCCTCGACGGCATTTCTCTGGGGCGGCACGCTGGTCGTGCTCGGCGCGTTCTTCTGGGGCCTCGTCTATCTCTTCCATCTCGCGCGCGAGTGTCTCGACGAAGAGCGCGCGCGATGGGTGGTGTGGGTGGCGGCGACCTATCCGTTCGCCGTGTTCTTCAGCGCGCTCTACACCGAGGCCTACTATCTGGTGGGCGCCGCCGGGGCGTTCTACCACTTCCGCCGCCGCGAATTCGTGAAGGCCGCGCTGTGGGGGCTGCTCGTCGGGTTGACGCGGCCGAACGGCTGCCTGCTCTCGATTCCGCTCGCCCTCATCGCCATCGAACCGTGGCTGCCGGCCTGGCTGGCCGGCGGCGCCTCGGGGCGGCCGCTGCCAGGGTTCACGCGGACGATGAGGTCGCTCACCCCGGCCATCTTGTCGGCCTCGGCCGCAGGCATCGGGATGCTGCTGTTTTCGGCGTATCTCTGGACGCTCACCGGCGAACTGCTCGCCTGGGCCGAGAACCACGCCGCGTGGGGCCGCCAGTACGGCGGGCTCGTGCCGCTCGCGACCCGCTACTACGGCTACATGGCGGAATCGGGACCGTACATCTTCACGAAAGTCCTGCCGTTCGACACGCTCAACGGCATGGGCGCCATCTTCGTGATCGTCAGTGCGTACCCGGTCTGGCGCCGCTTCGGTCTGGCGTACGCCGTCTTCATCCTCGTCAACATCCTGCCGCCGCTCGCCGCCGGCGGTTTCCTCTCGACCGGACGCGTCTCGGCCGTCTGTTTCCCCGCGTTTTTCTGGCTCGCCTCGATTGTCCCGGAGCGGCAGCGGCCGGGATGGACCGGCTCATTCATGGCGGTTCAGGCGCTCAACGCCGCGCTCTTCTACACCTGGCACGAGATGTTCTGAAGCGGCCAAAACCGCCCGAAAACCCGTCATAATGTGTGCATGTCGCGCAAAGTTCTCGGGCTCATCGCTGCGCTCATTCTCGTCGCCATCATCATCCCCGTCGCGATCGCCCAGACCCGTCGTCCGCAGTCTCCCGCGTTCGAGCAGGCGCAGCGTGCGGTGCTCGAGGGCCGGTACGACGAAGTGGAGCGTTTGGTCAGCGGTCTCGATCCCATGGACCCGGCGGTGGCCGCGCTGGCGGCGCAGGCGCATTCTGCGCGCGGCCGGTATCAGCAGGCCGAAGCCGGCCTCCGCCCGAGCGCGCAGCGCGCGCCGTCGAGCGATGCGGCGCTCGAACTCGGGCTCCTGCTGCAGATGCAGGGACGCGCCGAAGCGGCAGGGATTCTGACTCGCGTCGCCTCGATCGCCGAGACCGCGACGAACCCGGGCGACCTGGCGCGTGCCGCGCGGGCGCTCTGGGCGCTCGGGCGTGTCGACGAAGCCAATGCGGCCTATCGCGACGCGGCCAGCACCGCGCCGAAGGATGCGGCCATCAACACCGCGTGGGGCGACCTGTTCCTCGAGAAATACAAGAAGGGCGAGGCGATGAAGTCGTATCAGCCCGTCCTGCGCGACAACCCGCGCTACGTGCCGGCGCTGCTCGGCGCCGCACGCGCGCTGGCCGACGAAGACCCGCCGGAAGCGGTGAAGATGGTCAAGCAGGCGCTCGAAATCAATCCGTCGAGCGTGCCGGCGCACCTCTTCCTCGCGGGCGAAGCCGCCGACGCCGGCCACCGCGACGAGGCGCGCAAGTCGCTGCAGCGCGCGCTGGAGGTCAATCCATCGAGCCTCGAGGCCCACTCGCTGATGGCCGCGCTCGCCTTCATCGAAGACAAGCCCGCCGAATACGAAGAGGAAATCGCCAAGGCGCTCGCCATCAACCCGCGCTACGGCGAGGCCTACCGCGTTGTCGGCGAGTTCGCCTCGCACAACTTCCGCTACGACGAAGCGACCGAGCTCGGACGCAAGGCGATTGCGCTCGATCCGGGCAATCCGCGGATCGCCGGGGATCTGGGCATTCATCTGCTGCGCTCGGGCGACGAAGGCGCGGCCCGTGCGCAGCTCGAAGCCTCGTTCAAGGCCGATCCCTACAGCCAGGTCACGTTCAATCTCCTGATGATGATGGACAACCTGGACAAGTTCGTGACGCTGCGCGACGGCAACCTCGTGGTGCGGATGGACAAGTTCGAAGCCGGCGTCATCGGCGATCAGGCGATCGCGCTCTCGCATCAGGCGCTCGACACGCTCTCGAAACGCTACGGTTTCACGCCCGACGGGCCGTTCCTCATCGAGATCTTCCCGAAGCACGACGACTTCGCCGTCCGCATCGCCGGTCTCCCCGGCATGGTCGGCGCGCTCGGCGTCTGTTTCGGCAAGGTCGTGGCGCTCGACTCGCCGCGCGCAAATCCCGGCACGTTCCAGTGGGAAGCGACGCTCTGGCACGAGCTCGCGCACGTGATCACGCTGCAGATGTCGAAGCACCGTATTCCGCGCTGGCTGACCGAAGGCATTTCCACCTACGAGGAGCGGTTGCAGCGGCCCGAATGGGGTCGCGGCCAGGACATCATGTTCGTGGACATGATGAACCGCGACCAGGTGATCAAACTCAAGGACCTCAACGCCGCCTTCACCAATCCGCGCTTGATTTCGATCGCCTACTTCGAGGCCGGACTGCTCTCCGGGCACATCATCGACACCTACGGGATGGAGGGCATGCAGCGGCTGCTGCGCGCCTACGCGCAGGGGCTCGACACCGACGCGGCGATCAAGTCCGCGCTCAACACCACCCTCGACGCGATGCAGAGCGGTTTCGACCAGACGCTCGAGAAGCTGTACGGCAAGCTGAAAGTCGCGCTGAAGCGGCCGGCTGAGGGGCTCGATTTTTCGAAGATGCCGCCGGACGCGATCAAGAAATACGCTGAACAGAACGAGACCAGTTTCGGCGCGCAGATGATGCTTGCCGGAGTGCTGCGCAAAGAGAACGATCTCGACGGCGCGCTCAAGGCGTTCGAACGTGCCGCGGAACTGGTCCCGATGGCGACCGGCGACGACAGCCCGCACGAGCAGATTGCCGAGATCGCCCTGCAGAAAAAGGACGCCGATCGCGCGATCACCGCGCTGCAGGCCGCGGTGGCGGTGGATTTCGACAACGCCGGCCTCGCGCGCCAGCTCGCCACGATGATTCGGGAGAAGAATCCGTCGGACTGGGCGCGGCTGCGCCCGGTCTATCAGCGGATTGTCGCCATCGATCCGTTCGATGCGGATGCGCAGAGCGGGCTCGGGCGGATTCTGATGGCCGCAAATCAGCCCGAAGCCGCGTCGCGCCACTTCAAGGCGGTCGTCGGCCTCAACCCGATCGACAAGGCCGCGGCGCACACCGATCTGGCGGAGAGCTACCTGAAGAGCGGCAAGCGGCCCGAAGCGCGCCGCCAGACGCTCGCGGCGCTGGAAGTGGCGCCGAGCTACGAACGCGCCCAGAATCTGCTGCTCGAGCTGGCGGGGAGCCGTCCGTGAACCATCGCCCCGGTCCGCGACTCGCGGCCGTGGTCCTGCTGCTGGCACTGACCCCGGTCCTCCAACCGCGCGTCGGCGCGCAGCTGCCGACCGTGTCCGACGATCGCTTCGCCGGCCTGCAGTGGCGCTTCGTCCGCATCAAGTACCACTTCGTCACCGAAGGCACCGGCATTCAGCAGCAGGATTTCGCCGGCGATCCCTGGTTCATCGACGGACCCGCCGCCGAGCAGAATCTCTCGCGGCGGCTGAAGACGGCGACCTCGATCGACGTCCAGGACCCGATCATCCTCACGCTGGACGACCCGCGGCTCTTCACGTATCCGTGGATCTACTTCGTCGAGCCCGGCAATCTGATCCTGCGCGACAACGAAGTCAAGATCCTCCGCGAGTTCCTGCTGCGCGGCGGGACGGCGCTCTTCGACGACTTCCACGGACCGTTCGAGTGGGAGCACTTCGCTGGCGAGATGAAGAAGGTGTTTCCGGAGCGGGAGATCGTCGATTTCCCGAAGGACCATCCCGTCTTCAGCTGCTTCTACAAGCTGGATGGGTATCCGCAGATTGCCGGCCTCGGGTCGTTTCTGTCCGGGCGCAGCTGGGAGAAGGGCGGCTACGTCGCCCGTCTCCGCACGATCTTCGATGACCAGCAGCGGCCGATGCTGTTCATCAACTGGAACACCGACATGGGGGACGGTTGGGAGTGGTCGAACGCCGAGGACTATCCTGGCTACATCAAGTACACGTCCATGGCATACCGCATGGGCATCAACGAAGTCGTCTACGCGCTGACGCACTGAGCGGGAGCCACTTCTTTGGACCGACTGTCATCGACACCTGCCCTCGGCGCTGAACGCGTCGCCGAGGGGCGCGAGCGGATTCTGGCGGAACTGCGCAAAGTCATTGTCGGGCAGGACGAGGCCGTCGAACAGGTGCTCATCGCGCTGTTCACGGCCGGCCACTGTCTGATTACCGGCGTGCCCGGTCTGGCCAAGACGCTGCTGATCAAGACGATCGCCGAGATTCTCGATCTCGACTTCAAGCGGATTCAGTTCACGCCGGATCTGATGCCGTCGGACATCACCGGCACGGAGATCCTCGACGAAGAACAGGGCAGCCGCCGCCTCCGCTTCGTGAAGGGGCCGATCTTCGCGCAGATCATCCTGGCCGACGAGATCAACCGCACGCCGCCGAAGACGCAGGCGGCACTGCTCGAGGCGATGCAGGAGTATCACGTCACCGCGGCCGGGCGCACGTATGCGCTCGAGCAGCCGTTCTTCGTGCTCGCGACGCAGAATCCGATCGAGCTCGAAGGCACCTATCCGCTCCCGGAGGCGCAGCTCGATCGCTTCATGTTCAACATCGTCATCTCGTATCTCAACGAAGACGACGAAGTGGCGGTGGTGACGCAGACGACCGGCGCGGATCGGGCCAAGCCACAGCGGGTGCTGAGCGGTCCGGACATCCTGGAGTTCCAGGCGCTGGCGCGGCAGGTGGTGATTGCGGAGGAAGTCGCGCGCTACACCGTGCGGCTGGTCGACGCGTCGCGGCCGGGACGCCCGGGCGCGCCCGAATACGTGGAGAAGTGGGTGAAGTGGGGCGCCGGTTTGCGTGCGTCGCAGGCCCTGGTGCGCGGCGCCAAGGCGCGCGCGCTGATGCATGGCCGCTACAACGTGTCGGTGAAGGACATTCAGGCGCTGGCGCGGCCGATTCTCCGTCACCGCGTGATGACGAACTTCTATGCCGAATCCGAACGCATCAACTCGGATGCGATCGTCGATCGGCTGCTCGAGACGGTTCCGGTTCCCAAGAGCGGAATGTAAGCCATGACCACCACCGCGCGAACCCGGCAGCTGCTCGATCCAGCAGTCATCGCGCGCCTCGGATCGCTCGAGCTCAAAGCCCGGACGATCGTCGAAGGCTTCCTGTCAGGCCTGCATCGCAGTCCGTTCAAGGGCTTCAGCGTCGAGTTCGCCGAGTACCGGCAGTACATGCCCGGCGACGATCTCTCGACGATCGACTGGAAGGTCTACGCGCGCAGCGATCGGCACTACGTCAAGAAGTTCGAAGAGGAAACCAACCTCAATTGCCACATCATGCTCGACGTGAGCGCGTCGATGGGCTACGGCGCGCACGGGATCACGAAGTTCGAGTACGCGCAGTGCCTTGCCGCGTCGCTGGCGTACTTGATGAACCGTCAGCGTGACGGCGCCGGCGTGACGGCGTTCGACGATCAGATCGTCGGGATGCTGGCGGCGAGCGCACGGCCCGGGCAACTGCGGGCGATCCTGGTGACGCTCGAACGGCTGCGGCTCGGCAAGCAGACGAATGTTTCGAAACCGCTGCACCAGCTTGCCGACTCCCTGACCAAACGCGGGCTGGTGGTGCTGATTTCGGACCTCTTCGACGATCCCGAGCGGGTGATTCGTGGCCTGAAACACTTTCAATTCAGGGGCACGGACGTCATCGTCTTTCACCTGCTCGATCCCGACGAGACGACGTTTCCGTTCGAGAAGGCGACCCGTTTCGAGGACCTCGAAACCGGGCGCGAGGTCATGGCCGTGCCCGGCGTCGTGCGCGATCACTACCTGAAGTCGCTGCAGACGATGGTCGCGCGCTATCGGCGCGAGCTGGGCGCGGTCGGCATCGACTACCACCAGGTGACCACCGACCAGCCGCTCGAACTCGCGCTTCTGGCGTACCTGCATACCCGCGGGCGGTCCTTATGAATTCTCAATTGAGAATTGATAATTCAGAATTGGAGAGAGACGTCTAGTGGCGTTCCTCTCTCCCTTGTTCCTTGTCGGGACGCTGGCGGCGGCCGTACCCATAGTGCTGCATTTGCTGAAGCGGCAGCCCGATGTGAGCGTGAAATTCTCGGCGGTGGATCTGCTGGCGTCGGCGCCGGTCGAAACCTCGGAGCGCCGGCGTCTGCGCGAACTCCTGCTGCTGGCGCTTCGTGTGGCCGCGCTCGTCCTTCTGGCGCTCGCTTTCGCCCGGCCGTTCTTTGCCACGCCGCTCGCGGCGGGCTCGTCCGGCGTCACCATCGTCGCGCTCGACACGTCGCTCAGCATGTCGGCGCCGGGGCAATTCGACCGCGCCCGAGCGCGCGCACGGGAGGTCATCGGCGAGGCCGCCTCGCGCGGACCGCTTGGCGTCGTCCTGTTCGATACGGCGGCGCGAACGGTGGCGCCGGTATCGGCCGACCATGGTCCCGCGCTCGCTGCGGTCGCCGCGGCAGCCCCTGGGTTCGGCGCATCGCGGTACCGCGTCGCGCTGGGCGCGGCCAACGATCTGCTGCGCGGCCGCGCCGGACGGATTGTGGTCGTGACCGACCTCCAGGCGACGGGCTGGGATCCCGGCGATCGGATCTCGCTGCCGTCGGCGGTCAAGGTCGAGGTCGCCGACATCGGCGCGATGCCGCCGAATCTTGCGGTGACCGCGTTCCGGATGGAGGGCGGGCAGCTGACGGCCGCGGTGAAGAATTCCGGCACTGCGAGCGAAGCCAAGCTCACCCTGAAAACGAACGCGACTCCAGACGACGGGACGACGGCGGTGACGAGTGCTGAGACGACCGTCGCTCTCTCGGCGGGTCAGGCAGCAACCGTTGCGCTGCCGCTGCCGAAGGCGCGGTGGGCGAGCCTCACGGTGGACGACGCTCGCGGCGTTCAGGGCGACAACACGCGCTACGTGATCCTCGATACGGCGAGCCGCCCGTCGGTCCTGGTTGTCACGGCCAGCGGCGACAACAGCCGCGAAGCGTTCTACATCGAGCAGGCGCTCGTCGCCGTCGGCGGCGACGGCAGCGCCTTTGACGCCGAAGGCGTCAGCGGCGCCGCGCTTCAATCGTGGACCCAGGCGCGACTCGACGGCCATATGGCGGTCGTGGTGGTTTCGACGCGCGGTCTCGAGCATCATGGCCGTGAGTTGCTCAAAACCTATCTCCAGAGCGGCGGCGGCCTGCTGCTGACCGCCGGCGGCGACATCGATAGCGACGCGGTCTCTGAGATCCTCGGCGGCCTGGCCTCGACGGCGGTCGCGGGAGACGGCACGGCCGCCGCTGCGCGGACGCTTGCGCCGATCGACAGCCGGCATCCCGTGCTGCGGATGTTCAGCGGCATGTCTTCGCTGTCGCTGGTCCGCTTCCAGCGCGTGAGCAGCATCCGCGCGCCGCGCTGCCAGACGCTGGCCCAATTCAGCAGTGGCGAGCCGGCGCTCGTCGACTGCTCGTTCGGCGAAGGGCGCGCCTTGATCTTTGCGTCCGATCTCGGAAAAGCATGGAACGATTTTCCGGTTCACGCGACGTTCGTGCCGTTCATGCACGAGGCACTGCAGTATCTCGTGCGGACGCGTGAGTCGTCTGATTACGCGATTGGCGCGGTGCCGAACGGTGTGCGTCCGGCGCCGGGCATCGCGACGCTCGCCGATTCGCGCGGGCGTCCGCCAAGACCGATCAGCGTCAACGTCGATCCGTCCGAAGCCGACGCCGGACGGTTGAGCGTCGAGGAATTCCAATCCGCGGTCCTCCACGACGGCGGCGAGGCGGTGTCGGCCGAACGTCTCGAAGCCCGTGAGCAGGAGGAGCAGCAGCACCTCTGGCGCTATGCGTTGATCCTGATGGCCGCGGCGCTTGCGGCTGAGAGTCTCGTGGCCGCGCGGATCGTCTGAACCATGAGCGAGTCTTACCGTCCCATCGCCGACCTGCTTGCCCGCGTCAGATCGCGCTGGCGCCAGGTCGTCGTGTCGAAGGCGGTCGGCCGGATCGCGCTGGCGGAAGCGGCCGTCCTTGCGCTGGGCTATCTCGCCACGCGCGTCATCCCGACAAACGTGGCCATCGAAGCCGCACTGGCTGTCGCCGTACTCGTCACGGCGATTGGCGTGCTCGTGTGGGGGCTGCGCGGCGTGGCCGACCGTCCCGCCGATGCCCGGATCGCGCGATTCATCGAGGAGCGCTATCCCGAACTCGACGAGCGGCTGGTCAGCGCGGTTGGCGTCGAAACCGCGGCGGACCCGGCCACGCGCAGTCCGCTCGCCGATGCGATGCTGCGGGACGCAGCCAGAGCCATTGCCGTCGTCGAGCCCGATGGCGTCGTGGCAGCTCGCCTGCTGCGGCGCATGGCGCTCCTGGCGGCGGCCGCCGTCGTGGTGCTCGGCGTCCTGGGGTACGTCGTCCGCGATCAGGTCCGTCAGTCGTACGACGCGATCGCGCTTGCGCTCTTCCCCTCGCGCATCGAACTGCAGGTCGAGCCCGGAGACGCGCGCATCGAAGCCGGATCGGGTCTCACGGTCCGCGCGCACCTGGTGGGCAATCGCGCGCCGGTGATCGCGCAGCTGCTGCGCGCCGAAGGTGAGGGCGAGGAAGAGTGGCGGCCGGCGGAGATGGAGACGACTGCCGACGGCCGTTTCTCGCTCTCGATGAGCGGCTTGAGCCGATCGTTCCGCTACCGGGTGACGGCCGGACCGGCGTCTTCGAAGATTTTCACGGTGTCGGTCGTGAGAGCGCCGCGGGTGACCCGGATCGACGTCGAGTACAAGTTTCCTGAAGCGTTTGCCATTCCCGACCGCGTCGAGGCGGACGGCGGCGATATCTACGCGCCCGCGGGCACGGACGTCCGCGTTCACGTGCACACCGATCGGCCGGCCGCATCCGGAAAGCTGATGCTCGCCGGCGATCAGCCGATCGAGCTCGTTGCCGAAAACTCCGATCGGCTGTTCAGCGGCTCGCTGCAGGTGGCCTCCGACAGTTCGTACCGCGTCACGCTCGCCGATCGCGAAGGGCTGGCGAGCCGCGGCGACACGGAATACTTCATCCGCACCCTCGAGGATCGGCCGCCCGAGGTGCATGTCGTACGGCCGGCCAGCGATCGCCGCGTGACCCGGCTCGAAGAAGTGGACATCGAGGCCGAGGCGCAGGACGACTTCGGCATCCGCTCGCTCGAACTGGTCTACGCGCTGCGCGGCGGACCCGAAACCGTCGTGCCGCTCAAGATGACGCCGCAGGGCACCTCCGCGGTCGGCCGCGACACGCTCTTCCTCGAAGATCTCGACGTGCGGCCGGGGGATTTCGTCAGCTACTACGTGCGCGCCAGGGACATTCCACGCGGCAAGCGATCCAGCGAAGCGCGCAGCGACATCTTCTTCCTCGAGGTGAAACCGTTCGAGGAGGAGTTCACGCTGGCGCAGAGCCAGGCGGCGATGGGCGGCGGCCAGGGCAATCAGCAGCTCGACGATCTGGTCAACGCGCAAAAGGAAATCATCGTCGCGACCTGGAAGCTCGATCGCCGATCGCGCAGCGCGAACGGCGCGAAGTCGAGCGAGGACATCCGCGCGGTCGGTCAGGCGGAGCGGGAGCTCAAGGTTCGCGTCGAGCAGGCGTCGAGTGCGTTCAGGCAGTCCAACATGCGCGACCCGCGCGCCCGGCCGAATCCCGGCCGCGGCGGTGCGCCGCCACCACCGCCGCCCGGACCGCGCGCCGGGCAGACGCTCGCCGAGGAAGACGACATGACGGCGGCGTCGAACGCCATGGGCCGCGCCGTCACCGCGCTCGACAAGCTGTCCACGGCCGATGCGGTGGCGCCGGAGATGGACGCGCTGAATCATCTGCTCAAGGCGCAGGCCGATGTGAAGAAGCGGCAGATTCAGCAGCAGGCCGGGAGCGGCGCCGGCAACAATCGCGCGTCCCAGGATCTGTCGAGCCTGTTCGACAAGGAGCTGGCGCGGCACCAGCAGACCAACTACGAGAACCGCGACAGCGCGGCGCAGAAGGAAGAAGAAAAGGCCAGCGCCATCGATCGCATCAAGGATCTGGCGAGCCGACAGGACGAACTGCTCCGGCGTCAGCAGAACCTGGCGCGGAATCAGGAGCAGATGACATCCGAAGAGCGCAAACGCGCGCTCGAGGAGCTGACGCGCGAGCAAAACGAACTGCGGCAGCGCGCCGAGGAGATCGCGCAACAGCTGGCGCGCCAGCAGGGGCAGCAACAAGGGCAGGAAAGGCAGGAAAGGCAGGCAGGGCAGGCCGGGCAGGCCGGGCAGGCGCAGCAGTCCGGTCAGCAGCAAGGGCAGGGGCAGCAGCCGAGCGGCCAGCCTGGACAGCAGGCGGGACAGAGCGGCCGCCCCGGCGAATCCGGTCAGCGGCGTCCGGGCGAGCAAGGCGCGCCGACTGGCTCGCAGCCCCAGGGGAACGGCCAGGGTAGCGCGCAGGGCAACGCCATGAACGCGGTGAGCGAAGAAATGCGCCGCGCGACCAGCGACCTGCGCCGCGACGATGCCGGGCAGGCGAGCGAGCGAGCCTCGCGAGCGCTGGATCGCCTGCGCGAACTGCAGCGGCAGATCCAGAATGCGTCGCCCGATGGGCAGCGCCGCGCGCTCGGCGACGCGCAGCTCGAAGCGCGGCAACTTGCCGACGCGGAACGCCAGATTGCTTCGCAGGCTGGGCGCGGTGGCAGCAACGCGCCGTCATCCGATCAGCTCCGCCGTATGGCTGGCGAACAGGAACGGCTGGCCGAGCGCGTGCGGCAGATCGAAGAGGCGCTCAATCGTCAGGCTGGACAGAGTTCGAGCGGCGGAAAGGCCGGCGCCGAACAACGCGGTCTGGCGCAGGCTGCTGGTGAAGCGTCGAAAGATCTCCAGCGCCAGCGGCTCGCCGAGCGAATGGAGCAGGCGGCGGAGGCGATGCGTGCGAGCGCGGACGGCGCCGGCGGCCGCGGTGGCCGGAGCAACGACGGCAAGCAACCGGCGCAATCCAACGCCACCCAAGGGAGCCAAGCCGGTACCCAAGGTAGTCAAGAAGAGATCGCCCGCGCGCTCGATCGCCTCGCCGATCGGCTGGCGGTCGCGAGCCGCTCGGGCGACGACGAATCGCGGCGCATGGCCGATCAGCTCGCGCGCGCCCAGGACCTGCGCGAGCGCATGGACGATCTCACGCGGCAGATGGAGCAGCTGGCCCAGGCCACGCCAGACCCTCGCGGCCAGGGACAATCCGCCGCTGGCGGTGGGCAGGATTCGGAACGCCTTCGCGCCGAGATTGAGCGCGAGCTCGAACAGGTCCGCCAACTGCTCGACGACACGCGCGGCCAGGGGACGACGGGCCGTGGCGGTCCCGGCCGGACGTTTGAGACGCAAGGCATGGTGCTCTCGGCGCCGGGCACGGAGGCGTTCAAGCAGGACTTTGCCAAGTGGCAGGAACTCAAGCGTCAGGCGACCGCCGCGCTCGAAAGCGTCGAGTCGTCGCTCGCCGCGCGCTTGAAGGAAAAGGACACCAAGGATCGTCTGGCCGCGGGCGCCGACGATACCGCCCCGGCCGCGTATCAGCGTCAGGTCGACAGCTATTTCCGCGCGCTGGCCGCGAAGAAGAAGCCCTAGCGGGCGCCTATGCAGTTTGCTTCGCCCCTTGCCTGGTGGCTGGCGGCGCTCGTTGCGGTGGCGGTTGCGGGCGTTGCGTATCTCTCGTACCGCCGGCCGCTCGTGCCGCTCTCGCCGGTCGCGCGCGGCACCTTGACGACGCTCCGCGCGCTGTCGCTCGCGGCGATCGTCATCCTGCTCTGCCGGCCGGTTCTGCTGCGGCAGCCCGCGGAGACCGGCGATCTGGTCATTCCGATCCTCGTCGATCAATCGCGGAGCATGCGGATCGCTGACGCCAATGGCGAAGCACGGCTCACGCGTGCCGCCACGATCGTCCGTTCCGAACTGGCGCCGGCACTGGCGGCATCCGGACGCATCGAGCTGTTCGGCATCGGCGACGCGCTGGCGCCGGCAACCGTCGACAGTCTGCGTGCCGACGCACGTCGCTCGGACCTGTCGTCCGCCATTGCTGCCGCGCGCGACCGGTTCAGGGGCCAGCGGATTCCCGGGATCGTCCTGCTCTCCGACGGCGCCGAAACCGGTGGCGCCGCGACGCCGGATCGCCAGGCTGGCGGCCCGCCGATCTTTACGATTGGCATCGGCGCGCCGGCCGGCATTCCGGATCGTGAAGTCGTGAATGTGTCGGCGTCAGACCCGCGCCTCGACGAAACGACTGTCGACCTGCACGTGCTGGCCTCGAGCCGCGGCTTCGGCCGCCCGCCGTTTCAGCTCCGCGTACTGGCGGACGGGAAGCTGGTCGAGAGCCGTCAGATTCAACCCCAGACCGACGGCGCACCGGTTGACGAGATCTTCACCGTGTCGCCGGATCCGCTGCGGCCCACCGTCTTCACCGCGCAGGTCGCCGCGGAATCCGCCGATGCCATTCCCGAAAACGACGCGCGCAGCACGATGGTGAGCCCGACCGGCCGCAAGCGCCGGATTCTGATCCTCGCCGGCGCGCCGGGCTACGACCACAACTTCATGATGCGCGCGCTCCTCGACGATCCCGGACTTGAGATCGACTCGGTCGTGCGGAAGGGCAAGAACGACGAGAACGCCGACACGTTTCTGGTGCAGGCAGGCGGCGGGCGCGCCGCGGCGCTGACGACCGGATTTCCGTCCAGCAAAGATCGGTTGTTCGCCTACGACGCGATTGTCATCGCGAACATCGAAGGCGACTTCTTCACGCGGCCGCAGTTGACGATGCTCGCGGAGTTCGTGAGCGAACGCGGCGGCGGTCTCCTGGTCTTTGGCGGGCGCTCGTTCGAGCAGCGCGGCCTGATCGGGACGCCGCTCGAGGATGTCCTGCCGGTCGAGCTGAACGATCGGCGTGGCACGCGACCGGCCTCCGCGCCGCTCGAGGAAGCCCCGGCGCTCCGACACACGATCGTCGTCACGCCGGAAGGGCAGAATCATCCGGTGATGCGGATCGGGACCGAGGCGCAGGACACGCGCCGGCTGTGGGAGACGCTGCCGCCGCTCGCGGCGATCGCGCCGCTTGGCGGCGCGCGCGCCGGTGCCACGGTGCTGGCGCTTGGCGCGTCGCCGAACGGAACGCTGCTGCCCGTCCTCGCCGTTCAACGCTACGGCCGCGGCCGCTCCATGGTGTTTGGCGGCGAGGCGGCGTGGCGCTGGCGGATGCTGCAGCCCGCGACCGACCGGCGCTACGAATTCTTCTGGCGTCAGGCGCTCAGATGGCTGTCGAAGGACGCGCCGGATCCGGTCACGGTCACCGTGTCGCCGGATCTCGAAGCCGGCGACACGGCGTCGGTCATGCTCGACGTGCGCGACAGGAATTTTTCCGCCGTCAGCGACGCGGCCGTGAGCGTCACCCTGACGCCGCCGGGCGGCGGAACATCGGCGATTCAGATGCGGCCAAGCGGGAACGGACGGTTTGCGGCGAGCGTCGCCGCGCCGGCCGCCGGGCTCTACCGGCTTCACGTCGAGGCGAAGCAGGGAGCGGCCGAGCTTGGCACGACCGATCGCTGGTTTTCAGTCGGCGGGAGCGACCGCGAGTTCGCCGAGCCGCGGCTGAATGACGCGCTGTTGCGCCGCATCGCCGCGGATTCCGGCGGCGAATATCTGCCCGCGGACGACGCCCGTCGTCTCGTCGAGAAGCTGGCGACGCGTCAACCCTCGGCTCTCGAACCGGAGCGCCGCGATCTGTGGCAGGAACCGTGGGCGTTTGCAATCGTGCTCGCGCTGGTTGCCGGCGAATGGATCCTGCGGCGGACCTGGGGGCTGCGATGATTCGGTGCGCGATTGGCGCGACCGTCGTCATGCTGCTGGCGGCTGCGGCTCCGGTCCGCGCTGGCGATCGCTTTGCGCTGGTCGTCACCGGCGCGTCGGGTGGCGACGAGTACGCGCGCAAGTACGACGGCTGGCGGCAACAGCTGACCTTCGTGCTTCGCGACGCGTTCGGTTATGCCGCCGATCATCTCGTCATGCTCGGCGACGGCAGTCCCAACGCCGCATCGTCGGCGACCCGTGCGAACGTCGCCGCGGCGCTGCGCCAGTTCCAGATGCGGACGACGAAGGACGATGTGCTGTTCGTGATGCTCATCGGTCACGGTTCCGCGGCGGACGAGGATACGGCGAAGTTCAATCTCGTCGGTCCGGATCTGTCCGTCGACGAATGGGCGAGTCTGCTCAAGCCGATCGCCGCGCAGGTGGTCTTTGTCGACACCGCGAGCGGCAGTTACCCCTTCCTCCGCCGCCTGGCCGGCCGCGGCCGGATCGTGGTGACCGCGAACGATTCCGCGCAGCAGACCTTCGAGACGGTCTTTCCTGAGCATTTCATCCGCGGCTTGACCGACGAGACCGCCGATCTCGACAAGAACCAGCGGATCTCGGTCTGGGAGGCGTTTGTCTACGCCAGCGACCGTGTCCGGCTCGCCTACGAGCAGAAAGGGCAGCTCGCGACCGAACGCGCGATGCTCGACGACACGGGCGGCGGTGTCGGTGTCGAAGCGGGCACGGCGGGCGTCGACGGCGCCGTGGCCAAGGTCACCTACTTACAGCCGGAGCCGCGGATCGAGGACACCGGCGATGCCGACCTCACGGCGCTTCTCCGCCGGCGCCAGCAGCTCGACGTGGATCTGGAAGCGCTGCGCGTGAAGAAATCCGCCATGACGGCCGAAGCGTACGAGGAAGCGCTCGAGGCGCTGCTGGTTGAGATTGCGAGGGTCGATCGGGGCGTCAGAGAGAAGCAGCGAAGATAGAGGTTAGAGGTTAGAGGTTAGAGGTTAGAGAAGGGGTTGTCGCTCGCGCGCCCATTCGCTCGCTTGTGCGTCCCAGGGCCAACGCCCCTCATCATCGGGCCAGATCAGCTGCAAGGCTGGAAAGTACTTGCCGTCGTAGAACCACAAGTTCCATCCCAGATAGTTGACGCTCGACTCCGGTTGAATCTGACGGAAGGCGCTGTCATGGCGCTCGAAGATCTCGCGCGAAAAGGATCCATGCGCGTATTGTGCGCCGCGCCGAATGGTTTCTCCGGCCGCATTCAGGACCTGGTGCGCAAGATCGAGCGGCAGTCCGACGACGATCAGTTCGGGATGCTTGAAGGAGTGAAACAGGCCGATCGTGTAGGCAAATTCCGGTTCGTCCTCGTCTTCGAGCACTTTCATGACGTGCCAGCCGCGACTGGTCACATCCTTGATGACCTTCCGCTCGCTGTCATCAGTTGGCTCAGGCAGTTTCAATTTGCCCTCTGCAATTTGCCCTTTGCCCTTCCACCGTCAGTACCAGCGCGGCTGTTCTTTCTTCCTGAACACGAAGACGCCAACGAGTCCCGCCACAAACCCCGCAACATGCGCCATGAAGGCGACGCCGCCGCCGGCGTTGTGCGCGGTCGTGGCGATCGCGCCGGCGCTGAACAGCTGCATCAGAAACCAGAAGCCGAGCAGGAAGATCGCCGGGAGCTCCACGATTTCCCAGAAGATGATCAGCGGAATCAGCGTCAGCACGCGCGACTGCGGGTAGAGGACGAAATACGCGCCCATGACGCCGGCAATCGCGCCGCTGGCGCCAATGGTCGGCAGCGTCGACTCCGGATCGATCGCCATCTGCCCGAACGCCGCCACGAACCCGCAGAGCAGATAGAAGATCACGAACCGGACGTGGCCCATGCGGTCCTCGACGTTGTCGCCGAAGATCCAGAGAAACCACATGTTGCCGATCACGTGCATCCAGCCGCCGTGCAGGAACATCGACGTGACGAGCGTCGGCGGTGCGAAGAACGCCGGCACGACGCCGAACTGCTGGAGGAAGATCGCCAGCTCGCGCCGGGACAGGCTCAACTCGTAGAGCCACGCCACGGCGTTCATCGCGATGATCGTGACGGTGATGTACGGCTTGGTACGGGACGGAATCACGTCCCGCAGCGGGATCATGAACTCATTTTAGGCCGGGTTCTTAAATGCGCCACGAAGGCACGAAAACATGAAACACAAGAACCGGTTCTAAATGCGCCACCGAGGCACAGAGGCACGGAGGGCTGCTTCAAGTGCGATGTTCGGGGTTCGACGCGGGCGGCCTGCGGAGCAGGCCGCGCGGTCAGCGTGAACGAGCCGCACAACGAGACTCACTCGAAATGGGCGCCCGTCTCGTTTGCGGCTCGATCACGCTGACGCCGCCGCTTCGCGGCGCCGCGTCGAACGCAAGTCTCGCAACGACCGGAATGGCTCTGCGAACTCTGCGGGCTCGGTGTTGAAAGCTTTGATCCCGCGAATGATCGGGATGCCGCGCTACGCGTGAGACGGTTGTTTCGCGCGGACGCGATCCAGGATGCGGCGGAGATCGTTGTCGGCGATCGACTTGCGGTGTTCGCCCATCGTGATCACGCCGTGGTAGACCTGCGCGAGTTCGTCGGTGGTCAGCGACAGCCCCATCTGCTCGCAGCGGCGCTGCACCGCGTGGCGGCCGGAGTGGCGGCCGAGCACGAGCTGCTCGGCGGTCTGGCCGACGTCCTGCGGTTTCATGATCTCGTAGGTCCGCGAATCCTTCAGCATGCCGTCCTGGTGGATCCCCGCTTCGTGCGCGAAGGCGTTGCGGCCGACGATCGCCTTGTTCGACTGCACCGGTTCGTCGGTGACCTTGGAGAGGAGCTGGCTGGCTGAGTAAAGATGCTCGGACTTGATCGCCGTGTCGTAGGGCAGACGATCCTGGCGAACTCGCAAGGCCATGACCAGCTCTTCGAGCGAGGCGTTGCCGGCTCGCTCGCCGATGCCGTTGATCGTGCACTCGATCTGCCGGACGCCGCCTTCAAGAGCGGCGAGGCTGTTCGCGACCGCCAGGCCGAGGTCGTCGTGGCAGTGGGTGCTGAAGATGGCCTTGTCCGAGTTTGGAACGCGGCGGCGAATCTCCAGGAAGAACTCGCGGATTTCGTCCGGCACGGTGTAGCCGACCGTGTCGGGCAGGTTGACCGTGGTCGCGCCGTTCGCGATGACGGCTTCGACAACCCGGCAGAGGAAGTCGCGATCGCTGCGCGTCGCATCCTCTGCCGAAAACTCCACATCGTCGGTGTACTGCCGGGCCAGACGGACCGCGTCGACGATCGACTCGAGGCACTGTTCGCGCGTGATGCGGAGCTTGCGCTCGAGGTGCAGATCCGAGGTGGCCAGGAACGTGTGAATGCGCTTCCGCTCCGCTGGTTCGAGCGCTCGCGCCGCTTCCTCGATGTCGATGGTCCGGCAGCGGGCCAGCGCGGCAATCACCGGCCGCCGGATCTCGCGCGCCACCTGGCGGGTGCCTTCGGAATCCGCCGGCGAGGCAATGGGGAAGCCCGCCTCGATGATGTCCACCCCCAGGGCGTCCAGCGCCCGCGCCAGGGTCAGCTTCGAGGTCACGTCCATCGAGAAGCCGGGGGCCTGTTCGCCGTCTCGGAGCGTCGTGTCGAAGACGATGATGCGGGTGGCGTCGTGGCTCATAGTGAGGCCAGTTTTACGGTCTGGCAGGTTAGAAGTCAAAGTGATAATGATTACGTTACAATAACTGCAATTTATGGACCTGACGGCCCTCCGCATCTTCCTCGCCGTGGCCGAGGAGCGCAGTTTTTCGCGCGCGGCCGCGAAAGTGCACCGGACTCAGCCGGCCGTGAGCCAGGCGGTCAAGCGAATCGAGGAGGACCTTGGCGAACAGCTGTTCGACCGGTCCTCGAAGAGCGGGACGCTGACCGACGCCGGGCGGGTGCTGCAGAACTACGGCCAGCGGCTGGTGCGGCTGGCTGAAGAAACCGAGTCGGCCATGCGCGAGCTGCGCGACCTGCGCCGCGGCCGCGTGCTCATCGGCGCCAACGAAGCGGCGATTCACACGCTGCTGCCGCTCCTCGCCAGCTTCCGCGCCAAGGTGCCGGACATCGCCGTCGATGTCCGCCGCGTCCCGGCGCGTCAGATCGCGGTTGAAGTGCAACAGGGGAGCCTCGACTTCGGCGCGCTGACCTTCCGTCCCGCCGAAGAGGGACTCCTCGAGGTCGTCGTCGGCAGCGACGAGCTGGTGCTGCTCGTGCCGCCTTCGCATCCGTTCGCCAAGCGGCGTCAGGTGACGATGGAGGATGTCGGCGGTGAGCCGGTCGTGGCCCACAACGATCCGTCGCCAGCGCGCGAGCGCGTCCTGCGGATGTTCGAGGAACGCCACGTGTCACTCAACATGGTGATCGCGCTGCCCAGCCTCGATGGGATCAAGCGCGCCGTCGAGTTGAAACTCGGTGTCGCCCTCTTGCCGCGACGCTGCGCCGTTACTGAAATCGCGAGTGGCCGGCTCGTGGCGCTGCCAGTCGCGGGGCTGTCACGCAAGCGTCAGATGACACTGGTTTGCCGCAAGGCTCATCGCTCGCACGCCGCGAACGCGTTTCTCGCCGTGGCTCAAGAGAAGAGTCGATCGGCTGGTCAGGAGCGTCAGGAATCGCGCGATCGGGACACTTAGAGGGACTGATGACGTGGGACGAACTCGAAACCGCCTTTGCGCGTTGCCAGTGGTTCGGAGTCCCAGCCGAATTCAGGTTTGAGACTTGGCGTGCTCGGCGGTCTCGGCGTTCAGCGTGACAAGCGTGATGTCAGACGAATTCCACGATTTCATTCGCGTCGTCGTCGACGGAAATGTCGACGAGGTGTCGCGGCATCTGGTCCAGAACCGGGCGCTCGCCTCGATGGCTGCGCCGGTCGGGGCGACCCGCCAAGGCGCATCGTCTTTCTTCTACGCCGACATCGCGCACTACCTCTACGCTGGCGACACGGCTCTCCATATGGCCGCGGCCGCGTTTCGGCGTCCGGTTGCGAAGCTGCTAATCGAGCACGGCGCCGTGATTCGCGCGAAGAATCGTCGCGGCGCCGAGCCGCTTCACTACGCGGCGGACGCGAATCGGTGGGATCAGGCCGCGCAGGCAGAGACGATCGAGTTCCTCTTGTCGGTTGGCGCCGATCCCGACGCGCTGGACCGCTCCGGCGTCGCGCCATTACACCGCGCGGTGCGCACGCGGTCGCTGGCGGCGGTGCGAGCGCTTCTCGATGGCGGCGCGCACGCTCGGCAGCCCAACAAGTCAGGGTCGACGCCGCTGCACCTTGCGGTTCAAACGACGGGGCGCGGAGGCAGTGGCTCTCCACAGGCGCGCGAACAACAGGCTGCCATCGTGAAGTTGTTGATTCAGCGCGGTGCCAGACTGAGCGATCGCGACGGCCGCGGAAGACGCGTCCAGGAAGCCGCAACCAGCGAGTGGGTGAGAGCCTTGCTTCTTGAAGCTGGAGCCTGAGTCGCCGTGCAGACGCGCCGTCCTCAGACGAGCGAATGGACCCTCTGGGTCGTCGCCGTGTCATGCGGACTCCACGTCGTCGAGGAGTACTTGACTGGGTGGCAAGCGTGGGCCGTCCAGACATTGGGCATCGTGATGCCGACGCCGCGGTTCTTCGTGGCCAACGCGGTGCTCGTCATCGCCGCGCTCGTCTTCGCGCGAATCGGGTGGCGGCGCCCGGTGCTCAGCCTCGTCATCCCGGCCGCAACGCTCGTCAACGCGCTCTTCTTTCACATCCTTCCCACCATCGTGCAAGGCCGCGCCGCCCCAGGTGTCTACACGGCCACGTTTCTGTACGTGCCGTTCTCGTCATGGGCGTTGCTTGGGGCGCGACGCGACGGCGTCCCTGGCCGCGCCATCCTTGCGGCCATGGTTGCCGGCACGGTCATGATGCTGGGAGTTGTATTTGGTGCGAGGTCGCTGTAAGAAGTTCCGATGGTGATCACGGTTTTTCGCTCGCGGCTTCGACCGGAGCATGCCGATGAGTTTCAGGTCCTGGCTGCCGAGATGCTTGCGCTTGCGAGGACGATGAAAGGCTTCGTGTCCTACAAGTCGTTCACGGCAGAGGACGGCGAGCGGTGCAGCGTCATCGAGTTCGATTCACCCGAACACTTGCGGGCGTGGCGAGAGCACCCACAGCACCGGCAGGCGCAGCAGCTCGGCCGCGAGAGGTTCTACGCCGAGTATTCGCTCTGCATCGCCGAGCCGAAGCGCGAGTCCCGCTTCAAACACGAGCCGAGCTGACCGGGGAGAGCCTGGCGCCGGACACGCTAAAGCTTGTCCCTATCGGAACCGGAACGTCGTCAGAAGCCGCTGACGTAGGGCAGGCTTTTCGCGACGGCGCGGACTTCGTCGAAGTTGTCCAGCAGCATCGCCGTCGGGTTCCACTGATCGGTGAGAAACGCATCGCGGACGCCGGGCGGCAGGAACCCCTCGATGCCGAGCGTGCCGGCGGAGATGACGTTGGTCTCGACGTTGACCTCGACTTCGATCTCCGGGTTCTTCTCGATCACTTCCTGCAGCCGCTTGATCGCGGGCGCTTCGGCGGTGAAGCACGGGATGCCGAGCACCGAGCAGTTGCCGAGGAAGATCTCTGAAAACGATTCGCCGACGATCGCCTTGATGCCGTAGCGGAGCAGCCCCTGCGGCGCGTGCTCGCGCGACGAACCGCAGCCGAAGTTGGAGTTCACGACGAGAATCGAGGCGCCGGCGTACTTGGCGTCGTTGAACGGGTGCTCCGGCGTCGAAGCGCGATCGTCCTCGAAGACGTGCCGCTCGAGCCCTTCGAACGTCACCGCGCGCAGGAAGCGCGCCGGCATGATGCGGTCGGTGTCCAGGTCATCGCCGCGGAGCGGCAGACCGCGGCCAGTCATTCCCACAATCGCAGCCATCAGGCGTGTACCTCTTCGAGCATCGGCCGCACGTCGACGACTTCACCAGAGACCGCGGCCGCTGCGACCATCGCCGGGCTCATGAGCAGGGTGCGGCCGGTCGGACTGCCTTGCCGCCCCTTGAAATTGCGGTTGGACGAGGACGCGCAGACCTGCTGGCCTTCGAGCTTGTCCGGATTCATCGCCAGGCACATCGAGCAGCCGGCCCCACGCCACTCGAACCCGGCCTTCGTGAAGATCTGATCCAGCCCCTTGGCCACCGCCGCTCGGCTGACTTCCTGCGAGCCCGGCACGACCAGTGCCTTCACGTGCGGTGGGACGTGGCGACCCTGAACGATCTTGGCCGCTTCCATGAGGTCCGAAAGCCGCCCGTTGGTGCACGACCCGATGAACGCGACGTCGATCTTGGTGCCGGCGACGCGCGATCCGGCAGTGAAGCCCATGAAATGCAGCGCTTCTTCGTCGGCGCCGGCGCCAATCGGCTCGGTGACACCGACCGACTGACCCGGGTTGATGCCCCAGGTGACCGTCGGTTCGATCGACGAAGCGTCGATCGTCACCCGATCGTCGTACTCGGCGTCGTCGGTCGAGGCGATCTCGCGCCACCACTGGACGGCGCGGTTGAACGCCGAACCCTGCGGCGCGAATTTCCGGCCCTTGATGAAGGCAAACGTCTTTTCGTCCGGGTTGACATAGCCGACGCGGGCGCCGCCCTCGATCGACATGTTGCAGATCGTCATGCGCTCGTCGATCGACATCGCATCGACGGTCGTGCCGCCGTACTCGTACGCGAAGCCGACGCCGCCCTGGACGCCGAGCCGGCGGATGATCGTCAGGATCACGTCCTTCGCGAACACGCCGTGCGAGAGCTTGCCGTTCACGTCGATGCGGCGCACCTTGAGCGGGTCGAGCGCCAGGCACTGCGAGGCCAGCACGTCGCGCACCTGCGAGGTGCCGATGCCGAACGCGATGGCGCCCAGCGCGCCGTGCGTGGACGTGTGGCTGTCGCCGCACGCGATCGTCATGCCCGGCTGGGTCAGCCCGAGCTCCGGTCCGATGACGTGGACGATGCCCTGGTTCTCGCCGCCGTCGGCGCCGGGGGCGAACAGCCGGATGCCCGCGTCGCGGCAGTTCCGCTCGAGCACCGTCGTCATTTCTTCGGCGGTGAGGTCGATGAACGGCCGCTTCTGGCTGCTCGTCGGCACGATGTGGTCGACGGTGGCGAAGGTGCGTTCGGGGAACGCGACCTTCCAGCCATGCTGCCGGACCATGTCAAAGGCTTGCGGGCTGGTGACTTCGTGAATCAGATGCAGGCCGACGAAGAGCTGGGTTTGACCGCTCGGCAGCGTGCGGACTTTATGGGCGTTCCAGACGTTGTGGAAAAGAGTAGGCATGGAGCTTCCCTGTAAGCATAGCGCGCTACAACCAGAACCGGAAGCCGGCCAGCGCCTGCAGTCCGCCGGTGCGGATTGTCGTCGTGTTCCCGACGACCGGAACGTCGACCCACGCGCCCGTGTATCGCACGAGCACGCCGACGCCGACCTTTCGCGCCACGTTGCGCCGCCGCAGCCGCCGTACGATGTCGGCGCCGACGTTGAATCCCACCTGGGTGCCCGATGTCGATTCCGTAGTGACGCCCGAGAACGTCGCCGTGTCGTACGGGTAGGCCTCGGTGTAGGTGACGCGATTGACGAGATCCTGCCGCACGAGGAAGACGGACGGCCCGCCGACAATCGCGACGTCGGCGAACCGCAACTCGCGGAGATAGACGCGCACCTCGCCGTGAATCGCCAGTTCGCGGCCGTCCAGACCGGGCGCCGTTCCGCTCACGTCGCGGCGCGCGTTGAAGTAGAACGGGTGCGGAATCGCTGCCGTGACCTCCGCGTCCGATTGGCGGACGCCGAACGAAAACGAGGCGCCGAGGCCGACGCGCGGCGACAGACGGAGGGTGGCGCCACCATCGACGGTCGGCGCAATCCCGAGAGGGATCGACGCGCTGATCGGCGTCGATTCGACGTTCTCGGTGATCGTGATGCGTTCCTCGACACGCGGCGTCAGGAGTTCCGCCCCCGCGTTGAGGGTGATGCGGATCTCGCGGCGCGGCCGCGCCGGCCGTGGTGCTGGCCGTGGCGCCGGCCGGGCCGGCGGCGCGGGCCGCGGTGGCGGCGTTTGCGCGCCCGCGTTGGGCGCCCACGCCAGAGCTCCGGCACACGCCAGCAGAAATGGCCGCCACGCGCGCATCAATTGACTCCGACCGCGGTCCAGGCCTGCATGATGGCGCGTTCCGCCGGACTGCCTTCGCCGTAGAGTTCCCGCGCCGCTTGAATCGTGGTGGCGCGTGCGACCGCGTAGGTGGCGCTCGCGGGCATCAGCTGTGTGAACGCGCGGTACATCACCTTTTCTATCTGCTCGCGGTTGCTGAAGCCGACGCCGGTGACCGACAGGCCGGAGGTGCGATTGACGCCGCCTTCGATCGCCAGGTAGTAGGCGTGGCTCGCGATCGCGGAGTTCGTGTGGACGCCGCCGTTGTCGCCGTTCGTGATCACCTTCCGGCTGTAGTGATCGGGATCGTCGTACGCGATCGGGTTGGCCAGCGACCGGATGCCGCCGGGCGTCACGACGTCCTCGGCGCACAAATAGTCCGACTGCAGCGGCCCGCCGCCGGGGGGCTGATAGAAGAACTCGATCGCCGTGCCCATCATGTCCGAGAAGGCTTCGTTCAGCGCGCCGGACTCGTTGAGGTAGATGAGATTTGACGTGTAGCGCGTGACGCCGTGCGTCAGCTCGTGACCGACGACATCGAGCGCGCCCGAGAGGTAGTTCCACCGCTGCGCGCTCGGGTAGTTGGCCGGCAACCCTTCGCCGAACACCATGATGTCCAGGCCGGTGGCGAAGAAGGCGTTCGCGTAGTAGCTGCCAAGCACCGACGACGACTGAGTGAAGGCGGCTGAACGCGACACCGGGTGAACGATGCTTCGCAGTTGACCGTTGCGATTGTCGAGCCCCTGACGGCCGAACCGGCGGTAGTAGAAATCGTAGACATACCCGACGTAGGCGTGCGCGTCGACCACGGCGGGGTCCGTCCAGGTGTTGTCGGTGTCCGTGCCTTCGTCCGTCGCGCCGAGGAAGAGGAGCCCATTGAGCGCGCTCAGCGTGCGGGTCAGGTTCTCGCGCATGTCGTAGGTGCGCAGGAGCGGCGGCCGCAGCGGATCGTCGGTCAAGTAGACGCCGCCTGCGTGGAAGACGCTCAGTTTCTTGGTGTCGCCAAGGACGCCCACGCCACTGCCGATGGCGGCTTCGCGCTGCGCGGCGTCGCGCCGGTCGACGATGGCGCCGGTCACGGCGTCGATGAAGTACTCGAAGGCGCCCTCCGTCGAGTACGCGTAGGCGTGATAGACGAGCCGTGCGCGATCGGCGTCCGGCAGGATGAGCAGCTGTGGCAGCGCCGGTCCGCCCAGTTCCACGCCGCTGTCGCGCCGAATGGCGTCGGCGGCACCTTCGGTGGTGAGGACCGGTTCGACGTTCAGTTCGAGGTTGGAATAGACCGTGCCGAAGACCGAGACGGTGACGCCGTTGGCGATCTGGCGGGCGATGTCGGCGCCGTACACGGGGACGCCGTTGAAGTACTGGTCGAGGTGCTCGTGGGTTCGTCCAGCGATCATCGGGTCCGCGTCGCTGCGGCGAAGGCGCAGTTCGCCGCCGCGGGCCATGCGATCGAGCGACGGGTCCCACAGCCGAAGGTCCGCGGGAGCGGTCAATGTGAGCGTGGCCCTGGTCAGAACCGATCGCTGGGCGCGGACCGGGGCGGGACCTGTGGCGGCGACGAGGCCGGCGAAGACCAGGATGCCCGCGAGGCGCTGTGTGCCGACCATCGATGATCCGGCAGCGACTATACACGGACAGGCTGAAGCCTGTCCCTACCGCTGCCTCACGTGTCGGTCGTCTTCCTACGTTATGATCCGCGCGATGACGTGGGCGGACGACTTCGCCGAATTCCGCAAGAATCTCGGCGACTTCATGCACGGCGCCGCGCTCGGCCGCTACGAGCACGAGCTGCGGCAGCAGACCGCGGAGCTGAACGATCTGTTTCTGCTGCTGTGTTTCATGGAAGCCACCGCGCTGCCGAATCCGGCCACGCTGTATCTTCTCGAGATCTATCCGTACCTGCTCGAGCAGTTTCACGTGTGGCACCGCCGCATGGGGCTCGAACATTCGCCGCTCGGCAGCCTGCCGTGCTGCTGAGCGCGCTCCTCGATCGGCAGGTCGTCTTCTTCGGCGGCAAGGGCGGCGTCGGCAAGACCACGTGTTCGTCGGCCTTCGCGCTGGCGGCGTCTCGGCGCGGTCAGCGGGTCCTGCTGGTCTCCACCGATCCCGCGCACTCGACCTCGGACATCTTCGAACGTCCCATCGGTCCGAAAGAGTGCGAGCTGGCCCCCAATCTGTCCGGACTCGAAATCGACGGCGATGGGGAAGCGGCGCG
Organism: uncultured Bifidobacterium sp.; assembly: GCA_964577955.1. GTDB lineage: Bacteria > Acidobacteriota > Vicinamibacteria > Vicinamibacterales > CAVVIG01 > CADEEX01. The sequence continues at coordinate 13,432 of CAZOAZ010000017.1, read as the reverse complement.
CTACATCGAGACCGTGAAGCGCGACATCCAGCGCATGTTCAGTCCCAGTGTCGTCAAGCAGGCGCACCGCCAGATTGAAATGGCCGCCGCATCGCCGGGTCTCGTGGAAGTGGCACTCCTCGATCGGATGATCGATCTGGTCGTCGAGCGCGGCCGGACCTTCGATCTGATCGTCTTCGACACCGCGCCCACCGGTCACACGCTGCAACTGCTCCGCATGCCCGACGCCATGACGACCTGGATTCAGGCGCTGGTGAAGCACCGCAAGGCGCTCCTCGAACTCGATCGCGGCGCCGAGCAGACGCAGCGGGAAGTCGAGCTCGCCGATCCGGTGCTCGAGGCGCTCAACCGCCGCCACGAACGCCTTGGGCAGCTCCGCGCCACGCTGATGGATCGATCGCGCGCCTCGTTCGCCCTGGTCACGATTCCCGAGCGTCTGGCGATCGAGGAAACCGCCCGCGCCGCCGATCTGCTCGACGACACCGGTGTCAACGTCGGCGGTCTGGTCGTCAACCGGGTCCTGCCGGACGACCTGGAAGGGGAGTTCTATCGCTCCCGCAAGGCGCAGGAAGAGACCTACCTCGCGGAGATCGACCGGCGCTTCAAGAAACTGCCCCGGGTACGCATCCGCCAGCTCCCGCGCGACGTCTACGGCATCGCCTCGCTCATCAGGATCAGCGAGCAGTTGCTCGCCTGACGCTTGCAATCCGGCTAAAGCCGGACGCCACCGCAGGGCGTGCCTGATGCAAGCAATCGGCTAAAGCCGGACGCCACCGATGACCGGGTTTGCCGCGAGCGCCCCTGAGGCGTATCATCGGATCCAATGGCTGGTACGAACGGCATTCGCCGCTCGCGGCGCTACACAGCGATCGCCTTTGCGCTGTACGCCGTGTTTCTCGTCACCGCCGAGTTCGAGCATCACGACCTCGCCTGCCATTTCAAGACGCCGCTCCACTGCACGTCGTGCGCGTCGAGCCCGCTGAGCGCCACACCACACGCGCCGGTTTCCGCCGACACGCATCGACTCACCGACTTCGGCCGCGCCGTTTCATTCCAGCGCCTGCTCCACGGCGCCCTGCTCACTGCCTACGCTTCCGGCCGCTCGCCTCCAGCCGCCGCCTGATTTTCAGTTCTGACAACTGACAGCAGGTGGTCTCCGCGCGTACGTGCGGGGATCGTTGGAGGTTTTCATGCGGACGTCCCGTTTCTTGTGGACCGCGTCCGTCGTCCTCGTGGTCGGAGCGCCGATAGGGGCGCACGCGCAGACTCCCGACGCGCAGACGACGGCGGCGGTGCAGGCGATTCAGGCAGAGATGGCCGGGCTCAGGGCGGATTTCGAATCACGAATGGCCGCGCTCGAAGCGCGGCTCGCGGCCGCGACTGGTGCCGCGCCGTCAACGCCAGCGGCGACCGCGCCGGTACCGCCGGCCGTTGACTCCGCGGGCGGCGCGGCAACCGGCGCGCTCCCGGTCTACGGCAATGCCGCCGCGTCTTCGAAAGTCTTCAATCCGGACATGGCGGTCATCGGCAACTTCCTGGGCGCCGCCGGCCGGAACGACGTGAGCCCGTCGCCGGTGATGCAGATGTCCGAGTCCGAAGTCTCGCTGCAGGCGATCGTCGATCCCTACGCGCGCGCGGACTTCTTCCTGGCGTTCGGCGAGGAAGGCGTCAGCCTCGAGGAAGGATTCATTACGTTCCCGACCGTCCCGGGCGGTCTGCTCGTCAAGATCGGCAAGATGCGGTCGGCGTTCGGGAAAGTGAACGCCTTGCACCCGCACGTGCTGTCGTGGACCGATCGCCCGCTGGTCTTCGACAACCTCCTGAATGGTGAAGAAGGGCTGAGCGACGTCGGCGTCTCCGTCGCCAAACTGCTGCCGCTGCCGTTCTTCCTCGAAGCGACCGGCCAGCTGTTTCGCGGTACGTCTGGCGCGGTGTTTCAGGGCGGCGCGCGCGATGAGCTGAGCTACGTCGGCCACGTCCGGTCCTACCACGACCTCTCGGAGTCCGCGAACCTCGAAGTCGGCGCGTCGTATGCGCGCGGCTTCACCGAGCCGGTGCTGGTGCGTCCGCTCCTCCCCGAGCGCTTCACCTCGAATCTTTTCGGCGTCGATGCCACGTTCCGGTGGAAGCCGCTGCAACGGTCGATCTACCGCTCGTTCATCGGACGCGGCGAGCTGATCTGGAATCAACGCGACGAACCGGGCTTCGATCAGGCCGCGAGCGGCTTCTTCGTGTCCGGCGATTACCAGTTCGGGCGCCGCTGGTTCGCCGGCGCCCGTCTCGACCGATCGGATCGATCGCCGGAGCCCACCGCCCGAGACGACGGCTATTCGTTCTCGCTGACCTATGTGCCGACCGAGTTCAGCCAGCTGCGCGGTCAGTTCCGGCGGACGAACTACGCCGAAGGCGAGGTCGCCAACGAACTGCTGTTCCAATTGCAATTTGCGATCGGCGCGCACGGCGCGCACCCGTTCTAGAAGTTGGTCCGGCTGAAGCCGGACCCCACAAAGGATTACGGCCATGAAACGTCTCTTCGCACTCACGACGTTCGCGCTGCTCGTCGCGTCGACCGTCCACGCTCAGAGCAAGCTGAACGTGATGGCGGCGACCGAGGACCTGGGATCCATTGCCGCCGAGGTCGGCGGCGATCGCATCGTGGTCGATGCCATCGCGCGCGGCTATCAGGATCCGCACTTCGTCGAGGCCAAGCCCAGTTTCATCCTGAAGCTGCAGAAAGCGGATCTCCTGATCGTCGTCGGCCGCGAGCTCGAGATCGGCTGGCTGCCGCCGCTCATCAACCAGAGCCGCAACGCGAAGGTTCAGCCCGGCGCCAACGGGTATCTCGATGTCTCGCTGCAGGCGCGGATTCTCGACATTCCCCAAGGCCAGGTGACCCGGGCGATGGGCGACGTGCATCCGCTCGGCAACCAGCACTACTGGCTCGACCCCGAGAACGGGAAGATTGTTGCCCGTTCGATTGGCGCGAAGCTGGGCCAGCTGCGGCCGAACGACAAGGCCTACTTCGACGGCCGCGTCACCGACTTCGTCAACCGGCTCGACGCGGCGGAGCAGCGGTGGCTGGCGGCGATGGCGCCGTACAAGGGCGTGAAGGTCGTCACCTATCACCGGTCGTATCCGAACTTCGCCGATCGGTTTGGTCTGGATGTCATCGGCTATGTCGAGCCGCGGCCGGGGATTCCGCCGACGCCGCAGCACACGCTCGATCTGATCAACGAGATGAAGCGGCAGAACGTGAAGCTGGTGCTGGTCGAGCCCTACTTCGATCTCAAAACCCCCAACGCGATCGGCCGCGAGACCGGCGCCAAGGTGCTGGTGCTGCCGCCCTCAGTCGGCGGTCTGAAGGACCTGACCGACTACTTCAAGGTCTTCGACTACAACATCAATCTGCTGGTGACCACCATCAAGCAAGTGGGCGCGAAGTAAGGTCATGGATCCAGCCATTCTCCAGTTTCTCGCCGCGCCGTTTGCCGCCAGCCTGATTCTCACCGGCATGCACGCCTACCTGGGCGTGCACGTCGTCGAACGCGGCGTCATCTTCGTCGATCTGTCGCTGGCGCAGATTGCCGCCTTCGGCGGCACGATCGCTTTGCTGATGCCGCTCTCCGGCGGCGACGCGCACTCGCCGTTCGTCTACTGGATCAGCCTGGCGTTCACGTTCGTCGGGGCGTTCGTGTTTTCGACGATCCGCAGCCGCCGCGCCAGGATTCCGCAGGAAGCGATCATCGGCATCTGTTACGCGGTCGCGTCCGCGGCCTCGATCCTCGCGATGAGCAAGGCCACGTCCGAGAGCGAACATCTCAAGGACATGCTGGTCGGCAACATCCTCGCGGTCTCGTGGGACGAAGTCGGCAAGACGGCGCTCCTCTACGGGGCGATCGGCGTCTTTCACTTCATCTTCCGCGACAAGTTCCTGGCGATTTCGATCGACCCCAAGGCCGCCGAGGCGAGCGGCATCTCGATCAAGTTCTGGGACTTCCTGTTTTACGCGTCGTTCGGGTTCGTCGTCACGTCGTCGGTCTCGATCGCCGGCGTGCTGCTGGTCTTCTGCTATCTGATCGTGCCGTCGGTGGCCTCGATGTTGTACGCTGACAGCATCGGCAAGCGGCTCGCGATCGGCTGGACGATGGGGACGATTGTGTCGGCCCTGGGCGTGTACCTGTCGCTGGTGCTCGACCTGCCGACCGGTGCCACCATCGTCTGCACCTTCGGGCTCGTACTCATCGTCATGGCGCTCGTGAAACCACTCATCGTCCCTCATGCAATGTCGTAACTGCGGCACCGAAATCGCCGACAAGGCGCTCATCTGTTATCGCTGCGGAACCGCGACCACTGAGGCGAAGTACAAGCCCCATGTGGCGGCGCCGCGCCGATCGCGCTGGATGCTGCTGATCCTTGTCGCGGTCGTGCTCGCCGCGCTGGCGATCGTGTGGTGGCTGCGGGTTTGCTGCTGAGGGGGTTCTTGCTACACTCAACGGCCATGACTCGCCACGACTGGTCGATTCCTGAAATCGAGTCGATCTACACCGCGCCGCTGCCGGACCTGGTGTTTCGCGCCCAGACGGTGCATCGTACGCATCACCAGCCGAATGAAGTTCAGGGTTGCATTCTCCTGAGCATCAAGACCGGCGGATGTCCCGAAGACTGCGCCTACTGTCCGCAGTCGGCGCACTACAAGACGGATGTCGTACGCACCGATCTGGTGCCGCTCGACGAGCTGACCGACGCGGCGACCAAGGCGCGCGAACAGGGCGCGACGCGGTTCTGCATGGGCGCGGCGTGGCGGGACGCGCCGGAGGGGCAGCAGTTCGATCGCGTGCTCGACATGGTGCGCGTCGTACGCGGGCTCGGCATGGAGGCGTGCTGCACGCTGGGGATGCTGACGCAGCCGCAGGCTGACGCACTCGCGGACGCGGGGCTCACCGCCTACAACCACAATCTCGATACCTCGCCGGAGTTCTACGGCAGCATCATCACGACGCGGACCTACAGCGAGCGGCTCGACACGCTCGCGCGCGTGCGCCAGGCCGGCATCACGGTGTGCTCGGGTGGCATCATCGGCATGGGCGAAAATCGCCGCGCCCGCTACGGCATGCTGCGCCAGCTGTCGTCGCTGACGCCCCATCCGGAGAGCGTGCCGATCAACATGCTGGTCCGCGTCGAGGGCACGCCGCTCGCGGATCAGGCTCCGGAGGATCCGCTCGAACTGGTGCGGACGATCGCCACAGCGCGCATCCTGATGCCGACATCGTTCGTCCGTCTCAGCGCCGGTCGTCTCGGCATGACCGACGAGGCGCAGGCATTGTGTTTTCTGGCCGGCGCGAACTCCGTCTTCCTGGGCGATCGGCTGTTGACGACGCCGAATCCCGGCGCCAGCCACGACGAGCAGCTGCTCGAGCGCCTTGGCATGCGGCTGACACCGGCCGGTATTCCGGCGGCAGCCCATGCCGGGTGACCACGTCCGCCGGAGCCCTGGCGAAGGCGGAGGCCGCCTCGCCGCGCGGGTTCGCGCGCATCTCGCCAGTCTCGACGAGCGCGGCCTGACCCGTACCCTGCGGCCGCCGGCCGGCATCGACTTCTCTTCAAACGACTATCTCAATCTGGCGAAAGATCCGCGCGTCGCGGCGGCGTTTGCGGTCGGTGCCGCCCGCCACGGCGTCGGCAGCACCGGTTCGCGGCTGCTCCGCGGCGACCGTCAGGTCTTCTCGGAACTCGAAACGGCCTTCGCCGCGTTCAAGCGAACCGAGCGGGCGCTCTTCCTCTCGTCAGGCTATCTCGCCAACCTTGCGGTCCTTGGCACACTGGCGGAGGCTGGAGACGTCATCTTCTCGGACGAGTGCAACCACGCCAGCCTGATCGACGCGACGCGGTTGTCGCGCGCGCGGACCGTGGTCTGCCCGCACGCCGACCTCGATGCGCTCAAGCAGGCGCTGGCCGAAACACCGTGCGACGGCGTGCGTTTCGTGGTCGTCGAGTCGCTCTACAGCATGGACGGCGACATGCCGTCGCTCCGCGACTACGCTTCGCTCTGCGAGGCGGCGGGGGCCGTGCTGCTGGTGGACGAAGCGCACGCGATCGGCGTGTGTGGGGAATCGGGCAGCGGGCTGATCGAGTCGGCCGGCATCGATCCCAACCGCGTCATTTCGGTGAACACGGGCGGCAAGGCGCTGGGTGTTGCCGGCGCGCTCGTCGCCGGTCCGGCGTGGGCCATCGAATTTCTGCTGCAGCGCGGGCGCCCGTTCGTGTTTTCGACGGCCGCGCCGCCGGCCGTGGCCGTCGCTCTGCTGACCAGTCTCGAGATCGTCCACCGCGAGCCCGAGCGGCGCCGGACGCTGGCCGCCCGCGCGACCCTGATGCGGCGGCTGCTGGCGACATCCGGACTGGACGTTGCCGCCTCGCCGTCGCACATCATCCCTGTGGTGCTCGGCGATAACGCGCGTACGCTGGCGGTCGCCGGGGCCCTGCAGGCCGACGGATTTGATGTCCGCGCCATCCGTCCGCCGTCGGTTGCGGAGGGCACGTCACGTCTGCGAGTCTCGATCAACGCCGCGATCAGCGAGGTGGAGATCGCGCGCTTCGTCGACGTCCTCACCGGGGCGCTGTCAACGGTCGGGACGCTGGCCGTGTCACACGCGCACGACTGACGGCGTAATGCACGGCATCTTCGTGACGGGCACGGACACGGGCGTCGGCAAGACCGTCGCGTCGGCCGTGCTCCTGGCTCGATTCCGGCCGCTGGCGGCCGTGCGCTACTGGAAACCCGTGCAGACCGGCATCGAGGCGGACGACGACACGCGGACGGTTCAGGAGCTGAGCGGCGCCGGAGCGGAGGGCGTGGCCGAGGCGGGTATCCGGCTGCCGCGTCCGCTGTCGCCCCACTTGTCGGCACGGTTGGCCGGATTCGATCTGACGATTGCCGGCATTCTGGCCCTTCGGCCGCGCTCGGCTGACGGGGAAGCGTGGATTGTCGAGGGCGCGGGCGGCGTGCTCGTACCGCTCAACCAACGCGAGCTCATGATCGACTTGATGGCGCATCTCGCGCTTCCCGTGGTCGTCGTCGCGAGAAGCGGGCTGGGTACGATCAATCACACCCTGCTCACGATCGAGGCGCTGTCGTCGCGGCGCCTGCCGGTTGCCGGCGTGATCATGGTCGGCGATCCGAATCCGGAGAATCGTGCCGCGATTGAGCATGTGAGCCGCGTGCCGGTCGTCGGCGAAATCGAGCGCTTTCCGGACCTCTCGACCGAGGCAGTTCAGGACGCGGCGGCCCGGCTGGATCCGGATGGCCGTTTGACGCGCTATCTTTCAGCCCGAAGGCACTGATGACCCTGATCGCACGCGACGCGCGGCGCTTGTGGCATCCGTACACCCAGATGCTCACGCGGCCCGAGCCGATTCCCATCGTCCGTGGCGAGGGCGTCTATCTCTTCACGGAAGACGGACGGCGTCTGCTCGACGGCACCTCATCGTGGTGGGTCAACATCCACGGCCACTCGCATCCGAAATTGAACGACGCGCTGGCGCGACAGGCGCGAGCGCTCGAGCATGTGGTCTTTGCCAACTGCACGCACCAGCCGGCCGTGGAATTGGCGGAGCGGCTCGTCGCGGCGCTGCCGTCCGGTCTGTCGCGGGTCTTCTACTCCGACAACGGCTCGACGGCGGTCGAAGTCGCGATGAAGATGGCGTGCCAGTACTGGTCGAACCGCGGCGAGTCGCGCACGTCATTCGTCGCGCTCCATCACGCGTACCACGGCGACACGGTTGCGGCGATGTCCGCGAGCGAAGATTCGCTCTTCACCCGCCCGTTCGCGTCGATGCTGTTTCGCGTCGAGCGGGCGCACGCGCCGTACTGTTATCGCTGTCCGCTCGGTCTGGAGCGTGCGACCTGCGGGATCGCTTGTCTCGGAGACACACCGGTAGGGACAGGCTTCCGCCTTCGCCAAGGCTCCGGCGGACCAGTTAGCCTGTCCGCGTCACAGCCTGCGCCTGATCTGGAATCGCTCGGCGCCATCCTCGAGCGCGACGGCGCGTCGATTGCTGCCGTCATCGTCGAGCCGATGCTCCAGGGCGCCGGCGGGATGATCGTCTGGCCGAGGGAGTTTCTGGCCGGCGTGCGCCGGCTGTGCGACCGCCACGGCGTGCTGATGATCGCCGACGAAGTCCTCACCGGGTTCGGCCGCACCGGACGGATGTTCGCGTGCGAGCACGCCGGCATTTCGCCCGACATCATCTGCCTGTCGAAAGCGATTACCGGCGGCTACATGCCGTTTGCCGCCACGGTGTCGACTGAAGCGGTTTATGAGGCATTCCTGAGCCACGACCGTACGCGGACGTTCTTCCACGGCCATTCGTTCACCGCCAATCCGCTGGCGTGTGCGGTGGCGCTGGCGAGCCTCGACCTCATCGAAGAGACGCGAGCCATCGAGAAGGTTGGCGCGCTTGAAGGCTGGCTCCGCGCCGGACTCGAACCGCTGCGCGCGCATCATGCGGTCGGCGACGTGCGGGTCATCGGCGGAGTCGGAATCGTCGAGCTGGTCAGCGACAAGACGACGAAAGGCGCCGGCGGTTACCTGGACGATCTCGGTCCGCGGCTGACGGCGGCGTTCCTCGCCCGCGGCCTCCTGCTCAGGCCGCTCGGTAACGTGCTCTACGTCATGCCGCCGTATGTGATCACCGAGGACGAAACGCGGTGGGTGACGACGCACATCGCCGACGTCCTGCACGAACTCCTGCCGTCGTGACCGCGCGGCGGAAGATTGGCGTCGCGATCGGTCTCTGGCTGGTGCTCGTGTTCCTGGTCTGGAATGTCGTCTTCGATCGCGTCCTCGTGCTGGCCGCCCGCCGCTACGTCTACGACGCGGCCATGGCCGCCGACCAGCATCGGCCGCCGATTCTCCTCAACAGCGTCATGCCGCAGGCGATTGACCGCGGCATCCGTCTCGCGTCGTTGGCGGCTGGCGGAGTCGTCCTGGTCGGTCTTGTCGCGGTGCTTGTCGCGGTTCGCGTTGATGCCAGGCGTGGGCTCCGCGACGGGGTCGGACACCGGAACGGATTGTGACGCCGGGTGTCTGACCCCGGCACTGAGGTCCGGCTAAAGCCGGACGCCACCGGTTAGCGCGCTCGAGTCAACCGTTCCTCAATCACTTTCACTTCTCGTCCATCCGGAAAGATTCGGTACGACTCGAAGACCCGCGCGTCGTCCCCTTCGATGCGGGTGACGTTCTTGAACGGCGCCTTTCCCTGGGGTTCGGTGAATTCGCCGCGGAGTGTTAGAACCTTTCCCGAGGTGTCGAAAGCGCCGGTGGCGGTATTCGTTGCGGTTTCCATCGATGAGTAGAACGTCAACGTATACGCCTTCTGCAGGTTGTCGTAGCCGATGATCGCAATGCGCTGCATCGGCATCCCCATCATCGAACTCCTGGCCTCTTCGATGACGAACCGTCCGCCGAGCGCCGTGCGGACCTCGACGTCCTCGGTGGCTTCGAGCGGTGGCGCCTGCGGGGTCATCGAATTCCAGACCTTCATCCGTCCGGTCCACTTCCCGGCCATGGCCGCCAGCGCCCGATGCTCGGGCCCCGGCATCATCAGGCGCATCGCGTCCGGCGACTGCGCTCGCAAAGCCGAGGCTGATAGCGTGCACAACGCCACCGCGATGGCGACAGCTCGTGCGCGCGGCCTCATCGGCCACCCCGAATCGGCCAGAAGACTTCGGTCCGCCAGTCCTTCGGGTCCGGGAACTCCGCCGGATCGGTGATGTAGTACTCCCACGGGGCGCCGGCGGATTCGAGGTGATGCGATTCGATCCATTCCTCGACCGCCGCGTAGGCCTCGCCGAGCGTGTCGTAGGGGCCCGTGTGAATGGTGCTCGCGACCGGCCCTCCAGGAAGTGTCGCTTCGACGACGATGTCCTCGCGTGCCTGGACGTTGTGGTGAGCGTTGGCGATCCGCATGCCCGGCTCGATGGTGATGAGACCCAGGCCCGGCTCGCTGTACCGCGTCAGCGGATGGCCGTCCAGCGCGATGCCGTGCTGCTGCGCGTATTGAAAGATGTGGCCGAGGGCTTCGCCGATGGTCGCGGCGACGGCCGTTCGTTTGATGCGGCGGCGCACCAGCAGCACCGGCTGGGGCGCGAGATCCTTGCGGACGACGGTGTGCCTCATGAGATTCCTCTGTGACGGAGTGCGAGCATCGAGATGGTAGAAGCCCACGCACGGTCCGACGCGGTTGACCGTGGCGGCGTGTGTTCTGCGGCGTGATCGATCGGCCGGGGCCGTGAGGCCGCGCCGGCGATAGGTACGGGGCGATACGCCGAATTGGCGACGGAAGGCGCGCGTGAACGCCTCGTGGCTGCGAAAACCGCAGCGCTGGGCGATATGCAGCACGCCGTCGCTCCCGCTCAGCAGCATGGCCGCGCCGCGGCTCAATCGCAAACGAAGCGTGTACTGCTTCGGCGTTTCACCGGCCACCGATCTGAACAGCCGGTGGAGGTGGAACGGCGAGAGCCGGGCCGCGGCGGAGAGCGAGGCGAGCGGCACGTCTTCGTCGAGGTGGGCCATCGCGTAGGCGATGGCCGGCTGAATTCTGATGAACTGCGCCGCGGCCGTCCGCCTTCGCCAAGGCTCCGGCGGACGAGTCATCTGCTGCGGACGCGACGGGCGACTCGGCGTCACTGGCGGGAAGTCTAGTCGAAGGGTTCACGCTCGACTTGACTGTTCTTGCGGTGACGCGCGAGGCTCGATCTTGACCACGCTGGAGCCATGCCGTAGCGTGTGCGCCATGAGATCCAGAACGTTTGCTCTAGCCGCGGTGTTCGTGGCCACGCTGGCCGTTCCGCACCCGAGCGGCCAGAGCCGGGATCGCTGGGTCGGGACCTGGGCCGCGGCCCAGACCTGGCGGCCGGCGAGTCCGGCCACGCCGGCCCCGGCGGGACAGCCGGCCACGCCGCAGTCGATGAGCTTCAATGGCCGAACGCTTCGCCAGATCGTCCATACGTCGATCGGTGGCAGCCGCGTGCGTGTCACGTTCAGCAACGTGTACGGCACCGCGCCGCTGACGATTGGGTCAGCGAGCGTGGCGCTGCGCGACAAGGACTCGGGCGTGAAGACCGGCACCAGCCGTCCGCTGGTGTTTTCAGGTTCCTCCAGCGTCACGATTCCGGCGGGCGCCAGCTTCGTCTCCGATGCCGTCGCGCTCGAGACGGCAGCGCTCAGCGATCTCGCGATCGACGTGTATCTTTCGGATGCGAATGCGGCGTCGAGTTCGCCGTTGACGATGCACGCCAACGCCAATCAGGCCAACTACGTGTCCACGGTCGGCAACCATGTCGCCAAGGATCCGTTTCCGGTGGAAGTGCCGATCAACTCGTGGTTTTTCATCGAGCGTGTCGACGTGACGGCGCCGGCGTCGGCCGCGGCGGTCGTCACCATCGGCGACTCGATTACCGACGGCACGCGCTCCTCGCTGAACACGAACAGCCGCTGGCCGGACGAACTGGCGCGCCGGCTGCAGGCTCAGGCGTCGACCCGGAATCTGAGCGTCCTCAACACCGCCATTTCCGGCAACCGGGTCTTGAACGAGGCCAACGCGGCGTTCGGGTGGAACGTCCTCTCTCGATTCGATCGCGACGCCCTCGTGCAGCCCGGCGTCGCCTTCATCGTCGTGCTCGAGGGGATCAACGACATCGGCATGAACCGACCGGGCGGCCCGCCGAGCGCCGCGGAGTTGATTGGCGGCTACCAGCAGCTGATCGAGCGCGCGCATGCGCGCGCGCTGAAAATCTTTGGCGCGACGCTGCTGCCGTATGAAGGCGCGGCCTATTTCTCGGCGGACGGCGAGACCAAACGTCAGGCGATCAACCAGTGGATTCGCACCAGAGGTGCCTACGACGGCGTCATCGATTTCGATACGGTCACGCGCGATCCGCAGAATCCCACCAAGCTCCTGCCGGCGTACGACTCAGGCGATCATCTGCACCCGAATGACGCTGGATATAAGGCCATGGGCCAGGCCGTCGATTTGGGTTTGTTCAGATGACGGACAGGCTAAAGCCTGTCCCTACCGCTGCTGTCTAAAGCCTGTCCCTACCGTTACCGCAGCCGTGATTCGATCTGCGGCAGGGCAGCAAGCAAGACGTCGCCGACGATCTGCAGGCTGCGCGCGCTGACGGCGTCGAGCGTGTCGTCTGCCGTGTGCCAGGGCAGATACTCGAGATCGATGATGTCGACCGACGGCACGCCGGCCTGGACGAACGGCAGGTGGTCGTCTTCGATCTCGGTCGGATCGCGCGGGAAGTAGGCGCCCAGATTGATCCGCGCCGCGACGCTCCAGATGATGTCGGTGAGCCACGGCGTCGAGTTGAGGTCGCGTTTAATCCGCAGGTCCTTGTCGCCAATCATGTCGACGAGGACGAACGCCTTGAGCGACGCGAGCGAGCCGTTACGTTTCGCGGTTTCGACGTAGTGCCGGCTGCCGTAGGTGTGGTCGTTGTTCCGCCATTCGACGACCGCTTCCTCGCCGTCGAGAAACAGCAGCTCGATGGTCAGCGCGTTGCGCCGCGCCTTGAGCACCCGCGCCATTTCGACGAGAAACGCCGCGCTGGAGGCGCCGTCGCTGGCGCCGACGAACCGGAATTCCCGGATCCGTTTCGTATCGTAGTGGCCGCCGATGACGAGTCGATCGGTGCTGGTGCCGGGAATGGTGGCGATCAGGTTCACCATGTGCACCGTGCCGGTCGGCGTCTGATCGTCCCACGCCTGCTCGGTAAAGGCGACGCCGGCGTTCTTCAGCTGCGTGCGAATGTAGGCGCGGGTCTGTTCAATCGCCGCCGAGCCCGCCGGCCGCGGTCCGATGGCGACCATCTGGCGCAGATGCTCCCAGGCGCGGTTGGAGTCGAAAACAACCGGCGAGCTTGCCTGGAGGAGGAGCAGGAATGCGAGGGCAGAGCGGACCATCACGTAATTATCAATTTGGAATTGTCAATGATCAATTCGAGTCACGCCCGTACGCATTGATCATTGAACATTGACAATTAAGAATTTCCCGCGCGACGCTATTGTCGCCGGTCGCGCGAGACATAGTCGCGGCGTTCCGACCCCGTGTAGATCTGTCGCGGCCGCGCGATCTTCTGCTCCGAATCGAGCAGCATCTCTTCCCACTGCGCGATCCAGCCTGCCGTCCGTGGAATGGCGAACAGCACCGGGAACATCTCGACCGGGAAGCCCATCGCCTGGTAGATGAGGCCGGAATAGAAGTCCACGTTGGGGTAGAGCTTGCGGCTGATGAAGTACTCGTCCTGCAACGCAATCCGCTCGAGCTCGAGCGCGATTTCAAGCAGCGGATTCTTGCCGGTGATCGTGAAGACCATGTCGGCGATCCGCTTGATCACTTTCGCCCGCGGGTCGTACGACTTGTAGAC
>CAZOAZ010000016.1:4620-113246 GCA_964577955.1 uncultured Bifidobacterium sp. | reverse complement strand
ATTTCCACACGCATCATCGAAAACGCATTGACGTGGAGAGCCGCTTCATAGAAGACCGCAGAGTTCGCTGAGAACGAACGGAGCTCGATGCGGCGCCGCCTCGCGGCGCCGCGTCGAGCCCAGTTGCCTCTGTGTCTTTGTGTCTCTGTGGCGCATTCAGCACAGCAACCGCTATCTGGATTTCGTGTTTCGGTGTTTTCGTGGCGCATTTTGGAACAGGTCCGGCTGAAGCCGGACCCCACGCGTCAATGCAGCACGTCGCTCGCTTCCGCCTGCTTGACCATCGCGTCCGCATCACGCTGCAACAGGTACCGCTCCTGCACGAGTTTCGTCGCCGCCTCGCGGACGATGCGGACGTAGTTGTCGTGCGTCTGGTAGCGTTCCTCGAGTGAGAGGCGCGGATCGCCTTTCGCGGTGCGCTCGGCTTTGGTTTTCGCGAACGGCATGAAGCCGCCGGCGAGACCGCAGGACTGCCCTTTGAGCGGACCGGCGGATGTGACGTTCCAGCCGGTGTAGGTGCCGAGCGGCGCGGACAGCAGCGGCGACTTGATGCCGGCCACTTCGTTGCCGTCCGCGTCGACCTTGACGACCAGCTGCGGCAGCGACCGTTTGATCGCGACCGGTGCCTTGAGCACACCCGACGCGTCCTGATAGTTGAAGTCCGCGCCGAGGTCGTAGTCGAGCAGCGGGCGCATGACCGGTGCCGGTCGACCTGGAATCACCGGAAACTTGAGCGAGGCGTTGTTCGGAACGAGCGTGCCATCCTTGATCGTCGGGTACCGGCTCGGCGGCATCGCCGCACCGGTCGTGACCGACGTGACGAACGCCTGCATCAACGCGGTCCGCATCGCGCCGCTCGGCGCCGGGTTCACGCCCAGATCGCAATCCTCCGCGTCGCTTTCCTCGCTGCTGAATCCGCCGCGGCCGCCGCCGTGCGTCACGCCCGGGAAGTAGTAGCGGTTCATCGTCTCCGGCAGCGGGATGTCGGCTTTGGCGTCGGTGCCAACCAGCATGAACGAGGCGCGCAGGTTCCAGATTTCCGCGCCGCCAAACGTTTCCATGATCCGCGGACAGGTCCGCGTCGCGCGGCAGCGTTCGAGGAGCCCGGACGTGCCGCGTCCGCGCGGCGCGTCGTTCCAGTCTTCCCACCAGACCGGCGCTTCGGTCCCCAGGCCGTACAGCTCCACGTCACCGCCCGGCAACGCGAACCGGCGATTGAGATCGATCACGCGGGCGGCAATGTTGGGGTTGCTGCCGTCCCACACGATGCGGCCGTTCTCGGCCTGATTGAATCCGAGCCGGATGAACGCCCGCAGGAACGCTCCGGATTGCGAGCTCCCTTCCGACACCGCCCACCGGACCATTCCCGCCACCGGATTCGGCGTCCCGGCATCGTCTGCCGCTTCATAGCGGAGAAACGCGTTCAGATCGCGCGTCGCCGCGAAGCCGACGCCGAGGACGAACGGATCCTTGACCGTGTAACGCAGCTCGTAGAGGAGCGCCGGATTGAAGCCGCCCTTGATGCAGAGCCGCGACGGATCGGGCGTGCCGGGAAACGGCGTCGCGTCGCAGTTGGCAAAGGCCCAGTCGCTGCTCGCGATCTTCACCACACCGGCCTTCACGCCTTCGGCGCTTTCCGACACCGCGGCGACCAGCGTCGCCGCAGTCGGGTCGAGCGACGCCGGCGGATACGGCGACGGCGTGTTGCGCGGAATCATCAGCCGCGCGGTCGAACCGCTCTGCTCGAGGAGCCGGACGACGAGTGGGCCGGTGATGCTGCTGCCGTCGGCGTTCTTGGCGCGCGGGACCTGGATCGTCTGGTTGTTGGCGGTAGGTACGACATCGCCCTGCCACCCGCTCACCAGTGAGATGTGCCCCTCGGCGCTCGCCGTC
Source organism: uncultured Bifidobacterium sp. (assembly GCA_964577955.1). Lineage (GTDB taxonomy): Bacteria > Acidobacteriota > Vicinamibacteria > Vicinamibacterales > CAVVIG01 > CADEEX01. The sequence goes on along the minus strand of CAZOAZ010000016.1, from coordinate 111,353 downwards.
GCCTGGCCGTTACCGCGGTTCACGACCGAATACATCAGTACGCCGCTCGCCTTCGAGCGATCGAGCGGCTTCATCAGCGTGAAGGTGCCGACGTATTCGACTTTGCCGCGCGCGTTCTTCGGCGCGTTCTGGATGTCGGTAATCAGCGCGTTCTTCGGATCGGCGGGATCGAGCTCGCCGTAGAACTTGCCGGTCAGCCGTTCGAACGGCTGCGTCGCACCCTGCGCGCCGGGTGACGCCGGCTCGACGCGCTCGGTCCTGCTGATCTCGATGCGCACGACCTTTGCCTCGGTGACCGCGGACCACACGCACACGAGAGCAACTGCGGCGAACACACGCTTGACCATCTCGGCCTCCGGTGGCGGGAGGATAGCATGCCGTTAGAATGTCGCACATGCGTCATACCGCCCTCATCTTCAGTGTCTGCCTCGTCGGCGTCACGGCCACGCCGATCGCGCAGGAGCGCGTCGACAAGGACGTGCAGTGGAAGATCCGTCGCGAGGCGATGGAAAACTCGCAGGTCATGCGCACCATGCACTTCCTCACCGACGTGTATGGGCCGCGGCTCACCGGGTCGCCGAATCTCAAGGCTGCCCAGGACTGGATCGTGAAAGAAACCACGCGCTGGGGCCTCCAGAACGCCCACCTCGAGCCGTGGGACTTCGCGCGCGCCGGGTGGGTCAACGAGCGCCTCTCGGTTCACGCCGTCTCGCCGTTCAAGGACGCCCTCGTCGTCGAAGCGTTGGGCTGGACACCCGGCACGAACGGACCGGTCACGGCGCAGGTGGTGTTGATTGTTCCGCCCTCACGGCCGACCCGGGCCGAATTGGACAAGTACTTCGAGGATCAACGCGCCATCGTCACAGGCAAGATTGTGATGGTCGGGAAGCCCGCGGTCGTACCCGTCACGATCACGCCGCCGCAGCGGCGGCGCGACGAAAACGATCTGCGCACGCAGTACAACCCGGCCAATCCGCCTCCAGTTCCGCCGGCCCCGGCGCGGCCAGCGCCGCCGGCCGGAGACGGTCCTTCGGCGATCGTGCCGCCCGCGCAACTCGCCGAACGGCTCGACATGTTCCTGGTGACGGCGGGCGCCGTCGGCCGCATCAACGACGCCGGCCGCGATCATGGACAAATCCGCGCCTTCAACAGCCGCGCCTACGACGTCACGAAGGCGGTGCCGACCGTCGTGATGCGGAACGAAGACTACGGCCGCATCTCGCGCATTCTCGACGACGGCACGCCGGTCGAGGTCGAGTTCAACATCGTCAACAGGACGATTCCGGAGGGAAGGACCGTCTACAACGTCATCGCCGAAATTCCGGGCACCGACAAGGCGCAAGAAGTCGTGATGCTGGGCGGACACCTCGACTCCTGGCATTCCGCAACCGGCGCGACCGACAACGCGATCGGTTCGGCGACAATGATGGAGGCGATTCGCATTCTCCAGGCGATCGGCGTGAAGCCGCGGCGAACGATTCGGCTCGCGCTCTGGAGCGGCGAGGAACAGGGGCTGCTCGGATCGATGGCGTACGTGAAAGAGCACTTCGGCATGGCCGAGAATCCGAAGCCGGAACATGCGCTCTTCGCGGGCTATTTCAACATCGACTCAGGGACCGGACGGGCGCGTGGCGCCTCCGTGTTCGGACCACCCGAAGCGGCAGGCATCCTGCGCGAGGCAATGAAGCCATTTGCCGACAGCGGATTCATGGGCGTGACCTCCACGCTCAGTCGCGTCCGCGGCGGTACCGATTCAACGTCGTTCAACGAGGCGGGGCTTCCCGGCATCGGCATCCAGCAGGATCCGATCGAATACAACGCGTACACCTGGCATACCAACCTCGATACCTACGAACGGGTCATCGAGGCGGATGCGCAAGCGTCAGCGATGGTCATTGCCGCCGGCGTGTATCACCTGGCGATGCGCGATCAGATGCTGCCGCGCGTGCCGAAGGACAAGATGCCGCCGCTGCCGCCGCGCTAGAGTGTTTCGAGCGAGCGATCGTGGAATCCGGCTTTAGCCCGATTCATACGGACACTGGCGATGGAATCCGCGACCAATCTGAACGCTCTCACCGAGCGCGACCTTGCGGCGGCGGCGCGCCAGTATCGACGGGAGGCCGCGGTGCTGCGGCGTGCGTCAACACGGCCCTCGAAGCGTCTGGCGCGCGTGCTCTGGCAACTTGGACACGTGCTGCAGCGGCGCGGCCGCTACCGCGAAGCCGCCCGCGTCCTGCGGGAAGCGATTGCGCTGTCCGAGCGAGTGCATGGTCCCGTGTCGTTGCCGTTGGCCGCGGCGCTGAACGAACTGGGCATGTGCTACAAGTACCTGGCCCGCTTCACCGACGCCGGCCCGCTCTATCAGCGAGCGCTCGACATCTTCGAGCGTCGCCGCGGACATCGGCATCCCGACACGGCGTCGGTCTATCACAATCTTGGCGGTCTCGAGCATGCGGCGGGGAACGCCGCCCGCGGCGAGCCGTTTGCCCGCGAATCCGTTCGCATCCGTCTCAAGACGAACGGCCGCTGGCATCCGGATCTGGCCGCCGACCTGGCGGCACTCGCGGCGCTCCTCGACCAGCAGCGCAACTTCGCAGAAGCTGAGCGGCTCTACAGGCGAGCCATCGCGATCTACGAGCGCGCATTCGGTCCGAACCACTACGCGTTGGCGGTAAGCCTGAACAATCTCGCGGCCGTGCATGACGCGCGCGGCCGGCCGAAACAAGCCGAGGCGATGTATCGACGCGCTCTCGATCTCGAAGTCTCGCATCTCGGACCGGAGCATCCAAAAGTCGGATTCTGCTGCAATAACCTGGCGACCTTGCTCCTCAAGCGTGGCCGGCTCGTCGAGGCCGAGATGCTCTGCCGCCGGGCGATCGCCATTTTTCAGCGGCAGTTGGGCTCGGCGCATCCGAGTCTGGGCGTGGCGTTCGAAAACTACGCCGAGGTGTTGCGGCGGACGAGGCGTCGGACGGCGGCGGCACGCTATGCCAGACGCGCGGCGCGGATTCTCTCCAAAGTCGACGCGGTCAACGACGACGGCGTGGGGCTGACCGCGACGATCAACCCGCAGTTCGCCGATTTCCGCCTGTCCGCGGGGCCATCGACCGTTCACCGGATTGGCGTCTTTGCCGGCGAGACGATCCCGGCAGGACGACGCGTGATTGAGTACACCGGCGAGCGAATCGGGCGGACAGAAGGCAAGCGCCGATGGGATCCGGCCCGCAGCTATCTCTTCCAGCTCGACTCGTACTGGCGCCTGGACGGCGCGATTGGCGGCAGCGGCGCCGAGTACATCAACCATTCCTGCGCGCCGAACATCAAGGCGCGCCTCTGGCGCGGGCGGATCTTCTACTTCAGCAAGCGACGGATTGCGAAAGGGGAGGAGTTGTTGATTGACTACAAGTACGACGCCGATCTGCCGCCGCTCCCGTGCCACTGCGGAGCGACGACCTGCCGCGGAACGATGAACGCCCCGCGGCAGGCAAAACCTAGCGCTTCTTGACGCCCCCCTTGGGGCTGGACTTCGGCGGGAGATCTTTCTTGACCGGCTTCGCGGCACGAACGAGCGTGAGATTGTCGTTTTCCTGCTGCCCGCCCCCGGCCTTCCGGCCGCCGACCGGGCTCTTCTTCGGCGAGAGATCCTTACCCTTCTTCGATCCAGCCATGCTGTTCTCCAGTCGATCCGCCTGCGCTTATGCGATCTTCTTGCCGCCCTTGGGGCTCTTCTTCGGGGAAAGGTCCTTCGTCTTCTTCGATCCAGCCATGGTGTCCTCCTGTTTGTGTGAACGATCGACTATCTGGTCTTCTTGCCGCCCCTGGGACTCGACTTCGGCGACAGGTCTTTCTTGATCGCCGGCTTCGCCGCGCGGACGAGCGTGAAGTTATCGTTCTGCAGGCGGACGCCGCCGCCCTTGGGGCTCTTCTTTGGGGAGAGATCCTTCGCCTTCTTCGATCCAGCCATCGTGTACTCCTGTGGGTGACCGCGATCTGAGATCTACCTGGTCTTCTTGCCGCCCTTGGGGCTCGACTTCGGCGACAGGTCCTTCTTGATCGCCGGTTTCGCGGCGCGGACCAGCGTCAGGTTGTCGTTTACGGCGAGTTTCTTCATGCCGCCCTTCGGGTTCTTCTTCGGAGAAAGGTCCTTGCGCTTCTTGGATCCGGCCATGGTGCGCTCCTCTATGTGAACGTGAACCTCGCCTACCTGGTCTTCTTGCCGCCTTTAGGACTCGATTTCGGCGACAGGTCCTTCTTGATCGCCGGTTTCGCGGCGCGAACGAGCGTGAAGTTGTCGTTGCCGACCGGTTTGCGGATCAAGCCGCCCTTGGGGTTCTTCGCCGGCGAGAGGTCTTTCGTTTTCTTTGATCCAGCCATGGGGGTCTCCTTCTGCATGTCGGGAACGTGGTGCGCCGTTGCGCCGAACACCTGACGGCCGCCGCCGCCACGCACGTCGCGGCTCGGGGCGAGGTCGGAGAGCGTCACGACGTCTCGCTTCGGCTCCGTCCGTTTCTGATTCGCCATTTGCGTGGCGCGACATTGCACGCAGGATGCCAATCGTTTCGGGTTCCGGGTTCCGGGTTCCAGGTGCCGGGTGCTGGGTGCGGTGCTAATGGCTGTTGTGCGCGGAGAGTCCAGAAATATAGTGGTCTCCTTTTGAGACCACGGTCTCTTGATAGCGCCACTGAGGCCTCTAAATGAGACCGCACCACTGGGGGCCGGGGACTAGGGGCTGGGGACTAGGGGCTGGGGACTGGGGACTGGGGACTGGGGACTGGGGACTGGGGACTGGAAACTACGAACGGTGGGCGGCGCGGAGTTTTCGCTGCAAGGTGGCGCGGGAGACGCCCAGCTCGCGGGCGGCGCGGCGTTTGTTACCTCCCACCGCGGCAAGCACCGCGGCGATGTGGCGTTCCACCGCGGCGCCGAGCGAGTGCTCCAGCGTCGCGTTCGCCCGAGTGGGGACGCGAGGCACGGGCGCCGGCTCGTCGAGCAGCACGAGCAGCTCCTCGCCAATGACGTCGGTCGTCGCCAGGGCGACCGCGGCGTGAATCACGCTCGCCAGCTCTCGCAAATTGCCGGGCCAACGGTAGTTGAGGAGCCGATCGGCGGCCAGGCGGTCGAGCCCGCGAATCGCTTTGCCCTGTCCTTCGGCCGCCCGGGCCACCTCGCCGGCCAGTAGCGCCGGCAGGTCGTTCGGCCGTTCACGCAGCGGCGGCACGACCATCGTGATGCCGCTGATCCGAAAAAACAGATCCTCGCGGAAGCGCCCCGACCCGCGCGTCTGGTCGATGCGGTAGTGCGTCGCCGAGATCATCCGGACGTCCGCGGTGCGCAAGACGTCCGACCCCAGGCGCTCGAATTCTCCGGTCTCGACCGCGCGCAGCATCTTGGCCTGCGCCGTCGCCGTCAGATCCGCCACCTCGTCGAGGAAGAGCGTGCCGGTGTCGGCCAACTCGAACTTGCCCTTCACGCGCTGATGCGCACCCGTGAACGCGCCTCGCTCGTGGCCGAACAGCTGACTGTCGAGCAACGTGTCGCTGAGTGCGGCGGCATTGAACGAGACAAATGGACCCGCTCGCCGCTCGGAGGAGTTGTGAATGGCTCGCGCCAGGATCGTCTTGCCCGATCCTGACTCTCCGAGGATCAGAATCGGCAGATTCGTTCGCGCGGCCAGGCGGGCGCGCTCGAGACACGCCTGCATCGGCGCATCGCTCGAGTAGAAGCCATCGAGCGTGGCGTCGGCGGAGTCGAAGCCGCGCGGACGCGGCGTCATGAGGATGCCTTCGGCACCGCGCGTTCGGCCGCGAGCGACTCGCGCAACTGCCGCAACGGCTCGATCGCATAGCTCGCCAGCGAGCGCCGGCCGACGATGACGGCCGCACGTCCGGTCATTCCGGGCAGGATCGGACGCTGCTGCCCCTGGACGCCGACGGTTGCGCCGTCGAGTGCCGCCAGCGCGCGAAACGACGACTCGCCTGGACCCGCCGTCGACGCCGGGCTGACCCAACGCAGGGTGCCGAAGTGCACGCCGTACCGTGCGTAGGGAAACGCGTCGTACATCAGTTTGACGGGTTGTCCAACCCGCACCAGCGCCAGGCCACGTTCCGGCAACCGCAACTCCGCCTCGAGCCGTTCACCGGAGCACACGATCTCGGCGAGCAAATCGCCTTCGTGAACCACGGCCTCGGCGCTTCGGACAACGAGCTTCACCACAGTTCCGGCGCAGGGCGCGGTGACCTCGATGCCGCTGCCCTGACGCTTCGACGGGTCTGCGTCCAACGCGCGCTTTCGTGCCTGAAAGCCCGCGTCCTCCTCGCCGATCGCTCGCTTCAGTTCCTCGAACGCGGCCTGATTCGACGCCATTTCGAAGGCGAGGCGGTTGAGCAGTCCTTTGGTGTCGGCCGTGTCGGCCTGCAGCTGCTGGAGCTCGGCGGCCAGCCGATCGACCTCGAGTTGCGGCTTCGACGCGTCCATCCAGCTCGCCACTCCGCTGTCGAGGCTCTGGCGCATGCGCTCGGCAATTTCCTTCGAGAGCTTCAACTGCTGCTGCTTCAGGGCGGCGAGCTGTTCCAGATTGATCAGCCGCTGTTCGAGGCGGCGCTGTTCCTGTTCGTCCGCGCGGCGCCGGTTTTCGAATCGCTGACGCTCATTGGCGATGCGCCCGGATCGACCTTCAATCCGGGCGTCGAGCGTCTGACGCTCCGCCGCGCGATCGCCCGCCGGCTCGGACGCCAGAACGAACAGCACCTGGCCCTTGTCCACCGCTTGCGCATCCTCGACATTGACGCGCGCCACCGTCCCATCGTGAAGCGTGCGGACCGGATCGGTTCCGCGCGCTGGCGCGACGACGAATCCCGCCGTCACGGTCTCGGGCACCTGGACCACGACCATCGCAACCAGCGCCACCACGAAGAGCACCAGCAGCAACGTGGCAAACGCGCGCGCCGCCCACGGCGGCGGCGCTGAGTCCAGGAACGGCGGCGGCTGATTCGGTACAGGACTCATCACGAGGTTCCCAGTTGCTGACTGGCCAGGTAGTAATAGAGACCCTGACGGCGCATCAGTTCCTCGTGGTTCCCTTGTTCGACGATCCGGCCGCGCTCCAGCACCACGATGAGATCCGCGGACCGAACTGTACTCAATCGATGAGCAATGACAAACGACGTGCGTCCGCGCAACAGGGTTTCGATGTTCTGTTGCACCGCCCGCTCTGATTCGGTGTCGAGCGAACTTGTCGCCTCGTCGAACACCAGAATCGGTGGCTTGTAATAGAGCGCACGGGCGATCGCAATGCGCTGCCGCTGGCCGCCGGAGAGGGCCAGGCCGGTCTCGCCGACGCGAGTCTCGTAGCCGAACGGCAGCCGTTCGATGAATTCATCAGCGGCCGCGGCTTGCGCGGCCCACACCACCCGCTCCATGTCCGGCTCATCGTCGCCGAAGCCGATGTTGCGGACAATCGTGTCGGCAAACACATAGGCATCCTGGAGGACGAAGCCGATGTGCCGGCGAACATCGCGATAGTTCAGCGTCTTCAGGTCCAGGCCGTCGTAAAGAATCGTCCCTTCGGTTGGTTCGAGCAGACCGGCCAGGCACTTGGCGAGCGTCGTCTTGCCCGATCCGCTGCGGCCGACGATCGCCACCATCTTGCCGGCGGGCACCTCGAGTGAGATGCCCTGGAGAATCGGCGGCGCTTCGGGCCCGCCGTAGCGGAAGCCGAGGTTCCGAAAGGCGACGTGCCCGGTCAGGCTCCGCACCGGACGAAGGCGAGTGCGATCGTGCCCCTGTTCCGGTTCCTGGTCGAACACGTCGTCGAGGCGATCGAGCAGGACGGTCGCGCGCTGGAGGCTGTCCCAGAGGAGCAGCAGGTTATGAATCGGGACGCTCGCGAGCGTGACCAGAGAGTTGAAGGCGACGAGCCCGCCGATCGTGAGGTGTCCGGCGAGCACCTGGTGAGCGCCGGCCCAGAGGAACAACCCCAGACCGAGAAACAGGATCGCATCGGTCCCGGCGTCGTAGCCCATCGTCGTGAAGTCGGCGCGAAACAGTTTGTGCGCGACGCGCTGAAACTGCGCCAGCATCATCTGCCGGAAGATCTGCTCGCCGCCGGCGGCCTTGACGGTCTCGATGCCCTTGATCGCGTCGACTTGATACGAGTGATAGCGGCCGTACGCGTCTTCGAGGTCATAGACGACCGGCCGAAGCCAGCGCACGGCAACGATCATCAACGCGGCGTAGAGCGGTGCGGTCGCGAGAAACACGACTGTCAGCCACGGGCTGTAGACCGCCATCAGGGCGACCGTGGCCGCCAGCTGCGCGACCGCGGTCAGTCCGGCGATGCCGTGCTGCACCAGCAGGTCCCGCACTTGCCGGATGCCTTCGATGCGGCGCTGGAGATCGCCGGTGCGGCGCGTGGCGAAGTACGACATCGGCAGCGCCAGCAGCCGCCGCGTGATGAAGTCGAGTCCGGCCGCATCGATCCGCACTGCCGAAAACGCCAGCAGATACCGTTGGGCGACGAGTGACGCCACGATGAACGTCATGACGCCGGCCATGGCCACAATCAGCAGTCGCAACAGCGTCACGTCCTGTTCGACGAGCACGCGATCGACGATCACCTGTGTGAACACCGGCAGTACGAGCTGCAGAATGCTGACAACGACCGCCAGCCCCAACGCCCGCGCGATCAACCCGGTGTGAGGCTTGACGATTGGCCAGAGCCAGGCCAGGCCGTGCGCCGCCGTCGGCGCCTGTTCGAAGGCCGGTGTGTAGTCGAAGAGCGCCGCGTATCCGGTCCAGCGCTGCTCGAACTCGGCGCGCGTGAGTCGACGACGGCCGAGCGCGGGATCGGCGAGATAGGCGTGGCGCCGCGTGACGTGATAGAGCACGAGCCAGTGATCAGCGTCCCAGTGGCAGATCGCTGGTAGCGGCATCCGATCGAGGTTGGAGGCCGAGGTCTTGACTGACCGGGCCGCCAGGCCCAGCTCCTGGGCGGCTGAACACAGCGACCGAAGGCTGGTGCCATCGAGACTGGTGTTCACCAGTTGACGAATCCGCGCCAGCGGCACGTTGCGGCCGAAGGCGCGCGTGACCATCGCGAGACTCGCCGCGCCGCAATCCATTTCGTCGATCTGCCGCACGAACGGCATGCGGCGGCGCAACCGCCCGGCCCTGGTGAAGCGGCCCTGGTCCTCGAACGGACTGTCGTCGCCACCATCGGCGTCGCCGCCGTCGCGATCGTTCTGATCGACCTGATCGTCGCCCACGACCGCGGTGCGTGCGCCCGCCGGGAGGTTCTCTTCGTGGATGCCCTCAGGCGTCTGTGCCCGGCCGCGATACTCGTGTTCCGCGATCCGCTCGTCGAGTCGCGCGCGAAATTCCGGCAGCGCGTTGGCCAGCTGCGCAAACGTCGAGGGCTGCACCAGAAGCAGACGGCATTTGGTGATGGCTTCGACCGAGACGCGGCGCGGCGTCCCATGCAGCGCCGAGGCTTCGCCAAAGTAGTCGCCGGTACCGAAATTCGCGACGTAGGTGCGCTGGCCGTCAACCGTGGTGAACACCCGGACGCGGCCTTCTTCGATCAGATACAACGGACCCGCGGGATCACCTTCCCGGAAGAGCACGGTGCCGGCGTCGACGGCGCGAGGCTCGAGCTCCGCCAGCACGACGCCCATGACGGCCTGCGCCGGAAGCCTGGCGAACGCGGGAAAGGCGCGGAAGTAGGCCTGCAGCGTGCGGTGCTTGAGTTGCAGTTCGAGATACGTCCGCACGTACGGAGACGCCTCGACGACGCGCGCAAAGGTGCCGCGATCGAGACGGAGTGCCAGCACGTCGCCGCTGGCGCGCACCGTGTGCGGCCGCGGCAGGCCGTCGAGAAGCTCGATCTCGCCAAAACTGTCGCCAGGACGCAGCGTGGTCAGCGGAACTTCGTCGCCAGAATCACTGCGTTTGATGACGCGGGCACGCCCCGAGACGATCACGTAGAACGCGTCGGTCGGTTCGCCCTCGAGCGCCATGACGGCGCCAAACGAAAACGACGTCGGCACGAACCCGGCGACGACCGCCGCACGCGTCTCATCGGGCAGGAACCGAAGGATGGGAAGGTCGTCGAGGACGCCCGGCTCGTTCACAGAATCTCCGCCCGCGCGAGCGGGGCGGGCCGGAGAATAGCACAGCGTTCCGGCTAGAGCGGCGAGCGCGGCGCGGCGAACCTGACGTGCACACGGACCGCCAGAACGGTGGCACGGTCGATGACCGCGGCGCGGGCCCGCGTCGCCACGCGCGGCTCGTCGAGAGATGGCGCGGAGCAGCGGACCACCTGCGAGACCGCGAAACCGCCGGCCGCGGCCGCCGGTCCGACCAGTGCCCCCACGTCGGCGGACAGCAGGGGGTTGGCGGGATCGGCTTCGAACTCCTCGACCAGTCGCGTCTGTCGATCGACGGGTCGGTGCGACAGCGCCGCCACCTCCTGTAGAGACATCCGGTCGTCAGTCACGCACAGCATCGCCTCGCGAGCGGCTGGTTCGCTGTCGAAGAGCACGGTCTCGGTCTCGACGACACGCCATTCGAGCCGGTGATGGTCGAGGATCTCGGCGAGGGCCGCCTGGGTCAGCAGCGTGCGCTCCGCGGCGTCGTACGCCGCCTCGAGGGCCAGGATCCGCCGCGCCCGGCCCAGCGAGTCGGCCGCGGGTCGAATCGACAGCCAATGGGCGTAGGTGTGCAGCAGACGCGCGGCCTCCTCTTCAGACACGTTCGCGTCCGCCACCGACAGCGCACCGCCTGACGCCTGCGTGGCCAGCGCCACGCGCCGCATGAACGCTCCCTCGTACTGCTCGAAGCCGCCCGAGCAGACACCTTCGACGACGGCGTTCTGGATCAACCGCGCGGCGGACGGCTGATGACTCTCGAGGATGTCGTCGATCGGTTCGGGAGGCCGCTGGCGGAGCAGATCGCGGCGCAGGAACTCGGTCCACTCGTCGGGCGAGACGTTCTGCTCAGCGAGCCATGCGTTCATCTCCTCGGCCGAGATCAGATCGCGGGCATAGCGAAACGCGGTCGCGGCGGCGTCGACGTCGGTCGTCAACGGTTGACGGCGCCCGGCGGCCCACGCGGCGCAAGCCAGCCCCTCGGACAGGCGCCGTTCAAACTGCGACCAGTCGCCCCGTGCCATCGCGGCCAACACCGCGTCGATGGTGTGAAAGACGACGCCGTCGACGGTGAACGCCGCTCGATCCCAGCGCTCGAGGAGTCGAGCGCCGGACTGAGCGTAGAGAGGCGAGGGAATCACGTGCGCCCGGCGCGGGAAAGTGGGGTCTCGATCGTCACGCAGTGTGTGCCGACCGATATTCTAGCCGCGTCAACGGACGAACGCGCCGGTCAAGCGGTTCCGGGCTGGGACGCTACTGTCGCCGCAGGGTCACCGAGACACTGGTCAGCGGCACCGACGCGCTGTAGAACGTGCCATTGGCGTTGGAGACGCCGGTGAAGCTCTCGGCGGTACTCCAGGTGCCGATCAACATGTCACCATTCACCGTGCCAGAAAACCGGAGGGTATTCGAGCTTGTCCCGCCGCTGTCGGTGACGACGGACTGAGCGTTCACCTGAACGCTCGGATGCGTGCCCGTCACCGCGCTGGCACGGCGTGCGTCGCCGATCGCGCCTTTGGGGTTGAGGCAGGTTCGCGCGATCTCTGTGATCGACCATTCGCTCACCAGCTCGCCGCCAAGGATGCCGTTGTCATCCGTCAGTTCCAGCGTCAGCGTGCCTTGCAGCGCCAGCGTGCTGGTGCAGAGCGGACGTTGCGGACCGTCACTGTTCGACGTTTCGACGATCTCCATCCGGAACGGCCCCTGGAAGTCGGTGAAGCCGCCGACCAGCACCTCGCGTGTGACGAGGACACCTCCGCCCACCGCGCCACCGATGATGCCGGCCGTGGCAAGCGCTCCCAGTCCGCCTCCGGCAGCGCTGCCACCGGCGGCACCGGCTGCCGTCGGTGCGACGCCCGCACTCGCCGCACCCGCGGCGCCCGCCGCGCCCGCGACCTGGGCCGCCTGCGCCGCGGTCATGACGTTGGTTTGTGCGATCGAGACTTGCGCGGTCTGACCTTGAAACGCCGCGGAGGCGCTGATCTGAAACGTCCCGCCGCTCGTCGGCGTGAGTCCGCTTACAGTGGCGCGACCGGCCGCGTTCGTGGTCACTGACAGCGTCCGCGCACCGTTGAACGTCGCGTGTCCGCCGCGGATCGCGAACGTCACGGCGATGCCACCGACCGGCTGATTGTTGCGGTCGCGGACTTCGACGATCGGTGCGACGGCGGTGCCCTGGCCGACGATGTTGATCCCGCTTTCACCTTCGAGGACGAGAATCCTCAACCGATCGGGCCGAGCACCGGCGTTCTGGCCCGCCTCGGCGCCGACGACCGCGCCGAACATGAGGAGCGAGCCGAGCACGGCGGCCCGGACCCCTCGGGCGTCGAGCAAAGTCGGTATCGTCATTGTGCAGAGAGTCTGACAGCGCGCGGGGGCGGACCTTGTGCAGAAGTGCACAAAGGGGAGGTATAGAATCCGCACGTCGGTCACCAGTCCTGGAGCGTGCCATGACGAAGTGCTCTTCCTCACACGTCGGCGTGCTGTTCATCGTCCCCATCCTCGCCGCGTTCACCGCCTGCGCCGGCACCGCTCCGCCGGTTGAGAACAAACCCAAGGACGCGAAAAGCCTCGCCAGGGAATCGCTCGCGCAGATTGACGGCGAGCTGAAGGTCGCCGGGTTGCAGCAGCCGGTCGAGGTCGTCCGCGACGAGTGGGGCGTGCCGCATATCTACGCCCAGAACACCGACGACCTGTTTTTTGCGCAGGGCTATGTGATGGCGCAGGACCGGCTCTGGGAAATGGAATGGTGGCGGCGGCAGTACGAAGGGCGTCTCGCCGAAGTCCTGGGTCCGGCGGCCTTCGAGCGCGACCGCCTGGCTCGCCTCCTGATGTATCGCGGTCCGTACGACGATCAAGAGTGGGCGAGCTATCACAAGGACGGCAAGCGCATCATCCAGGCCTACGCGAACGGGATCAACGCCTACATCACCAGCCACGCCGACAACCTGCCTGTCGAATTCAAGCTCACCGGCATCAAGCCGCAACCGTGGACGCCGGAAACCGTCGTCATTCGCGAGTCGGCGTTCGGCGATGCGGCCGCCGAACTGCGGCTGGCCGCCAACGTCGCGAAGCTTGGCGTGAAGGAAGCCAACAGGATCGCCGCGCCCGATCCGTGGGATGACCTGCGGGTTCCCGACGGCTTCGATCCGAAGGTCGTGACGCCAGAGGTGATCGCGGCTACTCGCCCGCCGCGCGGTGAACTGCCTCGCCCCGCCATCGTCGCCCCATATGAACATCTCGCCGCGGCGCAGCTGACTGACAACGTGCTGCCCGAAAGCACCATTACTGATCTCGGCAGCAACAACTGGGTGGTCGGGCCGAAGATGTCGGGAACCGGCAAGCCGATCGTCTCGAACGATCCACATCGCGCGGTCGAGAATCCGTCGTTGCGTTACATCGTGCACCTGAACGCACCGGGCTGGAACGCAATCGGCGCCTCCCAGCCGCCGTTTCTCGGCGTGAGCATCGGCCACAACGACGCCGTCGCGTGGGGCCTGACGATCACCGGCACCGACTTTCAGGACGTCTTCGTCGAGGATCTCAATCCGGCGAACGCCAACGAGGTGATGTACAACGGCAAGTACGAGCCGCTGCAGATCGTCAGGGAGGAATTCCGCATCAAAGGCGAAGAGCCGCGCGTCGTTGAAATGAAGTTCAGCCGGCACGGTCCGGTGTTTCACGTCGACGAGACCACCCGCAAAGCCTTCGCCCTCCGCAGCGTTTTCACCGAGCGCGGCTCCGCCTCGTATCTCGCGGGCCTGCGCCTCGACCAGGTGACGAACTGCCCGCAATTTGTCGAGGAGGCGAAGTACTGGCTCGCCAATTCAGAGAATCTGATCTGCGGCGACGTTGACGGCAACATCGCGATGCAGGCCTCAGCGTATACACCGAACCGCAGAGGCTGGATCGGCCGCCTGCCCGTCCCCGGCACCGGCAAATACGAGTGGGCCGGACCGCGTCCGGATCTGCCGAAGGAGATGAATCCCGAACGCGGCTTCATCGCGACGGCGAATCACAACATCAACCCGAAGGGCTACTGGCCGCCGGCGATGTTCAAGACGACGCGGACGGTTCCGTACGATCGGATCACGCGGATCATGCAGGTGATCAAGCCCGGGCAGCCGTTCGCGATGGACGACTCGAAGAAGCTGCAGCGCGACGTCTACTCGCTGCGCGGCGCGGCCGACCAGAAGGCGTTCATGGGGTGGACCGCCAAGGATCCGACCGTCGACAAGGCGCGCGACATGATCGCGACCTGGGACGCACGGCTGGCCAAGGAGAGTGTGCCCGCCGCCATCTGGATCACCTGGCGCCGCATCGTCGACCGCAGCCTGCCGCAGGGCGAGACCGCCGGCCCGTCGACGCGCGCGGACGTCGAGGCGCATCTTGGCGAGGCGATCACCAAGCTGACGGCCGATCTGGGACCCGACTGGAGCGCGTGGGAGTACGGACGCGTCCACACACAGTCGTTCGCGCACAAGATCCTGAAGGACTACGACCTGCCGACCATTCAGCGCCGGGGCGGCAACGGCGCGGTCGGCGCCGACGGCGCGTCGTATCGCGAGATCATCGACGTCTCGAACTGGGACAACTCGGTCACCGTCAACGTCCCCGGCCAGTCGGGGCAGCCGGAAAGTCCGTACTACGGCAACCTGATTCAGTACTGGGCGAACGACGAGTACTTCCCGATGGCGTACTCACGGAGACTGGTCGACGAGAAAGCGGCCCATCGGCTGAGACTCGTTCCCTGAGCCGTCTTCTCTCTTGCCCGGCGCCGGATTTCTTGCGATAAAGCGCCCGGAGGGTGGACGCATGGCACTGCGGTGGTCGCGTCGCGCATTCATCGGGCTCGGTTCTGGCCTCTCGGCGCTCGGCATCTCCTCGCTGGCCGGCAAAGCCTGGGGACAATCGGCGCCACCGTCCTCGTCGCACGCCAGCGATGTCTTTCCGTCGCAGGATCCGGCGCTGGTGCGTGAAGCCGTCGGCGTCTCGCATCGCGATCTGAAGCGCGTGACGGAACTCGTCGACCGTCAGCCGGCGCTGGCGCGCGCATCGATCGACTGGGGCTTCGGCGACTGGGAAGCGTGCCTGGACGCGGCGTCGCACACCGGCAACCGCTCAATCGCGGAGTTCCTGCTCGCGCACGGCGCGCGCCCGACGATCTTCTCGGCCGCGATGCTGGGACAGCTGGACGTCGTGAAGGCGTTCGTCGCGGCGCGGCCGGGCACGCAACGCACGCTGGGACCGCACGGCCTCACGCTGATGTGGCACGCGAAGCAAGGCGGCCGTGATGCAGAAGCCGTCGTCCAGTACCTGGCCGCGCTCGGCGACGCGGACGTTCCGCCGGCGACGCTACCGCTCGAAACAGCCGATCGCGACGCCCTGCCCGGGAAATACACCTACGGACCAGGCGCGCGCGACTCCTTCACGATCGAAGTCCGGCGCGACATGATGGGACGCGAACAGCTGATGATCGAACGGCCCGGCGGTTCGGGCCGGCAGAACCTCTATCACGTCGGCAATCTGGTGTTCTTCCCGACCGGCGTTCCGAGCGCGAAGATCGCCTTTGCCAGGGAAGGCGGACGGATTACCCAGTTCACCGTCGCCGACCCCAGCGTGATGCTCACCGCCCGTCGCGACTAGTCAGGAATCTCGGCTTCGACGAGCCTCGCCAGGAGGGCCAGCGACTCCTGCCAGCCGAGCACACAGGCCTCGGCCGGAATCGCGTCGGGAATCCCCTCCTGCACGATGTGCACGTCGGTTCCGACCAACACCTTCTTCAGCGTGACGGTCACCTTCATCTCGCCCGGGAGGTTCGGGTCGTCAAACCGATCCGTCCAGCGCAACCGCTGGCCTGGAACGAGCTCCTTGTATTCGCCGCCGAACGAGTGGCTCTTTCCCGACGTGAAGTTCGTGAACGACATCTTGTAGCTGCCGCCGACGCGCGGATCCGAGTGGTGCATTTTCGCGGTGAACCCGTTGGACGGCAGCCATTTGACCAGGGCGTCGGGGTCGATGAACGCGCGGTAGAGCCGCTCTGGCGTGGTGCGCAGGACGCGGTGAAACTGAACAGTGCTGGGCATGATGTGCTCTCCTCTATCAGCTGGTCGATCGAGGACGGGCAAATTCGACAGGATCATACCCAGCCAGGCATTAGGATCAGGCATGCGCTTGGCGGACCGAATATCGCTCGCGTGGATGGTCGCCGTCGCGGCTCTGGGAGCAACGGTTTTCTCCGCCCAAGAGCGTCCGCTTCCCGACCAGGAGCGTTTCCTTCGCGAGGCCCGGGCGCATCTGCAGACCGACTCGACGCTGCAGAGCAGCTACATCTACACGGAGACCCGCCGCGAACAGAAGCTCGATGGCCGCGGCCGCGTCACCGAGGAATCGGTGAAGGTCTTCGAAAGCTACCCTGGTCTGCCCGGCGAGGATCAGCGCTGGGAGCGGTTGCTGTCGGAGGACGGACATCCGCGCCCGGCAGCCGACCTCGAGAAGGAGCTGCGCGACCGCCAGAAGAAGGCGGAAGCGCTCGCCCGACAACTCACCGAGCGTCCGGCGCAGCAGCAGGCTCGTCTGCAGAAGGACTACGAAGAAGCGCGCCGTGATCTCGACGCGATCATCGACGACATCTTCCGCGTCTTCGACATCCGCATGGAGCGCCGCGAGACGATCAACGGACACGAGACGATCGCGTTCAAGCTGACGCCGCGGCGCGACGCCAAGCCGCGCACCAAGGAAGGGCGCCAGATGCAGTCGTTCAGCATCCGCGCCTGGGTCAGCGAAGAGGACAAGGAGCTGGTCCGGTTGGACAGCGAGGTCGTCGATACGCTGTCCATGGGCTGGGGCCTGCTCGCGCGGCTGCAGAAAGGCGCGCACCTCACTTTCCAGCGTACGAAGGTCAACAACGAGGTGTGGCTCCCCGCCCGCGTCAGCTACAGCGGCAGCGCCCGCGTCGGCCTCATCGCCATGCTGCGGCGCGCCGGCACGTCGGAGTTTTCCGGCTACCGGAAGTTCTCGGTCGATACGTCGACGACGTATCAGACGGCTCCTTGACCTTCGCTCTTTCCTCCGCTTTACTAACGACTTCCTGACGGGTCTCCCGCCGGGTGTTTTCAGTTCGAGGAGCCATATGTCCACTTCATGGATCGCACGCGCTGTCGCCGTCGCATCCGCTGTCGTCATTGCCGCGGCGTGGAACGGTACGAACGCTCAATCGCCGGCGCCCAACGTCGTCTCGGGCCGGGGCTTCCCCAATCCGAACCCGACCGTCACCAGGAACTGGGGTGAATTGCCCGCTGGACGAAAGTGGGGCACGAGTGCCGGCCTCGACATCGACACGAAGGACGGCAACGTCTGGGGGTACGAGCGCTGCGGCGCGGGCGCAGGAGCCGGCGCGGGCGGCGGGCCGGTTGATTGCGAAACCAATCCGGTCAATCCGGTCTTCAAGTTCGACCGCAAGACCGGCAAGGTGCTGGCGAACATCGGCAAGGACGTGATGATCACGCCGCACGGCATTCACGTCGACAAGGACGGCAACGTCTGGGTCGCCGACTTCTCCGGCAACCGCGCGCAGACCAAAGGCCACCAGGTCCACAAGTTCAGCCCGAGCGGCCAGAAACTTCTGAGCCTCGGCATCGCCGGCAAGCCGGGCAACGCCGACGGGCAGTTCAATCAGCCGAATGACGTCGTCACCGGTCCCGACGGCAGCATCTATGTCTCCGACGGCCACGACGCGCAGGGCATGATCACGGCGCAGCAGATCACTGAAGGTCTCGCGCGCGGCGCGACCAGCCGGATCAGCAAGTTCTCGCCGGACGGGAAATTCATCAAGTCGTGGGGCAAGATCGGCACCAAGCACGGCGAGTTCCGGACCCCGCACGCGCTGATGTTCGATCCGCGCGGCCGCCTCTGGGTCGCCGATCGCGGCAACCACCGGCTCGAGATCTTCGACCAGAACGGCACGTACCTGGAGTCGCGCTACCAGTTCAGCCGCGTCAGCGGGTTCTTCATCCGCGGCGATCTGCTCTACGCGATCGATTCGGAGTCGGGTCCGCTGAATCATCCGAACTGGCGCAACGGCGTGCGGATCGGTCCGTGGGCCGAGGATCGCGTGACCGCGTTCATCCCGCCGTTCGAGCGTGAAGATCGCAACGACCAGGGCGTCGCGGGCGAAGGGATCGCGGTCGACGCCGATCTCACCGTCTTCGCCGCTGAAGGGCCGAACTCGTTCGTGCAGGCGGGCGGCGCGTTTACGCGCTACTCGAAGTAGACGTCACGTTGACGGCCGTCCCTCGACCTGGCTCGGGACGGCCTCAGCGAAGTCGAGGGCCGCTGAGGGCGCAGAGTTTATGGACGACTTTGCGTACTCAGCGGCTTCTGCGCTAGCGTGACAGCGGGATTCATGAGCGACACGGAAGACAAGGTCAATCATCACGCCGCGGAGCTGCTGCGCCACACGATGACGGTCGCCGATCAGGGGCCGACGCCGCTCCCCGAGGACGAACTCGCCAAACTCGGCATGCTGATCGCGACGGAGCGGCAGATGCTGATCGATTCGATGGGCGAACTGCTCGCCCAGGACGACCCGGACGCGGCGGCTCGTCCTGGGGTTGCGGAATTCGACGCCGGCTTCGTCTACGGCCTGCTGTTCGCGCGCGCCATCGACGACGTGAAAACGGCCGTCGAGCGCGTGCGCCGCGGCCGCATCATCCACATGGTCAAGAGGAAGAACGAGTCAGAAACGCGAGCAGCAGACGATTAACGCCAGTCCCTAGTCCCTAACCTCTAACCTCTAACCTCTAACCTCCAACCTTTGCCCTTAGGTGAGGTACTTGATGAAGATGACCTCGTTGCGCTTCTCGTTGTAGACGAGTTCGTCGACCATCGAGCGGACGGTCAGCAACCCGAAACCGCCGACGCGCAGACCTTTCTCGTTGCGCACTTTCATGTGCTCGATCGGATCGCCGGGGTGGGCGACCGCCGCGTGAGCGAGATTCTCGAGGCTGAATCCTGGACCAGGATCGGCGATCCGGTACAGCAGCATGCGATCGGTGCGGACGCAGGTGATGCGGACCTTGCGATCGGGATCGAGCTGGCCGCCCCATTCGACGGCGTTCATCACCAGTTCGCGAAACGCGAACGATACAGATTCGACGAGATCCTCGTGCAGATCGGCGCCGAGCCGCGCGACCACTTGCGCGATCTGCTCCGCGGCGTCGCGGGTGCAGGGCACGTCGAGCTCGACCCAGCTGGGGACGGCGGAGATGACCTCGATCGCCGGGTGATCGTGCGCGGTTTGCAGCGCGTCCTGCACCACACTCAGCAGGTTTCTCACTTCGAGTTCGCTGACGATCTTGGCGAGCTGCGAGGCGTTCGCGGCTTCGGCCTGACGCGCCGCTTTCAGATCGCGTGAGTACCGGGCGATCGTTTCCTTCGCCTCCTTGCGCTCGGTGATGTCGCGCGCCGCGGCGTAGATCGTCTGCTCGCTCTCGAGCGGCACGGCATTCCATTCCAGCCACCGGTAGGTGCCGTCCTTCGCCCGATAGCGGTTCTCGAACGTCACCACCCGTCCGCCGCCACCAAGCCGCTGGGCCTCGCTCGTGGTCACGTTCTGGTCGTCCGGATGCACGAACTCCAGGTATGGTCGCGCCAGCAATTCGGCGGCGGTGTAGCCGAGCACGTGCTCCCACGCCGGGTTGACCCGCTTGAAGTAGCCGTCGAATCCGGCCAGGCACAGGAGGTCCAGCGACAGCAGGAAGAACCGCTCGAGTTCCTCCTCGGCGCGCTTCCGTTCCATGAACTGACCGATTTGCGCACCGACTCGCGTCAGCAGCCGCAGGAGGCTGGCATCCGGTTCGCGGATCTCGCGGCTGAAGAACTCCATCGCGCCGAGCACGCGCCGGCCGCTCAGAATCGGCAGCGCAAAGGCGCCGTGCAACCCTTCGCGCCGCGCAATCGAGGCGCGCGGGAAATTGCGATCGGCGAGGACGTCGGGGATCCACGCGGGCTGGGCGCTGGCCCACACTCGTCCGGGAAGACCGATCCCGCGCGCGAAGGCGGTGCGGCGCGTGACCGCTTCGAATTCGGGGAACGCGACATCCGGCTGATGCCAGGTTTCGACCGAGCGGAGGACGCCGGTGTCGGCGTCGACATTCCAGAGCGCGCCAAAGTCCCAGTGCAGTTCGTCGCACATCGCCTGGAGGACGCGCGGCGCCGCTTCGGCCAGGGTCGCCGATTCCGCCAACGCGCGCGCAGTGATGTACTCAGCCGTCAGGCGGGGCTCGGTGCGCCCTTCTCGATGAGTATCGGACGGCACGGTCGTATGGCGGTCGTTGGCGGGGAACCGGGCGGATTATACGCCCCCGAACGGCGCCGCTTCTCCGTAAAATGGCGCGCGGAGGAGGATGTATGCATTGCCGACATGCGTGGGGTGGATTCGTCGCGCTGGCGCTGGCCGCCGGCGCCAGTGCGTGCAACCAGGCGCCGGATGTCTCGGCCCAGAGCGGCGGCGGCGCCACGCTCGCCGCCAAAGCCGGCCCCGATGTGCCGTACAAGCTGGGCACGTTCGAACAGAACGGCAAGGCGTTCATCGGACTGGTGCTTCGCGACTCCCAGGTCGCCGACCTCCCCGCCGCGAACGCGGCGTTCGAGAACGGCAACAGCGGCGCCGCGAAACTGGCGCCGCCGGCCGATCTGAAGGATCTCATCGCCAATTACGACGGCGGCTGGAAGGCCCGGCTCGTCGAGATCGCCAAGGCGATTCCCGCCGACAATCCTCCGGCGTTCGTTCACCCGTTCGACGCTCTCAAGCCGCTGCCGCCGGTGCGTCCCGCGCTGATCCTCAACGCCGGCGGCAACTACACCGAGCACACCGCCGGCATCGCCGCCCAGCAGCAGCGCGCCGGCGCGCGACCCGAAGCGCCCGTGCAAGCGGTGACCGCGCCGGGGATCTGGGAGCGGACGCCGGGCGATCGCCGCGACAATCCGTACCTGTTCCAGAAGTCGCCGACCGTCGTCGCCGGCGCGGCCGATCCGATCGTGATGCCTCGCGGCCGCACGAACATCGACTTCGAGTGCGAGTTTGCCGTCGTCATCGGGAAGACCGCGAAATACGTGCCGGTGGACAAAGCGGCGGATCACATCTTCGGCTACACGATCCAGATCGACGTCTCGGACCGCGGCGGCCGCGGCGACCGCAAGATGGGCGGCTCAGACTGGCTGATTGGCAAGAACCACGACACGTTCGGCCCCATCGGTCCGGTGATCGTCCCAAAGGAGTTCCTGCCCAACGCGATGAACACGCGTCACACGTTCACGCTGAACGGCGACGTGATGCAGGATTCGAATACCAGCAAGATGGATCACAACATCCACGATCTGCTGCACTACGCGTCGAACATCCTGACGCTTCGACCCGGCGACATCATCTCCGGCGGCAGCCCGGCCGGCACCAACATCGAGCGGGCCGAACCGCGCTGGATGCGCGCCGGCGACACGGCGGTGTGCACAATCGAAGGGATCGGCAAACAGACACATGCGGTCGTGGCCGAATCGGCGTCAACCAACTAGAGCCGCGGTCGACGCCCCGACGGCGGCGCGCGAACCGCTCAAGAACTACATCACGCCGAGTGGCCTGCAGCGGCTGCGTGACGAGCTCAAGTTTCTGCTGACCCGCGAGCGACCCGCGGTCACTGCCGTCGTCGCCTGGGCCGCGAGCAACGGCGACCGCAGCGAAAACGCCGACTATCAGTACGGCAAGCGGCGGCTCCGCCAGATCGACGGACGCATTCGCCACCTGCGCAAGCGGATCGACGCGGCGGTGATCGTCGACCCTGAAACGCCGCGCAGCAGCAAGGCGGCGAGCCGGGTGTTCTTCGGCGCCACCGTCCGATACGCCAACGCTGCCGGCACCGAACGCGAAGTCTCGATCGTCGGCATCGACGAAGTCGACCTGGATCGAAATCACATCAGCTGGGTGTCGCCGCTGGCGAAAGCGCTGATGAACTCGGGCGAGGGCGATCGGGTGCTGCTGCGCGCGCCGGCCGGGACCGAGCAGCTCGAAATTCTGGAGGTCCGCTACGAGCGGATTCCCGTCAAGGTGTTCACCGAACCACCCGGCGCCGAGTCGGCGCCGCGCAAGTAAACCTCAGGCGACGGTCGGTTCGAGGCGCAGCCGGGAGACGATGCCGCGATAGCGCGAATCGTGTCTGAGCGCGGCGAAACGCGGATCGACGGCGAGCATGTCGAGCGACGGGTCGCGGGCCTCGAGCGCGCGCTGCAGCGCCGCGAACGCGGCATTCAGGTCGCCCAGCCCCGCAAACAAGAGCGCCAGATGATACGTCGGCACGAAGCGGCGCTGCGGATGCGTGACCAGTTCGTGCGCGATCCGCTCCGCGGCGGCGCGCTCGCCGCTGGCCGCCAGGGCGTGGCCGAGCCACGCGCACGACACCGGATCGAGGTTCGCGGCCGGGAGCGAGCGCAGCGTGTCGACGGCCTCGCGGCACTCGCCCGCCTGAAGGAGCGACGCCGCCAGTCCGCGGCGGGCCGGCCCAAACAGCGGATCCATCCCGAGCGTGTGACGGTAGCGGCGGATCGCCGTGGCGTAGTCGCCGCGCAAATACTGCACGAGCGCGGCTGAAGCGTTTGCCGTGAGGCACAGCGGATCGAGATCGCACGCGCGCTCGGCCATGGCGATCGCGTCGGGCCGGCCGCGCGTCGCCAGAAACACGCCGTAATAGCGGTGCGCGGCGTCGCTGTTCGAGTTGCAGGTGAGGGCATTGCGGTAGCAGGCCTCGGCACCCGTCCAGTCCCAGTCAAGCGTGCGGAGCACCTCGCCGAGGGCGATATGCGCCTCGACGTCCTCGGGATCGATCTCGAGAGCGCGGTACGCATCGGCGCGGGCGGCTTCAAGCGCGGTCAGCGGCTCGAGCCAGTAGTAGTCCACGAGCGCCACGCGGGCGCGGGCGCGTCCCGAATAGGCCTTGAGACAGCGCGGCTCGAGCGCGATCGCCTCGTCGTAGGCGGCGATGGCCTCTTCGAGGCCCTGGTCGCCGGGCCGATTCCAGTGGTAGCGGGCGCGAAGATACGCCTGATACGCGGCGGGATTCTTCCGCTCGACGTCCCCGAGCGAGGGCGCGAGCATCAGTTCGCCGGCCAGCGCATGCGCGATCTCGGTGGCGACCGCGGTCTGTACAGCGAGACAGTCTTCGAGGCGACGATCGTAGCTCTCGGCCCACAAATGCGTCTCGCCGCGTGTTTCAATGAGCTGCGCCGTGATCCGGACCCGGCTGCCGTCGCGCCGCACGCTGCCCTCGACGAGATAGTCGGCGCGCAGCGCCTCGCCGATGTCGCCCGCCGTCTGCACCGCATTCTTGTAGTGCATCGCCGAGGTCCGGGCGAGCACACCAAGCCGATTGCCGCAGCGCCGCCCGAGCTGGGCGATCAGCTCCTCGGTCAGCCCATCGCTGAAATAGTCCGGCGTGTCGTCGCTCAGATTGGAGAACGGCAGCACCACCAGCCGCGGCCGGCGCGTCCCGACGACCGGGGCCGACGCGGCCGGCGCGGCGACCTGGTCGATGACCCCCATGAAGCGATAGCCCCGGCGATGCAGGGTCTCGACGAAGCGCGGATTCTCGGCGGTGTCGCCGAGCGCCGCGCGCAGCCGCTTGATGGCGGCGTTGACGCTGTGTTCGAAGTCGACGAACGTCCCCTCCGGCCATAGACGGTCGCGGATTTCGTCGCGGGTGACGACCTCGCCGGGACGCGCGAGCAGCATCGCCAAAATCTGGAACGGCTGATCCTGGAGCCTGACGCGCGCGCCCGCCTTTCTGAGCTCGCGCAGCTGCACGTCGACCTCGAAGTCGCTGAAGCGGAGCACCGGGGTGGTCATGAGCTCTCAAGGATCGCGCACTTTCGGCGCTTGAATCAAACCGATCCCCATGGGTCACTTCAGGTCACCTCCAAGTCACCTTGGGGTCACCTTCGCAACCTTGAGGCACCCGGACGGCGGCCGCAGAGTGGCGTCATGCCTGCCGCTGCCGCACTCCTCGTCCTCGTCATCCGCATTTACAACGGCTACGGTGTACCGGCATCCGAGCTGGCGCGCGCGCGCCAGATGGCGGCGGGCGAGTTCGCAAGGAATGATGTCACCGTCGAGTGGCACGACTGCACGCGCGACGAGAAGACCGATTCACTGTGCGGCCAGACGCCCGGCGATGACGAAGTGGTGCTGCGCCTGGTCAAGTCACCAACGCGAACCGCGCGAACCGGGCACGAACACGAGGACGTCAGCGAGACGCTCGGAGACGCCTACATCGACACCAGCACCGGCCGCGGCACGCTCGCGACGGCCTATCCCGATCGGACGGGCGCGCTCGCCACGCGAGCCGGCGTCGACCGGGCGACGGTTCTCGGCCTGACGATGGCGCACGAAATCGGCCACCTTCTGCTCGGCACCACCGCGCACGCCGCGAGCGGCCTCATGAAGCCGCGGTGGTCGGCCAACATGTTCCGGCGCCGCGAGCAGGACTGGAGTTTCCTGCCCGGCGAAGCGGTCGCGATTCACGACCGGCTTGCCGCTCGACCGACCTCCGGCGCGGCACGCGCGAACTAGTGGCGGCCAGTCAGCACAACAGCGACTCTACTTTGCGGAGTTACGGATCACCTGTCCGCCCTTCATCACGAACACGACGCGCGACATTTCGGTGATGTCGGCGAGCGGATCGCCGGCAACCGCCACGAGGTCGGCGTACTTCCCGGTTTCGACCGCGCCAACGTCCGCTGACCAGCCGATGAGATCGGCGGCGATCGTCGTCGCGGAGCGCAGCGCCTGCACCGGCGTGACGCCCCACTTCACCAGATACGCGAACTGATCGCCCTGCGTCCCGTGCGGGAACGGGCCGGCGCCGCTGCCAAACGGCAGCACCACGCCGGCCGCCAGCGCCTTCTTGAAGCTCTTCTCCATCATCGCCCAGCGGCTGTTCTTGTAGCGCTCCATCTCGCGCGCGTGCTCCATGCTCAAGTCGAACATCGTCACGGTAAGCGGCAGCTTCTTGTCGAGCAGCATCTTCAACGACGCATCGTCGAGATCGAGCGCATGCGTCGGCACATCCACGCCCGCGCCGATGCAGTTCCGAAGTCCTTCGCCGCCGTAAGCGTGGCACGCGACCTTCAGCCCCTTCGCGTGCGCCGCGGCGACGATGGCCTGGGTCTCCTCGAGCGTGAACGTCGGCGTGACGTCGATGGTGCCGTTCGCGTTCAGCGTGTAGGCGTTCGTGCTGTAGATCTTGATCCAGTCGACGCCGGCGGCGGCCTGGTCGTCGACGGCCTTGCGGACGCCCGCGGGCGTGCTCGCGACGATGTGGCCGAGATTCGAAATCGATTCCCGATCGAGCATCGGCACGCGAGCCGCGGTCGTCGTCGCGTTGATCATGCCCGGGCCGGCAACCTGCATGCGCGGCCCCTGGACGACGCCGTAGTTGATCGCGTTCTTCAGATCGACCGTGCCGAACCAGCCGCCGTGCGACATCAGGTCGACGATTGTCGTGAATCCGGCGTTGAGGTCGTATTGCGCGTTGGTCAGCGCCGCGAGCGTGTGATACGGAATCGGCTGCGCGAAGCCGGCTGGACCCTGACCCTTCGGGCCAATGCCTGGTCCGCCGGGTGCGATGAGCGGACTGCCGGTCATCACATGCAGATGGGTGTCGATGAGACCGGGCAGCACGGTGGCGCGACTGAGATCGATGGTCCGCGCGCCGGCCGGAATCTGCACGTTCGGCCCGACGTCGACGATCCGATCGTCGCGCATCAGGATGATTTGATTCTGTCGCAGCGTGCCGGAACGCGGATCGAACAGCCGTCCGGCGCGGACCGCGGTCACCTGTCCGGTCGGGAATCGGGTCTGCGGCGGCGGCACCCACGCCTGCGGCAGCGCGGCGACGGAGGCTTGCCCCTGCGATCGCAGCACCGTCGGTGACGCGGTGGTCAGCATGAGGACGCCGGCGACGCAGAATCCGATCGCTCGTTTCGACATAGAACCTCCCAGAAACAGGACGGAGTCTACGCGAAGTATGCTGTCCGCCATGTTTCGCGTCTACCGTTGCCTCCTTCTCTGTCTGACCGGAGGGCTGGCCCTCACCGGAACGTTCCCGCTCGCGGCACAGCAGCCGCTGGTGACCGCCACAACGCCCAGTGTCGAGGTCCGGCCGATCGATCCGGGCAAGGTGGCGCTCCCGCCCGCCGCGAAGTCCGCGAAAGAGCGGCGCTTTTCCTTCATCGTCTACGGCGATACCCGAGGGCCGGCGGACGGGCAGATCCTGCAGCCGCAGCATTCGGATGTCGTCGACGCGATGCTGCGGGTGATCGGTGAGCAGCGGCGGTCGCGCAACCCGGTCCGCTTCGTCGTGCAGACCGGCGACGCGGTCTTGAGTGGACGAAACGGTCAGCAGTGGAACGTGAGCTACACGCCGCTCATCGAGCGGCTGATTCAGCGCGGCGGCGTCCCGTATTTCTTCGCCGTCGGCAATCACGATGTCGGTCCGTCGCCGAACCTCGAAGACCCGGTCCGCAGGGTCGGTCTGGCAAACACGGTTGCGGCGATGTCAAAACTGTGGCCGGCTGAAGGAACACCCGCGAGGCTCAGCGGGTATCCGACGTTTAGTTTCGCTTATGGCCACATGCTCTTCATCGCCATCGACTCGAACATCGTGCGCGATCCGACGCAGCTCGAGTGGGTCACGGCAACGCTCCGATCATTGGACCGCACGCGCTATCCACTCGTCGCGATCATGGCGCATCATCCGGCCTTGAGCAGCGGGCCGCACGGCGGCGACGACGCCGTGGAGCCCCAGTCCGAAGCGATCCGCCAGCTCTACCTGCCGCTGATGCGGCAATACCATGTCCGCCTGTTCCTGGCCGGCCACGACCATCTGTACGACCACTACATCGAACGCTACGCAGACGAAACCGGACCGCATCGGATCGATCACATCCTCACGGGCGGCGGCGGCGCGCCGATCTATCGCCATTCAGGCGAGCCCGATCTCACCCGCTACGCCGAGACGGCACTGCCCGCTCAGGTCACGGTCGAACATGCGGCCCGTCCCGGCGCGACCGAGGGCGACAACCCGCATCACTTCGTCCTCGTCGAAGTCACGGACAGCCGGCTGCGGCTTCGTCTCGTCTCGACGGTCGCGGCGCCGTTTCGTCCGTACGGATCCGACAGCGTCTGGTTGGAATAGTCACGAAAGGCTTCACAACGAGAACGCAGAACTCGCAGAGCTTCGCGATCGGATCTTCCAGTCTCAGAATTGTCTGCACAATTTATTGGCAGGCTACGGCAACTTCTGAGGAGATCGCCAATGCGCGTGCCTATCCAGCGAACCCTCTCGATTCTCGCGCTTGTCGCCTGGACCGGCGCCGCGTGGAGCCAGCCGCCCGGTCCTCGGCCGCAAGCGACGCCGGCGCCGCCGCCGCCACTCGGCGGACCGGTCGTCACGATCAAGCAGGGACAGGTGCAAGGCTTTGTCGCCAACGGCGCGAACGTCTTTCGCGGTCTGCCGTACGCCGCGCCGCCGGTTGGTGACCTGCGCTGGCGCGAACCGCAGGCGCCGGCGTCATGGAGCGGCGTTCGCGCGGCAAACGTCTACGGTTCGGCCTGTAATCAGCAGGAAGACTGCCTCTTTCTGAACATCACGCGGCCGGCCAGCGCCGGCGCCGGCGCGAAGCTGCCGGTGATGATGTGGATTCACGGCGGCGCCTTCGCCGTCGGATCCGGCGCCGCGGACGGGACCGCCCTCGCCCAGCAGGGCGTGCTGCTCGTCGGGATCAACTACCGTCTCGGACGCGCCGGCTGGTTCGCGCACCCCGCCCTCACGCGCGAGAACCCGAAGGGGCCGCTCGGCAACTACGGGCTGATGGACCAGATCGCCGCGCTCAAGTGGATTCAGGACAACATCGAGGCCTTCGGCGGCGACAAGAGCAACGTCACGATCGCCGGCGGATCGGCCGGGGCGATCTCGGTCAACTATCTGATGCTCGCCACGCCGGCGCGCGGGCTGTTCCACAAAGCGATTTCCCAATCCGGGTTCGGCCGCACGCGCGCCCAGGCGATCCACACGACCGACGGTTCGACGAGCGTGGAGGACCTCGGCGCCGCCTTCGCGAAGCGGGCCAACATCGCCGGTGACGATGCGGCAGCCGCCAAAGCGCTCCGCGCGCTGCCATTCGCCGATGTGATGGCTTCCGCAGGCGGTGTCGGATCTCCCGATCAACCGCGTCCGATGGCCGACGGCACGCTGGTCCTCGGCGTCGCAGCTGACGGCTTCGCGAAACAGCAGCAGGCCATGGTGCCGTTCATGCTCGGCGGCAACAGCGACGAGGCCAGCCTCACGCGCCGCAACACCAACGCAGCCGAGCGTCTGGCCGGAATCACCGTCCGGCGCGAGGCGTTCCTCGCCGCGTTCGATCCGGCCGCATCGGCCGACACCGACCGCGTGATCGCGCGGCTCGTCACTGATGAAAGCATCAGCGAACCGAATCGGACCCTGGCGCGCGCGCACGCAAGTCGCGGCCAACGCGTCTTCGTCTATCACTTCTCCTACGTGCCGGCGGCGACGCGGGCGACCGCGCTCGGCATGCCGCATGCGGCCGAAACCGCGTACACGTTCAACGCGCCGCGCGCCGACACTCCGTTCGACGCCGAAGGCAAGGCCACCGCGGAGGCCGCGAACAAGTACTGGGCGGCGTTTGTGAAGACCGGTGATCCGGGCTCGGCCGGAGGCGTCCGCTGGCCGGCATTCGACGCCGCGAACGAATCGCTCATCGAGTTCCCGCACAACGGCATTCCCGTCGTCCGCACGCACTTCGACAAGGCACGTCTCGACTGGGTCGAGCAGTCGCTAACCGGTCCAGTCGGGACAGGCTCGGCGAATTCAGTAGGGACAGGCTCAGCGAACTCGGTAGGGACAGGCTTTAGCCTGTCCGCTCAGTCACGGCCGCCGCTCACGACCGGCCCGCTCGTGCGTGAAGGCGTAACGCAAAAGATCTCCGAACACGTCTACGTCATCCCCGACGGCAGCGTCGGCGGCGTTCCCAACGTCGGCATCATCGTCGGCTCGCGCGCGGTGCTGGTGGTGGACACCGGCATGGGCAGGCAGAACGGCGACACCGTGTGGCGCGAAGCGCGCAACGTCGGCGGCGACAAGGCGCTGTATCTCGTGACGACGCACGTGCATCCCGAACACGATCTCGGCGCGCACGCGTTTCCGGCGTCGACGAGGATGATTCGCGCCAAGGCGCAGGTGGACGAAATTGCCGCCGCCGGCATGCAGACCGCGGAGTCGTTCCGCAGCCGATCGGCGGCCAACGCGCAGCTCCTCGAAGGCGCGACGTTCCGCAAGGCCGATGAAGTCTTCGAGAAGGAACACCGGATCGATCTTGGCGGAGTCATCGCGCGGCTGCGCGCCGTGGGGCCGACCCACACGCCCGGCGACACCGTGATCGCGGTCGAAGGGGAAGGGATCGTCTTCTCTGGCGACGTCGCGATGAAGGCCAAACCGGCCGTCGGCGCAACTGCCAGCGTCACAGCATGGCTGACCGCGCTCGACACCCTCGATTCGTTCACGCCCCGCGTCGTCGTCCCCAGCCATGGGCCATTGGGCGACGCCGCGTTCATGGCCGACTATCGCAGCTATCTGACGTTCGTCCGCGATCGTGTGGCGGTCTTGAAGAAGGCGGGACGAACGGTGGACCAGGCGCTCGAGACGCTCACCACGGAAGCGAAGGATCGCTTCCCGGATGCGGGGGGACGCCTCGCGAGCGCCGTACAGGCGGCCTATCGCGAGGCGCCATAGGCGCGGTTCTCAAATGCGCCACGAAAGCACGAAAACACGAAATCCAGGTGGGTTCCAAATGCGCCACGGAGGCACAAAGGCACTGAGGGCCACTTCACGTTTAGCGTTCTGACTCGACGCGGGCCGGCCTGCGCAGCAGGCCGAGCGCTCAGCGTGAACGTAGTTGCGCAAATACCTGAATCGTCTCTGTGAGCTCTGTGTGCTCTGTGTTGAGAGCTTTCATCTCGCGATCGTGGTAGATGTTCGTCACTCTGGCTGAAGCCGGTATCCCACTCCATACACCGAATCGATCCACCCCGTATCCGGTTTGACGTCCTGCAGCTTGCGCCGCAGGTTGCGAATGTGGCTGTCGATGGTGCGGTCGACGACCTCGCGGCCGTCTGAGTAGAGCGCGTCGATCAGCTGCTCACGCGAAAAGACGCGCTGGGGCGCGGCGGCGAGCGTCTTCAGCAGCTTGAATTCCACCGGCGTCAGGCTGAGCGGTTTGTGGTCCAGCGTGGCGCGGAAGGACGGTTCGTCGATGACCAGTCCTGGCGCGGCGATCGCCGCCGGCTGGGACCGGCGCAGCACCGCGCGGATGCGCGCGATGACCTCGCTCGGGCTGAACGGCTTGCAGATGTAGTCGTCGGCGCCGAGATTGAATCCCCTCAGGCGATCCACTTCCTCGGTCCGCGCGGTCACGATCAGAATCGGCACCTGCGAGAACGTCCGGATCTCGCGGCAGATCTCGAAGCCGCTCCGGTGCGGCAGATTCAGATCCAGCAGCAGCAGATCCGGCTTGCACTCCTTCATCGCGCCGACGACGCGGCGGCCGTCGTTGACGATCCTGGCGCGGAACTGATCCTGGTGCAGATAGTCGGCGAGCACCGACGCCAGCTTGGCCTCGTCTTCGGCGATCAGCACGAGCGACGAGGGCGTCGTCATGCTGCGACCGCCTCGCCGCACACCGGAATCCGGATCGCGATGAGCAGTCCGCCGAGCGGAGAGGAACTGGCGGAAATGACACCGCCGTGCGCCTCGACAATTTTCTGGCAGATCGCCAGCCCCAATCCGGCGCCGCGTGCCGTGTCGCGACTGGCCGTGCCGGTGCGGAAGAAGCGTTCGAAGAGGTGCGAGCGCTGCTCCTCCGGTACGCCGGGGCCGGAGTCGTGAAAGCCAATCTCGCTTTCGCCGTCTCGCAACGTGCATTCGATGCGCAGCGAGCCCGGCGCCTCGGTGTAGCGCGCCATGTTTTCCAGCAGGTTGTTGAACAGCTGTTGGATCCGGGCGGCGTCCGCCCTGAGCTGCACGTTCGGCGCGATCTCCGTCGTCACCTTCAAACCAAGCGAGGCGAAGCGGTTCCGATAGGCCGCGAGCGTGTGCTGCAGCGCCTCGCCGACGTCGATCGGCTCCATCCGGTAAGTCAGCGCGCCGATGTCGGCAAGTGACAGATCGTAAAGATCGTTGACGGCAGTGGACAGGGTGCCGACTTCGGCTTGCAGCGACGCGAGCGCTTCCGGCGTGGGCGTGCGCACGCGGTCGACGATCGCCTCGATCTCGCTCCGCAGCACCGCCAGCGGCGTCCGGAGTTCGTGCGCGATGTCGGCCATGAAGTTGCGGCGCAGCTGTTCGTTTTTCTGCAGCTTCTCGGCCAGACGGTTGAAGTCGCGGGCGAGCCGGCCGACCGTGTCGTTCGAATGGTTGGAGATGCGAATCGTGTAGTCGCCGTCGGCCAGTTCCTGGGTCGCCGCGGTGATGCGCTGGATCGGCGTCAGCAGCGTCCGCGACAGCCAGAGCGCCAGGAGCGCGGCCAGGAGCGCGACGCTGCCGCCGATGATCCACGACGCCAGCAGTTGGCGCTGCTGAAAGCGGATGTCGGCGGCCGTCAGCGTGTTCTCCTGGGAGCGGAGCGCCAGGTAACCAACGGTCCGGCCGTCCACGTCGATGGGGCGCACGACCGCCGGGTTCTCCACGTTCTGTTGATAGCCGGCGATAAACTTTCGGTTCTCGTCGAGCAGCACCATGCGCAGATGCACGCTCGCGAGGTCGGGGCTGTCGGGAGTCCGCGCCGTCACACGCAGAAACCCGATCCAGGTCGTGCCACCGCGGAAGCGGTCCCAGTTGCCGTGCGACCGGTAGTCGGCGGCGAACGCCGGCACCAGCGTGTCCACGCGCGCGATCCCCTGCTGATTGAGATAGCCCAGGAACTGCGACTTGAAGCTGACCCGCGTCACCACACCGGTGGTGACGCTGATCGCAATGCTCATCGCGAGCAGGATCAGGAACAGTTTGGCGGTGATGTCGAATCGCATGTGGCGGCCGGGCGCTCGGTAGCGCTATTTAGAACGACGACGGGCGGTTCGGCAAGCCGATTGTAGAGAGACGGCGCGAAGGGCCCGGATCTGCACTCTGCATACTGGCTGCATATTTCGCGCGCATGCTCCCCATCTTCAATTCGATCGGGAGGCGCTATGACGCGTGTGGGCAAGTACGCGGCCGGAATCTTGGGAGTGCTGGTGTGTGTGGGCGCGCTGTTGACGACTCCGGTGTCCGCGCATCACTCCGTAAGCGGGCAGTTCGATGTCACGAAAACGCTGATCCTCTCCGGGACCGTAGTCCGCATCGACTGGGCCAACCCGCACATCTACGTACATCTCAAGGTCAAGGACGAATCGGGCCAGGAGGTGGTGTGGCGCCTGGGTACCGTGCCCGTGGGCATGGCGCGCTCGGCTGGCATCACCAAGGAAGAACTGTTCGCCAATGGCCAGACGGTGAAGATGTCGGTGTATCCGGCGCGCGACGGCACCAAGCAACTGGGCTGGGTCTATCGCATCGAATTTGAGAACGGCAAGTTCATTCAGACGGCACCTGATCGCCAATAAGGAGAGTTGGCTATGAAATCTCTTCGAATTACGACGGTGTTCCTCGGCGCGGCCGGCGCCGCGGCCCTGACGACCATGCTCAGCGCCGCCCCGCAGGCGCCGGCGAATCAGGGCGCGGCGATTCCGCGCCTCGCCGACGGCAAGCCGGACTTCAGCGGCACATGGGAACGCGACGCCGGCGGCCTCGCGCCCAAGCGCGCGGCCGACGGCAGCGTCTGCATCCTGTGTCCAGCGACACCGCCCCCGGGCACCGTCGCTACGGGCGCTCGCGTCCAGCTCGGCCCGCGTGGTCCCGAGCGGCCGAAGTACAAACCGGAATTCGTCGCCAAAGTGAAGATGCTGGACGAGAAGCAGGTCGAATTCGATCCGGCGCTGCGCTGCGGCAATCCCGGGCTGCCGCGCATCGGCGCGCCGGACGTGTTCGTGTCCACGCCGGGACAGATCGTCCTGCTCTACAGCGATCTCTCCGGCGCGGCCTTCCGCGTCATTCCGACCGACGGCCGGCCGCATCGTAAGGATGCCGAGGAGACCTATCTCGGCGACTCCGTCGGCAAGTGGGAAGGCGACACGCTTGTCATCGAGTCGGTGAAGTTCGTCGAAGACACCTGGTTGATCGACGACGGGTCATTCCACACGAAGGACCTTCGTGTGGTCGAGCGAATCCGCTTCAACAACGGCAAGATCGAATATCAGGCGACCGCGCACGATCCGGCGGTTCTCGCGGAGCCGTGGGAGATGCGCATGCGCACGCTCAAGCGCAGCGACAAGCCGGTCAGCGAGCCGCTGCCCTGCGTCGACCGCGACATCGATCACATCGTCGACGGCACCAACCACGACAACGCGCGGTAGCACCCGTCCGCTCGCTTTCGTCAGTCGCAGGGGGCCGGTGCTACCGGTCCCCTGCGGTCCGGCTGAAGCCGGACCCGACAAGCGCTTCATCACGTGAGTCTCCTCGAAACCATTTCGCAGTCCGCGCTCATTCGCTGGGTCGCCGAGTCCGACTGGGGCTACCCGATCGTCCTCACCGCGCACGCGCTCGGCATGGGACTCGTCGTCGGCATCCTGCTGATGTTCGACCTGCGCGTGCTCGGCGTAGCCTCGCAGGTTCCGTTTCACGCGCTGCGCAGGTACTTTCGGGTGGCGTGGTTTGGTCTGGTCGTCAACGCGATCTCCGGGACGCTGCTGTTCTTCGTCAACTACACCGCGTTCCTGCACAACGTCTACTTCCTCTCGAAGATGTCGCTGCTGGTCCTGGCGGCGATCGGCACCCGGCTGCTGACGCGGGAGACCGCGCGCGCGTCGGACGAGGTCTCGCGCCGCGCGTCCTGGCTCGCGGGTGTCTGTGTAGTGTTGTGGTTCGGCGCCATCATCGCCGGCCGGATCGTCGGCTACACGAGCGTGCCGGAGTAGTGATGCCGATCGTGACCGAACTCTGGCCAATTGCCCGATGGATGGGCCACTCGTGGCTCGGCAATGTGGCACGCGATACGTTCTGGCTGTTTCCGGCCGCGGAGATCGTTCACTTCTTCGGCCTCTGCATGCTGTTCGGCGCCGTCCTGCTCATCGACCTGCGGATGCTCGGCTTCACGCGGGTCGTCTCGATCAGACGGATGATGGGGTTCGTGCCGGTCGCCGCGCTGGGCCTGGTGCTGAATACCATCAGCGGAATCATCTTTCTGTGCGCCTATCCAGAGAACTACTGGCCGAGCACCGCGTTCCGGCTGAAGCTTTTGGCGATCGTCATCGGCGGGCTGAACGCGCTCTGGTTCCAGTGGGTCGAGGCGCCGAAGGTCGAACAATTGGCCGACGATGCCGACACCGATGCGCGGACCAAGCTGATCGCGCTGCTGTCGCTCACGGTGTGGGTCGTCGTCATCGTGCTGGGACGGCTGCTGCCGTACGTGTCCACAAGTACGAGTTGAACGGGCAGTGCCGGGTTCAGGGTGCCGGGTGCCGGGTGCCGGGTTCAGGGTGCAGGGTTCAGGGTGCAGGGTTCAGGGTGCCAGCGTCGCGATTTGCCAGGAACTCGGCGCAGTGGCGGCGGAGTTCTGGGAGGAACTCGTCGAAGTCGATCGCAAAGCGGTCGAAGTGGTCGGCCACCAGATGACCCGCGGTTCCGATGTCGCGTGCCACTGGGCGCCGATGAGCGATCCCCATCAGGGCGCGGTCGATGCCGCGTTGGCTGGCGTAACCGTGCAGCCAGTCGCCGCGTGTCATGGCTCCGATCAGCGGATGCACCGCCACCGGCATCCGATGAAGATTTCGTTCGAGCGTGCCGTAGATCGTCTGCGCGTAGTCCGGCAGCGGCTGCGGGTGATGTTCCTGCCAGCGGCGCGCCAGCACATGGTCATAGAACACGTCCACGATCGCCCCTGACAACCGGCCGTATTCCGCGGCGACGAGCTTCTTGCTGCGATGCACCGCGGGGTGGCGATCCGAAAACGTGTCAATCAATCGGTGCATCTGGATGCCGGTGCGCAGCCGGGCGGTGACGCCCGGATGCTCGAACCGTTCGACCCGCCCTTTGACGTAGTCGCCCAGCAGGTTCCCGAGCTGCAACTCTTCGTCATCGCCGGCGACGAGAAAGTGGACCAGGTAATTCACCATCACGAAGTATGCACGAACGTTCGGCTCGCAGCCGCGATGCGCTGCGGCGCGGGTCACGCAACCAGGGCGCGCGCAATCGTCTGCCAGAGCTCGGACTGCCCCGCCATGAAGCGCACCGGGCCGGACAGCAGGATCGCGGCACCGCCCGCGAGATAGATGGGGTGCACGCGACCGCTCGATCGCCATTCGTGGATCGCGGCGGCAGCCACGAAGAGCGTGCTCAGCACCAGTGAGACCATCGGGTTCGGCACGAACGGCAATCGGCTCAACGCCGGAGTGACGGCGATGGCGGTCGAGAGGACGATGAACCGGCGATGGATGGCCGGCTGACGCCGCATCCAGAGCGCCGCGCCGATTGCGGCGCCGAACATCAGCATTTGGCTGAGCGGAAAGATCAAGAACTGCAAGGCGTCGTGCGCACCGTTGAGATACCCCTCGCGCGCGCCGGCGATGGCCGTCCAGATACCGAGCGGCACCATCAACGCGGCCAGCACCGCGCCGCCGATGCCCATCCGCCGGTGCCAACGCACGCGGTGGGATGCGACGAGCGTCGTCTGAACGAGCAGCAGCAGCAGCCAGGACGTGAACACGACACCGTGCAGATGAAGAAGCGGGCTGAGCGGCGGCCGGTCGGAGAGTCCGCGCAGGAAGTAGCTGGGCGCAAACCCGGCAAAGGTCACGGCTGCGAAGGCGGCCGCCAATCCCATGTGAAATCTCCGACGCGGTTCAGGACGAGCCGGATGTTGCGTCGGCCTGACGGCCAGGCTTCGTCGAAACGCTTCGCCGGATTCGATCAAGCCGTCCATGGTGACGGCCACTTCTTTGGAATTGGTCACGCGGAGCCTCCATCTGGCAGGCGTTCGTCATGCCCTCAAGGGCTGTGCCTGCGATGAAGGGAGTGTAGGAAGAGGCCGGCGAACCACGCCTCGGCAGAACTACCCAATTTCGATCGAGCGCTCGAAATGGGTAGTCCTACTCGACGAGGCCGCGCTGGAAAGCCTGGGCGGTCGCGGCTGCCCGAGTCGAAACGTCCAGTTTCACGAAAATGTTGCTCACGTGGCGGTCGACGGTCCGCTCGCTGACGAAAAGCTCGCCGGCGATGGCCTTGTTCGTCTTGCCGGCCGCCAGCAGCCGCAGCACCTCGAGTTCCCGTGCGCTCAAGCCGTGCGCTTGGCGGCCCGTGGCCGGGACTGCGGACGCGGCGTCGAATGCGGCCAGATCGGGCGCGGCGTTCAGCTCCAGGAAGATCTTTCGCGCGGTTTCCAGTTCGAGTCCGGCGCTCGCCGTGTCGCCAACGTCACGTAAGGCCCGGGCGATGACGACGCGCACGCGCGCGCCGAGATAGGGCGCGCCAAGTCGCAGCCATTCGTTCTGGGCGCGTCGCAGCCGGTCGATCGCGCCACTCGAATCGCCCTCGGCCAGCGCAACGAGACCGCCGGCATGCTCCGCCATCGCGTCGAGCATCGGCATCTGGAGCGCATCGGCCAGGGTCCGCAGTTCGTTCGCGGCATCGCGCGCGGCGCTCAGGTCATCGGCCGCGAGCATGATTTCCACGTGCGCCGGAAGGAAGCGGGCACGCTCAATGGAATCGGGCGTGACGGAGAGCACACGCCGAATCGCCGCCGCCGCGGCGTCGACACGCCCCTGCGCGAGCCAAAGCAGCGCGAGGCCAGGCTGCGGATCGCGGCCGCGTTCGCTGGCCAGTGCGTATGTCCGCTCGGCGTCGGACACCTGGCCACGCAGGCGATGGAGCTCGGCCTCCTGATAGTAGGCGTGGCCGGCGTCGGTCCCTCTTCTGTGTTCGAGGCGACTGACGGCTCGATGCGCTTCGTCGAGCGCTTCGGTCCAGGTGCCGCCGATCTGCATGATCTGAGCACGATGGATCAGACACGTGCCGGCAAACGCCACGAGCTGAGGCTGAGACTGGCACCAGTGGGTGAGCGCGGCGGTCCACTCGCGCGCGCGATCGATCGCGTAGATCTGGTGGCACGCGGCGATCGCGTCGCAGTAGATCAACCCGGAGACGACCGGCGACAGCCCGCCGCGGGTGGTCTCCACCATCGCCTCGTCGAGCAGCCCGAGCCCCTCGGACACTCGTCCCTGGCGAATCAGCGCCCGTCCTTCGAAATCTCTGGCGAGAGCGCTCAGGTCGCGGTCGTGATAGCGATCGCCGATGGCGGCGGCCTCCGCCGCCGTCTGACTGGCGGCCGTGAAGTCTCTGCCGGCTAACAACCTGATGACAAGCGGGAGGCGCAAGTAGCCCTGCTCCACGCAGTCGTGCCCCAGGTTGTCGACGAGCCGCTGGGCCTTCGCGAGCCAGCCGCCCCCCCTCGCCGTCTCGCCGAGCGAGAGCGCGCGCAGCGCTGCCCAAAAGGCTGCCCGCGCAGCGCGAGGAACGTCGCCGGCATCGAGCCGGAGCTGATGGAGCTGTTCGAACGCCTCGATCGCCGCAGTGTCGTGGCCCGTGACACCGGCGGCGATCGCCAGGCGCTCGAGATCGTCCGGATCGAGCGGTTTCTCTACGCGCGACAGCGCGTTATAAGCATCAGCCCACGCCTGTCGTGCGAAGGCGCGTCGGCCCTGCTCGACCGATTCGTGCACCAGCGGATTCTATATGGCTCCGAAGAGCGACTGAGCGCCCGTCAGCGCGCGGGGACGACGCCGAACGCGATCAGGCTTTCCGCGGCTGCGACAATCGCTTCCTCGGGAGGACGGGGCTGCCAGCCAAGCAGGCGCTGCGCTTTAGCGCTCGTCGCGTGCCGGGTGCTGTCGAGCAGCGGCACGAGCGGACGCAAGGTGCGATCGAAGCGCGAAGCGAACCGCACCAGCCAGTTGGGCAATTGCCGCGTCGGTACTTTCCGCGCGGCATCACCCAGACGTTCTCTCAGCACCCGCGCCATCGCCAGCATCGACATGATGTCGCCGGAACTGGCGATGAAACGTTGCCCCGCGGCGGCCGGATCGGTCATCGCGCGAAGGTGCAGGTCCGCAACGTCCCGGACATCGACGACGCCGAAGTAGAGGCGCGGACAACCCGGCATCCCCTTCAACAGTCGAATCACGAGTTCGATCGATGACGCCACATCCGGCCCGAGCACCGGGCCGAAGATGCCCGTGGGATTCACGGTCGACAGTTCCAGCGCGCCGCCTTCGGCGGCCATGAAATCCCACGCCGCCCGTTCGGCAATCGCCTTCGACCGGACGTAGGCGCTCATCTCACCCTGGATGTTCGTCCAGCTCGTTTCATCGAACGGCGCGCGCTGCGGCGGGTGGCCGTAATAAATAGCGCCGCAAGACGAGGTGAAGACCACGCGCTTGACTCCGGCATCGCGCGCGACACGGAGCACCCTGAGCGTGCCGTCGCGGGCCGGCACGATCAGTTCGTCTTCGCTCTTCGGCGCCGCAGCGGGAATCGGCGACGCCACGTGCATGACATACCCGCAACCGCTCACTGCCTCGCGCCACCCTTCGTCGCGCTCGAGATCCGCCGCAAAGAACGTGAGCCGCCGCTGCGCATCAGGGCCGGCACTCTTCAGCTTTTCACGCACGCCACTCTCACGCGCCAGCGAACGGACCGTCGTCCGAACGACGTATCCAGCGTTCAGCAGCTGCAGGATGACGTGACTCCCGACGAACCCTGAACCACCGGTGACGAGAACCGTTTCCATGGCTCCGCGATCTCCAATCGCGTCAGCTCCGCGCCGCGGCGAAGACCGCAGCCGCAAGCGCGCCCAGATCGTCCTTCCCATGGCCGGCCGCGATCGCTTCGTCCATCCGCTTCGCGATAACGGGCAGCAGGGTCAACGGCTTCGTCCCGGCGGCGTCGATCATCAATCGGGCGTCCTTGCGCGCCATGGTCAGTTCGAAACTCGCGCTGAAATCGCCGCGCGACATTTTTTCCGCGCGGAAGCCGATGACGTTGCCGACCTTGAAGCGCTCGAAGAGGCCGGCGGCATCCTGCGGGCGGACGCCGAGGTTTGTCGCCATGGCAAACACGTCGGCGAGGCCGGCCGTCATCGCGAAGATCATCGAGTTGCCGAAAATCTTGTAAGCCGCCGCAAGATCCGTCCGCTCGCCGAGATACCACACATCGGCGGCCATCGTTTCGAGCGATGCGCGGACGGCTTCGAATGCCTCAGCCGGACCGGACACCATCATCATGCCGCGCGACTCGCGCGCATTCTGCGGCGACATGAACACCGGCGCGTGCAGGAGACGGATGCCGTCTCTGGCCGCCTTCTCGAGACGCACGCTGGTTCCGGCCGGCGACGCCGTCGAGTGATCGACGACAATTGCGCCAGGACGCAGCGCTCCGACAACCGACCCGAGCACACTGTCCACGGCCGCATCGTCGGCGAGGACGATGTGGACTTCAGCGGCGGCTGCGGCCGCCGCCGCGGCGGTCTCGACGACATGGGCACCGGCGTGCTCCAGCGCGCGTGCCTTGGCCGCCGTCCGGTTCCAGACGGTGACGTGGCGTCCACGCTTCAGCATCGCTTCGATCATTCCGCTCGCCAGCAGTCCGGCGCCGAGAAAACTCACTCGATCCGTCGATTCGTCTCCCTGATTCAATCATTGCAGGGTCCGGCGTCAGTCGGACGTCACAATCCGAAAGTGCCGCCGAGCCAGCGGAAAAGCCCGCTCGCCCGCCATCCGACGACGCTGAGCACGTTCGAGTAGTCGTCAGTCCAGACCACGCCGGTCGTATTCGCCAGCGATTCCCAGTTACCGGCGGCCGTCAACGATCGGAAATCCGCCATCCGCCGGGCAACGACAGCCCAGCGCGAGTAGAAGATGTCCGGGATGTCGTCGGCGGCGGGATCTGGAACGACGTCGTTGCCGGTGAACGCGAACAAGCCCTCGTGGCGCGAGACACCGGCGATTGGTTCCGCGAGCCGCAGGTAGCGATTCGAGATGTGCACCGCAAGCACACCCTGGGCGGTCAGCTTGCGAAAGTACAGCTGCATGGCCTCGCTCGTCAGGAGGTGAACCGGGACGGTATCGGAGCTGAACGCGTCGATGACCAGCAGATCGAGGGCGCCGTCAGG
The DNA here is from genome assembly GCA_964577955.1 of uncultured Bifidobacterium sp. GTDB lineage: Bacteria > Acidobacteriota > Vicinamibacteria > Vicinamibacterales > CAVVIG01 > CADEEX01. The sequence goes on along the minus strand of CAZOAZ010000016.1, from coordinate 70,842 downwards.
AACGTTCGCGAGCGAGAGTCGGGCGTCGCCCAGCACGATGCGCGCGTCTGGAGCGCAGTCGCGGAGAAATGTGAAATATTCCGGATCGCGGGCGATTCGCGCGACGGCCGGATCGATCTCGAAGAACGTCCACTGCTGGCCGGGCCTGGCGTACGCGGCGATCGTCGCCGTCCCGAGTCCGACGATGCCCACGTGCGCGCTCGCGCTCAACTCGAGCGCGGTGAACACCTGCCCAAGCGGACCGACTCGCGAATAGTAGGTCAGCGGTTCGCACGTCATTCGTGAGTCGAGGCCCTGCGCTCCATGATTCGTCGTGCCGTTGTACAGATGTCGTGACGCGCCAATCGTCAGAATCCGCTGCTCGCCGAAGAACGTGCGCTCGACATACTCCGGTATCCGGCTGTCGACGTGCGCGAACGACGAGGCGAGGACCACGAGCGCCAACGCCACACCCATTCGCCGCGGCGTGCGCCACAACGCGGCCGACCAGACGAACGGCAGGGCAAAGAACGCGAGGTAGCGAACGCTCAGACGATCGGGCAGGAGCGTGCCGGCGTGCTGAACGAGATAGACGCTGAGGGCAACCAGCAGTCCCGGCATGGCGACAGCCGCGATCTCCCAGGCACGTGACCGCCACGTACGAGACCACGCCTGCGTGTCGGCGTGCAGTGCGACGGCGACGGCCACCGCCAGCGGGTACTCGAGGACGTTCAGGAAAAGTCGCGGCGCTAGCAACACGTTGAAGAGTCCGCCGAGTGCGCCGCCGGCGCCAATCCAGACGTAGAACTCGGTGAGGCCTTCGGCCTCCGGGCGAAGCGAGGCCAGCGTGGTATGGCAGGTCAGCGCGATCACGAAGAAGGCCGCGAAGTGCAGCGAGATAGTGATCGGGATCGGGAGGACACTGGGCGCGAGTTCGAGCGCGATCAGGCAGACGGCCACGGGCAGAAAGACCCGGCCGAGCAGCCGATCGGACACGATCGGCCGGCGCGCGAAGGCCAGGACGAACGTGATCAGATAGAGCGCGAGCGGCAGTACCCAGAGGAGCGGGATCGGCGCGATGTCGATCGACACAAATGTGGTGACGCTCAGCATCAGCGTCGAGGGGACGAATGCCAGCGCCAACCACTTCAGACGGCCGTGTGCGTTCAGAACCGGCCGGAGTCGCGCAGCCGGAGTCGCCGCGTTCGCCTTGCCGCGATTGACGACGAGACCGCAGACGACGATCAGAACGGCGAACAAGACGAATCCAGCCGTCCACAGGCTGCTCTGCTGCTTGAGCCGCAGGGTCGGTTCGAGCGCCAGCGGGTAGGCCAGTAGTGCGGCCAGGCTTCCGGCGTTGCTGATCGAGTACAGCGAATAGGTCCGGTCGGATGACGCGTTCGCGGCGTACCACCGCTGGAGCAGCGGGCCGGCGCCAGCGAGCGCGAAGAACGGGAGCCCGACTCTCTCGAGCAGAACACAAAAGACGCTGCCAATCGGATTGGTCGACACCGCGGGGGCCCAGTCCGCGCCGATCGCGATCGGCAACGAGAGCGCGGCAAGCGCAAACAGCGCGCCCTGAAAAACTATCTGCAGTCTGCGTGAGAGGTATTGGGCGGCGAGGTGCGCGTACAGGTAGCCGCCGACCAGCGCGACCTGAAAGAAGACGACGCACGTATTCCACGCCGCCGGCGCCCCGCCGACGCGCGGCAGGATCATCCGCCCGAACATCGGTTCGACGAGAAACAGCAGGGCCGAACCGATCGCCGTCGTGATCGCGAAGAAGAGAAAGATCAGGCGCGATTATAGTGCCCGGATGCACACCTTGCGCTACGAGCGCAACCGCCGCATGCCGCGGATCCAGCGATCGTGATCGCCGGCGCGCCGCCGGACGTACTCGGCGACTTCGGGGTGCGGCAGAATCAGAAACCGTTCTGCCGCCAACCCCTTCACGACATCATCCGCGACCTGTTCCGGCGTCAAGGCACTGGGCGAAAGAAAGTTTGCACCGTCACGCTCGGCGCGCAGCAGCATGTCCGTCCGCACGCCCTGTGGGCACAGCGCCGAGACGCGGATGCCCTGATCGCCGTAACGGATCGACAACCACTCGGCGAAGGCGAGCGCACCGTGTTTCGTGACCGCGTAGGTGGCCGACTCGGGATGGGAAAGCAGACCGGCCGCCGACACCGTGTGGAGCAGATAGCCGCTGCCGCGCGCGAGCATCCCCGGCAGCACGGCCCGCGCCGCGTAGACGTGGGCCATCACGTTGACGTCCCAGCATCGCTGCCACTCGAGGTCGGGCGTGTACTCGTCGCCGTGGACGGCAATACCGGCGTTCGAGCAGAAGAGATCGATCGGTCCATGCTGCCGCGTCGCGGTTTCGACAAGGCGCACGACCTCGGATTCTCGCGTGACATCAGTGGCCACCGCCGTGCCGCCGATCTCTTCGGCGACTCGCTGCGCGGCAGACGCGTCGATGTCGGCCACGACGATCGCCTTCGCGCCCTCTGCAGCGAACCGGCGGCAGAGCGCGCGGCCGATGCCGTTGCCGCCGCCGGTCACGATGACGACGCGATCCGTCAGCTCCATGACGATGGGTCGCAGTCCTGGCCGTCCATCGGCCTGACCTCGCATTCCCCTTCGAAGTCCGGCCAGTGGATGCGGTGCAGGTCCATGAACCGGCGGGCGTACTCAAGGGCCTCAGCGCGGGACTTCAGCTCCATGATCGCGTAGCCGCCGATCACTTCCTTCGACTCGATGAACGGGCCGTCGGTGACGCTGATCTTGCCACCCTGCAGGCGGACGCGGTGGGCCTCGCTGGTGGGCTTCAGTCCGTTGGTGTCGACGAGCACGCCGCTCTTGAACCCTTCGCTGACGAACTCGCCCATTGCTTCCATCAGCCCGGCGGGTAGCTCGCGGTTCCGGTAGTCCTCGGTGTGTTTGATGAACATCAGATAGCGCATGGTGTGATCTCCTTGCCCATTGGTCGAACGGGCAAGCCTGAAATCGACATGTTGTAGGGTCCGGCTAAAGCCGGACCCCACCATCGGGTGCGGTTACTGCTTCGTCAGCGTCACGGGATAGCGCGAGGTGCCGCCGAAAAAACCCGAGCGAATGGTCTCGGTGAGCGTGCCGATGATCTGACTGCCGTTGAGCGTCCCGGCGAACGACCAGGTGAACGTCGCACCGGTGCTGTAGGACTCTGAGGCATTGAACGATACGCTGGGCGCCGTTCCGCTCACCGTGGGCTCGATGACGCAGCAGCCGTAGGGGGTCGCAACACCGATGGCGTCCGCACAGTTGGTTGGCGGCGCCGTCGAGAACGCCAGCGTCGTGCTGGTGGCCTGAATATTGGCCGTCCCGCTGATCACGCCGCTGTCCGACACGGCGAACTGCACGTGGACGGTCCCGGCGTGCTGCTCATCACGAAAGCAGCCACCGCCGCCGTCAAAGCCGTGTCTGATGACTCCCGAAAACGGCCCGTCGTACTCATCCTCCGAGTCACCGCCCAGCACGCCTGTCGCTTGCAAACCGAGGGTCCCACCTGCCGCGGCACCGCCGACGATCGCAATCGTGGTCGCTGAAACTCCTCCTCCGGTTCCGCCCCCCGCCGCGGCGCCGCCAGTTGCGCCGGCACCCGCACCGCCGCCGCTCGTCCCCGCACCAGCCGCCGCAGCCGCCTGCGCCGCCGTCATGACGTTGGTCTGCGCGATCGTGACCGCCGCGGTCTGTCCCTGAAACGCCGCCGTCGCGGTGATGTGGAGGGCGCCGCTGCCGGTCGGCGTCAGACCCGTGACGGTGGCGCGCCCCACCGCATTCGTGGTGACTGTCAACGCGCGCGCGCCGCTGATGTTGGCGCGCCCGCTCTGAATCGCGAACCGCACCACCGCGCCGGCAACCGGCTGATTGTTGCGATCGCGCACTTCGACGACCGGCGCGACCGCGGTCTTCTGCTGCACGACGTTGACCGCGTCCTCCCCTTCGATGACGACGATGCGAAGCGCGGCGGGCGTAGCCTGAGGCGCCGCATCGGCAGCAGGCGCCAGAGTGGCCAAGGCAATGAGCAGAACAAACAGTACGCGACGCATGGACGGCGAGCGGATTATAGATGGCTCGAGGTGCTCGCCGAGCTGGAGCGCACGGCGACGCTAATCGGGAAAGAGGAAGACAAAAGGCGTGAGCAGGCTGACTTGTGAGCCAGGACTGCACACAGCGATACATCCGCCGAGGGGTATGCCGGTTGCAAAGTCTACCTAGCGAGACGCGTCGAACATCGCGGGCGAGGTGGCAGCGTGACCTTTCTGATCGGACTCCTTCTGGCAGCGGCAACGGCAACCAGCACTCCGCCCGCGTCACTTGAAAAGACGATCCCCGCCGCAGCCGTGGAAAAGATTCCGGTCTTCCTCCAGACCGACGCCCACGACGAAGTCGGCGCCGCCTACGTCGCCAAATTGCGTCAGGCGCTCGAAAACTCGACCGACTACCGTTCTGTTCCGAACCCGACCGGCGCCCGCTTCATCGTCGGCATCCTGACCATGGATCCGAACGAAGCCAACGTCGAGGCCGCCGCTGGCCTGGCTACTGTCGCCGCGATCACCTTACAGCGCGACAACGGCACCGGCGTCAACGAGTTCGTCTACTCGTGGGTGCTCGTCGCCCGGAAGAACACCGTCGAATCGCTCGCCGCGGATCTCCTGAGTGCGATCGACAAGGAGATTCGCGACTTCGAGAAACCTGTCATCCGGTTCCTGGACGAAACGTCCAACTAAGCTCACCGCGGCGCCCCTGGTGTGCGGACGGATTCATCACGAATCCGTCCGCACAACATCACTGCCTCATCACGACCTGACCGCCCCCTTCGTCGCACGCTGAGACCTACCCACGCGGGAGGTGCGGCATGCGTCGTCAACTCGTTGTTGTCGTTGGATTTCTGGGGTTGGCCGCCGGTGGCGAGACCTTCGCGGGAGGCACCGCGGTCCCGGAGGGCGTCAGATTCACGTCGCGCCGCGCCGGCGAGGTGATCGTGGCCGTCACCATAGCCGATCGCGGGCCGTTCCGCTTCCTCCTCGATACGGGATCCACCCATTCTGCGGTCACCGAAGCGCTGGCGGCCGCACTGGATGCGCGTCCTGTTGCACAGACCGTGATGACGACCAGCAGCGGATCGGTGGGCTGCCTGGTCGTTCAAGTCAGCGACATCGCCATCGGTCCGGCGCGCGTCGACCGGCTGGACGCCACGGCGCTGCCGCTCGGGGCCGCAGCAGCCCTCGGCGAGCGGATTGACGGCATCATCGGCCAGGACTTCCTGTCGCGCTTCAATTTCACCGTCGACTACGAGCGTTCACGGCTGTTCTGGAACGACGAGGCGCCGACCGATCCAGGTACGCGCCTGACGCTCACGGCCTCGGCCGGCCGCTTCTTCGTTACCCTGCCGCAGCACAGCGACACCGAAGCGAACCCGCTCCGTCTCGTGCCAGACTCCGGCGCCGATGCCGTGATCCTGTTCGGAAACCAGAGCGCCAGGCAGTTGCAGCTGATCGACGAGCCGCACGCGATGCGCCTCGACTCGTTGGCGGGTGCGGTGACGATTCGTCCGGCAGTCATCGAGACGCTGCAGGTCGGCGCGGCGACGCTCCGCCACCAGCGGGCCGCGATCATCGCGGTCAAGACGCCGGGAGAGGATGGTGACGGACTACTGCCGCTTCACGTCTTCGCGAGCGTGTCGTTCAACAATCGCGACGGGTACATGGTGGTGCGTCCCCGCTAGTTGCGGCGTGCCGGTCGATCGTCAGATCAAAGCCCTCAACACTGAGCGCACAGAGAACACAGAGCAAATTCGCCACAAAAGCACGAAAACACGAAATGCTCGGTCGACGCGGCGCCGCGAAGCGGCGGCGTCAGCGTGAACGAGTCGCAGACACGAGACCGCGATGAACGATTTGGGTCTCGTGTCTGCGACTCGATTCACGCTGAACGCTCGGCCGGCTCCGCCGGCCGTCCGCGTCGACAGCTGTTCCAAACTTGAAATGGTCCTCCGTGTCTCCGTGGCGCATTTGGAATTGGATTTCGTGTTTTCGTGTTTTCGTGGCGCATTTACTCACGAGCTCTGGCTAACATAGCGCTCGTGTCCACTCGCCTCCGGCGGTTCGCCCTACCGTTCCTCATCGTCGCGCTTGTCGCGCCGCTCCTCGCCGCCGACTGGCCGCAGTTTCTCGGGCCGGGAAGAAACGGCGTCTACAACGGACCGGCGCTCAACGAAAGCTGGCCCGGCGGCCGTCCGCGCGAGGTGTGGCGGCGCCCGATCGGCGCGGGGCTCAGCGGTCCGGTCGTCGCCGGCAACCGCGTGATCCTGTTCCAGCGCGTCGCCAATCGCGAAGTCCTGGAAGCGATGGAGGCCACGACCGGCAAGACGATCTGGCAGTACGGATATCCGACGGCGTATCGCGACGACTTCGGTTTCGACGAAGGGCCGCGCGCCGTGCCGGTCGTCGCCAACGGCATCGTCTACACCTTCGGCGCTGAAGGACAGTTGCATGCGGTCGACCTCGAGACGGGCCACAAGATCTGGAGCGAGGACACGATGCGGCGCTTCAGCGTGCCGAAAGGTTTCTTCGGCGCCGCCGGGTCGCCACTGGTCGAGGACGGCCGGGTGATCGCGAACGTCGGCGGTCCGACGGCCGGCGTCGTCGCCTTCGACGCGAAGACGGGAAACGTGCTCTGGACCGCGACCAATCACTCCGCCAGCTATTCGTCTGCGGTCGGCGCGACCATCGGCGGCAGGCGCTCCGTCGTGCTGCTGACGCGCAACGGTTTGCTCGGCCTCGATCCGGCGACCGGGCACGTCCGGTTCGAGAAGGCACACCGCGCGCGGCAGGCCGCATCGGTGAATGTCGCGAGTCCGATTGTCGACGGCGATCTGATCTTCATCTCCGCCGAGTACGGACCGGGCGCCGGCGTCTGGCGCCTCGACGGCTCGGCGCTGAATGAAGTGTGGTCGTCGGACGAGGCGCTCTCGAATCACTACGCCACGAGCCTGCTGACAGGCGGCATCCTGTATGGGTTTCACGGCCGGCAGGAATTCGGTCAAAGTTTCCGCGCGGTCGAGTTCAAGACAGGCAAAGTGCGGTGGAGCCAGGAACGGTTCGGCGCCGGAACCGTCACGCTCGCCGGCAACCGCCTGCTGGTCCTGCGCGAGAACGGCGAGCTGGTGCTGGCCGAGGTGTCGGCCGACGCCTTCAAGCCGATCGTTCGCGCCCAGGTTCTTCCCGCGACCGTTCGCGCCTATCCAGCGATTGCCGACGGACTTGTGTACGCCCGCAACGACAACACGCTCGTCTGTCTCGATCTTCGCAAGTGAGTGCCCGTGGCTCGCGACAGGCCTGATGGGGCGGACGTGGACGACAACGCCGCGCACAAGCGGCGCCCGAGATATCCGGGCAAAAACCCGCGGCGGTTCGAAGACAAATACAAAGAGCTGAGCCCCGAACGCTACCCTGACGAAGTTCAGAAGATCCTGGCATCTGGGAAGACGCCGGCCGGCACGCATCGGCCGATCATGCTCGATGAAGTGCTGCAGTGCCTGCGGCCGTCACCCGGCGAGACCGCGATCGATTGCACGCTCGGCGGCGGCGGTCATGCGCAGGCCATCCTCGAGCGCCTGCAGCCGGGTGGACGTCTGATCGGAGTCGACGTCGATCCGCTGGAATTGCCGCGCGCCGAAGCACGGCTGCGGGCGGCCGGCTTCGGCCCTGAAGTCTTCGTCACCCGCCACGGCAACTTCGCCAGTCTGCCGCAGGTTCTTGCCGGCGAGGAACTCGCGGCTGCGGATATCGTGCTCGCGGACCTTGGCGTGTCGTCGATGCAGATCGACAACCCGGCGCGGGGATTCAGCTACAAACAGCCCGGCCCGCTGGACATGCGCATGAATCCATCGCACGGAGAGCCCGCGTCGGCGCTGCTGGCGCGAGTGAGCGAAGACGCGCTGTCATCGCTCTTGACCGACAACGCCGACGAGCCGCACGCCGGGCTGATCGCCAGGTTGTTGAAAGAGGAGCCGCTCACGACCACGCACGCCGTGGAGCGGAAGGTTCGGACTGGTCTCAACCAGGCGCTGCCAGGACTGGCCAAGACCGACGTGAAGATGTCGGTTCGCCGTACCTTTCAGGCGCTGCGGATCGCGGTCAACAACGAATTCGCGGTGCTCGACGCGCTCCTGCGGGCGCTGCCGTACTGTCTCGCGCCAGGCGGGCGCGCGGCCATCCTGACCTTCCACTCCGGCGAAGATCGTCGCGTGAAGAAGGCCTTTCAAGCCGGCCGCCGCAACGGCCTCTATTCGGACATTGCGAACGAGGTCATCCGCTCGACGAAGGAGGAAACGTTCGCCAACCGCCGCGCCGCGGCAGCCAAGCTGCGCTGGGCGGTCCGGGCACGCCACGATTGACGTCCAGACTTGCTACTCGACCCGGATGACCGTCAGTGGGTCGATGCGTGTCGCGCGGCGAACCGGCAACGTGACCGCCAGAAAGGCGATCAACAAGAGCGCGACGATCGCAGCAGCAAACGATCCAGGGTCCCACATACTCACGCCAAACAGCTGACTGGCGAGCACACCGCCCAGCGCCATCGCCAGGGGAATGCCGATGAGCAGTCCAACGGCCAGCATGCCCAGTACGCGGCGCAGGAAGAGCCACAGAACGTGCGCCCGCGAGGCGCCGAGCGCGACGCGGACACCCAATTCCGGAACGCGTCGCAAGACCGCTTGCGAAACGACGCCGTACAGACCGACGCAAGCCAGCAGCACGGCCAGCAGTCCGAACCCGCCGATGAACCGCGCCGCGAGACGCGGACTGTCGAGTGATCCCGATACTTGCGTCTCCAGCCGCCGCGGATCGGCCAGCGGCAGGTTGCGATCGACGTCGATCAAGGCGCGTTTGATGTCGTTCGCCGAGGCGCCGCCGGAGTCGGTCACTCGAACGGCCACTTCGACATCAAGGGCGGACTGCGTCGTGTTCTGCCAGTACGCGGTAAAGACGATCGGCTGGACGGGTACACGCAGATCGCGAAAATACGCGTCGGCCAGGACGCCGACGATCTCGATATCGGTCGGTCCGTTCGATTCGCGGGTTCCGCTCAGCCCGAAGTGACGGCCGATCGCCTGCCCGCTTGGCACATAGCGTCTGACGAACGCTTCGTTGACCATGCCGACCCTGGTCCTTCCGGCGGCGTCCCGATCCTCAATCGCGCGTCCCTGCAGCACGCGGATCCCCATCGTCTCCGGATAGTCGGGACCGACCAACACTTCCTCAAGATTGACCCGCTCGCCAGGCGCGGGCTCGTATCCTTCGATTGCTCCGGCGGAGCGACTGCTGTTGCCGCTGAACGGACTGAAGCGCGCGACGGTCGCGTGACCCGCGCCCGGCAGCGCGCGCGCGCGGTCCACCAGTTGCCGATACAACAGCGTGGCGTTGTCGGGCGTGTAGCCGGCAATACGCGGAAACGCACGAACGAGGACAACATCGGCGGCCTCGAATCCGAGCGGCTGCCGCTGGAGCCGCAGCAGCGACTGCCCCATGAGTGTCGCGCCAACGAGCAAGACCAGGGACAGCGCCAGTTGGCCGACGACCAGTGTGTCGATGCCGAGCCGGCCCACCCAGCCGTGACGCGACGGTTTGCCCCCACTCGCGACGTCCCGTCGGGCCGCGAAGAGCGCCGGCATCACGCCAAACACGAGCGAGGCACCGGCCGTGATGGCCGTGATCACCAGCAGGAGCCTGAGATCCAGCGTCGCCCGCACCGGCGAGCCGACCCCCACGACCGATCGCAGCAACGCGTCCGTCGTCCAGCGCGCGGCAATCACGCCGATGACGGCTCCGGCCGCGGTCAGGAGCACACTCTCCGCGACGAACTGCCGGGCGAGACGGGGCGGCCCCGCGCCCAGCGCCAGCCGCATCGAGAATTCTCCGCGGCGCGCCGCGGCGCGCGAGAGGATCAGGCTGGCAACATTCGCGCACGTGAGCAGCAGCACAATGCCGACGACGATGAGCAGGATCCAGAGCGAGCGTTCGTAGTTGTCGCGCACGCCGGAAATGCCGGTCTGGCCGGTGACGAGTTGAATCCGATCGTCACGCGCCTCGGCCCGATCATCCGCGTTGAGCGGGCTCGCAGGTCCGTCAAGAAACTGCTTCAGCGCGACCGTTGCGGCGGCCTGAGCCTGCGCGCGAGTCGTCCCCGGCGCCAGGCGGCCGATCAGGCTCAACCAGAACGCATCCCGGCGATCCCGGTAGTCCTCGCGCATCTCGACGTCCGCCTGAAACACCAGAGGGATCCAGAAGTCCGGCGAGCGCCGCATCCGTTCGCCGAAAAATTCCGGCGGCGCCACGCCGACGACGGTGACGGTCTGGCGATTGAGACGAAGCGGGCGACCGATCGCCGCGGGATCGGCATTGAGCGAGCGGCGCCAGAATCCATCGCTCACGATCGCGACCGGCGCTGCACCCGGCGTGTCGTCATCCGGCCGCAGCGACCGGCCGCGCGTGATATCCACGCCCATGGTCGTGAAGTAGTTGCCCGACACGAGATGCGCCTGCGCGCGCTCGACACCACGATCGCTCCCGAGCGCGACGGAGACTGTCGCTTCGCCGCTCCTCACCGCGGCAATCGATTCGAACGGCAGCGGCTGCTGCCGGAGGTACTCGTAGGCGTCGAACGAAAAGAGCGGCCACGCACCTCTCGGCGAATTGCCCGTCTGCGTGCCTTCGCTTGTGACGTCGCTGAAGAGCACGAGCTGCGCGGGCTGGCGGACCGGCAGCGTCTGCAGGACGACGGCCGTTAAGAGGTTGAAGATGGCGGCATTCGCGCCAATGCCCAACGCGAACGTCAGGATCACCGCGGCCGAGAAGGTCGGACCATTGCGCAGCAGTCGCACGGCAAATCGCACATCCCGCGCGAAGTCTCCGAGCCACCGGATCGTGTCGGCGTCACGTGCGCTTTCATGCACAAGCGTGAGATTGCCCAGGCGACGGCGTGCCTCTCGTTCGGCGGCGCGCCGCGCCAACCCGCGACTCGTGTACTCGTCGACGAGCGATTCGAAATGGAACCGCGTTTCGTCGGTCAGGATTTGATCGACCGTGGCACTGTTCGCGGTGGCTCTGAGCCGGCGCAGCCATCCCATGCCCTGCTCCCTAGGCGAACCGCAGCACCTTGCCGACCGCCCGCGTCAGGCGCTGCCACTCTTCCTGTTCCGTCTCGAGGCGCTTTCGCCCGGCCGCCGTCAGCCGGTACAACCGGGCGCGGCGGTTCTTGGCGGTGACGTGCCAGTCCGCCGCAATCCATCCGGCCTGCTCCATCTGATGGAGCGCGGGATACAGCGACCCTTCCTCGACGCGCAGCACGTCGTCGGAAATCCGCTGAATATCCGCCGCAATCCCGTAGCCGTGCTGTGGTCCACGGCTGAGTGTCTGCAGGACCAGGAGATCGAGCGTGCCGCGTAGGGCGTCAACTCGTTTCTTGCGATGGAACATACCCTAGAAGTCTAGGTGAAAATAGCCGTTGCCTGCCGACTCGTCAAGCTCCGAACGCCGCCGACGTGGAATCCGGCTGAAGCCGGACGCCACCGTTGTCGCGTCGCGAATGGCACAATCAGTCATGGCGCAGCCGCTCGACGTCGATCTCTCGACGCCGCCGTTCAACCGCTTCAAGAGTCTGCAGCGCCTCGCGCCCGATCGAAGCGGGCATCGTTCCGAACACACCCGCCATCGGCTCTATGTCGGCCGCGACAGGAAGACCGCTGCGGATCTGCTCGTCAAGCTGACCTCGAAGCCGGGACTCGTCTACCAGGCTGACCTCGCCAACGAAATCGCCAGCCTCCTGACGATCCACCGCGAGCTGCCCCACTCGCGCTACTTTCCGGAAATTCACGATCACGGCCAGCTCGCCGACGGACGCACGTACCTGATCACGTCGCTCTTCGCCGAGTTTCCATTGCTCGCCTCAATTGGCCCCGAACGCCTGCCGGCAAGGCTGGTCGGCCATCTGCGAACCGCGATCGAAATCACCAAGGCGCTGTCCGAACTTCACGGCGTCGGCATCATCCACGTCGATCTCAATCCGATGAACATCCTGTACCGGTCGGAAAAGGGACGACCCATCATCCGCATCGTCGACTTCGAGTCGTCGTACGAGATCGCGCGCCATTCGACTGGCGTCTTCTACAGTCCACCGACGACGACCGGGTACTCGGCGCCGGAGATCTCGCAGCAGGCGCCGGACGCCCGCGCCGACGTGTTTTCTCTCGGCGCGGTGCTCTACACGATGGTGGCGGGCTATCAGTGGACGCAAGACACCGACGTGCAAACGAGCGTGTCCGCTGACCCCGACCTTGATCCCGAGCTGAAGGCGCTGCTCTGCACGGCGCTCGAGCCGCAGCCCGCCAGACGGTTTGCCTCGAGCGAAGCGTGCGGAGCGGCGATGACTGCGTATCTCGATCGCATCTGGCCGGGCCGATCCTGGTAAGTTCGATCAGCGGCGCGTCTGCGTTTGAGCCTCAGAGGCCTGTATGCGGATCTGTATCTACGGCGGGACGACTCTGGACCACGAGAACGTCGCGTTCATCTCGACGCTGACGGACACGATCCTCAGCCGGATCCCCGCGGCCGTCATCGTCACGGGCGGCTTCAAGGTCGGCCACGACGCGCCGAAGGCGAAGTCGACCGATGTGGCGGCACTCGCCGGCGCCCGCCAGTTTGCCAGACGGACCGGGCGCGAGTTGAAGAGCTGTTTCGAAGCGTGGATTCCGGACCCCACGCTCGACGATCGCGACGACGTGGGCGGCGTCACACGGATGTCGAACGCCGACGGCTGCACCATTCGCGTCATCGGCGGACGAACGCCGCTCGGACGCCGCCTCGCCATGGCCACCAGCGTCGACGTGGTCATCACCATCTCGGGCCACCGCCACACGGAAGTCGTCGTCGAGCAGGCGCTCGAGATGGGTTTACCGGTCCTGCCGATTCCAGACGCCGGCGGCGACTCGAAGGATCTCTTGAAGAAGCACAAAAAGCGGATCGCTGCGAACTTCGCCAACGGCGGGCTCGAGCGGAGCCTCAAGAAGATCAGCGCGCATATCGTCAAATCGCCAGTGCGGGCCGCAGCGGCAGTGGTCGATCTCATCAAAACGGCCAAGGTGGGAAAGTGCCTCGTCCTGCTGCCGTACGACGAGACCCACAACCGCCTCTATGCCAGGGAGATCCGCCCGACGGTGGCCGCACGCATGCTGCCGGTACGACTGGACAACCTGCCGAGCAGCCGGGCCATCTACACCAGCTTTGCCGACGCGATTCAGCAAGCGTCCGCAGTGGTGGCAGACGTGACGACGATCAACGGTAACGTGATGTATGAAATCGGGTATGCGCACGGCCGCGGTCTGACGCCGCTGCTGTACACACGAAACCGCGCCCGCGTGAACAACCTTCCGGTATATTTTCGAACCCTCAACGTCAAAGTCGTGTCAGCCAGGACTCCGCTGACGAAACTGATTGGCGACTACCTGCAGGAGGTCAAGGACGCCCGCCGCCAGGGGCTCGTCCCGGAACGGAAATGATCGCCCAGATGCCGTTCCTGTTCTTCGCCTTCATGCTGCTGATTTTTCTCGGCATGACCGCCGCCGCAGTCTTTGCCGGCGTGCGCGCGCTCCGGAGCGCAGCCGTCGTCAAGGCGACGCCGACAACGGCAATTGCTCACGCGCGCCCGGGGTATGTGGAGTTCGAGGGCACGATCGAGGCGGTGCCGGGCAGCGCGGTCAAGGCGCCGCTCACCGGATGGCCGTGCGTCTGGTTCGAAGGCAAGGTCGAAAAGTACGTCACGAAACGGCAGGGCGGCCACGATCAGTCGACGTGGGAAACCGTCGAGCGCTGGACCAGCGTCTCGCCGTTTCTGGTCCGCGACGCATCGGGTCTGTGCATCGTCGACCCGCACCGCGCCGACATCACACCGACCGACAAAAGCTATTGGCACGGCAACGCAAAGACTCCGGAGGACCGCAATCCGCCGAAAGTCGGGCCGACGGAATCAGCCGTGCCGATGGTGGATGTCTCGGGCGGCCTGAAATACCGCTACACCGAGTCGCGCATCTATGCCGGCAATCCGATCCTGGTGCTCGGGGAGTTCACGCAGCTCGCCGGAGACGACGCGGATGACGAACCGAACGATCCCAAGGATCGCGAAGGACTCGACCAGGACGATCTGCTGCTGGAAAAGGCGCTGACGAAGACGACGAACATGATCGCGCGCGGCAGCGGCGCCAAGCCGTTCATCATCACGACGACGCCGCAGGCGGACCACATCGCGCTGTCAGGCCGCGGCGGCCTCGCGGCCATGGGCATCGCGCTCGTCCCCGCCGCGATCGCCGCCTGGCTCCTGTGGGCGCGGTATCAGTAGCTCAAACACTTTTCCCGCAGCGCGCAACGCGGCACAGATTGAAATATGTATTTCGTGTTTTCGTGTTTTCGTGGCGCATTTGGAACCCAATTCCCATGGTATTCGCCAAGCAGCTACGTGAAGGCATCAAGCGCGGACGGATCCGGACCAGCATCCGAATCTGGGAGCGTCGCCATGTCAAGGTCGGCGGCAAGTACGTGATGGACGACGGCCACATCGTCGTCGACGCGATCGACGAGATCGCGATCGACGACATCACGGCCGATATGGCCGGCGCGTCGGGATTCAGCAGCGTGAAGGAGCTGCTCGCGATCGCGAAACACGGCCGCGGCCGGAACGTGTACCTGATTCGGTTCCACTACCTGCCGCCAGGCGCGTGGGACGGGCCGCGGTGGAAGCGGGAACAGTAGCTCTCACCATTCTTCCCAGAACACCTCAGCGCAGAAACACGGACACCCGGTTTCAGTCGTCGCCGGGCCGAGGCCGACGTGCGTGTGACCGCCGTGGTTGGCCTGAAGGCCGAGGCGCTGCGCGGCCGCCGGATCGACGCGCATCAGCCCGGGCGGCAGCCGGTGCACGATCCTGTTCTGGGTCATGTCGTAGCGCGACATGAATCGGATGGAGGGTCGACGGCGGCCGCCGCCTGCCATCAACGGGTAGTAGAGAAAGAAATGATGAAACGGCGGTCGCGCGTCGAGATCGACCCGCTTGGGCGGCGCCTCCGGCATGCTCTCGATGACGATCGCCGGTTCGCTGGCTGGCACGAGTTCGTAGTCGTAACGAACCGCCTTGTCGCCCCTGATGGCCGTGTAGGACAGGACGATTTTTCCGTCGGTCGTCGGCGCGTTGTAGACGACGTCTTCGATCGCCGGTTGAATCGCAATCGATCCGTCGCCGTCGAAGAACTCGAAGACTCCGTGGCCGAGCGGCTTCAATGACAGGACGCCCTTGAGCTTGCCGCCGGAGAGCCTGACTCGCGTGAGCACCGACGGCGGGGCTGGCGTCCGCATGACGGCCGGATCGAGTTCAGCGCCGGTCAGCGTGTTCAGGCACGGTACCTTGGACAGCGACTCGAAGCTGCCGAACTGACCGACGTGCGCGGGCTCTTCCTGAAGCGGCGCCTCGTCCGGCACATGCGCGACCGGCTCGTGCTTCTCTCCCGGCGGCAGCTGCGCGTCGAAGCCGTTCAGACTGAAGCCGACGTATTCCTCGCCGTTCAGCGGATCCTGACGACGCGAATTCTTGATCTCCTCGAGTCCGGGCGGATAGGCCCCGGTCGCGTCGAGGGCGCGCTTCGAGATGAAAATCTTCGGCACGTGCGTATCGGACGGATCGGCGCCGCCATGCCCGCCGTGGCCGCCGTGCCCGGCGCTCGACGGAAAGACCAGCGTCATTGGCTCGGCCTCGGTCTTCGAGACACCGTCGTAGTGGCCTGTGTGCCGCACGATCACAAACAGTCCGCGAAACCTGACCTCAGCCTTCATAGACACTCCTCGTTAGAAGGGGCTTGCAGCGGTGAGCCCCGGACTCCCAACCAACACGAACGCGGCCCACAGTGCCGCGGGTGACTCGAGCGAGGCCAGCTGCACGTCGCGCAGCGCCCGCGCCGGCGGGACGCCTTTCGCGAGCTCCTTGTGCAGCGCCAGAAAGAACGGCGCCGATTGCTGATCGTCGATGTCCCAGAGCGTGGCCATCACCGATGGGACGCCGGCGATCAGGAACGGCCGGGCCAGACTGAGAATGCCTTCGCCGCGCCGGACGGCGCCGACGCCGGTGCGGCAGGCGGCGAGGACGACGAGACGCGTGCTGGCGGCGCGCAGTTTGGAAATGTCGACGGCGTTCAGCTCGGACGATCCGCTGACGCCGGACTCCGGGGCGAGTTCGAGGTGCGCGAGCAGCGGGTAGTCCGGACTGCTGATCGCGTGGCCGCCAAAATGAAGAATCTCCGCGCCGGGAAGACCGGAGAGGAGCGCCGACCGCGTCGCCGCGGCGCCTTCGAGCAGCTCCGATTGCGGATAGAGTGCCGCGATCGCGCGGCCCTCGCGGCGCGCGCCGGCGAGCGGCGCCAGCGCGACGCCTTCCGCCTGCGGATCCCCGGCGACCAGCACGCGCTGCGGCACCGTCCACACCGAGCGCGGATCGGCCAACGTCCGCGCCACGATCGTCGCGCTCGGCGCCATCGTCAGGCTGTGATCCTCGATGAGCAGCCGGCCGCGCCGCGGATCGCGCAGCGCCGCGAACGGCAAACGGTTCAGGACGCCGTCGGGGACGACGACGAGCGCGGCGCCCGGCGGCAGATGCGCGCGCACCGGTTCGATGAGCGTCGTGAAGAGCGCCTCCGACAACCGCTGCCAGTCGGCGGCCGGCGCACCGCTCGAGAGCGTGTCCAGCAGCGCCTGGACGCGGCGCTCGAGCATCGCGCGGTCGAGCGGCGCGCGGACGAACTCGGTCGACGCCGGCCCAATGACCCACGCGAGCAGATCGCGCTCGAGCACGGCGTAGTAGACGATGCGTTGATCGGCGCGCAGGGCGCGCTGGAGCGAGGTCGGCGCCGCCGGCACGGCCTGTCCGGCCGAGATTTGATCGAGCAGCGTGCGGGCACGGCTTTGTTCGGCGAGATTCAGCGCCCGCTCGGATTCGTTCGCCGACAGCAGCAGCTGTTCCTCATACAAGTCCCAGACGACCTCCTGCGAAGCAATCCGCTGCTGATCGGAGGTCAGCTCCCGGCGATAACGTTCGTAGGTCTGAATGCCGGCGGCAAAGTCCGCGGCGGCGCGATCGGCATCGCCCTGGAGCCGGTAGGCGCGACCGCGCACGAGGCGCAATCCGGCGACGCGCGCGGCGAAGCCGCGGCCTTCGAAAAACGTCAGCGCCTCGGAGGCCGGCGCGACGGCTGCCGCCGGATCGCTCCGGGCGCTCACTTCGGCGAGACCGGCGAGATACTCGGCGCGTGACCGATCGCTCTGGCCCCAGGCGCCCGTCTGACCTGGCCGCGGCCGGCCGGCATCGAGATCGGCGCGCGCTGACTGGACGTCGCCGAGGCGGTTGTAGGCCTGGGCGCGGTTGAAGAGCGCCTCGGCGGCGCGACCCGGCTGATTCGCCGCCAGCGCTTCGTCGCGCGCCGACGAGAACACGCGAACGGCGGCGTGATCGAGCCGGGAGTTGGCGAGCCAGAGGCCGGCATTGAACAGGATCACATAGCGGCGGCGGGCGCTCGGCGTCTCCGGCAGCGTCTCGAACGCCTGAAGGAACCACCGCCAGCCCTCTTCGGGATCGCCGAGACGGAGACGCGCGTTCGCCATCGCCCATTCGGTCGACGCCAGGTGATCGCGCTCGCGCGTCCGCTCGAGCGCGCGCTGGGACGCGGCGAAAAGCGGCTCCGCGGGAACGTAGTGCGATCGGTTCGCAAAGGTGAGCGCCGCCAGGTAATACAGCCGCCCCGCAAGCGGATGGTAGCCGCGGCCGACGGCCTCGCGCGCCCAGCCCGTCAACTGCGATCCGAGCGCGTCCAGTTGCGGGCTGTCGAACTGAGCGAAGGCAGCGTAGATGCGGTGCGCGCGGGCCCACCCGGCGAGCGGACTGCCGGCCGACGCCAATCGCCGCTCCGCGTCTTCGAACAGCGGCACCGAGGGTTGTTCCTCTTCGAAGGCCGCGCGGGCGCGCCCGTACGCGGAAACGCCGCGCGCAATCTCCAGTGTTCGCGCCGAGTCGGACATCGTGCGGCGGATATCCTCGACCGCCGCCGCATCGAGTTCGTCGCCGCGTTCGCGCAGCGCGCCAGCGAGCAGCGCCGCGCGATCGAGCAGCGTTCGCGCCTCGTCGGCTCGACCGTCGGCAACCGCGGCGCCCCACGACGGCAGCAACCGCTCTTCGAGATGCTCGCGGCAGACCTGCGGCGCCTCGAGACACGGCACCGACAGCGCCGCCACATCGCCGCTGCTGCCGGCGAGCGCCTGCGTCAATCTCGTGGCCGCCGGCGCGACGACGCGGTTTCGGTTTGAGAGGAATTCCGCGGCCTGGCCCCGCCAGGCCGATCGGGTATCGACTTCGAGATAGGCGCGCCAGGCGCGATCGGCATCCGCATCGAAGTGGAGCTGCGTCAGCGCGAGCGCTTCGTTGTAGCGCGCGCTCGCATTGCGGGAATCCAGCATCACCGCGTGGCTGGCATGCTCGAGCGCGAGGATGAGATCGTAGGCCGTACGCGTTCGTCCGGCACGAATGAGATGCGCCGCGGCCAGATTCGACAGGCCGTCGGCATCCGGCTGTTCGGCGATCACGCTTTGCAGCGCGCTGATGCCGCGGCTGCTTTCACCAGCGAGCGTGAGCGCGATGCCGAAGTCAGCCAGGCCCAGGCGCGACGCCTGCCGCGCGGCAAGCTCGAACTGCGCGAGCGCGCCACGGGTCTGAACGGTCGACCGCGACGGAACGCCTGATGAGGAACCAGGCGTCGCGCCGAAACAGCCCGACCAGCGCGGCCGCAGATCGCGGCTCGCACCGGACTGATCGAGAAGAATCGCGGACGGAACCGACAGACAGGGGTCGGGCTTGAACCACAGCCACGACAAGGCGAGCGCGATGAGTCCGGCAATGACGAACGGCGCGGCACGCATCGCCCCAGGACTTTCTAGCGGCCGCTGGTCAACGCCCGCACGTGACTGGCTGCTTCCACCGCCCAGGGAGAATTCGCTTCGCTCTGTTCGACCAGCGTCCACGCGGCCAGCGCCTCGTCTCGCCGGGACAACCGGTCGAGGGCCAGAGCGCGATTGAACGCGGCGGGGCCGAAGCCGGGCGCGGCCTGCAGCGCGCGGTCGGCGGCGTCGAGCGCGCGGCGATAGTCCTCGTCGTCGCGTGAACGATCGCCGCGCGCGATGTACGCCACCGACAGGTCGCTCCACCACGGCGCACGCGGCGGATTCGTCGCGCAGGCGTTTCGGAGCGCCTCGACGGCCTGATCGAGATCGCCACCGATCATGTACACCACGCCGAGCGCCGCCTGGCCGGCGGCGTTTCGCGCTGAGGCCTGTTGCTCCACGGCGGCCAGCGCGATTCGCACTTCTGGCGACACCGGGCGCGCGGTCCCCTCGGCGCGCATCACTGGCGGCGGCGCGCCGTAGTCGAACTCGCCGCTCAACCGTCCGTCGACCAGACGCAGCGGCTCGCTGTTGACCGTGTCGACCAGCACCTGCATGGCCCGAAGGTCCCGGCTGGCGCCAGGCGCTCCGCGGCTGATGTTCAGAGTCACGACGCTGACCGCCAGAAAGATCACCGCCGCGGCGGCGAAGCCTTCGAAACCTTGCCATCCGCGACGCACCAGCGGCGTCGATCCGGCCTCGAGCTGGGACAGGGACAGACCATTGAGAATGGCCGCGGTTTCGACCACAACGGCCCGGCAATCGGCGCAGGTCACCAGGTGGCGCTCGACATCGGTGCGAACATCCGGAGTGGTCGTCCGCTCCACATAGGCCGCGAGGACCTCTGCGGCCGGACACTCCGAACCGCGACCGCCGACCTGGGACGTAACGTGACCGTCAACCGTCAACGACTTGACTCCGTTTCAGATAGACGGACCTGGAGGGCCCTTTCCGGGCCCCGCATGGGCCATTGCATCGATATTTCAGGGTTAGCGACCAACGTCAGCGCGGCCTGGGGGTCCACCCCTTCCTTCTCCAGGTCGGATCGGAGACCGCGCAGCAGCCGCTCGAGCCGGCGATAGAGCATCCGCTGGTCCATTCCGAGCAGCGTGGCGATCTTCGCCACAGTCTGGCCGTCGTAAAAGTGCAGCGCCATGATCAGCCGGTCAGTCGTATCGAGGCGCTCGATCGAGGCGGTCATCGCCACCGTCAGGCGCTCCGCCTGGCGATGCTGATCCCGTGACACGAGGAGCGCGTCGGGCGGCGCGGTCGTCGATTCGAGTTCGACCAGCCCATCGTCGGCCTCGAAGCGGCGGCGGACGCGAGCCGGAAGACGCGCCGCGAGCTGTTCGAGCTCGCCGCGAAGTCCGGCGGCGACCTGGCCCGACGGATTCTGGCGTGAGGTCAGAATCTGGCAGGCTTCGTCGAAACCGTGGCCGTCGCGCACCATCAGCTCCTCGAGGGCGATCGCGAGCGGCCCGGCACGCCTCGCCTCGGCCGAGGGACGCCACTTGCCCCATCGCTGCGCCCGGAAGTCGAGCAGCAGACGCTCGGTCACGACGGTCAGAAACGTGCGCAGGCTGCTCTTCCCCTGGAACTTGGCGAGCACGCCGTAGTTGTCTTCAATCAGCTTCAGTTTGACGTGCGACGTAAATTCGTCCGCCTCCTCGCGCGGCAGGCGATGATGGCGGCAGGCGAGGAGCACGACCTGATCGATCAGCTCGAGGTTGGCGAGAAAGCGCGCTTCGCCCGTCTGACCGTCATCCGGTGCCGGTAGTGCTGCCATTGTTGGCGGAATAAGTGGGCGATTATACGCCAATGGTTACAGCCGCTTTCGCGATGAAACATCTTGGTACGTTCGTCTAAGTAGCCGGTGGTAATGAAGAAACCATACGTGGTCCTGCGCCGCGAGGGCGCCGCGCCATCTGGCGTCTCCGTGGAATTGGACGAATTCACGTCCTCGAAACTACCGGACGTCTTGGGTCACGCCGAGGTTCTGGCGGCGGCTCCGGCCGTGCCGACCACGCCGATACTCCCGCTCTCTGCCGGGCCGGCCGCGGGCAACGCTCACGTTGTGGACTGGGGGATCCGGGCAGTGGGGGCCGATCGGTCGCCATATTCCGGCGCCGGCGTCACCGTCGCGGTGCTCGACAGCGGCATTTGCCGTTCGTTCCCCTGCTTCTCCGGCGTCGCCATCGTCGAACGCAATTTCTCCGACGATGCGGCGGACGGCGACCTGACCGGGCATGGTACCCACAGCGCCGCGAAGATCTTCGGCCGCGACGTCGACGGCGCCCGGGTCGGCGTGGCGCGCGGCGTGACGAAGGCGCTCGCCGGCAAGGTGATTGGCGCGCGGCGGGTGTCCAGCGAGGCGCTGGCCAACGCGATCAGCTGGGCGGCGCGCGAAGGCGCGCACGTGATCTCGATCTCCGCCACCCTCGACTTCCCGGCCTATGTCGAGGACCTCGTCGAAGGCGATGGATTTCCACGGCCGATCGCGACGGCGATGGCGCTCGACACCTACCGGCTCAATCTGCACTTGTTCGAAACGCTGATCGACACGGTCAGTGCACAACCGCTGGTCGTCGTCGCCGCGGCCGGGAATCAAAGCCGCGCCGACGTGGACCTGAGGTTCAGGGTCGCGGTCGCGCCGCCGGCGGTCGCACACAACGTGGTGTCCGTGGCGGCGCTCCAGCAGGATCCCGGCGACGGCCGATTGTTCCTCGCGTCGTTCTCGAACATCGGGGCGTCGATCGCCGCGCCCGGCGTCGGCATTCGATCGGTCGATCGGATCGGTCAGCTGGCGCTGTTCAGTGGAACCAGCACGGCAGCACCGCACGTGGCCGGTGTCGCCGCGTTGTGGTACGAGAAACTCGCCGCGGCCGGACCGGTGACGTCGGCGATGCTGCGCGCGCAACTCCTGCACTCGGCGATCACCGAGCCGTTCAAACCAGGACTAGGCCGCGCCGAAGTCGGCGCGGGGCTGATCACCGCACCGCGCGAATAGATGTAATCAGCCGGACCCTACGGATTCATCGCGCAGAACATCACACGGGCATGATCGAGACGAGCCGTGGTGTGCGGCACCGCGGCCGCTGGAATCACCGCCGTGCGGCCGGCGGCCAGCGACAGTGTCGCCCCGCCGGCGTGGAGTTCCGCGCTCCCCGACAAACACAACGCGCCGAGCATCGCGGGCACCGCGGGCACATGGCCGTGGCCCGAGCCGCGCCACTCTTCGACGAAAAACGTGTCCTCGAGAAGGCGGGTTCGCTGCAACGCTCCCTGCCCGACGACGGCGGGACGCCGGCGGCAGCTTTCGACGAACGCCTCGCCCTGCGTTTCCCAGTTCGTGACGGCGGCCGCTTCGCGGATGTGCAGCGGCCGCGGCTGGCCGTTCGGGTCCGGTTCGCCGTGGGCGTCATAGCGGCGATTGAAGTCGTAGAAGCGATAGGTGACGGCGCGCTTGCCCGGCAGGACCAGCTGCGGCTCGAGCAGCGCGACGCCGGCACCGAGCGCGTGGATTGTTCCCGGCCGAATGAAGAAGGTGTCGCCTGGACGGACCGGAACGGCGTTCATGAGATTTTCGATCGGGCTGCCGTCAGCGAGACGCGCCTCGACCTCGCGACGCGTCGTGCCGGACACGAAGCCCAGATAGATCTGTGCGCCGTGATCGGCGTCGAGAATGATCCACGCTTCAGTCTTGCCCGATTCTCCCGGCGTGAGGAGCGCATGATCCTCGGGCGGATGGACCTGCACCGAGAGCGTGGCGGCGGCATCGATCAGCTTCACCAGGATCGGGCTCTGACGATCGAACCGTTCGGCGATGGCCGGTCCGAGCCACGCGATCGGATCCTCCGCAATCGCGCGAGCGAGCGGTTCACCGTTGTCGAGCACGCTCGGAAACGACGGCTCGACTGAAATCTCCCACGATTCGCCGACGCGTTGCTGATCGCCGTGCGGAAAGAGCGCAGCCTTGTAGGTCCCGACGATCCGGTGGCCGCCCCAGGGCGTCCGGGTCGGCGGCGTAAAATTTCCAGGGCGGATGAGATGAGCGTTCAGCATCGCTGCTGGTAGCTTTCGGCTGTTCCTCCTGGAAATTCTACGCCGTGTGCATTGCCGCGAAGTTCCGCGCGATCAGGCGCGGCCGGGCGGCGGTCCCGGAGGGCCGAGGATGACGAGCCCGGTGCGCTTGCCGATCGCGGAGAGCTTCGCGATATCAGGCGGCGGCGCGTCGGCGGGCGGAGGCGGCGGCAGCGTCCGGGTCAGGGCCGGCTCGCCGACTTCGCGCAGGAAGCCCTCGAACTGCATCGGCATGAACCCGACCAGCGCGCGCGCCGGCTTGTCGCCGGCGCCGATGAAGGTGTGCGGCACGCCCTTGGGGCCGAATGCAAATCCGCCGCTCGTCAGATCGAGCCGCTGGTCGCCGACGTAGAACGTGATCTCTCCGTCGAGCACATAGAACCACTCGTCCTCTTCGGGATGGACGTGCCAGGGCGATCCGTCACCCGGCTTGACGAGAATCTCGAGCAGGCCGAACCGTCCGTCGGTATCGGCGCGGCCGATCTTCACTGTCTCGAGCATGCCAAGCAGCCAGAAGGCCTCGCCCTCGTTCTGCGCGAGCGCGTAACCGCTGCTGGCCCGTTCCGCCGTTGCTGCTGTTGTCATCTGACACTCTCCTTTATGTCCTTCTGACGATTGTCGTTCGAACGAATATTGCGGACAGGCGAAAGCCCGTCCCGACCGATGTGCATGCTCAGGGGTACGTCCCGAGGTCGGCGATCACGTGTTCGAGCAACTGGCCGAGCTGTTTGAGTTTGGCGGCGCCGAGATGACCGATGACGGCGCGCGGCATCCGGTCGACGTGGCTGTCCAGCGTCTTCAGCAGGTCGCGCCCCTTGTCGGTGATGCCGACTTCGACGACGCGGCGATCGCGCCGGCCGCGGCCGCGCGAAACCAGCCCCTGGCGGCTCAGTCGATCCACCAGTCGCGTCACGTCCGGGTCGCGGGCGATCATCCGCGCCGAGATCTCGCCGCACGAGAGCCGCGTCGGATGGCTGCCGCGCAGGATCCGCAGCACGTTGTACTGGTTGTTGGTGAGCCCGGCTTCGGTCTTCAGGAACCTGGCCCATGGCTCGATGATGCGCTCGGCGGCAATCAGCAGCCCGAGCAGGATCTCCTGCTCGCTCGAGGCGAACGCGCTGTGCTGCTTGATTTCGCGGGCGATGACTCCGGGCACGGGGCGAGACAATACTCGTTTCAACGACTATCGTCAAGAGGCAAATATTTTCGGTCCGTCAGTCGTCAGTCCGTCAGTCGTCAGTCGGGGAGACCCGCAGCGATCAGCGCGTGGCGGCGCTCGGGGTCACGGGGATGTCCAGATAGCTGGCGCTGCTCCAGCGGACGTGCAGCGGCGCGCCGTCGGCGGCGAGGGTTTCCGCGCTCACGTCCTTACCGCTGCCGTAGTTGATCTGGCTGCCCGGCTCGATGTTGACGGCGAGCACGAAGACGATCCGGCTGCCCGCCTGCAGGTGCCGGCTGGTGAACATGCGGCTCCGGGCCGCATCGGGCGAGCGGAGCGGGCAAACGTTGACCTCGGCGATTACTTTGCCGCAGGCGGCGCGGGCAGCACACTCGGTGCGGTGCCTTTCGACTCGACCAGGCGCCGCGCGAGATAGTTGACGACCGGCGTGTCCTGGCGCACCGACGTCAGATAGGCGGCACGCAGCAGCTGGTCTCTCCGGCCTTTGAGGGTGTTGGTGATGCCGGTCTTGACCTCGGGCATCGACAGGTCGCGCTGGCCGGCCTGTTCGTGCGCGAGCACCAGCACGATCGTGTGCGCGCCGC
Source organism: uncultured Bifidobacterium sp. (assembly GCA_964577955.1). Taxonomy (GTDB): domain Bacteria; phylum Acidobacteriota; class Vicinamibacteria; order Vicinamibacterales; family CAVVIG01; genus CADEEX01. Next base: position 45,955 of record CAZOAZ010000016.1, on the reverse strand, counting down.
CGGCGCTCACCACGTTGACCGAGCCGGGTTCCTTGTTCAGCACGGCGTCCCGCAGCTGCGGCGGCGCCTGCTTCAGTTTCGACACGGGAATGAGACCGAGATCACCGCCGCGCGGGGCGCTCGACGGATCCTCGGAGAAGCCAACGGCCAGGTCCCGGAACGAGGCGCCCGCTTTCAGGCGTTCGGTGAGCATCCGCAGCTTGGCGTCCGCCTCCTGCGGCGTCGTCGCGTCGTCGCCGCTGGCGTTGCCGACCTGTTGTTCGCGAACCGGCGTGATCGCGATCTGCGCGACGCGATACGACTCCTCCGCGAGATTGAACTGCGCGCGGTTGGCGTTGAACGCGTCGGTGACTTCCTGATCGGTCACGACGATCTTTTCGGTGACTTCGCGGGCGATGACCTTCTGCGCCAGCAGTTCGCGGCGCAGCCCTTCGCGCATGTCGGCGGCGCTGACACCGCGACGGGTCAGCTCCTGCTCGAAGGCCTCCTCGGGCAGGTTCTTCTTGGCGTCGTTGAACGCGGTGTCGAGCTCGGCGGCCGGTACGTCGAGATTGAGCGCCTTGGCTTTCGCCAGCAGGATGTCCTGCAGGATCAGGTCGTTGAGGACCTGGAGCTTGGCGCTCCAGAGCTCCTCTTCCGACGGCTTGACGTTCGGATCCTGGATGCGCAGATAGGCCTTGTCGACATCGGCGCGGGTGATCGGACGGCCGTCGACGACCGCCCACGTATCGGGCGAGACCGGCGCTGGTGGCGGTGCGGATGCTTGACGGCACGCGCCGCCGGCAAGTAGCGCCACGACACCAACGACAACGAGCCTCGACACACGCACGACAGATCTGAGCACCGTGACAGCCTTCCTCACGACAACACCTCAAGGAGAGTCGGACGGGCAGTATGACCCAAGCGGGGCTCAGAACTCCAGGAGCAGGCCGAGCGAGGGGATGATCGGCATCATCTCCTCGAAGATCGTGCCGGCCTGGAACGTGCGGCGGTTCACGCTCGGGATCACAAACCGGACATTGTCGCGGTTGAAGAGGTTCAACCCTTCCACAAACAGCGTCAGGCGCCGATGGTCCCAGTTGAACGTCCGGTTCACGCGCACGTCCATGCGGGCGTAGTAGGGGACGCGCAGCGTGTTGCGCACGTCGGTCGCAAAGGTGAGACCGTTGTCATCCTGGCGGAAATAGCCCGTCGCCGGAAAGTTGCTGCCGGCGCGGAACCGCGCGCTCGCACTCATGCGATCGGTCAGGCGATACGTACCGAACAAATTGATGGTGTGCCGTTGATCGAAGTCGCCCCAGAACGACTCGCCGGTCAATCGATCGTCATAGCGGCTCTCGCCGTACGCATAGGACAGCCATCCGGAGAGTCCGTTCGGCGATCGGCGTTGCAGCACCAGTTCGACACCGCGGGCGTAGCCGTCGAGTGCGTTGACGTGCCGGGACGTCGTCTGAATGCCAACGTAAGTGTTATTGACGATGCGCTCCTCGGCGCCGGGAAGACGGATCCGATCGCGATCCTCGCGGTTGTAGAACGTTGCCTGCCAGCGCAGCGTGGATCCCAGATGCCCCTCAATCCCGGCATCGACGTCCCACGCGCGTTGTCCGTCGAGCGCCGGCGTCCCACGCAGACCTTGCGTCTGAACGAAATTCGGGTCCTGTCGATAGAGCCCGCCGCCGGCGCGAAGCGTCACCGATCCGCCGATCGGCCAGGCCAATCCCACCCACGGCGAGGCGTCGGTGTGCTTGGTCAAGCTCCAGCGATCGATCCGCACGCCAGGAGACACCGACGCGCCGCCCGGCAATGACCATCGCGCCTGCACGTATGCGGACGCGGTCGTCGCCGACGCATCGAAGATGTTGCGCACCTGCAGCGCCGCATTCGCGAACGTGCGATCCTCGACCGCCGCCGACGACGATCGCAGTTCGCCGCCGCCTTCAATGGCGAGACGGGCGAGCGGCGTCAACATCCAATCGGCGCGATAGAGCCAATCCTGCGTGCTGCCGTGATCGAGCTCGACGCCGCCTTCGGTGGTGTTCCGGTATTCGTTGGTCGTGAAGGCGACGCGCTGATGGAGCGCGGCGCGCGGCGAGGGCAGGTACCGCCAGGTCGCCACGGCGACCGCCGACGCGTTGTCCCCGAACTGCACCGAGGTGGTCGCGATGGTGTCCGGATCGCGATCCAGCTGGGACTGCCCGACGGTCATCGCGAACTGGAGCTGGTGATGTGACGACAGGTCGTACACGAATTTGGCCTGCGCGTCCTCGAAGGCAAAAGCGATCCCCTGCGTGTCGTAAACACTGCGAATCACCAGATCGAGGTAGCTCTTGCGCGCCGACGCCAGCCACGACCCGCGGCCGCCGCGGCCGAGCGGTCCTTCGACCACGAACGCGGCGTCGGTCGTGCTGATCGAGACGTGCGACTGCAGCCGATCGCGCGAGCCTTCGCGCATGCGGAAGTTGAGCTCGGCGCCGAGCCGGTTGCCGAACCGCTGCGGATACGCGCCGCTCAGCAGCGACACATCGTCGAGGATGTCGCCGTTGACCATGGCCAGCGAGCCGGTTTCCCGGACCTCCTGCACCGTGTGAACGAGAAACGGCGACGAGATGCCCTCGAAGGTGAAATTCATCTGCGGGACCGACAAACCGCGGACGGCGAACTCGCTGCGGAAGTCGTCTCCGGTGGCCACACCCGGCAACACGTGGATCGCCCGCATCGGATCGTTCGTGAGGAGGCCGCGCAGCTGCTGCAGTTCGGTGCTGCCGAGCGTCTGTTCGGCGGCCACCCCTGGCTCCTTGCGGTTCATCACGCCCGCCGTCCCGCGAACGTTGACGGTTTCGGTGTAGGTCCCGGTCCCGGCGCTCAGCGGGATCGTCAGCTCCGCGGCCGCGCCGGCGGTGACGACAACGGCGCGCTTGACCAGCATGAAATCCACCGCGGACACATACAGCTCGTGTTCTCCGGCGGTCACGTCGGCGATCTCGAACTGACCGTGATCGTCGGTGTTCGTGATGCGGCCGTCGCTCTGCAATCGGACCGAGACGCGGCCGAGCGGCGTACCGCCGTCGGCGTCGACGACCACACCGCGGATCGCGCCGAGCATGGGCTGTTGCAGCGCCAGCGCGAGGACGATGGTCGTCGCGAACGGCATCGCGTCAGGCCTCCACGATGACGGTGCGGAAGCCGATGTGGTCGTACTTGCGATCCGGTTCAAAGCGCAGCCGAAACGCCGTCCGGAGCGGCCAGCCCTCGTCGGCCCAGCAGCCGCCGCGCCTGGACCGCGAAATGTCGCCGTGCTCGCTGCGCGTCGCCGTGTCTCTGGCGAGATAAAGGTCGGGATCAATGCCGCCAGGCAACCTGAGGTGATACCAGTCGCGGCACCACTCGTAGATGTTGCCGTGCATGTCGAACAAACCCCACGCGTTCGGCGGATAGCTCCCGACCGGCGCGGCCTGTTTGAGCGACGGCCCCGCGGCGCCGCCGTTGTACGGCTTGCCGCGAAAGTTGGCCTGCGTGCTGCTCAAGCTGTTGCCGAACGACGTCGCAGTCGTCGTTCCGGCGCGGCAGGCGTATTCCCACTGGGCTTCGGTCGGGAGACGGAACTCCGAGCCGGCCGGAAGCGCGCCGGCGCGGCGGCCGCGCGCGGTCATCTCCGCGCAGAACGCTTCGGCCTCGCCAAAGTTCACGTTGCCGACCGGATACGCGTCGCCGCGCGGCAGTTCGAGCGTCAACGGGCCGGGCAGGCTGCCCATCGCGCGCAGCCACTGCCCCTGCGTTGTTTCGTAGGCCGCCATCCAGAAGCCGCGCGTGAGCGTGACCGGGACCTGATCTTCGCCCGACCGCCGCTCAGGTTCATCGCGCGGGCTGCCCATCACGAAGCGGCCGGGCGGACACCAGCAGAACGGCATCTCGTCGACGACGCGGCGCTCGCCCGCCTCACGGCCGCGGAACGCCGGTGATTGCGCGGCCAGCTGTCGCGATGCGACCGCGACCACACCCGAGAGCAGCGCTCGCCTCGTCAGGCGAATCGGTCTCCGCATGATGCGGATGCTAGCACTTGCCCGCCCGGAGATCCCTACGGCGTGGGCCGCTGATGCAGGAGCATCCAGGACGTCCCGAAGCGGTCGCGCAACATGGCAAACCGCGAGGCAAAGAACGTCTCATCCATCGGCATGAACACTTCGCCGCCCTCTCGGAGCAGATGGTAGACGCGCTCAGCTTCAGCGTCGGAGGTGAAGGCCAGCGTCAGGTAGGCGCTGCGCATCGGCTTGAACCGGTCGGGCGGGATATCCGCCCCGGACAACTCGGTGCCGCCAAGGTTGATCCGCGCATGGAGGACTGTATTCCCCCAGTCCGCCGGCATCGGGCTACCGCCCGGCGCCTCCTTGTGCCGCATCAGCATCGTGATCTTGCCGCCCAGATGCTGTTCGTAGAACTTGAACGCCTGCTCGCAGTTGCCGCCGTAGTTGAGATAGGTGGTCAGGTGCATCCGTAATTGTCCTCCGCCACCTGGTCGATCGGCGGCCGCCGATTTCGACAGATGGAGCACATTGGGGTCAGACACGTGTCTGACACCCCGTCTGACACCTAGGCCCGTTTTTGACAACGCTGGTTTGCGATCGCATACCGGCTTGCATCGGACTGCACTATTCCTGGTGGTCTGCTGAGTCGGACGTCGCAAGCCTGGGTCAGACACGGTGTCAGACACGTGTCTGACACCGCAGTCCTAGGAAACGAGGGCGGCCTGTGCCCGGCCGGCGAACTGGCTGTGATACAGCTCGGCGTAGCGTCCCTTCGCGGCGAGCAGTTCGTGGTGCGTTCCCTTTTCGACGATCCGGCCGTGCTCCATCATCAGGATGACGTCGGCGTTGCGAATCGTCGAGAGCCGGTGCGCGATGACGAATGTCGTGCGGCCGCGCATCAGTTCGGCCATCGCGCGCTGGATCAGGACCTCGGTGCGCGTATCGACGCTGCTCGTCGCTTCGTCGAGGATCAGCACGGCCGGATCGGCCAGGAACGCGCGGGCGATCGTCAGCAGCTGCTTCTGTCCCTGAGACAGATTGCTGGCCTCCTCGTTGATCAGCGTGTTGTAGTTCTCGGGCAGCGTGCGGATGAAGTGGTCCGCCTGCGCCGCCCGCGCCGCCTTCACAATCGCCTCGTCGCCGGCCTGCTCGCGCCCGTAGGCGATGTTCTCGCGAATCGTGCCCGAGAAGAGCCACGTGTCCTGGAGCACCATGCCGAACATCCGCCGCAATCCGCCCCGCTTCAGTTCGCGGATGTCCACGCCGTCGACGCGGATCGCGCCGCTGTTGACATCGTAGAACCGCATCAGCAGGTTCACCAGCGTGGTCTTGCCGGCGCCGGTCGGGCCGACGATCGCGATCATCTGGCCGGGGTGAATGTCCAGCGTCATGCCGTCGATGAGCGGGACGTCGTCCTTGTAGCGGAAGCTGACGTCGGCAAACTGCACCGCGCCACGCGGGTTCGCGATCGTCGTCGCGGTGGCCGCATCCGGCGTTTCCTCGGGCTCGTCGAGAAGCTCGAAGACGCGCTCGGCCGACACGATCGTCAACTGGATCATGTTGACGATGCCGCTCAACTGCGTGATCGGCATCGAAAACTGCCGGCCGTACTGAACGAATGCCTGCACGTCGCCAATCGTGATCGATTTCCTCGTCACCAGCAGACCGCCGATGACCGACACGAGCACGTAGCCCAGATTGCCGACGAACATCATCGTCGGCATGATGATGCCGCTCACGAACTGGGCCCGCCAGGCACCGTCGTAGTAGGTCTCGTTGAGTTTGTCGAAGGTCGCCACCGACTTCTTCTCGTGTCCGAAGGCGGTGATGATGGCGTGGCCGCCGTACATTTCGGTGACGTGGCCATTGAGCGCGCCGAGCGCCATCTGCTGCTTCATGAAGAACGGCGCCGATCGTTTCGCGATGCGGGCGACGATCACGATGCTGAGCGGGAGCGTGGCCAGAATCACCAGCGTCAGGATCCAGCTGATGGTCAGCATCATGACGGTGACGCCGATCAGCGTGAGCAGCGACGTCAGCAGCTGGGTCAGGTTCTGCTGCAGCGTGCTGCTGATGCTGTCCAGGTCGTTCACCGCGCGGCTCATGACCTCGCCGCGGGAGCGTGAGTCGAAGAACTTCAGCGGCAGCCGATCGAACTTGGCTTCCACTTCCCGGCGCATCGAGTACACGGTTTTCTGGGCGATGTTCGCCATCAGAAACTGCATCAGGTAGTTGAAGCCGTTGCCGATGATGTAGAGGCCGATCAGGCTGAGCATGATCCGGCCGACATAGTCGAAGTCGATCGCCGCGCCGGGCACACCCATCGCCTTGGCGACGAAGCCCTCGAAGATCTTGGTTGTCGCCATGCCGAGGATCTTGGGCCCGAGCACCTGGAACGTCGTGCCGATCGCACCGGCGGCAATGACGACGATGAGCGCGCTGCGATGCGGCTCCAGATAGGCGAGCAGCCGCTTCAGCGTGCCCTTGAAGTCCTTGGCTTTCTGCACCTGGACGCCGAGGCCGCCGATCGGCCGGCGGTTGCCGAACATGTCGGCGGGCGGCGTGGTGCGGGCCGGCATCCCGGGCTGCTGGCCTGGCGCCGGCGCTCCGGCTGGCACGTGGCCTGCCGCTGGCGGTTGAGGACGGTCGGGGGTGCTCATGCCACCTCCTCGAGCGAGACCTGCGACGAGACAATCTCGCGATAGACCTCGTTCTTCTCGAGCAGTTCGGCGTGCGTGCCCATGCCGACCACGCGCCCGTCGTCGAGGACGACGATGCGATCGGCGCTGATGATTGTGCTGACGCGCTGCGCGACCACGAACACCGTGGCGTTGACCGTTTCGCTCTTGAGCGCCGCGCGCAGTTTCGCGTCGGTCGCGAAGTCCAGCGCGGAGAAGCTGTCGTCGAAGACGTACACGTCAGGCTTGCGGACGATCGCGCGGGCGATCGCGAGCCGCTGTTTCTGGCCGCCGGACAGATTCACGCCCCCCTGCGAGATCGGCGAGTTGAACTTGTCCGCCATGGCGTCGACGAACTCGATGGCCTGAGCCACGGTGGCTGCGTGACGGACCTCATCGTCCGAAGCATCCTCGCGGCCGTAGCGGATGTTGGCGGCCACCGTGCCGGTGAAGAGCGAGGCCTTCTGCGGCACAAAGCCGATGCGCGCGCGCAGCTCCGCCTGCGTCATCTCGCGGACGTCGACGCCGTCGACCAGCACGCGTCCATGGTTGACGTCGTAGAACCGTGGAATGAGGCCGGCCAGCGTCGACTTTCCCGAACCGGTGCCGCCGATGATCGCCGTGACCTCGCCGGGCAACGCGGTAAACGACACGCCGGTCAGCGCCGGTTCCTCGGCGCCCGGGTATTGGAACGTCACGTCCTGGAACTCGACCTGGCCACGCTTGGTGGCGAGCTGCGGCTGCTTCGGCGCCGCTGGATCCAGAATCTCGGGCTGGACGTCGAGGATCTCGTTGATGCGCGCCGCCGACGCCGAGGCCCGCGGCAGCATCACGAACATCGCGGTGACCATGAAGACCGCGAACAGAATCTGCATCGCGTACTGGAGCGAGGCGATCATCGCTCCGACCTGCATCACGCCCTGATCGATGCGGTGGCTGCCGACCCAGATGATCGCGATCGTCGTCAGGTTCAGCATCACGATCAGCGCCGGCATCAGAAACGCGATGAGGCGATTCACCGCGATGGCGGTGTTCGTCAGATCGAGGTTGGCCTGGTCGAAACGGTCGCGCTGATGGTCGCCGCGGTCGAAGGCGCGAATCACGCGAACTCCGCTCAGGCCTTCGCCGAGCACCTGGTTCAGCCGGTCGATCTTGGTCTGCATCGCCTGCGACAGCGGCAGCGCGCCGCGCAGGATCAGCCCGAAGACCAGCGCCATCACCGGCATCACCGCGACCAGTACCCACGCCAGCTGCGTGTCCTGCGACAGCGCGAGGATGACGCCGCCAATCGCCATCATCGGCGCCGTGATCACCATGGTCAGCATCATGATCAGCATCTGCTGAACCTGCGTGGTGTCGTTGGTCGTCCGCGTCACCAGCGACGCTGAACTGAAACGATCGAACTGGTGAATCGAGAAGTGTTCGACCCGGGCGAAGATCGCGCCGCGCAGAATCCGGCCGAACCCGCTGGCGATTTTCGACGAGAAATAGCTGCCGGCGATCGCGCAGACGGTCGCGGCGATCGACATCAGCAGCATCAGGCCACCGGTGCGGAGAATCGCGCCCTGGTCGCCGGGGACGATCCCCTTGTCGACGATGTCCGACATCAGGCGCGGCAGGAGCAGGAAGCCGATCGACTGCGCCAGGGCGAGCACGAGGACGAGGGCGACGTGGCCGCGATACGGCGCGAGGAGGCGGAACAATTTCAGCATGGCGATATGGTTCAGTATACGGAAACTGGTTAGCCAGGCTAACTAGTCTGCCTGGCAGCGGCAAGGGAGGGAAGCTGCACTGTAATGGAAGGGCGCCCTGCAGCGCCAGCCCGTCGTTGCTCCTTTTTGAATTTCTTACAAACCGCTGGCCTAGAATGTTCCCGCTGCGAATGCCGCGCCCTCACGTCGCTCTCTTCACGACCGGTTATCCCTTCGTCGACGCCGCCACCCGGGCCGTCGAGCTCGCCCGCCGCCACCAGGCCGGATTCTCGCGAAGCGTCGGCGAACCGTTCAGCCTGAAGCGCGATCAGTTCGTGCGGTGGTTTCTCGAATCCGACGCGAGCCACGCGCTGATGCTCGAAGGGGACGTCGTGCCGCCGGAAGATGCGCTCGAGCGTTTGCTCGACGTCGGCTCGGGTGTCGCCACCGCGCTGTACCCGCAGTGGCTCGACGACGAGCTCTGCACCAACGTTCAGACGGCCGGCGACGGGATCTGGGACCGGACGGCCGCACCGATCCGCTTCCCCGTGACGCGCTGTCTGTTCGGATGTGCCCTGGTCAGTCGCGAGGCGTTCAACGCGACCAAGGCCCCGTGGTTTCTAGGCACGATGACCGCCAACGGTTTTGTCAGCGATAGTGAGTGGTTCTGCGGCGCGCTCGAGCAGGCCGGCGTGTCGCTGGTGTGCGACGGCAGCATCCTGTGCGCCGCCTACCGCCAGGGCGCCGATCTCAATCAACTGACCGGCGGACGGATTCAGCGCCGCGAGTCCCGCCGATGACTACCTCCCGCGTCTTCGTCGCCATGCCGACGCGCGGTTATGCGTACGCACCCAGCCTGGTCCAGGCCATGGCGCTGGCCCGACGGCACCATCACGAACTTGCGCTCGAGATCGGCCGGCCGATCGAGCTGGTGCGGACGCAACTGGTGACCCGCTTTCTGGAATCCGGCGCCGATCATCTGGTGACGATCGACGACGACATCGTCGCGCCCGACGACGCGATCGACCGACTCCTCGCCCTCAGCGCACCAGTCGCGATCGCGCCATATCAGATCGCGGTGGACGGCCGACTGGTGTGGAGTGTCAAGGCGATGGACAGCGACGAGTGGATGACCGACCTGCCCGGCGGATCCTTCCCCGTTCGCCACACCGGGCTGGGTTTCGCGCTCATTCACCGCGACGTGTTTTCCCGGATCCGGAGACCGTGGTTTCAGTTCGGCGCCGCCGCCAACGGCCGCGTCATCGGCGAGGACACGTGGTTCTCGAACGGGGTCGGCACGGCGGCGATGTCGATCGTCTGTGACGGCTCGCTGCGCTGCAGTCACTTCAAAGACGGCGTGGATCTGAAGCGGCTGGCCGAATCTTCATAGACGATCGAGCTCGTCCTCGGTGTAGCCAATCTCCAGAAGAATCTCGCGCGTGTGCTGGCCCACGAGCGGCGCGGGTCGGCCCGTCACCGGAGGGGTCGCCGACATCTTGACCGGTGATCCGAGCGTCGAAATCCGGCCGAGGCTCGGGTGATCGGTCTGGACGATCAGTCCGCGTGCACGCACTTGCGGAGTGGCAAAGACTTCTTCGTAGTTGTTGATCGGACCACAGGGGATCGCGTTGGCCTCGAACAGCCGCAGCCAGTGTTCACGCGACTGCGCGATCGTGATGGCCTCGATCTCTTTCGCCAGCGCGGCGTGATGCCGGACTCGACCGGTGTCGTTGGCATAGTCTGGATTGGCCAGCCAGTCGGTTCGCTCGAGGAGCTCGCACAGCCGGCGAAACAGCCGATCGTTGGCGGCGGCCAGCGTGATGTATCCGTCGGCGCAGCGTATCGCTTGATACGGTGCGCTCAGACGGTGCGCCGACCCCATCGGCTGTGGGACGCTCTGACCGCCAAAATACTCGGTGGCTTCCCACACCGACAGCGCGACGCCGGCATCGAGGAGCGAGGTGTCGATGTACTGACCGCGGCCCGTACGCGTCCGATAGTGCAGCGCTGCGAGAATCGCGCTGACGGCGAAAAGGCCCGCGCCAAGATCGGTGATCGGCACACCGACCTTCACCGGCGGACCGCCGCGTTCGCCGGTGATCGACATCAACCCGGACACGCCTTGCGCGACCAGGTCGAATCCGCCCTTTTGCGAATCAGGACCGGTCTGGCCGTATCCGGATATCGAGGCGTAGATCAGTCCAGGATGATCGGCGGCCAGCGTGTCGTAGTCGAGACCGAGGCTCTTCATGACGCCCGGTCGGTAGTTCTCGATGAAGATGTCGGCGCGGCGGGCGAGGCGGCGGCAGGCCTCGCGGCCGCCGGGCGATTTCAAGTTGAGCACGATGCCGCGCTTGCCGCGGTTCACGGCGTTGTAGGCGGGGCTGTCGGTCCCGACCGCGCCGGCCATCCTTCGTGTCGAGTCGCCCTCGGGCGGCTCGACCTTGATCACGTCGGCGCCCATGTCGGAGAGCTGCATGGCGCAGTAGGGCCCGGCCATGACCTGCGTCACATCGATCACGCACACGCCTTCGAGAGCGGTCATACTCTCTAGCATCGCATGGCCGCATCTACCCTGTTCACTGTCGACGGTCCAATCGCCACGCTGACGTTCAATCGGCCCGAGGCCAGAAACGCCCTCACCTGGGAGATGTACGACGCGCTGGCTGCGGCCTGCGACACAGTCAACGGCCACGCCGACATCCGCGTCTTCATCATCAAAGGGACCGGCGGTGCGTTCGCGGCCGGCACCGACATCGCGCAGTTCACGTCGCTGTCAAGCGCCGACGACGCACTCGCCTATGAGCGGCGCCTGGACGGCATCATCGAGCGGTTGGAGAGCGTCGGCGTGGCCACGATCGCGCAAGTGGACGGGGTCGCGGCCGGCGGAGGCTGCGCGATCGCCTTGGCATGCGACCTTCGGATCTGTACACCGGACGCGAAGTTTGGCGTGCCAGTAGCCCGCACACTGGGCAACTGCCTCTCCGCCACCAACTACGCACGGATTCTGGAACTGATCGGTCCGTCGCGGCTCAAGGACCTGATGTTCACCGGGCGATTGATCGACGCGGCGGAGGCATCCACGCTGGGGCTCGTCACGCGGATGGCGGAGACGGGCGCGATCGACCGCATCGTTCGCGAGCTGGCGCACACGATCGTCGCCAACGCGCCGTTGACCATCCGCGCCACCAAGGAAGCGGTGCGCCGCATCCTTCGCAGCCGGCGCCCCGATCCGCATGCGATCGACGATCTCGTGGTGTCGTGTTACACGAGCGACGACTTCAGGCATGCCGTCGCGTCGTTTCTCGCGAAGAAGAAGCCCACCTTCACCGGGCGTTGAAGTGAAATCCGGCTACCGTCTTCGCGCCTGCAGGGCGCTTCGGCGAGTCTCGCCGGAGCCTACGGCGGAGTCGGAAAGCGCCACCGATGAAGCGCAAGGACGCCTCATTACGCGCAATCGACCCCCAGACCGGCTCAACTCCGTTGACCGGCGTGTGCGGCTGTGGTGTACTCGCCGGCCGGCCGGCCCCAGCCGCGTCTCAGGACCAGTCCGATGGCCCATGAAAACGCCTCTGAAATCACCGAGCTTCTGCACCAGTGGCAGGCAGGAAGCGCCGAGGCGTTCAAGCGGCTCGTGCCGCTCGTGTACACCGAGCTCCACACGCTGGCGTCGCGCCATCTGTCGCGCGAATGGCGAACCAACCAGCTGCAGACCACTGCGCTCGTCAGTGAGGCGTACGTACGGCTGTTCGGCCAGGAGCGCGTCGACTGGCAGAACCGTGGACATTTTTTCGCCATCGCCGCGCAGGCCATGCGCCGGGTGATCGTCGACTACGCGCGGCGCGAACAGAGTGACAAGCGGGGCGGCAAGAGCGTCGTGTTGCCGTTGACCGACGACATCGAAGCCCCCTCTGGCTCATTGACCAGCGTGGACGCCATCGACTTGAACCGCGCGCTCGAAAAGCTGGAACAACTCGATCCAGATCAGGGCCGCATCGTCGAACTTCGGTTTTTCGGGGGCCTCACGGTGGAAGAGACGGCGAACCTGCTTGGGCGGTCGCCGGCAACCGTGAAGCGCGAGTGGGCCCTCGCGAAGGGCTGGCTGTACAGAGAATTGACGGGCGGAGCGTGAGCTCCGAGATCGACAGATTGCGCGTATAGGTCCGGGTTGTGACTCCCGAACGCTGGCAACGCGTCAAAGGCATCTGCCTGGCCGTCCTCGAGGATCAGGAATATCGGCGCGCCGACGCCGTCGCGGAGCTCTGCCAAGGCGACGCCGAACTCGAGCGCGATGTCGTCGCGCTCATGGCCTCCGCGCGCGACGCGGAAAGTCTTTTCGAACGCCCGGCGTTGAGCTCACCGGCGGCCCTCCATGCGTTGGAATTGGCGGTCCCTTCAATCCGGCTCGCCCCTGGTGCGCGGATCGGCGCCTACAGGGTCATCTCCGAGATCGGACGCGGCGGCATGGGGACCGTCTACCTTGCCGAACGCGCCGACGATGAATATCGACAGCGCGTCGCCGTCAAGCTTGCGGACGCTCACTCCAGCGCCGTGCTGCGCTGGTTCCGAGAAGAGCGGCAGATCCTCGCGGGCCTCGAGCATCCCAATATCGCGCGTCTGCTGGATGGGGGGACGACGCCCGAAGGCGTGCCGTATCTGGTGATGGAGTACGTCGACGGCCTGCCGATCGACGAGTTCTGCAGAACCCATCGCCTCTCGCTGACCGAGCGCCTCGGGATGTTTCGACAGGTCTGCGCGGCCGTCGATTTCGCCCATCGACACCTGGTCGTGCACCGTGACATCAAGCCGCGAAACATCCTGGTGACCAACGGCGTGCCGAAGCTGCTCGACTTCGGGATTGCGACGTTGATTGACGGATCGACGGATCGCCAATCCGTCGCGGCGCCGAGCGAGCCGCGGCGCCCATTGACGCCGTTATACGCGAGCCCGGAGCAGCTCGCCGACGGCCCGATTACGACCGCGACCGACGTCTACGCGCTCGGTGTTCTGCTCTACGTGTTGCTGGCCGGCGTGCCACCGTTTCAACCGCCGGCCAAGGACGGCACACTCGCCGCGGCGGTTCGCGATCGCGAGCCCGTGCCCCCGAGCGAAGCGGTGGACGGCCGCGAGCGCGGGCGGCTCAGCGGCGACCTCGACGCCATCGTTCTGAAAGCGCTGCAACGGGAGCCGGCGAAACGCTACCCGTCGGCCGCCGCGTTCATCGACGACCTCGATCGTCATCTCTCGGGCCGGCCGGTCGACGCTCGCGGCGACCGACTCGGATACCGAACGGTCAAGTTGCTGCGGCGACATGTCGTCGCCGTCATCGCGTCGGTCTGTGTCCTGATCGCGCTACTGGCGGGTCTGGGAGCAGCGTTGCGGGAACAGCGGCAAACCGAGCTGGAACGTCAGCGCGCCCAGCGCCACTTCGACAACGTGAGGCAGCTCGCCAGCTCGCTGATCTTCGAAGTGAACGATCAAATCGAGACCCTTCCGGGATCGATGGCCGCCCGCCAGCTCCTGATCCGCCGCGCGCTCGAGTACTTCGACAACCTGGCAGCCGAAGAACGCAACAACCTGGGGCTGCAGCGCGAGCTCGCTGCGGCCTACGACAAGCTGGGGAGTGTGCTCGGCCGTCCCCTCCGAGCGAATCTGGGGGACACCGGAGCCGCACTTTCCAGTTTCCGCAAATCGTTGGCGATTCGACAGGCTCTCGCACTCACGCGGCCGGACGATCGGGACGCACAGCTCGAGTTGTGGTCGAGTTATCACGTGCTGACTGACGTGCTCCGTGACGCGCAAGGCACAACCGACGCGCTCGAAATTCTCGACGAGGCTTATGCGGTTGCCGCAAACCTCCTGCGGCGATGGCCTGAGGACCCGGCGGCCATTCGTGCCGCGGCGGAAGCCGAAGTACTGCGCCAGCGCGTTTGGGTACAGTCGGGTGCGATCGAGAAGACGCGGCAGTCGGTCGAGGCCGGACTCGCGTTGTTCGGACGGCTCCTCGCGCAGGAGCCGGGCAACCGGAACCTGGAGGGCGAAATCGCCAGCCTCCATGGACGCATGGCGATTGTTCTGCTGAAGCTCGGTCAGCCGGCGGCCGCCCTTCCGCACGCTCAACAGCGCGTCGCGATGCTCAGGAACGAACCTTCACCAGACGGTCAGCGCAGCCCCCGCGAGCGGCGCGATCGGTCGAGCGCGCTCCTGCAACTGGCGCAGGTTCTCGCGCGCGTCCCCGATCCGGCCGGTGCCGCACGGGCGCAGCGTGAGGCGGTGGACCTCCGGCGGGAACTGGCCACCGAAGATCCCAGCGATCGGCAATCCATCATCAATCTGGTGGTGGCGCAGATGGAGATTGGCGAAGTGCTGAACCGCAATCGCGAATTCGGCGCGGCCATTCCGCCGCTGCGTGAGGCGGTCGCACTAGGCGACCGGCTGGCCGCCGCCGATCCCCGCCACATCTACATCCGGGTGACGCTGCTGTCCTCGCTCGTGCGGCTCGCGACCGCGCTCCTCGCTGTTGATCCCGGCTCCCGTGACGCGGCTCCTCTCATCGAGCGCGCGATCGAGATCGCGCGCTCCACAGTCGAAGCAGATCCAGCGGACGCACGATTCCAATTCGAGCTGGCGCAGGCGTACGCGCTTGAAGGCGACCTCGTCGCGCGGCGGGACCAACACGCCATCCCAGGCGCAGCACAATCCTGGTATCAGAAATCATTCGCGATTCTGACCGACCTCCGCGGCAGCGGGCGGCTGGCGGGTGGCACGCTGAATGGCGACGAACCGGCACGGATGGCGGAAATCGCCGGCCACCTCGAGGCGCGCGGATCGCGTTAACGGGCGGTCAGGCTGGCCATGGCGGCGTCAGCGCCGCCCTTCTTGAACGGCACACCGGCGAGTTCGAGGCCCATTTCGACGCCGCACAGCGTCCCCATCAGCATCAACTCGTTGAAATCGCCGACGTGGCCGATGCGGAAGGCGCGGCCTTTCAGTTTGCCGAGGCCCGCGCCGAGCGAGAGATTCAGGCGATCGACGGTGACCTTGCGGAAGAAATCGGCGTCGTGCCCGTCCGGCATCATCACCGTCGTCACCACCGCGCTTTGTTCCTCTTCGCAGCGGCAGAGGATGTCGAGCCCCCAAGCCTTCACCGCCGCGCGGGCAGCCGCAGCCAGCCGGCGGTGCCGCGCAAACACCTGATCCAGGCCCTCCTCGCGCAGCATGTGGAGCGCTTCGCGAAGCCCATAGAGCAGGTTGGTCGACGGCGTGTAGGTGAAGAACCCTTGCGCGTTGGCGGCGATCATCGGCCCCCACGACCAGTACGACTTCATGAGTCGCGCGTGCTCCGATGCCGCGAGGGCCTTGGCGCTGATCGCGTTGAAGCTCATCCCGGGCGGCAGCATCAGCCCCTTTTGCGATCCGGTGACCGTGACGTCGATGCCCCACTCGTCCTGACGGAGATCGATCGACGCCAGTGACGAAACCGCGTCGACGAAATACAGCGCCGGGTGTTTCGCCCGATCGATCGCCTGGCGGATCTCTTTCAGCCGGCTGGTCGAGCCGGTCGACGTCTCGTTGTGGACCACGAGCACCGCCTTGATCCGATGATCGCGATCCTCGCGGAGCTTCGCTTCGACAATCGCCGGATCGACACCGCGCGTCCAGTCGGTATCGACGGCGTCGACCTCGAGACCAATGCGCCGCGCCACTTCAGACCACAGCCGCGCAAACTCGCCGATCTCGACGCACAAGACCTTGTCGCCCGGCGACAGCGTGTTCACGAACGCCGCTTCCCACGCGCCGGTCGCCGACGACGGATAGACGAGCACGTGGCCCGTGGTCTTGAAGACGTCCTTCAGACCGGCCAGGACTTCCTTGGCCATCGCCGCGAACTCGGCGCCGCGATGATCGATCGTCGGCTGCGCGATCGCGCGCAGCACCCGGTCCGGCACGTTGGTCGGACCCGGAATCTGCAGGAAGTGGCGGCCGCTGCGATAGGGAGTCATAAGAGGCGTGATCGTAGTCCGCCCCTATAATCAGCGCAACCGATGGACGCCCACGCGCTCGAACGCGAGCTGACCGCCCAACTCCAGGGCGAAGTCCGGTTCGACAAGGTCTCGCGCGCACTCTATGCCAGCGACGCCAGCGTCTACCAGATCGCGCCCGCGGGCGTCGTCGTGCCGAAATCCAAAGACGATCTCGTCCGCACCGTCCGCATCTGCAGGGCCCACGGCTGTTCGCTGACGATGCGCGGCGGCGGCACCTCGCAGGCGGGTCAGGCGATCGGCGCCGGCGTCATCGTCGACACGTCGAAGTATCTGAACCGGCTGCTGGAGGTGAACGCCGCCGAGCGCTGGGCGCGCGTCGAGCCGGGGATTGTGCTCGACGAGTTGAACGCCGCGCTCCGGCCTCACAACCTCCGCTTCGCTCCGGACATCTCGACCGCCAGCCGCGCCACGGTCGGCGGCATGATGGCGAACAATTCGAGCGGCGCGCGCTCCGTGCTCTACGGCAAGACGATCGACCACGTGCTGGAGCAGGAAGTCGTCCTGGCGGACGGCTCGATTGTCCAGTTCAGACCGCTCGCGCCCGACGCCGTCGATGCGATCTGCCGCCAGGAGACGTTCGAGGCTCGGTGTTACCGGGAAGTCCGACGACTCGCCTCCGTTCACGCCGCCGAGATCGACCGGCGCTTTCCCAAAGTGCTCCGCCGCGTCGGCGGTTACAACCTCGACGCGTTTGTCGATCCCGTCGCGCCGCTGAACCTGGCAAAGCTGATGGTCGGCTCCGAGGGCACGCTCGGCGTCGTGCTCGAAGCGAAGATTGCGCTCGTGCCGCTGCCAAAGGCGAAGGCGGTTCTCGCGATCCAGTTTGCCAGCCTGCTCGAAGCGTTGGCCGCGACACCGGTCATCCTCGCGCATCGGCCATCGGCCATCGAAGTGATGGACGGCTTCATTCTCGACAACACCAAGCAGAGCCCGGCGCTCGATCGCATGCGCCGCACGTTCATCGACGGCGATCCGGCGGCGCTCCTCTGCGTGGAGCTCTACGACGATGACGAGCGCGCGCTGCCGCCGCGCCTGGCCGCGATTGAAGCCGACCTGCGATCGCGACGCTTCGGCTACCGCTACGTCCACGCCGTCGACCCGGCCACGCAGTCCACGATCTGGAGCCTGCGCGAAGCGGCGCTCGGCCTCTCGATGGCGATGAAAGACGACGCGAAGTCGCTCTCATTCGTCGAAGACACGGCGGTGGCGCCGGAGCGGCTCCGCGATTACATCGAGCGGTTCCTCGCCATCGTCAAGAAACATCAGACGACCGCTGGCATTTACGCGCATGCCTCGGTCGGCTGCCTGCACGTCCGGCCGGTCATCAATCTGAAAACCGAGGAGGGCGTGCGAAAGTTCGAGTCGCTGGCCAACGATGTCGCCGACCTCGTCCTCGAATTCGGCGGCGCGCTCTCTGGCGAGCACGGCGACGGCCTGGTCCGCAGTCCGTTCATGGCGAAGATGTTCGGGCCGGAGCTCTACGAGGCGTTCCGCGCGATCAAGAAGACGTTCGACCCCGACGGGCTCTTCAATCCGGGCAAGATCGTCGACGCGCCGCCGCTCACGTCGCAGCTGCGGTACGGCGCCGGCTACCAGACGCCGCGGCCGGCCACGTTCTTCGATTACGACGACTATGGCGGCATGGGCGGCGCCGTCGAGATGTGCAGCGGGCTCGGCGCCTGCCGGAAAACGCTCGACGGCACGATGTGTCCGTCGTACATGGCGACGCGCGAGGAAAGGCACTCGACGCGCGGCCGCGCCAATGTCCTCAGGCTGGCGATGGCCGGCCGGCTGGAGGAGTCTGGCCTGGGCGACGAGGGCGTCAAGGAGGTCATGGACCTCTGCCTCGAATGTCGCGCCTGCAAGGCCGAGTGTCCGGTCGGGGTGGACGTCGCGCGGTTCAAGAGCGAGTTCCTCGCCGACTACTGGCGCCGTCATGGGACCCCGCTGCGCGCGCGCCTGCTCGGTCACGTCCACGATCTCGCGCGCTGGGGCAACCGCTTTGCGGCGATCGCCAATCCGATCGCGCGAAGCGGACCGGTCCGCTGGCTGAACGAACAGGTCTTCGGGATCGATCGACGGCGGATGCCGCCGGCGTGGGCGGCGACCACCTTTCGGAAGCAGTTCGCGCGAGAGGTCGGAGCGCTCCGGCTGAAGCCGGAGACTACAGCTGCAATCCGGCTAAAGCCGGACGCCACCGCTGTTGCCGTGTTCGCGGATACGTTCACGAACTACTACAATCCCGGCCTCGGTATGGCTGGCGTCAACGTCCTTGCGAAGGCGGGCTGGAGTCCGGCGATCGCGCCGAACGTGTGCTGCGGCCGGCCGTTGATCTCGCAGGGACTCCTCGACGAAGCGCGGCAGCTCGCCTCACAGAACACGGCGGCGCTCTTGCCCCTCGCCGAACGCGG
The DNA here is from genome assembly GCA_964577955.1 of uncultured Bifidobacterium sp. Lineage (GTDB taxonomy): Bacteria > Acidobacteriota > Vicinamibacteria > Vicinamibacterales > CAVVIG01 > CADEEX01. Next base: position 27,108 of record CAZOAZ010000016.1, on the reverse strand, counting down.
ACAGCGCATCGTCTTCTTTGAGCCGAGCTGTCTCTCCGCGGTGCGCGAAGATGCGCCGTCGCTGCTGCGCGGCGACGAACAGCGGCAGGCTCGTGCGGTGGCCAGCGCGGCGGTCCTCTTTGAGGAACTGCTGGCTGACACGCCGGCGGCCGCGCTGCCGTTGCGCTCGGGTCCGGCGACGATCCTTTTGCACGGTCACTGCCATCAGAAGGCGATGGGCCTGCTCGCGCCCGCCAGGTCGGTGCTGGCGCGCATTCCGGGCGCCACGGTGACGGATCTGAACGCCGGGTGTTGCGGGATGGCGGGATCGTTTGGTTACGCGCGGGATCGGTTCGACGTCTCGAAAGCGATCGGCGAACGGCGGCTGCTGCCGGCCGCCCGCGCGATGGCGCCGGGAACGGTGCTGGTGGCGAGCGGAGTGTCCTGCCGCCATCAGGTCGAAGACTTCACGCAGGCGCACGCGGTGCATCCCGCCGAACTCCTGCACTCACTGCTGGGGAGCGAATGAATCTCGCCGCCATTTCCGTCGCCGCTCTGGCGATCTGCGTCATCGTCAGCTGCTTTCTCGAGATCAACGTCGGCGTCCTGGCGATTGCCATGGCCTGGATCGTCGGCGTCTACATCGGTCACATCCCGATCGCCACGGTCATCGCGGGGTTCCCCACGCCGCTCTTTCTCACGTTGACGGGCGTGACGCTGCTCTTCTCGCTGGCGCAGACCAACGGCACGCTCGACAAGATCGCACATCACGCCGTGCATGCCTGCCGCGGCAATCGCGGCGTCGTGCCGATCATGTTCTTCGTCCTGGCGTCGGCGCTGTCGTCGCTCGGCCCGGGCAACATCTCGACGGCGGCGCTCCTCGCACCGATGGCGATGACGACAGCGGCGCGGTCGAACATTCCGTTGTTCCTGATGGCGATCATGGTCGGCAACGGCGCCAACTCCGGATCGGTCTCTCCGTTCGCGCCGACCGGTATCATCGTCAACGGGCTGATGACGCGCATCGGCCTGCCGGGTCATGAGACCCAGACCTATCTCGCCAACCTGTTGGCGCACGCCGCCGTGGCCTTCGCCGGCTACTTCCTGTTCGGCGGCCTCAAGCTGTTTGCCGCGAGCGGCAAAGGGTCGACCGTGGACGCGGCCAGCGTGTTGACGCCGACCGCTGCGGACAAGGCTTTCAACGTCCGGCAGTGGGCCACCATCGCGGTGATCGCCGTGCTGCTCGTCGGCGTGATTTTTTTCGAGGTGAACGTCGGGTTCGGCGCGTTTCTCGGCTCGGTGATTCTGATTCTTGGCCGTTGCGCCGACGACCGGGAAGCGATCAAGAAGATGCCGTGGCGCGTGATCATCATGGTGACCGGCGTCACGGTGCTGATCTCCATTCTCGAGAAGGCGCAGGGGATCGACTTGCTGGTGTCGTGGGTCTCGCGCGTGTCCACGGCAGGAACCGTGACGGCGATTCTCGCCTTCATCATCGGCATCATCTCGGTGTACAGCAGCACGTCGGGCGTGGTCCTGCCCGCCTTTCTGCCGATGGTGCCGGGCCTGGCCAAAACGCTTGGCGTGGCCAACGCCCTGGGGCTGGCGAACTCGATGATTGTCGGCGGACATCTCGTGGACGTCTCGCCGCTCTCGACGATCGGGGCACTGTGCATTGCCGGCGCACCGGTGGACGACACGCGGCCGCTCTTCAACAAGCTGCTGATCTGGGGGCTGTCGATGGCGGTCGTCGGATCTGCCATCTGCTGGGTGGCGTTCTAGGACCGTGCCGTTGATCCTCCGATCCGTCCGTGCCACGGCCGAGGAGCGGAGGCGGCCCCTGCCGGGAGACACGCTGATCCCGGCGGCAATCGCGTCATGGACCAACGCGATCACTATTCGATCGACTCCGGCGGCGATCTGGCCGTGGCTCGCTCAGATGGGCGCTGGCAGCCGCGGCGGCTGGTACAGCTATGACTGGCTCGACAACGGCCGGCGGCCGAGCGCTAATCGCGTGATCCCCGAGCTGCAGGCGATTGACGTCGGAACGCTGTTCCCGGCGGCGCCGGGGGCGACCGACGGCTTCCACGTGCTCGCGCTGGAACCGGTTTCGTCTCTCGTCATTGGCTGGCGCGCGGCGCCGGGAGTCGTGCCGATGATGACGTGGGCGTTCGTCCTCGCGCCGATCAGTCGCACCACACGACTGATCGTTCGAGTCCGCGGCGGGACCGAGTATCCCTTCTATGGTCTGCCCGCCTGGATCGGAATGCCACTCGTCCGCTGCGTGCATTTCGTCATGGAACGAAGACAGTTGCACGGTCTCGCCCTGCGCGTCGAAAGATCGCCGGGGCACTCCGACGAGTCATCGGCAACATGAAGTCGCGGGTCCAGCGCGTCGTCAGGTGGGGCGTCCTCGGCCTCGCACTTCCCGCGGCCGGGTATGCCGCGATCGTCAGCAGCGCCTGGCTGCGTTACGGCCGTCCGCGGCCGGCGCGAGCTGGCGAAGAGGATCCGCTGCTCGACCGGTTCATGCCGGAATACGAAGTCGCCGAGCGGCATCACATTCACGTCAACGCGCCCGCCGACGTCACGATGGCCGCGGCCGTCAACGCGGATCTTCAGGCATCACCGATCGTGCGGTTGATCATCAAAACGCGTGAGCTCGTTCTCGGTGCGCAAGGTTCGGCCGCGGCGCGCACACCTGGACTCCTTGCCGAGGTGCAGGCCCTGGGCTGGCGAGTCCTCGCCGAGGACCCAGGACGTGAAATCGTGATGGGCGCCGTCACGCAGCCGTGGCTCGCCAACGTCGTCTTTCGCGGATTGCCGCCTGAGGACTTCGCGGCGTTCCACGAGCCCGACTACGTAAAGATCGCCTGGACGCTGCGGGTCGATCCGATCGGTCCCGCCGAAACCATCTTCCGAACCGAGACGCGGGTGATGACGACTGACAGGGCCGCGCGTCGCCGCTTTCGCTGGTACTGGGCGCGCTTTTCAGCGGGCATCATCGTGATCCGCTGGTTTCTGCTGCCGCAAGTAAAGCGCGTCGCAGAACGCGCGGAATCAGCACGCTAGTCTAGGGATCGTCGACTCTCCGAAGACGAAAGTCTGCGCCACGGGTGGCTATCAGCGCATTTGCAGGTATGCGCAGTCCTGTGAACGCGCTAAACGATTGTGGAATAAGGGGTTCGTCGTAATCTTGACGAAATCGCCTGGCCATCGCCTTGCTAGGTTGCGCACACGCGCGCAGTCCCAGCCCTTCGCTGGTACCGCCAATCACAAAGGGGTTGAGACCGATGAACATTCGACGCGGAATCGCGATCGCTGGAATCGTTGCCAGTCTGGTGGGCCTGACGTCGCTGGCGAACGCCAGCCCGATCCGGCTCAGAGTCGAGAACGTCACAACCAGTGAAGGAACCGTCCTCTCAGATCCGGGTCTTCTGGTCCAGTACGTTGGCTCAGTCGGCGCCGGTGTGCCGGTCACCGTCAGCACCGGAATCGAGTCGACGGGATCGGTATTCGCGGATATCGACCTGAACTCGGTGACCATCGCAACGTCAGGCCCGCTCACGGTTCGCATCTCCCTCGCCGACACCGGTTTCCTCGCGGGCCCCGATCCAGGGCACTTTTTGGACATGGCGTTCGGCGGCGTGTTGACGGCGGGCGCGGGATCCAGCGTCACATTCAGGTCGTGGGCGAACTCCAACAATCTGATCCGGGACTTCGGGCCCGACCAGGCCTTCGGTGCGATCGCGGCGCTCGGCGCCGTTCCAGCTGGCAGCGTGCTGCTCAATTCAGGCGCTCTCGGTCCTGGCGCGTTCTCTGGGCTCCTGGAGAGGACCTTCAACGCCCCCGGCCAGTTCTCGCTCTTCTCTCAGGCCGACATCGTCTTCACCGCCGGTGGGGGAAGCATCTCGTTCGATCTCGATGTGAGGGCGATCCCGACTCCGGAACCGGCATCGATGCTGCTCCTTGGCGGCGGAGTGCTCGCTGGTGTCATCCGCCGGCGGCGCCGCTCGTAGATCGAGAAAGAAAGAGCATTCACAACGAGACCGCAGAAACCGCAGCGGTCAATAAATCCAAGAGAGACTCTGCGGTCTTTGCGGGCTCGTTGTGAAGCTTTCACGACAGTCACAATTGACATCATCGCCCTGAAAGGCGCAGCCTTTCGGCTCTGGCATCCACAATCGGTCCCGGACTCATCGTCCTCGGCATCGTCGCTCTTGGCATCAACGGCGGACGTCTCGAGATGTGGGACGTCTGGAACGTCCTGTTTCTGGTCTGCACATCCGCCGGCGCCGTGGTCTGGCTGAAACGGTGGACCGGACTGCGGTGGGTCGCGGCGTCAATTCCGTTCCTCGCGATGTCGGATGCGGCGTCATGGACCACGCTCGCCGGGTTCACACTCGCCATTGGCGGACTGATCCTGGCGGCGGTCGGGCCGACGCTGCCCGGACGACGGCGCCGCAGCGACGGATCGCCGATGCCGCATCTCGCATCAGGTCCGCTCGTGCCGATCGAGCCGCGCGTCTATCCCATGGCGCGGCGGAGCCGCCCGCTCGAGATCCTCACGATCATGACCTCGGGGCTCGTGCTGCTTCTGGCGGGGGCGACCCTCTTCGCGAAGGATCCGGATGCTCAAGCCGTCTTCGGGGCGCTCTCGCTCGCGTCGCTGATCATCTCGGTCACGTTCGCGTTTTCGCTGTGGTTTTCGCAGCGACTGCAGCTGCGCATCGACGAGCACGGTCTCCACAGCCGCGTGATCGTCGGGGAACATTCGATCCCGTGGAAAGAGGTCTCGGAGATCTCGCTCCGTTATGTCTTTCTGCAGGGTGGCGCGGTCCGCGTCGTCTACTACGTCGTCCGGTCACCGACGCACGAGTTCGCGTTTCCGAGCAGCATGAGCGGCGCCAAGGATCTGCAGTCCGCGATCGAGCGGGCGACCGGACTCCAGTGGTTGGCACCGGAGATTCAGCCGAACTTCTGAATCGTGATGAGATCACAGAGACAAATTCGCCACGAAAGCACGAAGACACGAAACGGCCTCACCGACGCGGCGCCGCGAAGCGGCGGCGTCAGCGTGAACGAGTCGCACAAACGAGACCCGGGTCGTGGATTGATGGTCTCGTTTGTGTGACTCGATTCACGCTGAACGCTCGGCCGGCTCCGCCGGCCGGCCGCGTCGATGTGCCACTCCGTGCCTCAGTGTCTCCGTGGCGCCTTCGAAATGGGATTTCGTGCTTTCGTGATTTCGTGGCGCATTTTGAGCGCACGTCACCACGAGTGGAGGCTAGCGGTTTCGAAAGCGGATACCAGCGAAGATGTTGCTGATGATTTCGTAGTTCCCTTCGTGGCAGGCGTATTCGTAGAGCAGTTCGCTCGTGGGCTTGAGCCTGATGACCGCGGTCCACGGCTTCGTCCACGTGGTCGGATCGTCGACCGTGATCTGATAGTCGAGCCGGTCGGCGGCAACGCGCGTGAAGCGTTCGATCAGGTGCAGTTGGTCTGACGCGCTCATGAAATCGGTCTTCGGCGAAAAGTTGGTCGTGTCCACGACCAGCGTCTGACCGTCCCAGCGTCCTCGCGAGTCGCCGTTCCAGAACTGCATCTCTTTTGGCGGATGCGGTCCGTCCATGTGAATCACCCGGACTTCGTGAATCTCTTCCTGGTACAGAAGGATGCTGCGCGGTGTCTGCACGAACTGGTAGTAGCCGAGCGGTCCTGCCGCGGTATTGCCCGTCAGGCGCGGGATCCCGTACGTGAGACACCGCTCGATCTGATTCAGATCTTCCGGCCCTTCGACGCCTCGCCGCCGCGCCGCCGCCTGGTTCGCCCGGCGCTGCTGCGCCGCGGCGGTAAACGGCGGTATGCGGCCGTCCTCGGGATCGATGATGAGCGAGGTCCGATTGTCGAAGTCCCGCTCGATCATTTCCGACGTCGTGCCGGTGGCCGTCGTGCTCTTGAAGCTGGGCGAGTCCGCGAGCACGGTGAGAAAGACCGCATCGCCGGCCGCGAAATCGATGTCTGGATCCCTGAACAGTCGATCCGCCCGGCGCTTGAGCTCGGCGACTTCGGCGTCGGTGAGCGAGGATCGGCCGGCGAGGGCGGCCGGCCGTTCGAGCGGTGTCGCGCTGGTGTTCATCCACACGCCTTGCAGATCGGGATGACCATCCGGTGCCAGCGGCGCCGTCCAGGACCTGGCCGCGGTCTGGGCCGACACTGTCGTCAGCGCTGCCGTGATGACCAGAAGACCGAACAGCGTCGCGCGCATCTCGCCCCCGCTACTGCAGCCTCGCCGTGATGAGCGATGGTTGTCGCGGAGTATCGAGCCGTCTCGCAGGCGAGTCAAGCGCCATCGGCGTCACAACGCGATCGCGTGTTTCAGCCGTGCCGCCGTCCGCTCCCGCCCGAGCAGCGAGACGACTTCGAAGAGCCCTGGACTGACCGTACGGCCGGTGACGGCGACGCGGACGCTGTGAATCAGCGCGCCGGCTTTCATGCCTCGCGTCTCTGCCACCTGACGTAATGCCGCCTCTACCGATGCCGGATCGAAGGTTTCGAGATCGTGAAACGCCTTGTCCACCGCCCGCAGGTGATCGTGCATGCCGGCCGTCTTCAAGTGCTTCTCGACGGCCGCCGCATCGTAGTCGAGATCGTCGGTGAAGAAGAACCGGCCCAGCGCGGCAAATTCATCGAGGCGCTTCGCGCGTGGCTTCAACTGCTCGAGGACGCTGTAGAACCAGGCATGACGGGTGGTCAGGAACTCCGGATTCCAGATCGCCGCGGCTTCAAACGACGGCTGCAGGCGGCGCGACAGTTCCTGAGGAGAAAGCCGCAGGATGTGCTGCTGGTTGAACCAGTCGAGTTTGTCCGGGTTGAACACGGCGTTGCCGCCGCTGATGCCGCGCAGATCGAACACCTCGGCCAGTTCCGCCGCCGAGAACAGCTCGCGATCGCCGCTGCCGGGCGACCAGCCCAGAAGCGCGAGGAAATTCACCATCGCTTCCGGCAGATAACCCTGACGCGCGTACTCGATGACCGACGTGGCGCCGTGGCGTTTGCTCAACCGCTTCTTGTCCGTCCCGAGAATCAGCGGCACGTGGGCAAACTCCGGCACGGACGCTCCGGCCGCTTCGAACAGCAGCACGTGTTTCGGCGTGTTCGAAATGTGGTCGTCGCCGCGCACGACGTGCGAGATCTTCATCTCGATGTCGTCGGACACCACTGACAGGTGGTAGATCGGATGACCATCCGACCGCACGATGACGAAGTCCTCGATATTGGCGTTGTCGAACTCGATCGGTCCGCGCACGAGGTCGGCGAACCCGGTCACACCTTCGGGGACCAGAAAGCGAATCGCCCGCGGCCGCTGTTCGGATTCGTTTCGGGCGATCTGCGCCGGCGTCAGCGCACGGCAGGTGCGGTCGTATTTCCAGCCGCCCCCGGCGCCTTCGGCGGCGTCGCGTTTGGCCTTGAGCTCGTCCGGCGTGCAATAGCAGTAGTACGCATGACCGCGCGCCACCAGGTCATCGGCGAGCGCCAGATGACGCTCGAACCGTTCCGACTGCGAATAGGGACCGTACGGACCGCCGACGAGCGGCCCCTCGTCCCAGTCGATGCCCAGCCAGCGGAGTCCGTCGAGGATCCCTTCGACCATGTCCGCCGAGGAGCGTTCGCTATCGGTGTCCTCGATGCGAAGCACGAAGGCGCCGCCGCGACGGCGCGCCAGGAGCCAGTTGAAGAGCGCCGTCCGTGCGCCGCCCACGTGAAGATAGCCGGTGGGCGACGGCGCAAAGCGAACGCGAATCATTCAGACATTCTAAGGGGCTGGGGGCTGGGGACTGGGGGCTGGGGCTGGGCGACGGTAGAATCGCGCCGACACACTATGCACTCTTTCCTGTTCGGTTGCGCTTTCACTGTGGCCGGCGTGTGCATCCTGTCGCCGACGCCGTCTCGCGCTCAGACGGCCGACGCGCCGGCACGCATCGACTATCTCGCTTTTGCCCAGGGAGCGGTGCCGGTCAGCATCGGCGGCGCCGGGGCGCGGCTCGGCGCCGACTTCGCGGCCGCTGTACGGATCGCCGATGGCGATGCGACGGCATTCACCATCGTGAACCGCGCGCCTGCCGACACTGATACGGAATTCGTCTACGAGCTGCCAGCGCTCACGACCTTCGACCGCTTCGCGGTGCCGAATATCAGCGAAACACCGAGTCCGGCCATCACCTTCACGAAGCTGGTGGAAGTCCACGGCTCGAGTACTGGACCGACCGAAGGTTTTGTGCTCCTGGCGTCGGCCTCGCTGCAAACACACCGGACGCGGGGGCTGGTGACCGAGCTGCAGTTGATGGCCAGCCGGCCGGTGCGATGGATCAAGCTGCGGCTCGCTGGCGGCATCAACGTGATGCAGCCGTCGTCGTCGTTCGAGTTCAGCGAGATCGTTGGCAACGGCAGCCAGGAAAGTCCTGCGCTGGCAACCGGTTTCACCGGCGTCTGGCGCACGCAGGCCAATCGGGTGCAGCTCTCCCAGCGCGGCCCCATCGTGACAGGCTGTTACGATTCGGCCGGCGACCTTCGCGGCACGGTCAGCGGCAACATCCTGCGCGCAACCGGCGTCGACCGCCAGGATCGAACGCCCAGCGCGTTCATTCTGAGCGTGTCCGCGCGTGGAGAACTGCGCGGCGTCCGGTCGAGCAACAACGGACCGTTCCGTCTGTATGTGCTGGCCCCGGCTTCACCGGGCGACCGCGTCGACTGCGGCACGCCACCGCCGCCGACCCTCGGGTGCGGTTCGATTATCCACAGCATCAGCTTTGGTTTCGACTCGGCCGACATTCGTCCGGAGTCCGGACCCGTCCTCATCGAACTCTTCACCGGCCTTCAGCGCGACCCCAGCAGCCGCATCACCATCGAAGGACACACGTCCAGCGAGGGGACCGACGACTACAACGACCGGCTGTCGATGCGGCGCGCCGAAGCCGTCGTCGCCGACCTGGTGAGGCGCGGGCTGGGCCGGGGACGGCTCACTCCCGCCGGCATCGGCGAACGACGGCCGATTGCCACCAACGCCGACGAGAGCGGCCGATCGCTCAACCGGCGTGTCGAAGTGAAGTGTCAGTAGCGATCAGGCGAGCTTCAGGACCTTCTCCATCTCGAGCCGTGGTCCACGATCCGGATCCTTTTCGACCCGGCACTCGTTGTTGAAGAGCATCGTGTCCCGCCCGTCAACCGAGTAGGCCGGCCAGGCCGGGAGCCGTTTCGTCGCGGGATTACCGGTTCGCGCGAATGCCGCCCACGCCTCGCTCATCTTGCCGGCCAACGCGTGCGCCTCCGGCATCTTCGAGATCAACGGACCAGCCGTGGCGATGTTGTTGAAGACAAACGGCAGTTCGACCGCGTGGGGCGATCGCATGTGACCGCCGTTTTCCGGCGTCTCCCAGTCGAAGCGGTAGAAGTGCGCGGCGGCGGCGCGCTGCATCACCTTTCGCTTGGCGAGCTCGCGCGAGTACGTGCCGCGCGGGTGGTCGGTGGCAATCAGGATGTTCAGATCCCACGGCGTCGCGTCAGGATGCGCGGCCTTGAACGCCGCGATGACACGATCCGGAATGACGCCGAGCCGCGCCTGCGCCATCTCGCGCATCTTGGCTTCGGTCATCGCGAGGTTCTCTGGCGTTGGCCGCTGGTAGTACGTCTCCTCCGTGCGCGTGTAGCCGATGAGGAGCGGAACGTTCGCCGACAGCGCCGGTGCCTCAGGATCCCAGGGATGGCTCGGAATCACGACGCCGTCGACGGTCGGCGAGTTGGCCGTCCCACCCGGTTCGCGTGCCGGGACCTTGCCGGTCGCGGCCTGGTTCGCCCGCAGCAACTGCTCGATCGGCAGATTCTGCAGCTCGCGAACCTGCCCATACTTCAGTCCGGCCGCTTCGAAGAGCGCCGTCGTCATCCGCTTCGCATCTTCGCGCGACGTCAAGCGCAGGACCGCGCCGCTCTCGATGATCGCGCGATGAAAGAGTCCTTTGGCCGAGGGCATCGCCATCAGCGCCGACACCTTTCGGCCGCCGCCGGACTGACCGAAGATCGTCACCAGATTCGGATCGCCGCCGATGCGTTCGGCATGCGTCTTCACCCAATCGAGCGCCGCGACGATGTCGAGCAGGCCGACTTCGCCGGACGGAGCGAACTCCGCGCCGGCGTCGCCGAGGTGGGTGAAGCCGAAAACATTCAAACGATGATTGATGCTGACGAGCACGACATCGTAATTTCGCGCGAGGCTGACGCCGTCGTAGGTACGGCCGGATCCTGAACCGGTCGAGAAACCGCCGCCGTGCAACCAGACCATGATCGGGCGCTTCTTCCCGTCACCGAGACCCGGCGTGAAGACGTTCAGCACCAGACAGTCTTCGCTCTCGCGCGGACCGTTGCCTGCTGCGCCACCCGCGCGCGCGATCGTCTGCGGCGCCGTCGGGCCGTAGGCGAGGCTGTCGCGAACGCCGGTCCACGACGCCGGCTTGGTCGGCGGCATGAAGCGATTCTTCCCGCCCGTATCACCACCGTACGGAATGCCCTTGAACACCTTGATGCCCTCGGTCACCGTGCCGCGGGCTCGTCCCGCAACGGTCTCCAGCATCGCCGCGTCATCGGCGGCGCTGGCCCAGCGCGTCCACGGATGCAGCGTCGCGGCGCCAGCGACGAGTGAGACCTGTCGCACGAAGTCCCGGCGGGTGTAAGTCGGCATGTCTTCGCTCCTCGGGGCGAGGTTATATCACGGGGGCTTGGGGCTGGCGGCTGGGGACTGGGGCTGATGTAGGGTCCGGCTTCAGCCGGACCTCATGGATCAGCGAAACAGTCGAAACGTTGACGCATTCATCCCGTAGAGAATCTTCACTTCCTTCGGGCTCTCGCTCTCGAACCAGCCAGTGAGTTCGATGCCGACGTTCGCCGTGAGGTGACCTGGAATGCCGGGAATTTCCGGCGAGCCGAGCACTCGCACGACGTAGCGGTTTTCGCTGATCCCGATCTGTGAAAGTCCGGCGAGCGCGGTGTCGCGGCGATAGCTGAATTCGAACTCGAGCAGGTTGTCGCTGTTCTTCCTGACCGTCGGTGCTTCGTCGGTCGTCGTTCTCGACACCGCGGTCCGCAGCGGGTCGTCGGAGTATTGTTTGAGCGCCAGACGAACGCCGCCTTCGGCCCGGAACGTCCCTGCACCGGTGCCGTTTCTCACCAGCGTGACCAGTTGACCGCCGATGGTCTGCCCTTGCGTCGCCGGCTCGACGGCCGCGTCGAGGTTGCCGCGTCCGAGCACGCCCACTTCAAGAAACGTCCCGCCGGCATCCGGCGCGAAGACGGCGTTGTAGTTGAACTCGCCGCCCGTCGTGAACTTTCGTTGACTGACGAGGACGGGCGCGGCCGAACCTGGCGTCGACACCGTGCCTTGCGTCGTCGCGGTGACGGCTTGCGCCTCGGTGACGAACCCGAGCTCGAACCGGAAATGTGCGTTGGCGGTGTGCGTCACGTCCACGCCGACGCGCGTCCCGCGGCCTTCATCCTTCGGAAAGCGTGGATTGCGGACTACCCAGTCGAGTCGAGCGAGAAAATCCTGTGCGGTGCTGCCGGCGATGTCCGGCAACGCGGCGCCTGGCGTCGAGCTGTCGCTGGTGATGGCGGTTTCGTTGTTGGCGACGAACTCCCAGCGCAGACCGCCGTGTTCGACGCTGACCGTGACCGCTGCCGGTTGCGACAGCTGGTCGCCGTCTCTCACCTGGTACTGAAACACTTCGTCGCCGGCGAAGTCGAGCGGCGGCTGATACCGGCACATCAGCGTTTTTCGCGACACCTTGATCGGATCTTTCAAGCTGGTCAGCGTACCGGATCCGTCGACGTTGCAATTGAGTCTGAAGGCGTCGCCGGGATCCTGGAGCTGCGAGGGTTGAACCAGGCTGAACGTCCACTCGCTCCCGTCTTCGTCGTCCGCCGCCAGGACGATCGTCGTTTCGACCTTCCACGTCGCGTCGGGCCGGTAGAGCGAGGACGCGTTGACGGGCTTGGCGATGGGAGCGGCGCCCGCCGCGAGGGCAGCAGCCGGAACGAGCCACATTCCAGGGATCAGCAGAGACACCAGTGATCGCATCGGTTTCCTCTGTGCAACGTAACGCGCGAACGCCTGCCGCCGAACGCCACGAGCGCCGACCGAGTTCGTCAGGCTACACTCGGTGTGCGGCCGGCTCGCTCCTTCGCGCCCGGAGGGCGCCACGGCGAGTCTCGCCGTAGCTTTCAGCGGAGGCGGACCGACCCGGCCCTACATCGGACGTTGATGACAGACCCTAACACGCTCGACGCACAGGCCTCAGTACTGATGAAACGCGGGATCGCGCTCATGGATGAGCCGGGTGAGGCCGCTGTCCGTGAGGCCATCTCATGTTTCGATAGCGCTCTCGAAATTCGCCGGCAGCTGCCTGTGGATCAGGTTCCGGTGTTTCGCTACGGCCTCGCGGCGTGCTGGCTGAATCGCGCGGACGCGTTGATTCGCCTGCCGCCGCCCGCCCCGATCGACGACGCATTGCTGGCGTACGACGAAGGGATTCTCCTGCTCCGGGATCTCCCGCTTGACGAAGACCCGCGGTTTGCGCGACGTCTGGCGATCGCCTACCAGAACCGCGGGCTCGTGCTGCTCGCCGGGACCGGCGCGCGCACGGCAGCGATCGAGTCGCTGAATGCCGCGGTCGCGGTCCTCGAGAATCCGGTGGCGGAGGCGATCGCCGATCGCCGCTACATGCTCGGGGCCGTCTCCGTGAACCTCGCCCGCGCCCTTGCCAGCGATCCCGAAACCGCCGCGGCGCAACAAACGATCGACGCCGCGCGCCAGGCCATGGCACTGGTCGCCGACCTGGAATCGACCGACGTCCCCGCCGCCGAGGTCGGGCTCACCGCGCGCCACGTCCTGTGTCAGGCCATGGCGACGCGGTTGTCGGCCGTGTCCGTCGATCGGTCAGCGATGCCGGCCGAAGTGCACGAAGCGACCGACGCGGCAGACGAGGGCGTGAGCCTGACGCGGCAATGGGAGCAGCGCGGCGTCGACCGCTTCAGACCGATCGCCTACGACCTGTTCCGTTTCGGCGCCCGCGTCTACGCGATCTACCAGCCACACTTCCTCGTCGAATTCGTCCGCGAGAACATGGATCCGACGCAGTCGTCGGAGGACTACGTCAATTCACCGGAAATGCAGGCGGCGGTGGCGGAAATCAGCAGTTGGTTTCAGCAACCGGATGGACGGACAGGCTAAAGCCTGTCCCTACCGCTGTCGCGCACCTGGCTTCGGTAGGGACAGGCTTTAGCCTGTCCGCAACAACCTACAGATCCGCCCAACGTCTGATGAGATTGTGGTACACCGCGGTGAGCTGCACCACCGACGGATGATCCGGAACGTCCGCGCCGAGCCGCTGAATCGCGACGTCGAGATCGAAGAGCAGCGTGCGCGCTGCGTCTTCGCGCACCATGCTTTGGATCCAGAAGAACGACGCGAGGCGGGCGCCGCGCGTGACCGGCTGAACCCGGTGCAGGCTGGTGGACGGATACAAAATCAGGTCGCCGGCCGGCAGCTTCACCCCGTGAACGCCGTAAGTGTCCTCGACGACCAGTTCGCCGCCGTCGTACTCATCAGGGGCGGCCAGAAACAGCGTCGCAGAGAGATCCGTTCTGATGCGGACCGGTGTGCCGGTGATCTGTCTGACGGCGTTGTCGACGTGATTGCCGAACGACTGACCGCCGCGATAGAGGTTGAAGAGCGGCGGAAAGATCTTCGCGGGAAGCGCCGCCGAGATGAAGAGCGGCGATCGCTGGACCGCAGCGCTCACCATTTCCCCCAGTTCGCGCGCGACGGGATGGTCTTCGGGCAGCTGCAGGTTGTCCTTCACCTGCGCCGACTGGCGGCCGGCGGTGACGCGGCCGTCGACCCAGTCTGCGGCATCGAGCAGGCGGCGCGCGTGCGCCACCTGCTCGGCACTCAGAACTTCTGGAACGTGCAACAGCATGTCGACGCTGTCGCAGACGTTACCAGGTAATGACCGGCGTGAACAGGATCTGGCGCGTCGGTCCCGGCAGGAAGTGCCGATCGTACGCGCGATCCGCGTACCGCGTGTTCCCCAGATTCGACCCGTTGATCTGCAGCTGCAGATGCTTGGTGACCGGAATGATGACCATCGCGTTGGCGGTCCAGTACTCCGTCAGCGCCTGAATCGCCGCGGCATTCTGCACGTAGCGCGGATCGTTGACCCTGCTGACGAACAGGAAGCCGCCGGTGTTGTTGAAGAAATGGCCGCTCTCGTAGTTCGCGCCGCCGCCGACGATGATGTTCCGCTTCAGGCGATAGGTCGTCCAGAGGTTCAGTGACGCATTCGGCACGTATGCCAGTTCCTGCCCGACTTCAGTGACATCACCGGAACCCACCACCTCGCCGTCCATCAAGGACAGCCCCGTGAACACTGACCAGTCCGGCGTGATATTGCCCTTCAGCCCGAACTCGGCGCCGGTGACTTTCTGATCGCCCGCCAGCACCGTCGCCCCGTTCAGGTCCGTCGTCCGCGCGTTCGTCTTCTCCATGATGAAGAACGCGCCGGTGAGCTCGAGGTTGTTGCGTACCATCCACTTGGTACCGAACTCGATGTTGTGGCTTTCCTCGGGCGCGAGCGCCTGACTGTTCACACCGACGGCTCCCAGCTGCAGTCCGAGCGTGGCGTCGAACACCGGCTGGAACGAGGTCGAGTAGGCGCCGTAAATGCTGCCGCGGTCGACCGGCTTGAAGACCATCGCGCCGCGGCCGCTGACGGCGCTCTCCGCGCGCGCGAAGTCGGCCCGCACGCCGGCCGTCGAAACGGTCGTGTAGTCGACGTCCACCGAATCCCAGCGCAACCCGAAGTCGGCGTGGAAATACCGGCCGATCTTCACGTTGTCGAACGCATAGAACCCCTTCGAGCGCGCGTTGCCCTCGGTCGTGGCGCCGGTCGGCGCCAGCGCGGCGTTATAGGTCGCGTTCGGCGTCGGGTTGAAGAGATCGCTCACCGGCGGACGGCCGTTCGCGAACGTATCGGCAAACAGCAGGGACGGCTGATGCTCCTGCGACAGTTCGATGCCGAAATCGAGCGAGTGGAGGAACATGCCGGTCTTCACGTCAGCCGACAGGTCGGTCTGGTTGCTGATGATTCGATCGTTCCGATTCTGATACTTGGTGTCCGTGCGGCGGATCTGCGGCACGAGGATGTTGTAGCCGGGATCGTCAGACCCCTGTCCGGCGACGGTCGTAACCGGCCGCGGCGGCGTGATGACCGCGTCGCGGAACTCCTTCCCGTAACGCGTCAGATTGCGCAGCGTGAACCGCTGGTTGAACTTGTGTTGCACCGTCGCGGTGAGGATGTCGGAGGTGGTTCGTTCGTAATCGCGGCTCGCGAGACCGTAGAAATTGCTGAAGTCGAGATCGTTGACGGTCACCCCTTGCGCGATCGCCGTGTCGGGCAGCAGCGTGGGCAGCCCGAGGTCGGGAATGTTGTCCTGCTCCACTCGGGAATAGTTGACGGCCACCTGGGTCGGCGTACCAAGGCCGAGCGTCAAAGAGGGCGCGAAGCCCCAGCTGCGGTAGCGCGCCACGTCGCGGCCCGGATATCCCGTGTCCTGCCACACCGCGTTCAACCGCAGCGCCGTGTGCTCGTTGATCGTCCGGTTGGTGTCGATGGTCGTGCGCGCGTGATCCTGATTGCCGCCGGTGAACCGGACGTCGGTGAAATTGCCGAGACCCGCGGCCTTGGTGACGAGGTTGATCGAGCCGCCGGTCGCGCCGCGGCCGCCGGTCACCGAGGTCGGCCCTTTCGCGATCTCGACCGATTCGACGTTGAACGAGTCGCGCGTCGTCGCGCCGAAGTTCCGCGCGCCGTCGATGTAGATGTCGTTCCGCGCCATGAACCCGCGAATCAGCACGTTGTCGCCCGACGACGTACCGCTGCTCCCGCCCTCGCCGATGCTCATCGTGACGCCGGGCGTGTTGCGCAGCACCTCGCGCAGCGTCGTCGCGCTCTGCTGCTGGAAGACCTCGCGCGGAATGACCGAAACGGTCGCCGGCGTGTTGAGGAGCGGCTGCGTGTACTTGGGCGACTGCGCGCGCGTCTGACCGGTCACCGCGACGAACTCCGAAACGCCGCGCACGTCGAGACGGAATCCGTCGGTGCCCACGCTGGACTTGAGCGACGTGCCCGCGAGGAGCGCCTCCATCGCCTGCGCCGCCGTCATCGATCCGGTGACGCCGGGCGACTGAATCCCAGAAATATTGGGGTCGCCGAGCACGACGTTCGCGCCGGTCACCTGGCGGAATTGGTCGAGCGCGCGATCGAGCGGTCCGGCGGCGATATTGAACGCGAGCACGCGTTCGTCCGCCGGCGCCGTCTGGCCCTGCGCCTCACGAGGGGCGGCAGCAACGGTCGCGACCGAGGATGCGGCCAGCGCGCTGCTCAGCATGAGTGCCCAGTGCGAATGGCGGCGGAATCTCCAAGAGCGCCCGATCTGAAGGGTGTGCAGTTTCATAAACCGGCAAGTCTCCCTGCGACTGACAGCCCGGACTCCCCGGAATACCGAGGCCAGGCGGAAAAGAGTCTGCTGCGGGTTAGCAGAAATCAGACCAGGGGACGGGACGGTGGATCCGCGTCGCTGTCTACAATTCGAGCAGGATTCTCCCTAGGCAAATCGAACGGCGTAGGCGCGCGGATCGGTTGGTGGCTAAGTTTCGAGCAGACCAGGAAGGGGCAAAAGGCCGCGTCAGGTTGACTTTGTTCGGCTGAAGGGAGAATACCGAACGAACTTAAGGCTCATACATAAGACACCTTGTCCAATGGACGGCCGTCGCGCGGGACTTTCACCGTGATCGTCGTCCCAGCGCCGACGGCACTTGATGCGACGATCGTCCCACCGTGCGCCTCGACCAGATTCCGCGCGATCGTGAGCCCAAGACCCGATCCGCTCGAAGACGAGCCCTTGAAAAAACGGTCGAAAATTCTGGGGAGATCCTCCGGCGCGATCCCGCTGCCGGTGTCGCGGACCGTGATCTCGACGGCGCTGGCCGCGACCGCCGCCGCCACCGTGACGGTGCCGCCCGCCGGCGTATGACGGATCGCATTGGCCACGATGTTCGTCAGCACCTCCCGCATCCGTAGCGGGTCGACGTCGATGAGCGGGAGATCGGGAACCGCCACCGACAGGGTCACGTGTCCGGCCGCGGCGGGCCCGCTCATCATCCGCGCGGCTTCGTGAATCAGCAGCCCGAGGTCAGTCGACTCCCTGCGAAGATGGAGCGCGCCGCTCTCGGCATGCGCCAGCGTCCGCAGATCCTCGACGAGGCGCGCCAGAAGACGCGTGTCCTCGAGGAGTTCGGTCAGCCGCGCGTCGTCGCGCGCGTAGACGCCGTCCAGCAGCCCCTCGAGCCGTCCCTGCATGACTGCGAGCGGCGTGCGCAGTTCGTGAGCGATGTCCGCCATGAGATGGCGCCGCTGTTCCTCGTTCTTCCGCAACGCACCGGTCATGCTGTTGAAGGCGCGGGCGACGCGGCGAAGCCACGGCGGCCCGCTTTCGGGCACGGTGCTTTCAAGGTCGCCGCTCGCGACGCGGTCGGCGGCGGCGACGATCTCGCCCATCGGTCGTCCGAGTCGGCCCATCGCGATCATGAAAATGACGAGCAGCGCCGGGAAGACCGTGAACGCGATTGGTATGAACGCCGCGAACCAGTTGCCGCCGCTCGACTGACCGGCGGCGCGCCAGATCAGCAGCGTGCTGGGCAGCGCGACAAACAGCAGCACCGCGGCAAAGAAGCAGCCGGCGCCACGAACGAACCGCGTCCGGCCGTGACGCCAGCGATAACGGGGATCGACCGGCGGCCACGCTTCGTTCTCCGGCCACCACCGCGGCGGATGCTGCCGCCAGCGCCCTCTCACGACTCGCCGCCCTTGTAGCCCACCCCGTAGACGGTGAGGACCGAGCGCGGATCGCGCGGATCTTTCTCCACCTTGCGCCAGATGTTCTTGATGTGAGTATCGATCGCGCGATCGAATGATTCGACTTCGGTGCCGCGCACGGCATCGAGCAGCTGCGCCCGCGTGAAGATCCGGCCCGGGTGGCGCGCGAGCGTGGCCAGAATCTGGAACTCGGTGGCGGTCAGCTCGATCGGTGTGCGCCCGCGGACGGCGCGCTGCTTCGCCAGATCGAGATGGAGATCGCCGAGACGCAACGTGTCGGGTGTCTCACCCCGGCTGGAACTCCGGCGCAGTACCGCTTTGACGCGCGCCACCAGCTCGCGCGGACTGAACGGTTTCGTCACGTAATCGTCGGCGCCGGCCTCGAGCCCGCGAATGCGAACGGACTCTTCGACCCGGGCCGTGAGGAAGATGATCGGAATCGTCGTATCGCGGCGCAACGCCTTGGTGACCTCGAGGCCGTCGAGGCCGGGCAGCCCGAGATCGAGCACGATCAGATCGGGCCGGGCCGAACGGGCGCGCTCGAGCGCTTCGGGACCGTTCCGCGCCGTGGTGACCGAAAAGCCGGCGTGCTGGAGATAGTCGCGCGCGATCTCGACAATCTGGCGCTCATCATCCACCACCAGCACGCTCGGCATCTCGTTGGTCTCCGGCGCTCCGCTCAGACGGTCGTCGGCCCGCTCTTCATCTGATCATGTGCGCGGCGGTGCCACTCGTCGAACGATCGCGGCACCCCGTCCGGCCCGTCGCCGCCGCGATAGCGGCCGCAGCCGCCGCCCCGGAACAGCAGCCGCGCCGCCATGAACCAGAAGAACAGGATCACGAGCGGAAAGAACGGAAAGCCCCAGCCCCACGGGCGGTGCCAGCCGTACCAGTAAGCGTACGGCGGAACCGGCGCGGCCGTCGCGCCAGCCGGCGCCGTCGCCGCAGCGGTGACGGCGGCGACCTCCAGTCCGCGCGATACGCCGAGATTGTATGCGCCGTAGCCCACGACGGCGGCTACCAGCAGCACGAAGAAGAGCACTGCGCCTGCACTGGGTCGTCGATTCATGACGTCCTCCTGATGAGGACAGTCTGGCCGGCGATTGTGAAGGAAATATGAGCGGCAGACTCGTTCCAAATGCGCCACGAAGGCACGAAAACACGAAACGACGCCAGGCTGCTTGTCTCAATGCGCCACAGAGGCACAAAGGCACGGAGGGCCACTACAAGTTCATCGTCTGAGTTCGACGCGGCGCCGCGTCGACGTATGTACAACAGCTACCTGAATGTCTCTGCGAACTCTGTGAGCTCAGTGTTACAGCTTTGATCTAGCGACTTGCTAGCGTGTCGAATTGGTGCGAGCGGTCGCGCAGGAGTCGATGGCCGCGAAGAGATCCTCCGCGTCGACCGGCTTCACCAGGTGGAACCGGAAGCCGGCGTCGAGCGCGCGCTGCGCGTCGGAGGTCTGGCCGTATCCGGTGACGGCGATCAGTTCAGGACATCGCTCGCACTGCTGGCGGAGCGTCGCGGCGACTTCGTAGCCGCTCATCTGCGGCAGCCCGATGTCGAGGACGACGACGTCGGGAGCGACGGCCTCGACCTGCCGGATGGCTTCCTTGCCGTCGTAGGCCGTCGTCACGGTGTGACCCGCAGTCTCGAGCAGCATGGCGAGGCTGGCGCAGGCGTCAACGTTGTCGTCGACGACGAGAAGGCGCAGGCCGGGCGTGGGCCGATGCGCGGCGATCGGCGCCGGTGCGGGAGGCGACTCTGCACCTTCGACCCGCGGCAACCGGACCATGAACTCGCTCCCTTGTCCGGGTCCCGCGCTGCTCGCCGTGACGTGGCCGCCGTGCAGTTCAACGATGGTGCTGACCAGCGTCAGTCCGATGCCGAGGCCACCGCCGGTGCGTTCCAGCGTGCGATCGGCCTGAACGAACGGCTCGAAGATCCGCGGCAGCATCTCCGCGGCGATGCCGGCGCCGGTGTCGGCGACCCGGACCACCGCCTCCGTTCCCTCTTCGGCGATTGTCAGCCTGATCCGACCGCCGGTGTTGGTGTACTTGCTGGCGTTGTTCAGCAGATTGGCAACGACTTGGGCGAGCCGGACCTGATCGCCATGCACCGCAACCGGCCGCTCGGGCCAGCGGGTCTCGAGATGCTGGGTCCGCGCGTCGATCAGCGGCCGCGCGGTTTCGATGGCCATGACGGCGACGTCCGCGAGATTGACGGTATCGGAACGGATCTCCACCTTGCCGCGCAGCACCCGCGAGACGTCGAGCAGGTCGTCAACCATCCGCACGAGATGGTGGACCTGCCGGTCGATCACTGCATAGAGCTTCCGCCCCTCGGCATCCGCCGGCCCGCGCATCTTCAATAGCTCCACGGCGTGACGGATCGGCGCGAGGGGATTGCGGAGTTCGTGCGCCAGCAACGCGAGGAAGTCGTCCTTCTCGCGATCGGCCTGACGCAGCGCCTCTTCGCTGCGCTGTAACTGCAACTCGGCCAGGCGGCGTTCGTGAACGTCCTGCACGATCGCCACCAGCCCCTCGGGGCGGCCGTCACGATCGAGCAGCGGGGTCACCGAGGCGTGGACCCAGAACGCCGAGCCGTCGGGCCGGACGTACCGCAGGTCGATCGCGAACTCCTTGAGCGCACCCGCCGCCAGCTGCGCGACCGCACCCTTCACCAGCTCGCGTTCATCCGGATGGACGACGGCATCGCACGTCAGCGTTTCGATCTCGCGGGGTGAACGACCCAGCACATCGGCCATCTTCGCGTTCACGCGCGTAAAGCGTCCGTCGAGCGACACCATGGCGATCCCGACCGAGGCCTGGCCGAACATCGCCTCGAGCCGGTTGCTATGACGCTGCGCTTCGCGTTCCGCGTTGACCCGGGCCCGGAAGATGAACGCGACGACGCAGGCCGACAGCACGAAGGCCATCGAAAGCGTGATCTCGACGAGACCCCAGGGCCCGAGTCGCGCGAGCAGGACGTTGACGGCGATCGTCGACACGAGGGTCGAGAAGAGCGCCGGCCAGAACCCGCTCACCCACGCGGTGAGCGCGACGGCGGCAATCGAGACGAGATACGGGCGGGTGTGGAGGTACGGGACCGATGCCGTGATCGCGATCGCGATCGCGCTGAGGAGCAGCGCAAAGACGTAGCGGCCGAGAGTCGAGCGCACGGTCAAAACACTCTATCGCAGAGCGGCAGGGACCCTGGTAGGACGCTTACTGATGAGTGTCGAGGCGTGTAACTGCTAGTCCGTCCACCGGCCTGCCATCGCCTCGTCAATTGCGCGAGCAATGGCGGCATGCCCGGCTTCCGTCGGATGACAGAAGTCCTGGAAGAGTCGAGCACCGCCCGCGGCTGCCAGAACCTGGCGCGGCAGAATGACGTTGAGCCCCAGCGCTTTCGCCGACTGCTCCGCGCGCGCCAACAGACGATCGGCGCCGGCGCGATATTGACCGTTTTCGAACGCGTATTGCGACGGCAGGATCACGACCAGATACTTTCCACCGAGTCGCGTCACGAGCCGATCGGTCGCCGCCAGCGCCCTGAACAGCTGCTCAAACCCGGCGTCGACCGCGGCCGTCGTGAGATACGGCTGATCAAAGCCAAGGTTGTAGTAGTAGGTATCGGCTGCCGGATCGAAGACTGGATTGGGACGAAGCCGCCTCAGAACGCGTCCCCAGGCACGCAGCGCGAACGCGTGAACACGCGTTCGATCGTACCAGTGTCCCCTCGCCACGGTCGCGAGTGGCCCTCCGTCCCACGCATTGACATAGCGCCCGCCGCGGATCGCCACGGGCAAGCCGTCGGCGTCGGCGCCGTCCCACTGCGCGAGCGCTTCATCGGTCACGTCGTTCGACAGTTCGATTTCGCGAATGACCCAGGCCGGTCTGACGTCGGCCAACCACTGGCGGATCGACGGCGCGTCGGTGCTCGGCGTGTGCACACCGTTGATCGCCACCTCGTAACGGTGGCTGGGGTCACGAGCGTTGAGCGCCCGCTGCAGCAGATGGGGATAGGCGTCGTCGGTATTCGCCAGGCCGTAGCCGTGGCCGATGGAATCTCCGAGCGACAGGATCTTGACGAGCGGCCGCGCGTCCGCCGCGCCCGCGACCGACCGCGGCTCGCGGGAACTGGCGACCGGAGGCTCCGGCCCGAACCGGTAGTGCAGCAGGAGCTCTACGAGCGCGAGGCCGAGAATCGTCGAGAGGACAGCGACGCCAAGACGCAGCACGCGGCGAAGGACGGGGCTGGCCGGCCGCAAGGCACGATCATACGCTGAGGTGTTTGCCGACGACCTGATCGGTCAGCTCCTCGATCGCGCCGCCCGCAACGCAGCGGCCCTTCTCGAGAATTCGAAAGGTGCTGGCCACGCGCCGCGCGAACGGCAGCTTCTGTTCGACGAGCAGGACCGTGACGCCGGCATCGCGATTGAGCTTGAGGATGATGTCGCCGATCTCGTGGACGATATTCGGCTGAATCCCCTCGGTCGGCTCGTCGAGAATCAGCAGTTTCG
>CAZOAZ010000016.1:0-4610 GCA_964577955.1 uncultured Bifidobacterium sp. | reverse complement strand
GATTGCGAGCTGTTGCTGCTGGCCGCCGGAGAGGTCGCCGCCGCGCCGCCGCAGCATCTGCTTCAGCACCGGGAAGAGCGTGAAGATGTGCGGCGGAACATCGCGCGGCCCGCCCTTCCTCACGCCGAGGCCGACCCGCAGATTCTCTTCGACCGTCAGGTGCGAGAAGATTTCGCGGCCCTGCGGCACGTAGCCGATGCCGAGCCGCGCCCGTGCCACCGCCGGCATCTTCCCGAGGTCGTGGCCGTCGAACAGGATCTGCCCGGAGGAGGCCGGCAGCAGACCCATGATGCACTTGAGCAGGGTCGTCTTCCCCATGCCGTTCCGGCCCATGACGCAGGTGCGCGAGCCGGCCGGGACGTCGAACTGGACGTCCCAGAGCGTATGGCTGCCGCCATACGACTGATTCAGATTGTTGACGGCCAGCAGGCTCATGCCCCGAGATAAACCTCGATAACTCGCGGATCGTTCTGCACGGTGTCCATGTCGCCCTCGGCGAGCACGCTGCCTTCGTGCAGGACGGTGACCTGGCGCGCGATGGAGCGGACGAAGTCCATGTCGTGTTCGACCACGATCAGCGTGTGCTCCGCTTTCAACGACCGGAGCAGCTCGGCGGTCCGCTCGGTTTCCTGCGGCGTCATGCCCGCCACCGGTTCGTCGACGAGCAGGAGCTCCGGTTCCTGCATCAGCAGCATCCCGATTTCGAGCCACTGCTTCTGCCCGTGCGAGAGCGCGCCGGCGATGGTATGCCGCTCGGCCTGCAGTCCCGTCACGCCGAGCACATCGTCGATGTGATCGCGCTCCGAGGACTTCAGGCGGGCGACGAGCGCTTTCCAGAACGACTTGTCGCCCCACAGCGAGAGCTCGAGGTTCTCGAAGACGGTGAGTTTCTCGAACACCGTCGGCTTCTGGAATTTGCGGCCGATGCCCGCTTCGGCGATCTCCGGTTCCGAGAGCGTCAACAGATTGAGGTCTGACCCGAAGAACGCGGACCCCGAATCGGGCCGCGTCTTGCCCGTCATCACGTCCATCATGGTCGTCTTGCCGGCGCCATTCGGCCCGATGATGCAGCGCAGTTCGCCGGGTTCGACGGTCAGCGTCAGATTGTTGAGCGCCTTGAAGCCGTCGAAGCTGACGGTGAGATCCTTCAGCGCCAGCTGGCGTCCGCGCGCGAGCTCTGGGGGCGGCTTGAGATCCTTCATTCAGCCTCGCTTCCGGCCGCAAGATCGGCTTCGGCCGGCGACCACGGCACCGCGGCGTCGGCGGGGCGGTCGCCCTGCTTCCGGACAACGAGGCCGATGATGCCGCGCGGCAGGAACAGCGTGACGAGGACGAACAGCGCGCCGAGCGCGTACAGCCACGCTTCGGGCAGCGCGCCGGTGAAGTAAGTTTTCGCGTAGTTGACGAGAACCGCCCCAAGGACCGCGCCGAACAGCGTGCCGCGGCCGCCGACGGCGACCCAGATGACCACTTCAATCGAGTTGATGGGGCTGAACTCGCTCGGGTTGATGATGCCGATCTGCGGCAC
Organism: uncultured Bifidobacterium sp.; assembly: GCA_964577955.1. Lineage (GTDB taxonomy): Bacteria > Acidobacteriota > Vicinamibacteria > Vicinamibacterales > CAVVIG01 > CADEEX01. Next base: position 3,082 of record CAZOAZ010000016.1, on the reverse strand, counting down.
GTAGAGCGCGCCGGCCACGCCGGCGAGAATCGCCGAGAACACGAAGACCCAGAGCTTGTAGTACTCGACGCGGTAGCCAAGAAAACGGGTGCGGCTTTCGGCGTCGCGGATCGCGCGGATGACGCGGCCGGCCCGCGACTCGACGATCGCGCGGCAGCCCAGATAGGCCGCGCCCAGCGCAACGGCGGTCAAGACGAGCAGCGCGATGCGGGTGGTCTCGAGATGGAGATCGAATCCGAGAATGTCCTTGAAGTCGGTGAAGCCGTTGTTCCCGCCGAAGCCCATGTCGTTCCTGAAGAACGCCAGGAGCAGGGCATAGCTCATCGCCTGCGTGATGATCGACAAGTAGACGCCGGTCACGCGCGAGCGGAAGGCGAGGAACCCGAACACGAGGGCGAGGAGCGCGGGGACAACGACGACCATCGCCATCGCGAACGGGAAATGATTGAAGCCGTACCAGAACCAGGGCAGCTCCTTCCAGTTCAGGAAGACCATGAAGTCGGGCAGGATCGGATCGCCGTAGACGCCGCGCGTGCCGATCTGCCGCATCAGGTACATGCCCATCGCGTAGCCGCCGAGCGCGAAGAAGGCCGCGTGCCCGAGGCTCAGAATGCCGCAGTAGCCCCAGATCAGATCCACGGCGAGCGCGAGAATCGCGTAGCAGAGGTACTTCCCGATCAGCGTCAGCGTGTAGGTCGAGAGATGCGCGCCTGATGAAGCGGGCAGCGCCAGATTCAGCACCGGCACGAGCAGCGCCACGGCGGCCAGAAGACCCAGCAGCACCATCCCGCCGCGATCGTTCCGAATCAATGCTGGCTCTCCGCGGCGCGGCCGGTCTGCGGAAACAGCCCGCGCGGCCAGCGCTGAATGAAGAGGATCAGCGCGACGAGGATCGCGATCTTGGCCAGCACCGCGCCGGCATACGGTTCGAGCAGCTGATTGACCACGCCCATCGACAAGCCGCCGACGAGCATGCCCCACAGGTTGCCGACGCCGCCAAAGACGACGACCATGAACGAATCGATGATGTAGGACTGGCCGAGATTCGGACCGACGTTCGTGAATTGACTGAGCGCGACGCCGGCGATGCCGGCAATGCCGGAACCCAACCCGAAGGTCAGCGCGTCCACCCACTCCGTGCGGATGCCCATCGCCTTGGCCATCGAGCGGTTCTGCGAGACGGCACGAATGTCGAGCCCGAGACGGGTGCGCTTCAGTACCATCATCAGAATCGCAAACACGATGACGGTGAAGAACACGATGTAGAGACGGTTGTAGGTGATCGCCAGCGCAGGATTGATCTGCCACGTACCGCTCAACCACGCCGGCGATTCGACCGAGCGGTTGTTGGCGCTGAAGACCGTGCGCACCAGTTGCTGCAACACCAGGCTGACGCCGAACGTGGCGAGCAGCGTTTCGAGCGGCCGGCCGTAGAGAAACCTGATGATCGTGCGCTCGAGCAGGATGCCGGCGAGCCCGCCGACGACGAACGCGACAGGAATCGCGACCAGAATGGACGCGCCGATGTAGCGCGGCATCATCTGCTGCACGACGTAGGTCGCGTACGCGCCGAGCATCATGAATTCGCCGTGCGCCATGTTGATGACGCCCATCTGCCCGAACGTGATCGCGAGGCCGATGGCGATGAGCACGAGCACCGAGCCGACGCTGAGGCCGAAGAACAGCGTCTGCACGCCCGAGTACATCGTCCGGCGGCGATCGATGCTGGCGATCGCGCGCGCCGCGGCGTCGCGCACGACGGCGTCCGCTTCGGTGAAGCTGCCGTCAGCGGCCTGCTCGGTCAGTCGGGCCAGGCGGTTTCGGACGTCCGAGCTCAGGTTCGGCGCAAGCGTCGCAATCGCAACGAGCCGCGCCTTTTGATCCGTGCCGTCGAGCGCCGCGAGCGCCAGCCCGGTCTCAATCTGCGCCTTTACCGCGGCGTCGGTCTCGACGCCAAGCCGCTGGCGCAGCAGTTCGATCGTGCTTTCGTCCAGTTGCCGCAGCATGTCGCCGACCGCGGTGAGCCGCAGCGCGGCGTCGGGATTCGACAGGCCGAAGCGCGCGACGGTCGTTCTGAGCGCGCGCCGCAGCCGATTGTTGGTGCCGATCTTCGTCAGGTCGTCGATCGACGCCGATCCGGAGGCGGCTCCCGTCACGGGATCGAAGAGCTGCACCGGCTGACCGTCGTCGCCGGCCTTGATCACGAAAACGGTCTGATCGCTAGTCCGGAAGTACAGCCGATCCTCGAGGAACGCGGTGAGGACGGTCTGCGTGCTGGCGTGGCCGCTGCTGCCCAGCCGCTCGACAATGGCGTCCTTGTCGGCGAAGTCGGCTTCGCGAAGCTCGCCGACCGTGGCGCGAAAGGTGTCGTCGGCGGACTGGGCCCGAAGGGAAATCGGAAACAGCACGGCGGCGAGCAGCAGCACAAGAAGCTGCTGCCCGCCGACAAGCCGCATTACTTGTAGTTCTGTGCTGAACACACCTTGGTCTGCGTATTGTAGTTGCCGCACTTCAACGTGACCCAATCCGCTTCGATGATCTTGCTTGCCGGGAGGAAGTCGGACCACGCATCGCCCGCCACGGTCGTCGGCGTCTTCGACACGACGTCGAACTGGCCGTCAGCACGGACTTCGCCGATCAGCACCGGCTTGGTGATGTGGTGGTTCGGGAGCACCTTGGCCATGCCGCCGGTGAGGTTCGGCGTCTCGAGGCCGATGATGGCCGCGAGGACCTTGTCGACGTCGGTCGAATTCGCCTTCTGCACCGCCTTCACCCACAGGTTGAAGCCGATGTAGTGCGCTTCCATCGGGTCGTTGGTCGTCCGCTTCGGGTTCTTGATGTAGGCCTTCCACTGGTTGATGAACGCGGTGTTGGCCGGGTTGCTCACGCTCTGGAAGTAGTTCCAGGCCGCGAGGTGGCCGACGAGCGGCTTGGTGTCGACACCGGCGAGTTCTTCCTCACCGACCGAGAAGGCGATGACCGGAATGTCCTCCGCTGAAATCTTCTGGTTGCCGAGCTCCTTGTAGAACGGCACGTTGGCGTCGCCGTTGATCGTCGAGACCACCGCGGTCTTCTTGCCGGC
>CAZOAZ010000015.1:0-116617 GCA_964577955.1 uncultured Bifidobacterium sp. | reverse complement strand
GTCGCAGCCGCGGACAGTCGCGGCGCCCACCGCCGTCATGGCGGTCATGACGATGAAAAGGGAAGTGGTCAGCACCAGCGTGTCTGACGCCGGCAGTGCGGCGCGTGACGCCGCTGTCACGATCCGCTCAATTCCGACGCCGGCCACGACAATGCCGAGCGCGAGGGGGAAGTGGCCATACGTCCAGATTTGAAAGCGCACGGCATCCGTCCTGGAGTGCACGGGCTGCGCCGATGCGCCGGAAGCGCCGTCGAAGTACCACCACCAGATCAGGAACCAGATCGCCATCCCGAGGAACGCGGATGCGGCGGCGGCCGGCGACCAGTCCTCCTGGCTCTCCATCCCGTGCATGACGGCGATGACCGATTCGCCAAGCAGAATCAGCGTGAAGAGACCAAAGCGCTCCGGCAGGTGGGCGGGATCGGGCGGCGCGGCGACCGTGTGGCGCATCGCCAGCCACGGTGTGCCGAGATCCACGCCGAAGGCGAGCGCCCAGATCCAGAACCGGGCGGGCGCGGGAGTGAACGCGGAGACCAGCCAGAGCGCGGCCGCCAGCCCGTGGCCGGCGGCGTAGCGACGCGTCAGGGCCCGCGCCTCCGCCACATGGCCCGCGCGCAGATACTGCGCGACGAGCAGAACGCGGAGCACCGCGTACGCCGCCGTGAAGCCGGCCGACGACCGGCTGTCGAGCGCGTCGCGCGCGTTGGCTGCCATCACGGCCACCACGAACATCTGCACGAGCGTCAGCGCGCGCTGCACCACGTCGTCGGTGTCGAAGCGGTTGGCAAAGACGGTATGACCCGTCCAGGCCCACCAGACCAAAGCAAAGAGCGGCGCGAAGCGGACGAGACCCTCGATCGAATAGTGCTCGTGGAGTGGCTCGGCCACCTGACTCACGGCGGCGACAAAGACCAGATCGAAGAACAGCTCGAGCCAGGTGACCTTGCGCGCGGCGTCGGGGATCGCTGAGCGAAGGGTGAGCGGCGAGGTGAGCTTCTTCATTGATCGTGGAATCCGGCGTCAGCCGGATTCGTTGTGAACAATCCGGCTAAAGCCGGATTCCACGTACTGTTGCGAGAATCGCCCTCACCAGATCGTCAGGCACGTCCTCCGGCACCGCGGCATCAGCGTCGTCGAAGGCGCGCTGACCGAGGCGAACCGTTTCCTCATACGACTTGAGATAGCGCTGACAGTTTTCACAGATCTCGATATGGCGCTCGAACTCGGCCCGTGTGTCGGCGGGGAGCTCGGCCGACAGGTAGTCCATCAAGAAGTCGGCGAATGCACGGCACGTCACAGGGTCATCCCTTCCTTACAGCGGTTGGATGCCGCCTTGGCCCCCCGGTTTCAGGCAGTCGCCAGCCCGTAACCCGGCCGGTTGCGGTGCATCAAACCGGCCATGACACACCTGTCGAAGGCCCAGGTCGTCGTCAGCTGGACCCTTCAGCTGATCGCCGCCGGTATTCTGCTGCAGACGCTGTTCTTCAAGTTCAGCGCGGCGGAGGAGTCCGTCTACATCTTCACAGCCGTGGGGCGGTACGCCGGCATTGCCGCGATGGAGCCCTGGGGCCGGATTGGATCGGGCGTCGTGGAGCTGATCGCGTCGTTGCTGCTGCTGTCCCCGCGCACGGCGCCAGTCGGCGCCCTGCTCGCGATGGGCGTTCTGGCCGGCGCGATTGCCAGCCATCTGCTCATTCTCGGGATCGAGGTCAAAGGCGACGGTGGGCTGCTGTTCGCCCTTGCCGTCATCGCGTTCTCAGCCTGCGCCGGGGTGCTGGCGCTTCGACGCTCGTAGGGTGGAGCCGTGCAGACGACTCTTCAAACAATTGACGCCGGGAACCAGATGTCGTCGGTGGCCGCGCTCGGCCGTCTGCTCGACGAGCTCGAGTTGCTGGTGTGCGACATCTCGCCCGAGGCCTATCGCGCGCGTCCGCTGAGCGCGGTGTCCGGCTCAGTCGGCGAACACCTGCGGCACTGTCTCGATCACGTGTCAGCCCTGCTCGATCACGAGCCGGACCTCGTGCTGAGCTACGACTCGCGTCGGCGCGGAACGCCGGTCGAGACCGAGCCGGTCGCGGCGTTGGCGCAGATTCTTGAATGCCGGCAGCTGCTCGCCCTCTGGTCATGGGGCGGGCTTGATCGGCCCGTCGCCGTGTCCTCAGCGATGTCACCGTCAGGCGACCTGGCTACGACGTGGTCGACGATCGGACGGGAGTTCGCGTTCGTCGTGAACCACACGATTCATCATCAGGCGCTCATGGCGATGTTGCTCGCGATCCAGGGCGTGCGGGTGCCCGAGCGCTTCGGGCTGTCGCCTTCTTCGCCAAGACGTCACTGACGCATGTGCACGGTCACGATCGTTCCCGAGGAAGGCGGGTTTCGCCTGGCGTGCAATCGCGATGAGCGGCGCGACCGGGTCGCCGCCTGTCCACCGCGCCTCCATCACGATGAGGAGCGCGCCGTCATCTATCCGGTCGATCCGGTGGGTGGGGGCACCTGGGTCGGCGTCAACGACCGCGGGCTGGCGGCGGCGCTTCTCAATCGCTCGTGTCGCGTCGACGCACGTCCAGTCCGCTCCACGCGCAGCCGGGGCCTCATCATTCCACCACTTCTGCGGCGCGACGGCATCGAAGGCGCATTGGAAGACGCGCGCGGTCTCGACCCGGCCATGTTCCTGCCGTTCCGGTTGCTGCTGGTGCAGCAGGGTGCCGGCGCCATGGTCGCTTCAAATGGACACGCGCTTCAGGTGCAGGCGTTGGATTTGTCGAGACCTTGCCTGGTCACCTCTTCGTCACTGGGCGACGCGCTGGTCGATGGTCCGCGGCGGCGTCTCTTTTCACGCATGTTCCGGCGCCGCGACCGGTGGCTCGCCAGCCAGGCACGTTTTCACGCGCATCAATGGCGGTCGCGTCCCGAATGGAGCGTGCTGATGGAGCGTCATGACGCGCGCACGGTGAGCCGAACGTTTGTGCGCGTCGGCGCCGGCGGCGCACAGATGGACTACGAGGCGAACCCTGCTCTGTCGTTCGCTCAAACCTCAGTCGCTCTCCGTCCATGATCGCGTTTCTGTCGCTTTTCTTCGCAACGTTCGTTTCCGAGGATCTCGCCTGCATCAGTGCCGGCGTCTTGATCGGTCAGGGCGCGATCGAACCTCCGCTCGGTGTCCTCGCGTGCTTGTCTGGCATCGTCGCCGGCGATATTGGTTTGTGGGTGGTGGGGCGCGTCTTTGGCGACGCCGTTCTTGCCTGGCGGTCCATGACCGATCGGTTACCAGCGAATGAGATCGACGCGCTCGGTCATTGGCTGACTCGTCACGCCGGCGCGGCGATCGTCACGAGTCGCTTTGTTCCTGGCACGCGTCTCCCGCTCTATCTCGTGGCCGGGTTCGTCAAGTTGCCGCTGCGCGTGTTCGCGGGCTGGACGACGGTGGGCGCGGCGCTGTGGACGCCAGCGATCGTCCTCCTGACCGCCTACACGGGCGTGGCCACGAACAGGTTCCTCGCGTCCGGCTCGCTGCGATGGACGTTGAGTATTGTCTCCGCGGCGTTACTGTTCGCCGCCGTTCGGCGTGTCCGCAGTACGTGGTCCGCAGCACGTGCTCGTCCGCAGTACGTGGAATCCGGCTTCAGCCGGATTCTGTTTCGGCTCGTGGAATCCGGCTTCAGCCGGATTCTCCAGTAGGGGAACTGACGACCCAGGGCATTGTTCCGAGCTTCCCGCTGCGCGGAATACGAAGAATCCGGCTGAAGCCGGATTCCACGACAACCATCCGGCTGAAGCCGGATTCCACGACGCGACACGACGCGACGCGACACGACGCGACACGACGCGACGCGACGCGACGCGAGGCTACGCTACGCTACGCGGCCTGAGCCGTGGCGTGACGGGCCAGAAAACGAACGGCCTCCTGGCGCCCGAGGTAGCGGTTGAGGATTGCCGGTTCGACCGCCGCCAGATCCACCATCATCAGCGCGTCAAGCGCGTCGCCGAACGACGGGTCGACGTTGAAGCCGATGAGCCGGGCGTTCAGCTTCAGGTACTGACGCAGCAGAATGGGCACGCCGGTCGATCCTCCATCGGTCGCCGCGATCATTCGATTGGCGTCATCCACCGACGCCGGCACGGCGCCGTCGGGTGCGGGATTGATGGTCGAGGGGTTGATGGCGCTGACGAGAGTCGCGAGATCGCGATCGAGGTGATTCTGCCGGAGAAACGCCATCAACAGCCGCTGCGATCGGTCCGAGTAGCGCGCGCTGATGCTGACCGGTCCGAAGAGGACCCGATACTCGGGGTGGCGGACGACGAACTGTCCGATGCCCTTCCACAGCAGCAGGAGCGCGTTGTAGTTCTTCTGGTACTCCGGACGTACGAACGAGCGCCCCAGCTCCAAGGCCGGCGAGAGTTTCGCCACCAGCCGGTCGTCGTAGGTGAAGAGCGTTCGCGTGTAGAGTCCGTCGATGCCGGTGGTTGCCGTGATCCGATCGGTCTGTCCGATTCGATACGCGCCGACGATCTGGCGGGCCTCGCGGTCCCAGGAAAACAGGTGCAGATAGTGCTCATCGAAGCGATCGAGATCGATGTCGTGTCCGGTTCCTTCGCCAACCAGGCGATAGGACACTTCGCGCAAACGGCCGATTTCGCGAAGTGCTGCCGGGATCTGAGCGGCCCGCGCCACGAAGACCTGGAATGTGCCGCTCTCGACAAGCAGCGAGTCGGCAGGCAGGTGTTCGACTTCGTCGGACACGCGTGGGGTCGTCTCGTCGCTCGTCGCCGCACGCGGCCTCGCCAACTCGTCGACCGCGCGCCGAATCGAACGGGTGATCGCTGACGGATCGTCGGAGACCGCGGATACCGGCGGCAACGCCGCGCCGAACCGAACCGTTGCGCGTCGACCACGCTGCTTGAGCAGCTCGCGCGCGAGAAGGGCCGTGCGCAACGACGCGTGGAGCTGTCCCGCGGCGTAGAAAGCCGCTGAGTTCGAGCCTTCGATGAACGCCGGAACGATTCGGGCGCGCGCCGCCTGCGCGAGGCGGCCAACCGTCGGCTGCCACTCAGAATCGGCGTAGGTGCCGGCGCCGTGCGGTGTATGCGCGACCTCGCCGGCTGGAAAGATCACCAGGGCGCCGCCGCGCCGCAGCCACACATGCGCGGCGCGAAGTCCGCTGCGGCTGCGCGCCGCGGCGTCGCGCCCGCCGAAGGGATCGACGAAGTAACACAGCTCTGACAGTTCGGGAATCCGCGCGAGCAGATGATTCGTCAACACGCGGACGTCGTTGCGGACGGTTCGGAGTGCCGCCGCGAGGAGCAGGCCGTCCAGTGCGCCGTGGGGATGATTCGCCGCCACGATGAGCGGCCCCTGGCGCGGCAATCCGGCAAGTTCGGCCGGCGCGTAGCGCGGCTGGATCTCGAGCGCTTCGAGTGCCCGTAACTCGAAGGGCCGGTCCGAGGGCAGCTCCTGTGCTCGCGCATAGAGCGCCCGATAGGCGGGCAGCGCCAGCAGCCGCGAGAGCAGCGGACGAGCGACGCGCGTGGCGAGCTGCCCCAGCCGCGAATCGTGCAGGGTGTCGATGTGAAACGGGTTGCTCTGCATACGCCACCGATTGGATGTCGATGCGGCGGAAGCGTTACCGCCGTCGTACGACATCGGCGTCACGCCGGTTGCGCGAAATCCTGACGCAGCAGCGTGGAGAGCGCCTGGCGCGCCCGATGGAGACGGACCTTCACCGCCGTCGGCGTGATCGACAGCATCGTGGCGACTTCCTGGGTCGACAGTTCCTCGATGTCCCGGAGCAGCAGCACCTCTCGATAGTTCTCAGGCAGTTCATCGATCCGGGCGCGGACCGTGGCGCGCGTCTCTTTCTGCTGCAGGAGCTGATCGGCGGGCGTCGACCAGTCCGAGAACTGCTCGACGTGATGACCGTCCTCCTGGAAGGTCGGGAGCAGCGTCTCGATCGATTCTTCCGGCTTCCGCTTTCGCGCGCGCAGCCGCATCAGCGCGGTATTGACGACAATCCGGTGCAGCCAGGTCGAGAGCTGGCAGCCGCCTTCGAACTGTTTGAGCGCCCGAAAGGCGTTGAGGTACGCGGACTGGACCACGTCGCGCGCGTCCTCGTCGTTTCGCGTCAGCCGGCGCGCGACGGCAAGCAGCCGTCCGCCGTAAAGCCTGACCATGGTCTCGAAGGCCCAGTCCTGACCGGCGCGAAGGGCCTCGAGCAGAGTGGTGTCGTCGACGACATTAGCTGTGAGCATGCCCGACCTCTTTGAGCTGCTGTGCGACAAATAGCGATGCGTGAGTGACGAGAGCGCCGCGGGAAGCCAGCGCGCGAACCAGCGCGATACCGTCCGCGTCGATGAAGGACACCTCGGACAGATCGAGCGTGAGCCGGATTGGCGAGTCAGTTGCGCTCGCCGAGTCAGTCGTGGAATCCGGCTTTAGCCGGATTGTTTCGAGAATCTCGTCGCAGACACGACGCAGCTCCTCGACCCAGGGGCCCACCACCTGTCCTTCCAGTGTCAGGACCGTGCCGCGCGACTTTCTCGTTCGACCGTCGTTGGAAATCTTCAACATGGGATTCGCCCGGCCATAGAGCAACCCACGTGCCTCGATTCCGCTCCCGTCAGCAAAGGCTCGGATCTGGCTCAGAGAGAAGAACTTGCACTTGCATGGGTGATTGGCTCGTTGCGCTCGACTCCGAAATGTCGTGGGAGGAGGAGCGTGCCGGCCTCGTGGGACCCACGAAATCTCGTGGGACTCCGTCGTAGGATCCGGCCTGTCGTGGGATCCGGCCTGTCGTGGGATCCGGCTTCAGCCGGATTGCATTACGTCATGAAACACGCACGCGAGGCCTGGCATCGAACGAGAACCGCCAATGACGCTGCGAGGAAGACGACCAATCGTCGCGATGGGCTACGCGGCGCTTCTTCTCGTGTCGCTCATCGTGCGCTCGCGTCAGGCGAGTGACTCCCCGATCGACGCCCGCACGCCGCGAGCAGAGGTCCAGGCTGTCGATCGCGAACGATTGGTGCCGGCGTCGGTTCGAATCGCCTACGACGAGTACGGAACGACGCTGCCGGGTGGCGGGCCGATCATCCTGCTCTTGCACGGGAGTCCTGGCGACAGGGACAACTTTCGCCGCATGGCGCCGCTGCTGGCGCAGAAGGCGCGGGTCATCGTGCCCGACCTGCCTGGATTTGGCGCGTCCTCACGCGAACTGCCCGACTACTCGTTTCGCGCGCACGCGCGGTATCTGATCCAGCTGCTCGATCGGCTCGGGATTAGGCGAGCGCACGTCGTTGGCTACAGCATGGGCGGCGGCGCGGCGCTGAGTCTCCTCGACCTCTCGCCCGAACGTGTGGCCTCGCTCGTCATGCTGTCGTCGATTGGCCTGCAGGAACTGGAGCTGACCGGCGACTACTACGTGAATCATCTGGTGCACGGCGCGCAGCTCCTCGGGCTTCTCGCGCTTCGTGAAGGGACGCCGCACTTCGGGCTTCTCGATCGCGGCCCTGGCGTACCGTACGCCCGCAACTTCTTCGATTCGGATCAACGACCACTACGCGGCGTCCTGCAGCAGGTGACGGTCCCGACGCTGCTCGTGCACGGCACCGGCGACATGCTGGTGCCGTTCGACGCGGCGGTGGAACATCACCGGTTGATTCCGCAGAGCGAGCTGGTCACCTTCGACAGCGACCACTTCATGACATTCATGATGGCGGACGAACTGGCCGGCGCCATTGGTCCTTTCGTGGAGCGCGTCGAGGCTGGGCGCGCCCGTTCGCGTGGGCAGGCCAGCGCCGAGCGCGTCCGGGACGCGGCGCGGGTCCGCGACGCGTGGGACTTGCCGCGGGTCCGCGGTATCGCGGCTACCGTCTATGGCGGCGTGCTGAGCGCCACGTCCATGGCCGCGCCGCTGCTGACCTCGACGTTTGCCGGCCTGCTGGCGGCGCGCGGCCGCATCAATCTGGTGTTTGCCGCAGTGTCCTGCGTGCTGGGCGCGCTCGCCGGCGCCGGCTTCCGTCACTGGTGGCGCGGCGATCGGCCGCCGAACCGCTGGCAAGCCGCCGGGCGCCGCGCGGGGCAAACGCTTGGCTTCGTCGGCGCCGCCGGCGTCCTGAGCTGGCTGCTCTTGAGGACGCCCGTGACGGTGATTCGTTCCGCCTACCTTCGCGATGTCCTGGTCGCGGCACTCGTATTCGCCACAATTCGTCTTGGCGCGGCGCTCTCCACTCCGCGCCGGCGCCGGCTCCTCCTGTCCACATGGCGAAGAACGACGATGTGGGAGTTCTGGCCGCCGTGGATGTTCTATCCGCCGCTCTTTGCCTATCTCGTCTGGCTGATGATCAAGCACCGGAGCGCGACGCTCTTCACGACGGCCAATCCGGCGATCCTCGCCGGCGGCTTCGTCGGCGAATCGAAGTTCGACATCCTGCGCGGCCTGGCGGGCGCCGGCGACTTCGTCGCGCGTGCGACGCTGCTCGACGGTTCGTGGGACCACACCGAGAAACTGTCGCGAACTCAGGCCTTCATGTCGTCGAATGGGCTGACTTTTCCGATCGTGCTGAAGCCGAACCAGGGGCAGCGCGGATCGGGTGTCGTGGTTGTCCGTGGACCGGACATGCTCAGCGAGATGCTCGCGCGTTCGTCGGTCGACACGATCGTGCAGGAATACGCGGGTGGCGACGAGTTCGGCGTCTTCTACTACCGCCGGCCGTCAGAAGCGCGTGGGCACGTCTTCTCGATCACGGAGAAGCGCCTCACGAGCGTGACCGGTGACGGTCACCGGACGCTCGAGCGGTTGATTCTGGACGACGACCGCGCCGTGTGTGCCGCCGCGCTCTACCTCCAGCGGCACCATGACCGGCTGTCGACGGTCCCGAACGACGGCGTGGCGGTGCCACTTGTCGAACTCGGCTCTCATTGCCGCGGCGCGATGTTCCTCGACGGCCGCGCCATGTGGACGCACGCGCTCGAAGAGCGGTTCGACACGATCTCGAAGAGCTTCGACGGCTTCTTCTTCGGCCGCTACGACGTTCGGGTGCCTGGCGGACGCGAGGCCTTTCGCGCTGGCCAGGGGTTCAAGATCCTGGAGCTGAACGGCGTCACCGCCGAGGCCACGCACATCTATCATCCCGGCACGCCGATTCTGAGTGCCTATCGCGTCTTGATGGAGCAGTGGCGGATCGCGTTCGAGATCGGCGCCGAGAACCGGGCGCGCGGCCATGCGCCATCGTCGGTCGCGACGCTGATGCGACTGATGCGCGAGTACTCGCGCAGTTCCCGCGCGCATCTGACGTCACGTGCGTAACGAATCCGGCTGAAGCCGGATTCCACGATTCTCACAGCGCCCGTCGGAATGACAGGCCGACGCCAAAGCGGGTCTCGGTCGTGCCGAGCAGCTCGAAACCGCATGCCTTGTAGAACCCCTCCGCATGCGGATTGCCGACCACGTGCAGCGCCGTCGATCCGTGCGCCCGAGCGTAGTCCGCGCAGGATTCGACCAACACGCGTCCGATGCCGTACCCCCAGAGGTGCGGTTCGACGAAGAGGGCATCGAGTTCCGTGTCCCGATCTTCGCGCGGCAGCACGGCGGCGAATCCCGCGATCGCCCGGTCGCGTTCCGCGACGAAGACCTGTCCGGCGGCGATCTGCTGAGCGGGGACTTCGATGGCGTCAGGGTTGGCGAGCAGGGCATCGCGATCCCCGGGGTTGTTCAGCGACGCACGCCGCTGCAGCGCTTCGAGCGCCTCGCGCTCGGAGACGACTGCGGGGCGAATCACGATCTTGTGCATCGACCTGAATATTACGTGGAATCCGGCTTCAGCCGGATTCTCAAGGTCCGGCTAAAGCCGGACGCCACGTACTGTCCTCCGTCTAGCGCGCAAAGAGGCGGATGCCGTGGCCGTCGGGATCGCGAGTGAGGGCGGCGGCGTTTGTCGCGAACGGCAGCGCGGACGCGTCGATTGTCCCCGGAGACACCAGCGCGATCCGGTGCGCACGGGCGAGACCGAGCAGCGGATCCAGACGGTCCGCGACGAGCGTCGTCTGCCAGTGGGCGATGTCGTTCGCGCGCAAGTCCGCGGGAGCAGGGCGCCCGTCACGCGGCGCCAGGTATTCGAGCAACTCGATGCCGGGCCCCGCGGCGGCTCGGAGCGAGGTGATACGGAGCCGCGCGCCGAACACGTTGTTCAGGTGTTCCTGCTCGACGTCGTAGTTCTCGCTCTCACCCGCGAGCTGCAGGCCGAGCGTGTCGCGATAGAAGGCCAGTGATCGGTTGGTGTCGTCCACGACGATGGCGGTGTGGTCGATACCGAGGAACAACGCCGAGGTCGCGTCATGCCATCGCTGCAGCCCTTTGCCGACGGGGAACCCGATGACTTCCAGGAAGTGACCGTCGGGATCGCGGAAATAGAACGCGCTGATGCCGCCGGCGTTCGGATTCCAGTCCGGTAGGCGCTGCGGCCCCGTTGACGCGTGCGCGACGCCGCGCTCGCGGAGGCGCGCGTACGCCTTGGCCATGTCGCTGACGACAATCGCGATGTGCTGAAAGACCCGATCGTTGGCCCGAATATCCGACGCGACGGGCCGCCCCCTCGGCGCCAGAAACTCGGTCAACTCGATCTCTTCGGCCCCGAGCCGGAGCCGTGCAACGCGACTGCGGGCACCAAAGACGCCCGTGAGCAATTCGTACGGCCGGCCCGACACCTCGGTGTCCGAGATCTTCTGGAACGGCAGCACGCCGGTATAGAACGCCAGCGCACTGTCCATATCGGACACGGTAAAGCCGACGGTTTCGACGGAACGCACGGGCAAGGGCGCGCTGGTGGTTGACGGCGCCGCGTTCGTGGCTACAGGTGTCAGTCCGAAGAGCCATCCTGCCAGCAGGCTGACCAGTGCAGCACCTGCGAGACCGCTCGAAACGCCTCGAGCCTTCGCCTGCCCTGCCAGCCCCGCCTGCCCTGCCCGCCCCGTCATTGCGCTACCTCCATCCGCTGTTCCCGGCTGGCGCTCAGGCGCTCGAGGATTCGGTCGCCGACCCGCAAGGCGTTGGCCATGATCGTCAGCGCCGGGTTGACCGCGCCGCTCGACGGGAAAAAGCTCCCGTCGACCACGTAGAAATTGTCGAGCTCGTGCGCTTTGCAGTTGACGTCCAGCGCGGATGACCGCGGATCGTGGCCGAACCGCACCGTGCCGTTCTGGTGCGCGACGCCAGCCAGCGGAATGCGGTTGCCGACGAAGAGATTGCGAGGGATCAGGTGCGGCTGCATGTCGAGATGCTGCATCAGGTGTTCGAGCTTCTTGATGAGCCGCTTGTGGCCCGCGTCGTTGTTCGGCGCATACGACAGCACGATGTTCCCATCGCGATCGAGCGTGACGCGGTTGTCCGGGTCGGGCAAATCCTCGGACGTGAGCCAGAAATCGAGCGAATGCTTCGCCATCACCTCGAGCGTCATGCCGGGGACAAACGCGGGCGCTCCTGCCGACAAGGCGATCGCGTCGAGCTTTCCGACAAACGAAATGTGCCCCATCGGGAACGGAAAGCTCTCGTCGCCAAAGTAGAAGTCATTGACGCCAAGCGTCTTCTGGAACACCGTCGCGTTCGGCGTTCTCGAGATGGCCAGCAGGACCGAGTTCACATGCCCCATGTAGTGGCGCCCAACGACACCCGACCCGTTGGCCAGCCCGTGTGGATGCCTGTCGTTGGCCGAGCGCAGCAGCAGCGCCGCCGAATTGATCGCCCCACATGACGACACGACGATGTCGCCGGCGAACAGTTCTTCGCGTCCCTGTCGGTCCACCGCCACGCCGGTGACTTCGCGACCCGAGGCGCTCGTGAGCAATCGCGCGACTTTGGCATTCGTCAGGAGGGTCACGTTCGAGAGCGCCAGCGCCGGCTGAATGGCGACGACTTCCGCGTCGCTCTTGGCATGCACCAGGCACGGGAAGCCATCGCACGTCTCGCAGCGGATGCAGCGGCTGGTCTGCGGATTGGCTTCGTCGAGCATCACGCCGAGCGGAACATGGAACGGCCGTAATCCATTGGCGACCAGGTCGTCGTGCAGGCGCTGGATGCGCGGTTCGTGCTGGACCGCCGGAAAGCGGTACGGCGCGCTCGCCCACGGGTCGGTCGGGTCGACGCCGCGCTCGCCGTGGACCTGATAGAGCCGTTCGGCCTGGGTATAGTACGGCTCGAGGTCGGCGTAGCCGATCGGCCACGCCGGCGAGACCCCGCCGTGATGCGTCAACTCGCCGAAGTCGCGTTCGCGCAGGCGAAACAGCGCCGCCCCATAGAATTTGGTGTTGCCGCCGACGTTGTAGTTCGTGTGCGGATGCAGGGGCTGGCCGTTCTTGTCCTTCCAGACTTCCTTGGTGCCGTATCGCCCCTCGACGTTGACGGCGCGTGAGCTCCAGTTCTCCTTTTCACGGCGGACGTAGTCGCCGCGTTCGAGAATCAGGATCCGCTTGCCGGACGAGGCCAGGTGATAAGCGAGGGTGCCGCCGCCGGCGCCGCTGCCGATGATGATCACGTCGTAGTGGGTCATGCCGCTTCGATGTTCGGCGGCGCCGCAGGTTTCGCGTCGCAACCAAAGACGCAGGGGCCGGCTGCTGGATGATGGAGCTTCGCGCAGATCACGCCGGTCAGCCCGCGGCGGCGTACGTAGAGTTCCGCCGCCGCCAGCATGCCGATCGTCGGAGCCACGAGATAGATCCAGAATCCGGGAAAGCTTCCGGCGACGAAGTCTGACCCGAACGTCCGCGCCGGATTCATGCTCATGCCCGAGAGCGGCGCTTCGAACGTGATGTAGACGCACACCAGCAGGCCGGCCACGACACCGGTCCACCGTGCCAGCCTCCTCGTGTTCGTCATCGTCAGGACGGTGAGCATCATGCCGAAGGCGATCATCAGTTCGGCCAGAAACGCGACGGCCGGCCCCAATCCGCCTGGCCGGGTGACCACGTAATTCACTGAAGGGTGGGCGACGAGATCGCGCAGGGTGGCTGTGGCCAGGAGCATGCCGGCCGCGGCGCCGATCACCTGTGCCGTGATGTAGCCGAACGCGAGCCGTCCGGACACTTTGCCGAGACGAAAGAACGTCAGCGTCAGCGCCGGGTTCATGTGCGCGCCCGACCGCTGGCCCCAGGGCGAGTAGACGATCGACATCGCCGTGCCCCCCATCGCCAGTCCCATGAGCCCGCGGCGAAGGGTTTCGTTGTGGACGGCCCGCGTGACGGGCGACGCCGGGTGAAACAGCAGCGTCGTGAAGACGGCGGCCGAGACCATGAACGTGCCGAGCGCAGCGGCCTCGATTAGATACTCCGCGACGTTGTGCTCCGCTGCTTTGCGCTGTGCCGCGCTGTGGGATCCGGCTTCCGCCTTCGCGCGAAGCGCTTCGGCGGACCGCCGTAGCCTTGGCGGAGGCTGGTTAGCCGGATTGTCGCCAGTTGACGCGCGCATCAACGCTTCGATGCGCGACGAGGTCAGCGGGTTTCGCTGTGCGAATCCGGCTAAAGCCGGATTCCACGAGTCATGACAGTAACGCCGTCGCGGGCCTGGCATCGAACAACCGTCGACAGTTGACCAGTGAGGAAGCCTCCCATGCACGAACAGACACGCCTGGCAGCGCCCGCGGAATCCGGATGGAAGCAATGGGGTCCCTACTTGAGCGAGCGACAGTGGGGGACCGTGCGGGAAGACTACAGCCCTGGCGGCACGGCCTGGGAGGCGCTGAGCCATGACGCGGCACGAAGTCGGGCGTATCGCTGGGGTGAAGACGGCATCCTCGGCATCAGCGACGACCAGCAGATCCTCTGCCTCGGCCTCGCGCTCTGGAACCATCGCGATCCGATTCTGAAGGAGCGCCTCTTCGGCCTGACCAACTCGGAGGGGAATCACGGCGAGGACGTCAAGGAGTGTTACTACTACCTCGACGCGACTCCGACGCACTCGTATTTGAAGGGGCTCTACAAGTATCCGCAGTCGCCGTTCCCCTACACCGAACTGGTGGAGGGCAACCGTCGCCGGGGCAAGCATGAGCCCGAGCTCGAACTCGCCGACACCGGCGTGTTCGACATGCAACGCTACTTCGACGTGGTCGTCGAGTACGCGAAAGACTCCGCGACCGACATCCTGATGCGCGTCACGGTCCACAACCGCGGATCTGAAGCGGCCGAGATCGACGTGTTGCCCCAGGTGTGGTTTCGCAACACCTGGTCGTGGGGCTATCCCGGCGTCAAACCGGTACTGATGCTCGATGGCGGGACGCTGCTCGCGAATGCCGCGGCGCTTGGCACCTACCGCGTCTATTGCGAAGCGGCAGCGCCGTGGCTCTTCACGGAGAACGACACCAACGTCACGCGGCTGTTCGGTCGAGATGATCGCGGTCCATTCAAGGACGGGTTCCACGACTACATCGTGCATGGCCGGCACGACGCCGTCAGCGCTGAGCCGCGCGGGACCAAGGCGGCCGCACATCACCTCCTGACGATTCCGGCGCACGGCGAAGCTGTCGTGCGTCTTCGCCTTACGGCGGCGACCGTGGCGAGGCCGTTTGCGTCCTTTGACGAGATCGTCGCGGCCCGCCGTCGTGAGGCCGACGCCTTCTACGGCGAGATCCAGCACGGAATGAGCGCCGATCAGCGGCTGGTTCAGCGGCAGGCGCTTGCCGGGATGATCTGGAGCAAGCAGTTCTTCTATTACGACATCCCGCAGTGGCTGAACGGCGATCCGGGGCAACCCGCGCCGCCGCCGGAACGGCGTCACGGCCGCAATCACGATTGGCAGCATCTGAACAACGCCGACATCATCTCGATGCCGGACAAGTGGGAGTACCCGTGGTACGCGGCGTGGGATCTCGCCTTCCACACGATTGCGATTGCGCTGGTCGATACGGAGTTTGCCAAGAAGCAGCTCCACCTGCTGACCCGCGAGTGGTACATGCACCCGAACGGTCAGCTGCCGGCGTATGAGTGGGCGTTCGGCGACGTCAATCCGCCGGTGCACGGCTGGGCGACCTGGCGCGTGTTCCAGATGGATCGCAAGCGGCGGCGTCTGACGAATCCCGACGACCCTGGCGATCTCCAGTTTCTGGAGCGCGTGTTCCACAAGCTGATGCTGAACTTCACCTGGTGGGTGAACCGCAAGGACGCCGAGGGCCGCAATGTCTTCCAAGGCGGATTCCTCGGTCTCGACAACATCGGCGTCTTCGATCGCAGCGCGCCGCTGCCGACCGGCGGGTACATCGAGCAGTCGGACGGCACCAGCTGGATGGCGATGTACAGCCTCAATCTGATGCGCATCGCGCTCGAGCTCGCGCAGCACAACCATGTCTACGAGGACATCGCGACGAAATTCTTCGAGCACTTCCTCCACATCGCCGAGGCGATGACGACGATCGGCGATGGGATGGGGATGTGGAACGAGGAGGATGGCTTCTTCTACGACGTGCTCAACCTGCCAGACGGACGAAAGGTGCCGCTCAAAGTGCGATCGATGGTGGGGCTGATTCCGCTCTTCGCCGTCGAGACGCTGGAACCCACCTTGATGGCGAAGGTGCCGGCCTTTGCCGAGCGGCTCGACTGGTTTCTGAACTACCGCCCGGATCTCGCGGCGCTGGTGTCCCGATGGCAGGAGCCGGGGGAGGGCGAGCGCCGGCTGCTGTCGCTGCTCCGCGGCAGCCGCATGAAGAAGCTGTTGCGGCGCATGCTCGACGAGACCGAGTTCCTGTCCGAGTACGGCGTGCGCGCCTTGTCGAAGCACCATGCCGATCATCCCTACGTGCTCGAATGGGGTGGGGAGCGGTTCGCGGTCGAGTACCAGCCGGGTGAATCGACCTCGGGGCTCTTTGGCGGCAACTCCAACTGGCGCGGTCCGATCTGGATGCCGGTCAATTTCCTGCTCGTCGAGTCGTTGCAGCGCTTCCACCACTATTACGGCGACGACTTCACGGTCGAGTGTCCGACCGGATCCGGCCGGTATCTGACGATTGGCGAAGTGGCTGACGAGCTGTCGCGGCGTCTCTCCGGCATCTTCCTGAGGAACAGTGACGGCGAGCGACCCGTATTTGGCGCCGACCGCCGGTTGCAGGACGACCCGCAGTTTCGGGACTACGTGCTCTTTCACGAGTACTTCCACGGCGACAGCGGACGGGGCGTCGGCGCGTCGCATCAGACCGGATGGACCGGACTGGTCGCCAAGCTGCTGCAACCGAAGCCTGTCGCCGAGTCGAAGCCTGCCGTGGAATCCAAGCTTTTCGTGGAATCCGGCTTTAGCCGGATTCACGCGGGTCCGGCTGAAGCCGGGCGCCACACAACGTAATGGCTCAAATCATCGTGGCCATGTTCGAGATCTACGCGATTGCCGGCGTGGTGTTCGCGCTGGCGTTCCTGCCGCGTGCGCTCGCGCGACTGGATCCCGGAGTCGCCGGAGCGCCGCTGACGATGCGGCTGCTAATCGCTCCGGGCGTCGCGGCGCTGTGGCCGCTGTTTGCCCGGCGATGGATCCGGAATCAGCACGCCCCGGTTGAGCGCAATCCGCATCGCGACGCGGCGGGGCCGCGATGATCCGTCCGCTGCGTCGTCGGCATCGCTTTATCGTGCCGATACTGTTCGTGGTCCTGGCGCTGGTTGCCCTTGCCGTCGTGGCGTCCGGCTTCAGCCGGACCCCTTCGACCCGGCAGTACGTGGAATCCGGCTTCAGCCGGATTCTCACTAGAACGACTGGGCCATGAGCACGACGTATCGCTCCGTCGGCTGGAATCCACAGAAGAATCGCTACGACGCGATCGCCGGCGCTGCGCTGCTCGGCTTCTTCGCCATCGTCGTCGGCACGCAGGCGGTCGTTCGCCCGGAGTTGACGATCGAGACGTTGCTGATTCGCGGCTTGGGCGCGACGGCATTCACGCTTCTCAACGTCATCCTTTGCATCGGTCCGCTGACACGGCTGAACCGGCGGCTCCTGCCGTTGCTTTACAACCGGCGTCACCTCGGCGTGATGATGTTCACGCTCGCCCTCGCACATGGCGCCTTTTCGATCGTGCAGTTTCACGGGTTTGGGACGCTGAATCCATTGGTCAGCGTGCTCGTCAGCAACAACCGCTACGGGAGTCTGAGCGCGTTTCCGTTTCAGCCGTTCGGCCTTGCGGCACTGATGATTCTCTTTCTCATGGCCGCGACCAGCCACGACTTCTGGCTCCACAATCTGACCGCGCCGGTGTGGAAGACGCTGCACATGCTGGTCTACGTCGCGTACGCGCTCATCGTCGTGCACGTCATGTTCGGCGTCCTGCAGGGCGAGACGAGCCGGATGCTCGGTGTCGCGCTGGCTGGAGCCGTGACCGTCGTCTTTGGCCTGCACATTGTGGCTGGGACGCGCGAGGCAGGACGCGATCGCGAGAATCGAGCAATCCGGCTGAAGCCGGATCCCACAGTCGTGGCGTCCGGCTTTAGCCGGACCACGGATGAATTCGTTGACGTCTGCAGTGTGACGGAGATTCCGAACAACCGCGCCGTGACGACGTGTCTCTCGGGTGAGCGTGTGGCGGTGTTTCGCTATGACGGCCGGGTCTCGGCCATCTCGAACGTCTGCCAGCATCAGAACGGTCCGCTCGGCGAAGGCAAGATCGTCAACGGCTGCGTCGTGTGTCCGTGGCACGGCTACGAGTACGTGCCCGAGAGCGGTGCGTCGCCGCCGCCATTTACGGAAAAGGTCCCAACGTTCGACGTGCGCATCGTCGGTGACCGTGTTCTGGTCCATCCACGGCCACACGCGCCAGGCACCCGTGTCGAACCGGCGGTGATTGAGAGCGGTCTATGACTGACCCGACGCGCGGTCTTGGCGAAGACGATGAGTTCTACATTGGCTATGCGCCGCCGATGCCGCCTCGTCACTCGCGTTTCGTGACGCGGACGATGGTTGCGCTCATTGGCGGCGCGGCGCTGTGGGCAGGAGTTGCTGCAGTGGGGCACGTGCGACTGGAAGGGGGCACGTTCGAGTTCGGTCATTCCGAGTCGTTCTCCGGCCACATCGTCGAGCGACCGTATCCGGCGCTCCGCCTGGACGCGGCACCGGAAGGTTCGGCGGCCGTCCTGCTCGTCGCCAGCGGAAAGCACGGTGCTGACGCGCTCGTGCGCGGGCTGGACGGACGTCACGTCACGCTGAAGGGCACGCGAATTCATCGCGATGCGGCCACGATGATTGAAATCGATGGTCGGTCGATCACCGCAAGAGCTGACGCGAATCCGGCTGAAGCCGGATTCCACGACCAAACGAGTAATCCGGTTACAGCCGGATCCCGCGACCCCGGCGCAAATCCGGCTGAAGCCGGATCCCACGACTCCGACTACGTTGGAGAGGTCGTGGACTCGAAGTGCTTTCTGGGCGTGATGGTGCCAGGTCAGGGCAAGACGCACAAGGACTGCGCGTCGCTCTGTCTCCGCGGCGGTATTCCGCCGGCGCTGTTGGTAAGGAATCCGGATGGCGCGTCGTCACTCCTGTTGATCACGGGTCCGGCCGGTGAGCCGCTCGGCGCACGTGTGTTCGAGCTGGCCGGCGAGCGAGTGGCGATGCGCGGAGAAGTCGAACTGGTGAACGGATGGCTGACGCTCCGTACGAAATGACTCGTGTAACTTCCGAGGCCTTCAAGAATCGAACCTGACAGAACCGGGATGAACTCGGGTTCAGTTCAACCGAAGGTTGAGGAGGACAGAATGATTCGCAGGACGATTCGCACGATGTTTCTGAGCGCCGCGGCGCTCGCCATGACCGCCACGCTGGCGTCCGCGCAGATGCGCACCAGCTCGCCCTTCGCGGGCGCGAAGGCGAACAAGGGCACTGTCAGCTACGCCGTGAAGGACGGCAAGGCGGTGCTGACGCTCTCGAACGATTTCGTCGTGCCGGACACGCCCGATCCGCACTGGCAGATCGTCGACGCGAAGGGCAACGTGTTTCTGCTGCAGCGGCTGCCGGTGAAGAATGCGGCCGGCGTGGGCAAGGATCGCATCAACATGTCGATCACGCTGCCGTCGTATATCCAGAATGTGTCGAAGGTGCAGATCTACTGCGCCTGGGCCGAAGCCGTCCTTGGCGAGGCCGCGTTCTCCACTCCGCAATCCACCAACTAGCGCGTTCGCGCGACGAGCCTCTGGGCGCCAGGCCGGTATCTGGCCGCGTTCAGAGGCTCGATTTTTCTTCACGAGGACATCATGAAACGACCGTTGTTCGTACTCGCCGTAGGTGTGCTGACGGCCACGACATTCACTCCCCGACTCGCCGCCGAGAACAGTGCCCTCACGCGCAGCGACAAGCACGTGCTGACGCTTGACGGCGCGAAGCTGGTTGCCGCGGCTGCGGAAGCCGAGGCCCGCCGCCTCAACACGACTGGCGCGATCGCCGTCGTCGACGACGGCGGCAACCTGCTGCATCTGGTGCGTCTCGACAACACCTTCCCCGCCGGATCCGCCGTGGCGATCGAGAAGGCGCGCACCGCGGCGACCTTTCGGCAGCCGACGCGAAACCTCGAGGATGCCGTCAAGAACGGGCGCACGTCGCTCGTCGCCGTCTCCGTGATGACGCCGCTGGCCGGCGGCATCCCGCTGACCGTCGATGGACAGATCGTCGGCGCGGTCGGCGTCAGTGGCGCCGCAAACGCGGCGCAGGACGAGGAGCTCGCGAAAGTCGCGGCCGCCGCGACCGACCTGTTCAAATCGGCCCTGGCGCCGTCGCAGGTCACCTATCTTCCGGCGAAGGATGTTTCGGCCGGGTTCGCGAAGGGGAGCGTGCTCGTCGATCAGGGCAACTACATGGTTCACGCCAGCCGCCGCGACGCGGAAGGCCAGGTCGAAGTCCACGACAAGGACACCGACATCATCTACATGCTGGAAGGCAGCACGACGTTCGTCACGGGCGGCATCCCAGTGGACATCAAGGTGACGGCCGCCGACGAGCAGCGTGGTGCGAGCGTCAACGGCGGCGAGACCCGCGTGCTGAAGAAGGGCGATGTAATCGTCGTGCCGAAGGGCACGCCGCACTGGTTCAAGAACGTGAACGGCCCGGTGCTCTACTACGTGGTGAAAGTCCGATGATCGGCCTTTTTCTCGTCACCGCCGCGCTCATCGTCGGCCAGCCAGACAGAACGATCGATCTCGGCACCGAGGCCGGTGTGAAGGCCCTCGATGCCGAGTGGCGGTACTCCGATGTCAGGATTGCCGAGACCGACTTCAAGGGGCCCGACGCGAACGGCAAGCCGAATGGCGGACCGATTCGTACTTACGACATCGCGCCCCATGCCGGCGGGCGCCACGTCGACGAGTCGTCGTGGGAGATCGTGCCCGCGACATCGCTGGCCGCGCGCCGATCCAATGGACGCGTCTCGTTCAACTGGTACCGCTTGAACGTCCGGATACCCGAGCGGATCGGCGATTTTGATCCGACGGGGTCCACGGTTGTCTTCGAAGTCACCGTCGACGACTACGCGGAAGTCTGGGTCGACGGCCAATTGCCGCGCGAGCTTGGGCAATCGGGCGGGTCACTGGTGGCCGGTTGGAATACAGCGAACCGTCTCGTCATCGCCAGGAACGTCAAGCCTGGACAACGGATTCAGCTGGCGATCTTCGGCATCAACGGACCCATTTCGGATCCACCGCCGAACTACATCTGGATCCGCGGCGCGAAACTGGACTTCTACAAGTCGGGTCCGCGCGAGACCCGCGGCCTCGTGCCGACGACGATCGATCGACGGGCGAGTGGGCTCGATGCCATCGTCGACGCCGGCACCAGGATCGAACAGCTGGCGGAAGGCTTTCAATTCACCGAAGGTCCAGTATGGCTGCCCGAGGGCGCTTTGCTGTTCAGCGATCCGAACGCGAACCGGATCTATCGGTGGTCGGCGACGCAAGGGTTGTCCGTGTTCAAGGAGCAGAGCGGCTACTCGGGAGCCGATGTCGGGCGCTACAAGCAGCCGGGATCGAACGGGCTGGCGCTCGACTCGCGTGGTCGCTTGACGATCGACGAACATGGCAACCGGCGCGTCGTTCGCATCGAAGCCGACGGTCAGCAGACGATCCTCGCCGACCGCGTGGGCGGCAAACGTCTCAACAGCCCGAACGATCTGGTCTACAAATCCGACGGCGCGCTCTATGTGACCGATCCGCCGTTCGGTCTGCCCGGTGTCTACGACGACCCGGCCAAGGAGCTCGAGTACAGCAGTGTGCTTCGCATCAGCGACGGCCGCGTCCAGGTGGTCGCCAAGAACCTGAAGGGACCGAACGGGCTGGCGTTTTCGCCGGACGAGAAATACCTCTACGTGGCGAACTGGGACGAGAACGCGAAGACCGTCACTCGTTACGAGGTTCTTCCTGACGGCACGCTGGCGCCAGGGACACTGTTTTTCGATATGACCGGCGCTCCCGGTGAGGAGGCGCTCGACGGCCTGAAGACCGACGAGGCTGGGAACGTCTACGTGTCCGGACCTGGAGGGATCTGGGTGCTCTCGTCCAGTGGAGCGCACCTCGGGACAATCAGCGGGCCAGAGCTTCCCGCCAACTTCGCCTGGGGCGACGCTGATCGCCGCACGCTCTATCTCACCGCGCGAACGGGTCTCTATCGGATTCGGCTCAAGGTGGCGGGGCACAAGTGACGGTCGTGTGTCGCAGAAGTGACCGTCGTGGAATCCGGCTTTAGCCGGATTCGGGGTGGGCTCCGGCTTCCGCCGGAGCCCACATCTTGTTTCCGCCTACATCCCCGGCATCGGTTCGTCCGCGCTCATGCCGTAGATCGCCGGCACCTTCGATCCCATCGCGCGCAGATACGCGGCCAGCTGACCGCGATGGTGCACGGCGTGGTTGTTCATCATCCCCAGCCAGGTGACCGCCGGCGCTTTGTTTCCGAAGAAGTCCACCGGGCGCAGGAGATGGTCCGGCGACATCGCGCGCAGCTTTGCCAGGCGGTCGGCCAGGTGCGTCTCGTGCCAATGCGCGACCGCCGCCGGGTCAGTCATTTCCGCCGGGACCTGCGGCTCGCCCGACCAGGCGAACGCCCCGTTCAGGATTGAATCGGCAAACCAGATATCGGCCATCGCCGCGTGCGTGGCAATTTCCCACGCGGTGCGCGACTTCGGGTCCGGTTTGTAGTTCCGATTGGTGATCGCGCGGAAGATCTTTCTGGTGGCCGGCGCTTCCGATTCGATGAGCCCGGTCAACATCCTCATCACGGCGGTCGCTTGATCAGCGGTCATGGCTGCGCTCCTCGTCGTAGTTACGAAAGAAGCGGCCATTGTAGTGCAGGGCCGATGGTGGAATCCGGCTTTAGCCGGATTTCATGCTGACTCCAGGACCGCTTTGAGTGCCGCCAGATCCTTTCGATTGGCGCGCCGCATCGCGCCGGCCATGAACGGCGCCAACCACTTGGAGAATCCGGTTGGCGTTCCGCGGTTTCGCAAGGTCATGTGCGTCCCTGCTCGCGTTGTCTTCCACGAATAGCTGGTTTCCATCGGAAACGGTCCCTCAGCGGTCCGCATCACCAGCTGTTCGCCGGGGATCCAATCGACGATCTCGTACGTATAGGCGAGACGGCGGCCGAGGAATTGGGCCACGAACGCCACCCGCGAGCCCACGGCGAGAGGACGTGGCGTCTTCCACTCCACACTCTGGATGTTCACGTACCAATCGGGGGCGTGGTCGGGGTCGGCAGCATACGCCGCAACCATGTCCCGCGGCCGGGCGATGACTATCTCCGTCGTGACATCGACGCTCATGGTGGCGATGCATTGTTCCCAATGGCGCCGCGTGTGTCCATCGAGAATCTTCGGGGGAGAAGGGCTCCGGCTAAAGCCGGGGCCCCCAACTGCTTTTTACTGTTCCTGATAGAAGACCGTCAGCCCGCCGTCGATCATGTACGTCGTGCCGGTGACGTAGTCGCTGTCCGAGGAGGCGAGAAACACGGCGAGGCCGGCGACATCGGCGGGCTTTCCGAGACGGGCGAGCGGGATCTGCCGCACCAGTGACTGGAGCTTGACCGGATCGTTGAGGAGTTTCGTGTTGATCGGCGTCTCGATCGCTCCGGGGGCGATGCTGTTGATCGTGATGCCAAGTGGCCCGAGCTCGACCGCCAGCGTGCGCGTCAGCATCCGCACGCCGCCCTTGCTCGCGCAATATGCCGCGAAGTTCGGGAACGCCAGCTCTTCGTGCACCGAGCTGATGTTGATGATCTTGCCGTGGGTGGCGTGGAGCTGACACTGCCGCACGAACGCCTGTGTCGCAAAAAAGACGCCTTTGAGGTTGACGTCGATGACGGCGTCAAAGTCGCGTTCGGTGACATCCCAGAACGCGGCATGCTTCTCGATGCCGGCGTTGTTGACGAGGATGTCGAGACCGCCGAGCGCGTCCGCGCTCCGCATCACCAGGTCCTGGACCTCGGCGACTGAGCCCAGGTTCGCTTTGATGCTCGCACCGCGGCGTCCCAACGCCTCGATCTCCCTGAGTGCCTCGTCTGCACCCTGCGGATCGCTGTTGTAGTTGACGACGACGTCGGCGCCCTCTTGCGCGAGGCGCAGCGCGATGCCGCGGCCGATGCCTTTGCTGCTGCCGGTGACGAGCGCTTTCCGTCCAAGCAGTCGTTGAGCCTGAGCCGTGGCGGGGGCGTTCAAGGTGGACGTGTTCATGTCGAATCCTCTTTTCAAGTATCTGGCGTTCGGCTCCAGCCGGACCCGCACGAATCCGGCTGAAGCCGGATTCCACGGCTGACGGCTGACGGCTGACGACTGACGGCTGACGACTGCTACGCCAGGTGCCGGCCGCCGTCGACGCGAATGGTTTCGCCGGTGATGAAGTCGGTCTCGCAGAGCAGCAGGACCGCTTTGGCGATTTCCATTTCGCCGCCCCAGTGGCCGACCGGCGTCGCCTTGGCGACTTCCTCCGCTTCGGCGGCGCTCATGTCCGGCGGCGCGACGATCGGTCCTGGCGCAATGGCGTTGACCAGGATATTGTCGGCGGCGACTTCAAGCGCCAGCGACTCCGTCAACGCAATGACGCCGGCCTTGGCCACGTAGTACGGCGTGAACCCGGTGTACCGGGGCCGGCCGCTGCTCGCGAGCCAGTCGGCGAAGTTGACGATGCGCCCGCCGAGCGAGCGGCGCATGTGCGGAATGGCGGCCTGCGCGCAGAGGAAGGCGGAGCGAGTGTTGACGTTGAGGTCGGCGTCCCAGTAGTCCACCGACACGTCGCCGAGCGGTTTCGAGCGATAGATCGAGGCCATGTTGACCAGCACGTCGACGCGGCCGAACGTCTTGACGGCGTGGTCGATGATGGCCGTGCAGTCGCCCGGCTTCGAGACATCGCCGCTGACCGTCGTCGCCCGGCGCCCTTTGGCCTCGACATCGGCGACGGTCTGATCGGCCTCTTCTTTCGAGCCGCGGTAGGACAGGACGAGGTCCATCCCGCGTGCGGCCAATTCCCGCGCCACGATGCGGCCGATCCGCTTGCCGCCCGTGATCACCGCAACTTTATCCTTGAGATCCATGGCAGTTCGATGTCGCATCTCGGCCGTGGTTTCACGACAGCCAACTGAAACGTCGTGTTCGCGACGACATCGAACGGGCCATGACGCCTGTTCCTTCTGCCACACTGACACGAGTCCGCAGCGAATTCATGGAGATGCCCGGCCTGCACTTGACAGTGGCCCAGGCGGCTCGCCTGTGGGCCCTCGATCGTCGCGAGTCCGAGCGCATTCTCGACGACCTCGCCGCGACCGGCTTTCTGTCGAGGACGCCGGCCGGGACCTATCTCAGGATGTCCGTATGACATTCGAAGATGACATCGTGGGATCCGGCTTCAGCCGGATTGATTCAGCCGAGTGGCTCGAGGCCGACGGCCTGGGCGGGTTTGCGTCGGGCACGGCATCCGGCATACGGACGCGGCGCTATCACGCGCTCCTGCTCTCCGCAACCACTCCGCCCACCGGTCGCATGGCCCTGGTCAACGGCTTCGATGCCTGGGTCGACACGGTGTCCGGATCGTTTGCCCTCTCGACACAGAGGTACGCGCCAGACGTGCAATACCCAGACGGTGCGAGGTACATCGCGAGCTTTACCGCCGAGCCCTGGCCGGCATGGGAGTTCGCGCTGCCGGATGGCACCCGGATCCGCCACGAGATCGTCGCCGTTCATGCGACGGGGACCGTCGTGGTCAGCTGGAAGCTGGTCGACGGTCCGCACGAAGTCGTACTCCGCGTTCGCCCGCTGTTGTCGGGACGCGACTATCACGCGATGCATCGAGAGAATGGCAGCTTCCGGTTCGACGCTGAATTGCATGGGGCCACGCTGACGTTCCGGCCGTACGACGGCATTCCGGCCATCATCATGGGGACAAACGGTGGCTACCGTCATGCGCCGGAGTGGTACCGACAGTTTCTCTACCTCGCCGAGCGGGAACGCGGATTGGACGCGATCGAAGATTTGGCATCGCCTGGGGAACTGTCCTGGCAGCTGCCAGCGCCCGGCGTCGAAGCGGTTTGGACTTTGACCGCTGGTCGTGACACCGCCCCCGCGGACGAGAGCGCTGAGGAGGTTGTCAGGTTCGTCGAATGCAAGCGGGCGGCAGAACGCCGCCGGCGCGCTTCGTTTCCGACTGCGCTCGACCGCGCGGCCGACGCCTATCTGGTTCGCCGCGGGGCCGGAAAGACCATTGTGGCCGGCTATCCGTGGTTCACCGACTGGGGACGCGACACGTTCATCGCCATTCGCGGGCTTTGCGTGGCGACGGGTCGGCTGGCGGATGCGCGCGACATCCTGCTCGAGTGGGCGGGAGCCGTGTCGCAGGGCATGTTGCCGAACCGGTTTCCGGACCACGGCGAAGCGCCAGAGTTCAACGCGGTCGACGCCTCGCTCTGGTTTGTCGTGGCCGCGTCGGAACTTGTTCACGCCGATCGCGGCCGCGCCAAGGTGTTGACGCCGGACCAACGGCGCATGCTCGAGGTCGCGATTCTCGAAATCGTCAGCGGCTACGCTGGCGGCACGCGGTTTGGCATCAAGCTCGATGCCGATGGGTTGCTCGCGGCTGGAGTCCCGGGCACGCAGCTCACCTGGATGGATGCGCGCGTCGGCGATCGGGAGATCACGCCGCGGATCGGCAAACCGGTCGAAATCCAGGCGCTGTGGCTGAACGCGCTCGCAATTGCCAGCACACTTGACCGCTCCTGGCGCGACGTCCTTGAACGGGGAAGACGATCGTTCAACGAACGGTTCTGGACGGAGAAGTGGGGGCATCTATCCGACGTGGTGGATGTCGATCACGTGCCTGGGACTCGCGACGACACCTTCAGGCCCAATCAGATTCTGGCCGTCGGCGGATTGCCGCTCGCGCTCGTCGATGGCGAGCGCGCCCGCCTCATCGTCGACGCCGTCGAACGCGAGCTCCTCACGCCCCTCGGCCTGCGGTCGCTCGCGCGGTTCGAACCGGGATATGCGCCGCACTATGAAGGTGACTCCGCCGCGCGCGACGCGGTCTACCACCAGGGCACCGTGTGGCCGTGGCTCATCGGCCCGTTCGTCGACGCCTGGATTCGCGTTCGCGGGAATACGTCAGAAATCCGCCGGGAAGCCCGCGAACGCTTCCTTGCGCCGCTGATGGGACACCTGGAGTCCGCGGGCCTCGGCCATGTTTCCGAGATTGCGGACGCGGAAGCCCCATTCACGCCGCGCGGCTGCCCGTTTCAGGCGTGGTCGGTCGGCGAACTGCTGCGCCTGGATCGCGTCGTGCTGGCGGAGCCCCCAGCGCGCCGCTAAACCGTAATGACCACATTTCCTTTCTTGTGGCCGCGCTCAACATATTCAAAGGCTTCCGCAATTCGCTCCAGGGGATACGTCCTGTCGATGATCGGCTTGAGCGTGCCGGCGCCGGCCAGCTCCGTGATCAGCGTCATCCGCGCGGGACTTTCCAGAGCCACTCCGCCTTTGACTCTTTTTCCTCCGGCAAGCGACGTCCAGAGGATGCGAGCGACGTCAGGCAGACCCACGATGTTCTGAAGAAAGATGCCGTGAGGCTTCAGCGATCGCCGACACTGCCCGAACGTCGTCGCCCCAACGATGTCGAAGATCAAGTCGTAGGTGTTCCCATTCTTCGCAAAGTCTTCCTTGGTGTAGTCGACGACGCTGTCCGCGCCCAGCGATTTCACGAGGTCGACGTTGGCGGCGCTGCAGACACCGGTCACCGTCGCTCCGAAGTGTTTGGCCAGTTGCACGGCCGCGGAGCCGATGCTTCCCGAAGCGCCGATGATCAGCACCTCGTGCCCTGCCTGGATCTTCCCGAGGTCCCGGAGGAAATGAAGCGCCGTGTTCGCTCCGAACGGAATCGCCACCGCCGCCTCCCAGCTGAGTGAGTCCGGCTTGAGCGCCAGCGCTCCGTCTTCAGGGACGCAGGCGTACTGGGCGTGGCCTCCACTTGCCATTCCGCGCGAGGCCACAATCCGGTCGCCCCGCTTGAACCGCGTGACGTTCTTCCCGACGCTTTCCACCTCTCCAGTCAACTCGGTCCCCAGGATCCGCTGTTTCCAGGGCCTGACGATGCCGAACATGAGCCTGGCCAACGGCCGCATGGATCTGGTCACGAAGGTGAAGTTGCGCATGTTGCAATCGGCGGTCGACACGGTGGTCGCTCGAATCGCGACCAGAATCTCGTCGTCCTTGGGAGACGGCTTGTCGACCTCCGTGAGCTGAAGAACGCTGGGCGGACCGTAACGGGTGTGAAGAATGGCTTTCATCGGCGCACCGCGATCGGCGAGCGGCGCGAGGTCCAGGCGAGGCATCCGGCGAAGGCGACGTCGAACGCAGCGCAGAAGCCCGGCCACCAGGCCGGCACCCCGGGGTTGTCGATGATGCTTCCGTGGAACAGATCGAAGATGCCGTGACCGGCCGGCCCCGTCACGAGGAGCCATGGGCTCCCGGTGAAGCCGATGACCGCCGCCAGAACGAAGCCGGCCATCACTGCCGATTCGATCATCAGCGCGGACGTGGCGCCGGCCATCGCCGCGAAGAGGACGTAGTACGAGCCGACGGCGATCAATGCCGCGGAGTAGAAGCCACGATCGCGGTCGAGACCGTTCGTGCGTGCCATGAGGGCGAGACCGAGAGCCAGCGCGATACCAACACCAACAGCGGTTTCCATGTCATCACCTCAATCCTTGTGTGTTGCGCGTGAAGTCGAGCATTGCCGATGCGTTGACGGCGATCAGGGCGCCCGTCCGGATGCGGCGGATGATCACGGCCTCGACGCCATGCACTCCGTCCACGCAGACGACTTCGGCGCCGGTCAGAACGGAGAGCGATCCCTGCGGGGCGCCGGCCGCCTGAACCGCCCTGCGGAGTCTCGTGCCGAACTGTGTCCGCTCCGAGCGGATCACGACCAGCACGCGCCACCCGTTCCGTGTGGCTTCGATGGTGGCGGCCTGCGCTGCCCGGTGGGCGCCGACGATCACGAAGTCAAAAGTCCGCGTCACTGGGGGTTCAGCGGTGGCAGACCCTGGACGAGTGTCGGACCGCTGAGCGTGTGCAGAAATGCTTCCAGTTGACGCAGTTCACCCGTCTTCAAGTGCAGCGGCGTCAGCTCCGAATGGCCCGCCGGGGCAACCGGGGCGCGGTTGTAGTGATCGAGCACCTCGGCGAGCGTCGCGAACTGCCCGGCATCCATGTAGGGTGCACGCGCGGCGACATTGCGCAGCGACGGCACCTTGTACGCGTTCCGAAGCGCATGGTCCCCGGTGACCAGAAAGTTCAGTTCCGAGCAGCGTTCGGGCGCGTCGCTCCAGCGGCTCCGGCAGTTGAATTCGTCGCGAAGCACCGCCGCTGCGCCCGTCAATCGTCCATCGTCGGTGGGCAGGTCGGTCCGGCGAGGCACGCCGGTGTTGTGAAACTCGTTGTTCGTGAACAACGGACCGTTGTGACACTGCGTGCAGCGCGCCTTGCCGATGAAGAGTCTCAAGCCCGCGACTTCGTCGTTCGTCAAGATGCCGTCGCTGCGCCGGCGTTCGTTGAGCGCGTCGACGTAGTGGTCGAAGCGTGACGCGCCGAACGCGACGCGCCGCTCGAACGCCGCGATCGCTTTGCCCATGTTGACGAACACGCGCGTGACCGAGTCGGGCTCGCCCAGGTCTGGCAGCGGCCCGAAGACGGTCTCGTAGTCGGTCCGGTAGTGCGTGTTGACGAGATGTGCGTATTGGGCGCGCGTGCCGCCGTGTTCGACCGGGCTTTCGAGCGGACCGAGGGCCTGTGCCCATTGGCTGTCTTTGCGCCCGTCCCAGAACAGGAACGGCGATCGGGCGGTGGCGGCGATCGGCATGGTCCGTTTGGCGGTGACGCCGACGCCGCGGCCGAGCGCGATTCCATCCTGAAAGCCGCGGTCGGTTTGATGGCACGTCGCGCATGCCACCAGACCGTTGGCGCTGAACCGGGTGTCGAAGAACAACCGCTGGCCGAGCGCCGCCGCGCGCGGATCGTCGGCGACGCGGTTGGTCGGGTCCGGTGCCAGCGGTTCGAGATCGGCCAACGACAGCGAGCGCAGTTCGTCAATCTGGCGATCCGACCACCCGTCAGTGGATGTCGCGGCGGTTCCGGCGATCGTCGCGGCGAGCAGCAGGCCGCAGGTGGTAAAGAAGCGATTCGGGGTCATGGCAGTGGCTCCGTCCTTGGACTACAGGTCCAGATTGAAGGTGACCGTGTCCGCGCCGGCACCAGCCGAGATCGCGACCTTGAATTCCCACCAGCCGCCCATGCTGAAGCGCACACCTTCGATCTCGTAGGCGCCGCTGCCCAGGCTTCTCGTCACGCGCGGGCGCGTCGGCAGCCCATGCCCGTGTTGCGGCATGCCGCCGTCGATCGTCAGCGTTGCGCCATCAATGGGGTGACCGTCGCGATCGACCACGGTGACGCGCACCGTCTGCATTCGACGCGGGCGGAGCTGCCGCTCGGGCTCGAGCGTCGCCACGTAGCGGCCCTGGACGGACGAACGCGGGCCGAATCCGAACTCCGTGGCTGCCGGACGCTTCGCCCCGGTGCCGCGAATCATCGCGATGGTGGCGCCGCACCCCGTCAGGGTGACTGCCGCCACGAAGACGACAGCGATCACCGCCCACCGCCTGGCAAATCCGGTTGACCAGCCTCCGCCAAGGCGACGGCGGTCCGCCGGATTCCACGTCCGGTCTGATTTTTCGATACGCTGTGCAGTGCTCATCGCAATACTCCTGTTGTCTGTCGGCCGGCGGACATCGCCGCGACCGGTTGAGAGTAGCGATGTGCGACGGGGCGAAGATTGAATGAGCGAGCCGAAGATCTTGAATAAACCTGCTGCCGCGGCCGGCGCCGGCGCGTCGCGCTGGTCGGGAGAGGGGCGCTGGTATCTCTGGGATGGCGGGTTCTTCGCCGTCGGCCGCACTCAGGGCGTCGTTCCGCCGCACCTGCATCACGCCATTCAGATCGTCATCGCGATCGACGGCGAAATCGGCATTCGCGGCAAGCGAGGCGACTGGCGGATGGGACGCGGCCTCGTAGTGCGACCCGATGTCGTCCACTCGTACGACGCGCACGGCGCGCTGAGCGCGATGGTGTTCGTCGACCCCGAATCGGTCGAGGGCGTCTGGCTGCGGTCATCGCTTCGCGACGACATCACCCTGGTGCCGGAGGCACGGCTGGCGTCCTCGGTCGCGGAGCTGCGCCGCTTCCTGGAGGAACCGTTCGAGAGTCTTGAGGTCGGGGCTCTCGTCAGACACTGCGTGCATGCGCTCTGCACCGGAGCGCCGCCCAGCCGTCGCCTCGATGCGCGGGTGACGCGTGTGATCGCGGCCATCCGCGAGTCTGACGAGCTCCGCATGTCGATCGACGAGGCCGCGGCGTTGATCTTCCTGTCGCCGAGCCGCTTTGCGCATCTCTTCAAACAGCAGGTCGGTCTGCCATTCAGGCGCTATATGCTCTGGCGCAAGCTGACACGAGCCATGCTCGTGATCGGCCGGGAGCGCACCCTCGCCACCGCGGCGCACGCCGCCGATTTCGCCGATGCCGCCCACCTGACGCGGACCTTCTATCAGATGTTTGGCATTCCGCCGTCGGTGATGATGCGCGGGGAGTTCTTCGAGATTTCGTCGCCGTTCGACGTGTCCGCCGCCCCGCATTCAAATGCGTAGCGTGTTAGCTGTCGTGCGTGGAATCCGGCTTTAGCCGGATTTACTGAGGCTCCGGCTAAAGCCGGAGCCCACAACTGTCACGTAGCAGGTTTGTTCAAGAACTTCGACTGGGTCATTCAATCTTCAGCCCCCGCCACGCCGGTAGTCTCCGAATGTCAGCGGATCACCCGCGACACGAGATTGCAGGAGGGTATGAAGATGTCGAATCACTGCCACGCTGAACCGGTCGCCGGAGTGGTCCCGGAGCGCGAATTCACGCCGCTCGTGCCGAAAGGCGGACGCGAGGTGGTCGTCGACCTCGAGGCCGCCGCGCACCCCTGGGACATTGGCGGCGGACATCAGCCGCTGCACGGCTGGTCCTATAACGGCGTCACACCAGGTCCGACGATCGAGGCCCGCCAGGGCGACACCTTGGTGGTTCGCCTGACGAACCAGCTGGACGAGCCGACGACGATCCACTGGCATGGGCTGCGGCTGCCACCGCCGATGGACGGCACGCAGGACGTCCAGAAGACCGTCCCGCCGGGCGTCTGCTTCGAGTACCGCTTTGCGCTGCCGGATGCGGGCACGTTCTGGTATCACCCCCACACCAACGAAACGGTGCAGCTCGAACGTGGGTTGTACGGCGTGATGGTCGTGCGCGGCGCCAGCGAACCGGTGGTCGACCAGGACCGCGTGCTGGTGTTCGACGATGTGCGGCTCGACCGTCAGGGCGCGATCGCGGCGCCCGGCGGTGTGCTCGAACGGCACAACGGCCGTCAGGGCCAGATTCGTCTTCTGAACGGCCGCGTCAAGCCGACGTTCGATATCGCCGCCGGGCAGGTTGAACGGTGGCGGCTCGTCAATGTGTCGAGCGCCCGCTACGTCAACTTCTCGTTGTCGGGTCTGCCGTTCCGCATCATCGGCAGCGACGGTGGCTTGATTGAATCGCCGGTCGATGCGACCGAAGTCCAATTGGCACCGGCCGATCGCGTCGAGATCGTCGTCGGTCCGTTTGAGGCAGGTCAGGAATTCGCGATCGAGTCCCTGCGGTCGGCCGGCTTCCGATCCCGGCGCCCGGCGGTCTACGGCAGCGTGCGGGTGGGGGAGGCGCGGCCCTCGGTCGCGAACATTCCAGCGAGACTGCGCTCAATCGCGCCGCTCGCGCCGGCTGAAACGCCGTCGATGCGCGAAGTGAGTCTTGGCGGCTGGCCCAGTCTGCGGCGCGGCTGGGACTTCAAGATCAACGGCGAGCGTCATCACCACGGCGACGCGGTCCGCGTCGGTGAGCTGCAAGTCTGGGACATCGTCAACAAGACGCCGATGGATCACCCGTTCCACTTGCATGGCTTCTTCTTCCAGGTCCTGACGGTGAATGGCAAACCGCCCGCCTACCGCTCCTGGGAAGACACGGTGCATGTGCCGCCGCTCGGGCGCGTGAAGATCGCCTGGCTTCCCGACGATCGGCCGGGCCCGTGGATGGCGCACTGCCACATCCTCGAGCATCACGCCGCCGGGATGATGATGCACTTCGAAGTCGTTCGCGCCTGAAGGAGGCGCCCGGGTTCTCGCGGCGGCTATTCCACGATCGTGAAGGGCACGACGGCCATCACCGTGTCCCACATGATCGCGAGCCGGCCGCCCTTGTCCGACATGTCGATGAACGACCAGGTCAACTGGTCCATCGAGAACGGCAGGGTGGTCTTCGTCATGCGCGCGCGGACGACGTCCTTCGCCGGCGTGTAACCGAACGATCCCCACAGCTGATCCCGGTTGTCCGGATTGAAGAATCGCTGGGGCTGCCAATCGGAGACGATCAGCGTCCACGCCTCGGGCGTGAGATCGATGAAGAGCGAGTAGCCGCCGGGCTCGATCCGCTTGCCGTTGATGACCAGCGTGGCCTGCGTCATCAGGTAGGTGGATACGTCGGCGCCGGCGCGCCACACCGGCGCGCCGTTGTCGAGCATCTTGCCGTAGCTCTGGCCGCTGCCCCAGAGGTCGCGGCCCCGTTTGATGGGGCCGCCGTAGCTGATCTCGATCCACTTGCCGCCCACGTAGACCGGATCGGCGCCGACGTAACGACCGCCGATCTGGGTGGCGGCATAGGCGTCGGGACTGGGCTTCTTCTGTTGCCCCGCGAGCGACACCGTCAAGCACGCGACTGCCAGTGTGGCGACACTCAGTGTTCGTCTCATTGCCGTACGATACGTCAGACGGGATGCGAAGTGACCTGCCGCGTGCGACCGGCCGCTCCGCGCGTCGCTATCCCATTCTTGCGTCCTCTGTAGTCCGAATCGGTCGCCGATGAGTGGCGCCAGGGACGATTCGCGGCGTCGCCGCGACCGAACGTCGCGCGGAAAACGTGCGCTCCGGCGCTGGACTCACGATGGCCGCGTCGATGGGCCCAACCCCGCATCCGGCTCAAACATTCGACCATGTCGATTGCTCGCGGGGATGCCTCCGCCATTCACGATCGACGCGGATTGACCGCCTGCGCGCACGTTTTCAGTGATCTGAGTCGCGCGAGTTCGCACGCGTCGCCGCCGCAAATCGTCACTGTCGCCGGTGGACGGCTCGGGATAGCACGGGCGAGCGTGGCGCAAGCCAGGACTGGACGGCGGAAGCGAACCTTGCGAGCGGCCTGTCGCCCGCGACAGACGGGAAACCGCATCGAGAGCGCCAGAAGTCCGCGCAGCTCACGGAGCTGCGCATGCCACCGACAAGTCGCGGGTCGATGCGGTTTCCCAGGCCGTCTCGCCTGGTTCGCTGGAGCCGTCTGGTCCTGGCGTGTCGGCGAACGTCGGCCACTCGACACCGAATTCGAAAACGGATTAGGTGGACGATCGCAGGGTACGGGACAGTCGTCTCATCGCCCTGTTTTCGAGATACACCACCCCGTGTGAGGCCGAGCTCTGAATGAATTCCGCGACGAAGGCGCGTCCGATGTCGTCCTGCTCAATTGTCCCGAACGGACCGGGAATCAAGCGACCCAACCACGCCGCGTAGCCCGGCGTGTGAGCGTTGCCGCCGATGATGCCGGGACGGAAAATCGCGAGGCTCGTGAAGCCGATGCCTCGAACGGTTTCTTCTTTCAACCCCATGATCCGGGCGTAGCGAATCCGGCTTTGCGGCGTGCTTCCCGCTGCCGAGAGGAGCGCAAACCGCGTGATCCCTCCGGCGTGACAGCCGCGGGCAAAGCCACCGACGACACCGATTTCGAGCGCCTTCAATTCCTCCTCGGTCCACTTCAGGCTGCCTGTGCCGACGCCGACACAGGAGGCCCCGTAGACCGGATCGCCGTGCGCCATCAGGCTCCGCGCGAGGTTGGTCACGTCTGCCGGAAACTGCGGCGCAGCCGTATCAAGAACCACCTGCCGGACGCGAGGGTCTCCGGCCAGCGCCATCGCTTTGCGATTGACCATCACGACTTCAGAGCACGATGGTTCCCCAGCCAGCGCACGCACCACCGAAGCGCCGACCTGTCCCGTGCCGCCAATGATCAGGACGCGAAAAGCCATGGGAGCCGCTCACATTCGATCGCGGCGTCGCGGAGCGCCGAAAAACAGCTCGTCCCACGTCTGAAACAATCCGTCGATGAGCTCGTCAAGGTGTCGCGACCCGAGCGATCCCGCGCCGGCGTCTGGGTGGTAGCGTCGCGCCAAAGCCCGAAATGCGCTCCGGATCGTGTCGGCGTCGGCATCCTGCGGGACGCCCAACACCAGGTAGCAGTTCATGTCCGACTACGCGCCTCCGACGAGTGTCACGGTCAGCTCGACCCTGCGACCCTCGCGCAGAACGGTGAGGCGCACGCTGTCGCCCACTTGATGATCATCCAGCCTGGCGAACAATCGCGCCACACTCTCGACGGGCCGGCCATCGATCGCGACGATGATGTCACCCGGCACCATGCTTCCATCGGCGGCGAGCTGTGCTCCCTGGAGACCAGCGGCCGCCGCCGGAGAACCAGGCGTCACCCTCAAGATCACGACACCTTCGACGCGCAGCTGTTCGATCGCGGACCGATTGAGGGCCTCGTCGACAGCGATCCCGAGACCGGGACGAGTGTACTTGCCGCGCGCGATGAGTTGCGGCACGACCCGGTTCACCGTATCGATCGGCACGGCGAACCCGACGCCCGCCGATGCGCCAGACGGACTGAAAATGGCCGTGTTCACACCGATCAGCCGACCCGCGCTGTCAAGCAGCGGCCCGCCCGAGTTTCCCGGGTTGATCGCGGCGTCCGTCTGGATCAGATGCTCGATCAGTGTACGGCCGTCCTGCGCCGGCAACGAGCGATCCAGTGCGGAGATGATGCCGGTCGTGAGTTGTCCAGTCAAGGCCGAATGGATTCCCAATGGCGAACACTTTCTGTCCGACCCTGAGGTCCTGGCTCGTGCCGATGGCGACGGGCGACAGCGAGCTGGAAACGTTGAGGCGGAGTACGGCCAGGTCGTGGTCTGCGCTTGCCCCGACGAGCGTCGCGGGCGAATCACGGCCGTCGTTCAGCCGGACGCGGGCTTCTGAAGCCCCCGCCACCACATGGAAATTGGTGACGATGTGGCCGCTTCCGTCCCACACGAATCCGGAACCGGTGCCCCCCGGGATACTGAACACGTTCCGGGTCCACGGGTCGAGGACTCTTTCGCGGGTGTTGATGTAGACGACCGACGCGCGAGCCTTTTGGAAGAGATCGATGGTGCTCTTTTCGTCCGCACCCAGCTCACCACGTGGTGTGACAGGTCGAGGCGTGACCTCTCCGACCCGGCCGCGCTGGCCGCGAACTGGAATGACGAACGATGCGCCGAGCAGAATCAGCACGACGCCGATCGTCCAGCCTGTCCGGTGTCGCAGTCTCTTGGGAATGGCCATGCCCGCTTCCTCGTCGACCACCAGCCTAGTCGAGGGTTGCGTATCGTTCAACACGGAGACGTGTGTTCAGAAACCTCCGTCCCAGTCGAGTCTCAGGCCGGAGGAACCTGCACCGATGACTCGGCCGCCCGCGCGGCACTTGTAGCCGCCTCGCTGAGCTGTGCGATTTCTTCGACGACGGCCTTCGTGTACACGACATCAGTCAGACTGCCCAATCGTGCTTCCAGATTCGACCGAGCGCCGTTCAAGCCGACCCGCAGCAGCGTGACGGCCAACTCTACTTCGCTTCCAGCGGCACGACAGCTGGATGCCGCGACCGTTTGCGCGTGCGTCAGCCCGAGTGCACACAGACGAATGACCTCCAGTGGGACGTCTGCGGCGGCACGGAGCGCGAGCTGTATCGCCGCTTCGCGTTTCGACCGTTGTGTCGGGCTCCCCTGCGGCATATTGCGCGCCGCGAAGAGCTTCACCACGGTCTCGGTCTCGATCGCCTCGATCAGTTGTTCCCGCACGTCACCAAGCGCGGTGGCCGCACCGATCAGCGCCGTCCGCTCGTCGAGTGAACCTGATCTCGTTGTGGGCAGTGTCGCAACCATCAAGAGGAGCGACGTGCCCATGGCTCCGGCGACGGCGGCCGCTGACACGGCGCCCTGAGCCGCATCCGCAGATGCGAGGCCCGTCAGAAACTCACGAATCGGGAGATCACTGCCGAGTTGCGGATCTGCCATCACGCCTGGCCTCGATCGGATGATCGCGTCCACGCGATCGACATCGTGAGGTACGGATTTGTCGTCATGGCGGTCAAACCTGATTTGCCTCCGCGGTGTTGATGCGTTCCGCTCTCACGATGAATCGGCGGGGCGCTTTTCCCACGTAGCGGAACGGATAACACGTGATGAGCGTCAGCGTCGGGCGGTCAGTCGGATCGAGGACCCAGACATCGTTGGGACCCACGACCGTCGTCTCTCGCACTTGATAGCGGAAGTCGCCGTGGAGGGTCGAAACGCGCAATTCATCACCGACCCGGATGTCTCGGAGCGGTCGGAAGAATGTGTCGCGATGCCCCGCCAGCGCACTATTGCCTTCGTGCCACGGCAACGCCGTGTCCGGTAAATGGCCAATCGCCATCTCGAGCGTCGCGGCGTCGTCACCCTGAGCGATCATTGCCGACAGGCGCAACCGCGGAATCTCGAGTGACCCGATCAACGAGCCAGTGGCTGGTGCCGCCGAGGCATCAACCACGGCAGGCTCAGCCGTCCGTATCCTTTCGAAGACAGCGCGCTGTTCGCGTTGGTAGCGCGTCACGTGCAGCGACACGACTCCCCACCACCCCAGGCACACGATGCCCGTTCCCAGGAGCACCCGTTCGACCGACAGGTAGCGTCGGCGTCGCTCAGCGCGCATCGCCATCGCTCCGTTTTGGCAGACCGGCCAGATAGCCAGTGCGGGTGCGGACCACCAGCCGGCGACGGTCTGGTGACTGGACGATCAGACGAATCTGTCGAAAGCCGCCGTCTCTTGTCGTGTTGGTAGAAACATAGCCAAGGGTGTAGGTATGGCGGATATCCCGAGCGACGTGGCGCAAGACCTCTGTAATCTGGTCGGCATTTCTGGGTGCGAATGCCTCGCCCCCACTCGCTTGTGCAATACGCCGGAGCAGCCCAGGATTCGTGTCGCCATCAACTGTGTCGACGAGCGCCACGGTGTAAATGACCGCGTTCGAGGCTTGGGTCTTGGTGACGACCTCCTCAAACGTGGCGTGACTGGCATTGTCGCCGCCATCGCTCACGATGACCAGGACCCGACGGTCGTGATGGCCACGACCGAGGTAATCGAGACCCGCGACGATACCGTCGAAGAGCGCCGTGCGCCCGTTGGCGCGAATCGTGTTCGTCAGCCCATTCTGCAAGACGACGACATCACTGGTGAACGGAGCCGTCGGCGGCAGGGCGGCGCTGACGCTCTCGTTGAAGCCGAGGGCGAACAGTTCGTCGCTGGGATGACTCGCTTCGGCGAAGGCCGCAGCGGCCGCGATGACGCGTTCTCGAATCGGCTGCATGCTCCCGCTGCTATCGATGAGCAGGCCGACGGTCACCGGTGCATCCTCGCTCGTGAACAGCTGCGCGCTCTGCGGACGGCCGTCCTCGAGAATGGCAAAGGCGTCGCGCGTC
Organism: uncultured Bifidobacterium sp.; assembly: GCA_964577955.1. Lineage (GTDB taxonomy): Bacteria > Acidobacteriota > Vicinamibacteria > Vicinamibacterales > CAVVIG01 > CADEEX01. The sequence continues at coordinate 78,441 of CAZOAZ010000015.1, read as the reverse complement.
AACCCCGTGACGTACGCCCCGCCTCGATCCTTGATGGTCGCGTGGACCACGACGAGATCGGACCCGATGGAAAAAACCGGCGGGTCCTGCGCAACCGTCACCGAAGACGGCAGGCTCACCAGCAACGCCCCGACTAGACACGATCGGTGTGACCACATGGCGAAGAGGCTGGTGTGACACGGGCGCGCGTCACACCAGCAGCACGTGAAAGAACACTGCCACTACGCCTGATAGCGCCGCCACCCCCACAACCCGATGCCGGCAGACAACGCCAGACCACCGACCACGGCGACGCCGGGCATCATGCTGGCCGTCTGCGGCAACGATGCCCGTGCGATTTGTGCGGGTTGTCCGGTTGCAGGCAGCGGAGTCGCCTGAATTCGCGAGGGGATTGTGGCGTTGGCGATCGAGATGCCTGTTGGCGCGACCTCACCCTGCTGGATCGTGCCGCCAGGGGTCGAAGCAGCTGGTGTCGCGTCGGCGCTGACATTGGTTTCCTGACCCGCCGAAGAGATCCGCGTCAGGTCAGCCGTGTTGGTTTGCTCTGTTGTCGTCGTCTGGGTTTGCGTCGTCAGGACCGGCTGCGTGGCGCCCCGCGCCAAGCGGCGGGCCTGCTCCTTCGGGTAGACAAACTCGTAGCCACTCCGCTCGCCGGGATACCACCAGGTCTTGATGGCGGCGGGCATCCCCGCGCCGGTTTCCATGAAGCGGACCTCCGGCGTTGACGCCGGCTCGAACCGCTCCGCCCTCATCGCGAAGAACATCCCGTATGGCTTTGTGCCATCCGCGTTCAACACCTGGACGACATTCGTTCCGGATTCCGGATTGGCCAGCCGGAAGAGATACTTGCCTGCCGGCAAGGTCACCCCTGGCATCGAGATCGGGCCGCTGAACGTGAACAGTGTCCGCTTGTCGAGGGTCTGCGCGGTGCTCGGCGCTTCCATCACGCACGCGAGCAGAGCAACCGAGCAGGCCAAGAAACCCACGTGTCTCAGCATGTTTGGTCCTCCTGTTGCGCGAGCAATAGCTCACAACGAACGACTAGCTTGTCGAACCTGTCGGTGTTTGTGGCGGCGACACCTTCGGAACAGCCACCTTGAACGAGGGATTCGTCTTCGAATCAGCTGCCGCCGCGCCTCTTTTGAGCTCGATCTCCCCGAGCAGCTCGGTCGGTGCATTCGTCGTTGCCGACTTGAAGACCGTCACGACGATCCGATTCCACGGCGCGCTGTCCTGGATCGTCGGCCGGAAGCCGTATTCGGTGCCGTCCTTGAGGCTGACCGTCGCGAGTCCGCTTTCAGGCGCGATCAGCTCCTGCGTCCGCCCGTCGGGCAACGTGACACTCATCGTCACGATCGGAGCAGACGACTGAGCGGCCGCGACCAGGCCCGCCAGCACCATGAGGGACGCCACCAGTACTGCCTTCCGAAACACTCGTGATCGGCCCGTTTCCCGGGAGTCCGTCGCTCGAGCGCGGCCCGGTGTCGACTCAGGCATGCACGTCACCGGTCGAAACGCCGTCAACCGTGTTTGGGTCTTCGCCGACCAGTGAGGTCTCCGGCTCCAGGATCCAGGGCTGAGCGGATGGTGCCGTGGCACCAGATTGACAGCCTGGTGCCGAATGCCATTACGCCGGATGGTGGAGCCGGTCAGGATGGCGGCACCAGCGCCGCCATATCGATCGTCCCCGTTCTTCGAGAGCGACTGAGATTGCATCAGACACCTCCCTGTCCGCGGCAGACAGCTAGCGACTACGCCGCGTAGAGCTGTTTGCTCTCGGGCACCGTCTTGACCTCAATCCGATGCGGCTTGGCTCCCTCGGCGAGGGGCAGCACCAGTTCGAGCATGCCGTGGCGATACGTGGCCTGCACGTGCTGCGCGTCAATCTCCTGGGGCAGCGTGAACTCACGCTCGAACCGGCCGTACGTAATTTCGCTGATGACGGGTTCGGCCTTCTCTCCGGCGGTACGCTCACCGCGTACCCGGAGCGTCCGGTCGACGATCTCGATGTCCACGTTGTCCGGGGAGATGCCCGGCAGCGCCAACGACACCTTCCACGTGTCCCCGTCCCGCCGCAGGTCGGCGGCAGGCGTGAACGCATCGACGCTCTGAGGGCGAGCCGTGTCGCCGAACACCCGGTTGAAGAGCGAGTCGAGGTCACGGTGCACACCAGCGAGGTCAGTCCACGGCGTCCAACGAGTAGTCATACCCAACATCGAATCCTCTCCTTGTTGCGGAGCGCCGGGCATGGACCCGACGCATGGTTACGGTGATCGGTGAACCTCGGTCCGTAGGGGCTCACCGTCCCCCTGAGTAGCAAGTCCGATTCCCATTCGGCAGGCGGCGCAGGCCCCGCTCGGTGAGCAATTTGCGAGCGTGAAGGATCGATCCGTGGCGCACGATCGCCACGCCGTGAGGCATTTCGCCCCAGGGCGCCCTTCACGGGCGCCTTCCGTTCGGGCGGGATATTGAAAAAAGGAGAGCGCTTTCGTAATGTGCCTGAGGTTCCGAGCGAGCTCGTCGTGTCCACATTCCCTCTCCGAGTCAGGTTCAGCCTCGTCGTCGCCGCGATTGTCGCAAGCGTCATTGGCGTGCTGTGGTGGCTCGGTCTCCGCATGGGGGAGGGCCAGGGACAGGCGACGGTGTGGTTTGTCTTCAGCGGCATCCTGCTCGCGACGCTTCTGATCGATCAAGCTGCACGCGCGCTGATGTATCGCCGGCTGGCGCACATGCGTGAGACGATGCGGCAGGCGGCAGCGGGCCAGCGGCACGCCCGCGTGTCGACCGACAGTCTCGACGAAATCGGCGTCATTGCACGGGGCCTGAACGATATCCTCCAGGGGCTCGAGCGTCTGAACGAAGCGGTGGACGTGCGTGTCGAAGCGGTCGCGGCGGCGTTCGAGCAGAAGAGCGTGGCCATCACCGACAGTCATCGCGAGATGGCCATGTTGAGCGAGAAGCTCGCGCGCGCCGGCCGCCTGGCGGCGTTGGGACAGGCGGCGGCCACCATGGCCCATCAGATTGGGACACCTTTGAATCTGATCTCCGCGCATGTGCAACTTCTCATCAAGTCCACACCACCGGACGATCCCTCGCACGATCGGTTGAAAGCGATTCAGGATCAAGTCGCCAAAGTGGCCGCGGTCGTCCGCGCAGCGCTCGACAGTTCGCGCCCACCCACGGTCCCGCACGAGCGAGCGGACCTCGGCACTCTGGTGAAGCGTGTGTGTCAAATGGCCGGCCCGATGCTCGACGACGCGGGCGTGCAGATCGAGGTGATGACGCCTGACGAGTCAGTGGAACTCCTGGCCGATCCCGTGCAGCTCGAGTTGGCGCTGCTCAATCTCGTCACCAACAGCGTCGACGCGATGGTATCTGGAGGAAAAGTCGCGATTCGCCTCGAGCGTGTCAACGACCGGCTCCGTCTCGAGATCGAAGACACCGGCGGTGGGATCCCTCCCGAGCTGCTGGATCACATCTTCGATCCGTGGGTGACCACCAAAGCGCCAGGAAGAGGATCTGGTTTGGGACTGAGTATCGCCCGGCAAGTGATCGCCAGCCATGGAGGAACGATCCGCGCGGCCAATCGGTCCGACCAAGGAGCAGTGTTCACGATCGACCTCCCGGCGGCCCAGGGAACGCATCCGCGGTTGGATCTCGCTCATGCCGAAAATTCTCGTCGTCGATGACGACCGCGACACGTGTCGGATCATGGCGGAGGTGCTCGCCGCGCCGGGGCGGGAGTTCGTGCTCGCGACTGAATCTGAACGGGCAGTCCGCCTGGCGCGCAGCGAGCCGTTTGACCTCGTCATCTGCGACATCAACCTGAACAGCTCGGTCAACGGTCTTGACGTGCTCCGGGCGTTCAAGCGCGCGAACCCGGACGGTCAGGCCTTGCTCATCAGCGGATTCGGCACGCTTCAAACCGCCATTGACGCCGTCAGAGCGGGGGCCTTCGACTACATCAGCAAGCCGTTCGATATCGAAGAGGTCAAGAAGACGGTTCAGCGGGCGCTCGACCAAACCGGCCCGCCCGCAGTCACGCCGACTCCAGCGGGTGATATGCCGCCGGGTGAGCTCGTCGGACGCACGCCCGCCATGTTGTCCGTGTACAAGCAGATTGCACGCGCGGCGGACTCCGTCGTTCCAGTGCTCATCGTCGGCGAGAGCGGCACCGGGAAGGAACTCGTGGCCCGGGCCCTCCACCGCAACAGCCAGCGGGCTTCTCGCCCGTTTGTGGCCATCAACTGCGGGGCCATCGCGGAATCGCTGCTCGAGTCAGAACTGTTTGGCCACAGCCGCGGGGCGTTCACGGGCGCGGTCGCCGACGCCAAGGGGATCTTCGAGCAGGCGCAGGGGGGAACCGTCTTCCTTGACGAGATCGGGGAAACCGTGCCGGCGCTTCAGGTCAAGTTGTTGCGGGTCCTGGAGGAGGGCGAGGTCCGGCCGGTCGGCGGCAGTCGCCCGGTCAAAGTGGACAATCGCGTCGTCGCCGCCACGAACCGCGATCTCGAGCGAGCGGTGGCTGAGAAGCACTTTCGCGCTGACCTGTACTATCGCCTCAGCGTGATCGTCATCCGTCTACCCGCACTCCGGGAACGGCGCGACGACATCCCATTGCTCATCTCGACCTTTTTGAAAGCTGCCTGCAAGCGCACCGGTCGACAGGTCGAGCTCTCCTCCGGCGCTCTCGATGTTCTGCTCGCGCACGACTGGCCGGGCAATGTTCGCCAGCTCGAAAACACCATCGAGCGGGTCGTCTTGTTCAGCCAGGGCGCGGTCGTTGGGCCCGACGATCTCCCAACCTTGCTGCAGGGCGCCCGTCGCGACGTTCCCGCTGGCCTCTTCGAAGATCTGCCGACGCTCGACGAAGTGGAGCGCCGCTACATCGAGTACGTGCTTCAGTCGGTCCGACGCAATCGGACGCGGGCGGCGGATGTACTGGGCATCGACCGGCGCACGCTGTACCGCATGGCGGACCGATTCGGAATCAAATTGGGCGACGAGCCCGTCGACAAGTAAGGCCGAGAGCTGGGGCAAAGTGCCTCGCCGTGGGGCGCGCATGCATGGACGCCTGGCGCGCGCCGGAGTGCGCCGCCACAATTGACGCGAGTTCCCCGCGGGTCGTGCCTGGCAGTGAAATTGCCAACGACATCGGCACGGCCGGCCTTTGAGGCCGCCAACTTCTCAACGGAGGAATCGGCCATGAGAAACACCCCGGTGCTTTTGGGCATCGCGACCTTCTGTGTCCTGGCGCTGACCGCCATTCGCGTGGGGGCGCAGTCCGTGCAACCGACCAGTGAAACCTATTCGTGGTCGGGCGAGTTGGTGGGGTTTGACGCGAACGGTCGCATCATCACGGTCAAATCGCGCGTCGTCGGAGATCAGGCGCTCGCGGAACTCCCGAAGTTCAAAGCGGGCGACCGGATCGTCCTGACCTGGTCCGGGTTTGACACATACGCCGATGCGATTTCACGAGCGGTCCGATTTGACGCGGCCAGGAAGTGGAGCGAGCCCTTTACGTTCCCGGTCGAATTCGTGACCTATGAGCCGGCCCGTCAGTACGCCACCTTCAAGTTCCAGGTGCCGACGGGCAGTGTCGAGGCCGTCACGTCTGTCAAACCTGGCGAGTGGGTCACGGCGACCTCCCGGCATCGACCAGCCAGTGAGAGCGAGGCCATCATGGCGGTGAACGCGTTTACGGCCTCCACCTCGCGCGCGACGACGAACTGAAGTGGAGGGCAAGGGCGCGATGTGACTAGACGCCAAACATGCCGAACACGATTGCCGCCGCCGCCATCACGATCGTCGTCGCAAAGAGCCACGGGATCGAGAAGCGCTGATGCTCGGCGAGGTCGAGCCCGCTGAGGCCGACGAGCAGGAACGTGGCCGGCGTCAGCGGACTGACGGGGAATCCCGTCGTCATCTGGCCGAGGAGCGCGGCCTGTCCAACCTGTACCGCCGGTACGCCGAATCCGCCTGACACTTCGGCGATGACCGGCAGTACCCCGAGATAGAACGAGTCGGGATCGAAGACGAGTCGCGAGGCTCGTGAAGCCGATGCCTCGAACGGTTTCTTCTTTCAGCCCCATGATCCGGGCGTAGCGAATCCGGCTTTGCGGCGTGCTGCCCGCTGCCGAGAGCAGCGCAAACCGCGTGATCCCTCCGGCGCGACAGCCGCGGGCAAAGCCACCGACGACGCCGATTTCGAGCGCCTTCAATTCCTCCTCGGTCCACTTCAGGCTGCCTGTGCCGACGCCGACACAGGAGGCCCCGTAGACCGGATCGCCGTGCGCCATCAGGCTCCGCGCGAGGTTGGTCACGTCTGCCGGAAACTGCGGCGCAGCCGTATCAAGAACCACCTGCCGGACGCGAGGGTCTCCGGCCAGCGCCATCGCTTTGCGATGGACCATCACGACTTCAGCGCACGAGGGCTCTGCAGTCAGCGCACGCACCACTGCGCTTCCGACCTGCCCCGAGCCACCGATGATCAGGACGTGAAAAGCCATGAGAGCCATTGTCTATCACGGCGAGCTGGCGGATCTGCACGCTCATCAGGTAGGTTCTCGCGTCTCGACTCATCTCAAGAGCCGTCACGCAGGCGACGGATCAGACCCAGGAATCAGGCGTCATCGTGGCGCCATCCGCATGCGGACTCCTGACAAATACCTTGATCGGCTCTTTCAGCCATCCTGACGGATAGCTCTGGCATCTTGCGACAAACGCGGGCGTGCATTCGTAGCCTCGGACGACGAGCAGCGAGCCGGCGGCCGTCATGAGGTCGTCGGCCAACACCATCCCTTTTTGAATCTCCTTCACGAGGATTTCCCGAACCTGGGTTTTGCGAGACGCCGCCGACACCAGCGATTGCAGGGCAGCCATCTGATCGGGTCGATACCGCTCCTTGCTGTTGATCATTCGCGCCAGCGCGTTCGCCGCGGACTCGCCGCGCGTCTTGTACAGGTCGAAGTCAGCGACGAGATGCAGCAGCGCCGCTCGGGTCATCGTCAGATCGCCCTCGGTGCTTGTTGCACGGGCGACGAACCCGGCGGGCAGCCGCTGTAACCGCGCGAACTCGCTGAGGATCGCCCGGACGGTCTCGAGGCGCGGAAGACGTGCCAGCAGTTGCTCGGTAATTGCCGGCAGGCGCGACACGACGTCGGTTTCGTCGTTCGACAGCGGCGCGCCTTCGAGGACGCGTTCGGCGAGCTCCGAGGGCAGGGTGACAAAACTGAATTGGGACAACATGGACGCCACTTCCAGTTCCCAGCCCTCTTTCATGCCAAGGGCAGCCGACAATTCGCCCACGCTCCGACGAATGCGCATCGCGCGGCCAAAGGACGCCGTCCTGGTCAGCGACAGAACGTCGAACAACATCTGAATCGTGCCGTGCAGGGTTCGCTCCAGCAGTTCTTTCTCCGCCGTCACCAGGTGATATTGCGATACGCCCGCACCGACGGCGGCGACCAGAGCGGTCGGGGTGCAGGGCTTCGTGAGGAATCGACAGATCTGCCCGAGGTTGACCGCCTCAATCGCGCCGTCGAGATTCGCATGGCCAGTCAACAGGATCCGAGCGGAGTCCGGACTGAGGTCACGGATCCCGGCGAGGAACTGAGGGCCTTGCATGCATGGCATCTGCATGTCGGCGACCACGGCGGCGGGGATCACGCCGCCGCGGACAATCTCCAGTGCGGCGGCGCCGTCAGTCGCGACGAAGACGTCGTAGTCAGTCACCGACAGGCAGCGTTTGATGAACCGCAGCGTCATCTCGTCGTCGTCGACCGCCAGGATCGCGACGCGCCTCGAGTCCGGGTCGTCTTGCTCTGACGGCCGTGAGGTGAGATGCGGGCCGAGCCGTTGCTCTCCTGCCATCGTCGATCAGGCGGCTGCGGTCGGCACCCGCGCCGTCAGAAAGTTCGCGATCGCCGCAGGCAGGGTGCGGGTGTTGATCGGTTTGGTGATGTATCCGTCGCAGCCCGCGGCGCGCACGCGTTCTTCATCGCCCTTCATGGCGTAGGCGGTCGCCGCGACGATGACGATCTCTCGGGTCTGTGGGTCGCCTTTGAGGCACCGAGTCAGTTCCAATCCATCGATTCCGGGCAGCTGGATGTCCATCAGGATGAGATGCGGGCGAAAATCACGAAGCACGCTGAGCGCCTGTTCCGCGTCGCCGGCCGTGCGGACGACGTAGCCGCGCGATGAGAGCAGATACGCCAAGAGCTTGGTGTTCGAACGGTTGTCGTCGACGATCAGAATCCGGCGGTCCGGCGTCGCGGCCGTCATGCTGCGACCCGAGGCATCACGAATGCCAGGAGCTCTTCGACGACCGTGGTTCCGCCTGAGTGTCCCTTCCGCATCACCCCTTGTACCGAGGTGCGCAACCGCTCGATGTCGCGGGAACTCAAATCCTTGACGGTCCAGACGATGACCGGAATCCGCTGGCAAGGAGGCAATCGGCGGAAATGCGACAGGAAGGCAAATCCGTCCATGCCGGGCATCACCAGATCGAGGACCACCGCCAGCGGCGGATCGTGTTCGGCGAGCCGCAGCGCTTCGGCGGCGTCGGCGACCGCCTTGCAGTCATACCCAAGTTGCCCGAGCGCGACTCCCATCAAGCGCAGACACGTCTGATCGTCGTCGACCACCAGGATCGACCCTTGACGGGTCGCAGGAACGCCGAGCCGTTTCAACGCGGCGATCAGCTCTTCCGGAGCGGCCGGTTTCGCGAGGACATCCTGCACGGCGAACGCGCCGAACACGCCGTTCGCCGCGGCCACGGTAATGACGATGACCGGGACCTGATCGTTGCGTTCGCTGGCTCTGATGTGCCGCAGCAGGTCGAAGCCGCTGGCATCCGGAAGAATGAGGTCCAGCGTGATCGCGTCAAACGCGTTCGCCTTGATCTGCGCGAGCGCCTGCGCCCCATTGGTCGCGGTTTCGACGGCGTAGCCGGCCGCCAGCAGCGCGTCGACGAGCACGTCCTGATCGCGCGGGTTGTCTTCGATGACGAGCACACGGGGTGCGCCGATGTGGGCGCCGGGGAAGCTGCGCGGGCTCCGCAGCGCGGTGCCTCCCGGCGCGTGCCGCGGAAGAATCGCTGAGAATGTGCTTCCGACGGCGGGAGTACTCTGCACGGCCACCGAACCGCCTTGTGCCTCCACGAGGCGCTTCGTGAGCGCCAGGCCAAGGCCGGTACCCTGATGACGCTTGGCGGCTCCCGCCTCCAACTGCTGAAACTCGACGAACAAGCGGACAATGTCGTCAGCGGCGATGCCGATGCCCGAGTCCTGCACATCCAGTCTGAAGGCATCGTCACCTTCTGGCGAGACGCGAACGACGATGCGGCCGAAGTCCGGCGTGAACTTGATCGCGTTCGAGAGATAGTTGTAGAGCACCTGCTTCAGGCGGCTCCGATCCACGAACGCTTCGGCGACGGCCGGATCCACCACGGACTCAATCCGCTGCTGCCTGGCGGCAATCGTTGTCCGGAGCAGCCCGAGCACCTCGCCGATCGTTTCCTCAAGGTCCACTTCCTCTGGATTGAATTCCAATCGGCCGGCCTCGACTTTCGAAAGGTCGAGCACATCGTTGATGAGTTGCAGCAGATGCTGTCCGCTCGAGAGAATATCGCTCAGGAACTCCTTGAACTCGACCGCGTCTGCCGGGACCTCCCCGTCATGCAGCAGCTGAGCGAAACCGATGATCGAGTTCAGAGGCGTCCGCAGTTCGTGGGACATGTTGGCGAGGAATTCGCTCTTGAGCCGGCTGGCTTCCTGGACCCGGCGGTTCTGCGCCTCGAGCCGCAACGAGTGGAGGTGTGAGAGTTCGGCCTCCCGTTCCGCCCGCCGTCGAGCCGTCACATCGTTTGCGACGTATTTGATGGCCGGCCGACCCTCGAACGTCAGCTCGTGCGCTGCGACTTCGACATCGATGATGGCGCCCGATTTCAATCGGTGCCGTTCGATGGCCGCGTTCTGGTCGACGGCGATCGCCAACGGTTCGTCGACCGCGACATCGCGAAGATCGGCGAACGTCATCGCCAGAAACTCGTCCCGGGCGTAGCCGTAATGCCGGATCGCCGCGTCGTTCACCTCGAGAAACCGCAACTGCTCCCGGTCGCAGACCCAGCCCGGTTGTGGACTGTCCGCGAACATGCTACGAAAATCCCGCTCGCGGTCGTGGAGTTGTCGGGTCTGGGTTTCCAGCCGCGCATAGGTGTGTTCGACCTGCGCCGTCATTTGGTTAAACGCATCGCCGAGCCGCCCGATCTCGTCGCCCCGCGTCACCAGCGCTCTGCGCGCGTAGTCGCCGGCCGCGATTTCTTCCGCCGCCGCCGTCAGGTCGACAACTGGCGTCGTGATGCTTCGGCTGACGATCACGGTCAACGCGATTGAGAGCAGCAGAAAGAACATCCCGATCAGACCGAGCCGTTTCGTGAAGGCAATCGCAGGGGCCACGACGATGCCTTTGGAAAAGCTCACCAGGATGGCCCAAGGGGTGCCAGCGATGGGACGGGTCGCGCCCAGGTAGCGCCGGCCGTCGCCCCCGCCGTATTCGACGACGCTCGCACGGCTCATGTCGATGAGTGGGGCAGGAACCGCCTTCGAGAGGTCGGTCCAGACGCTGCGGTCCTGGTTGCCGACCGAAATCGACGCGCCCGCGCCCACGAGTCGGGCCAGGGCGTCGGAATTGGGTGCGGCCGCGGACGCCCGCCGGACCACGACGTACCCGGCGACTCCGTGACTCCCGTTCTGAGCGCCCGGTGTCACCGGGATGGTGCCCGCGACCTGGGAAAAAATCCGGCCTTCGATCAGCTGCAGCGGGCCGTTACCGGGGATCGGAAGGGGCACGGCCGTCGGGAACTCCGCCTCTGCCTCGGGTGGCGATGCGGTGAAGAGTCGCCGATGCCCATCGGCATCCCAAATCTCCAAGAGTTGACGCGCGTTCGTGCCAAGCGTCCGCAGTTCTGCCAGGGCCGCGGCGGCGTACTCCGGTGTGGGATCGGACAGATACGCCCAGACCGCACCGGCATCTGCCACGTGCTGAACTTCTTTCAGGCGCTGCTGGGCCGGTTGCGCCAGGAGCGTGGCGAGTTGGTCAGCCGCAACTTGCGCCCGATCGCTGCCGACGCGGACGAGCGTCGATTCGATCTGCAGGTAGGCCGCGGTCAGAATCGCGGCGACCACCGCGAGGATCAACCCGACGGCCAGCAGCGGCAGCCGCCAACGGAGCGAGAGGCGAACTGGAATTCCAGGCATGGCGGAACGCGGCGTCACGCGGCAGGACGGCAAGACGATGCGGGACTGAGCGGCCCGTCTTCGGCCAGCAGGTTCCGGATCATGGTCAGCAGTTGGTCCTGGTCGTACGGCTTCTGCACGTACGCTCTGACTCCGGCCTCGAGCGCGCGCTCCGCGTTTCCTTCAGGAACCCGGGCCGAGACGACAATCACGGGCACCAGGTAGGTGTAGTCGTCGAACTCGTCGAGGACGCAGAAGCCATCGGGACCGACCAGTCCGAGATCGAGAATGACCAGGTCCGGCAACTGTTCCGAGAGTTGGCGAAGCGCAGCCATCACGTCTGCCGCAAAGAACGTCTGGTACCCATGAGCGTTGAGCAGGACCTGATACCCGCGGCGCATATCAGGATCGTCTTCGACCACGAGAATTTTTTCGTCAGCCATTCCGATACCTCATCTTTCTCCCGTTAGTGAACGATGCGGGAGCCTTGGTCCGCCATCACCTGTCCGAGTTGTCGCCGCAGCATTTCAAGCGTGAACGGTTTCGGCAGGAACCAGGCGCCCGCCGGCACTTCACTCCCCGAGTCGACGGGCAGTGCGTGGCCGGACATGTAGACGACCGCCACTGGACGCCGCTCGTTCAGTCGCCTGGCTAGTTCCGGTCCACGTGAATCCGCCATCACCATGTCGGTCATGACGACGGAAATTGACGGGTGTTCCTCGAAGACGCGCACCGCCTCGGCGGCGTTGCCAGCGGTCAAGCCAACGTGTCCTTGCTGTTCCAGCAGTCCTCTTGCCATCTCGCGAACCCCCCCGTCATCGTCGACGACGAGGACGGTCTGTGATCCGGGGTACGGCAGTGTCGCCGGCTGGGACGCGTCGCTGTTGCCCTCAGTCAGATCGACTCTCGGGAAATACAGCGTGATCACCGACCCTTTGCCAAGTTCGCTCGAGACGCCGATACTCCCGGCGCTTCGTGTTACGACGTCGGAGACAATGGCCATCCCCAGGCCGGTACCTTTTCCTGGTTCCTTCGTCGTGAAAAAGGGCTCAAAGAGCTGGGCCTGCACTCTGGGCGTCATGCCGGTCCCGCTATCTTTGACGCTCAACGACACGTAGCTTCCAGGCGTGCCCCGGCGAATCGTGGCCGCCTGGCGCAGGCCGAGCTCCACATTGGTCGTCTTGATCGTCAAGATGCCGCCGCTCGGCATCGCATCTCTTGCGTTGACGGCGAGATTCATGATGACCTGCTCAATCTGGCCGCGGTCAGCTCTGACCAATGGAAGCTCGGGCTGAAGGCTGAGCAAGACGGTCACGTCTTCTCGGAGCAGCCGTTCGAGCATCAACCGCATGTCCGCCAGCACGACGTTCAAATCAAGCAGGGTGGGCTCGATCGCCTGCTTGCGGCTGTAGGCGAGCAACTGCCGGATCAGCGCCGCGGCGCTCGCCGCGGCCCTCTGGATTGGGACGACGTTACGTTGGAACGGGACATCGATCCTCGGGTTGGCCAATAGCAAGTCGCAATGCCCAAGCATCACGGTGAGCAGGTTGCTGAAGTCGTGAGCGACGCTGCTGGCCAGCTGCGCGATCGGCTCGGCCTTTTGCGCCAGGAGAAACTGATCTTCCAACGTCCGCCGCTCGGTCACGTCCTCCGAGATGCCGAGGCCGCGCAGCGGTGCGCCACGGGCGTCAAGAAACATTCGGCCGGCGGTACGAATCCATCGCACGGTCCCATCGGACCGGATCGCACGATTCACGACCGAGAAGTCCGTGCCCTCCTTCATCGCCCGTTTCATCGCGTCACGAAACGCCGCTCGGTCGTCTGGATGCACCCGCGCGATGAACGCCTCGAGGGTGCCGATGAACCTGTCGGCCGACGTGCCGGCCTGGTCCTCGACGGTCACCAGCGCGCGCACCTCTCCGGTGACGCTGTCGATTTCCCACAGGCCGAGACCGGCCAGATCCATCGCGACCTGCAGTTGTTCCCGCGCGCGGCGCAGGACATCGGCGGCGTGGCTTCGTTCGCGGCGGAGTGCCGCTTGCACCTGGGTGCGCTGGATCGTCTCGTACTGGAGATCGTAGAAGTGCCCGAACTGTCGCGCCAGCCCGTCCAGCAGCCGCTGATCGTCGCTGGAATAGCCAGCGCCGGCCTCGCCGACGACCTCAATCGATCCGTAGACCTGCGTCGACGAAGCGATCGCGGCGGTCAATGTGGCCGGCGAGTCCGACCGGGCTGACGATCGCTGGCGTGTCGGCGAGGCCGGCGATTTCGCATCCACAAGACGCGGCCAGGCGTCGACGCCGCCGCCGTGTGGACGAACCCCGCTACTGACCAGCCGCTGGACGTCCCGGCCAGTCAGGTCGACGACCTGCGCGCCGACATAGCTGGCGTGAAACATTTCACGCATCTCCTCGCACACTGTCTGAAGGAGATGCTCGGCGTCGACGCGTTCGGAGGCAAACTCGTACGTCAGTCTCATGAGCGCAGCCGACCGAGCGTGTGCCGCCCGCAGGTCGGCGCTCGTGGCCGATAGCGTGTCGGTGAGCCACCGCGTGTGCTTGCGATCGAACTGCGGGGTGGCCCGGAGGGCTGCAGCCTGTACGGTTCGCAACTCGTGGGCGAGCAGACGATCCACCGTATCGACCACATCCTGCGACCTGATCGGCTTCGTCAGTACTTCAGACACGCCGACTGACTTCGCGAGTGCCTTGGCCTCACGGCCTTCATAGTGGGCGGTGCAGAAGACGGCCGGCAACGCGCGGGTCTTCGCGTGAAGCCGAAGCTGACGAACCAGTTCGTAGCCGTCCATGATCGGCATCAGCAGGTCGGTAATCACGAGGTCGACGGCCTCGAGTTCCGCCGCGGCCAGGCCCGCCCGGCCATTTTCCGCCTCAACCAGCCGATGGCCTTTGTGACTCAGCAGGGTGACCAGCACCTCGCGGTTGGCCGGGACGTCGTCCACGATCAGAATCGTCGCCATGGGTTCTCGCTATCGATCCGACGCCACGACGTGGGTCGTGCGCGTTGCCGTTCTACGCCGTGGCGTAACCATTGGATTCGCCCAGCACGCCGATCGTCGTCGCAAGGAGTTCAGTGTCGCTCCACGGTTTCTGGAGGTACGCTTTCGCGCCAGCCCGGAGTGCCTGCTCGCGGTTTTCGTGAATGGAGCGCGCCGAGACGACGATGACGGGAATCGTCGCGAGATTCAGACTCAGGCGCAGCCGCTCCAGCACCACGAACCCGTCGCCCGCGGGCAGTCCCAGATCCAGGATGATCAGGTCAGGGCGGCAGATGCGGGCCTGGCTGATCGCGGACAGGCCATCGCGAGCGAGGAACGTCTCGTAGTGCCGCGACGAAAACAGAATATGCAGTCCGAGGCGCACATCATCGTCGTCTTCAACGATCAGCACTTTCTTCCTAACGGGCATTGACGGTCTCCAGACTGAACTGGGAGTGGATGGCGCCTTCGATGTCACGAACCAATCGCGGGAGAAGGTCCGCGGTTGGCGTCCCGGTCCCGGCGAGCGAAAGCATCGTGCACGACACCGAGGCGGTCAGGGCGCCAGGACTGGAACGGGCGTGGCGCTCGAACTGATTGCGAATGCGGGTCTCGAGGAGGGCGGCGCCCTTGGCGTCGGTGAACGCGGCGACAAACAAGACGTCGGCTTCGACGTCGGCGGCGGTCGGCACCATGAACTCGAAATCCAGCAACAGACAATGTTGCAGGAGTTGACGGGCCTGCCGCAGCCACTGCTCCTGACTCTTCCCTGGCGGCGACACTCCGGAGTCGACACGGTGTACGGCGGCGAGGGCCACGGATTCGGCCGGCCATTGGTTGTTCTTCAGGAACGGACTGATGACTTGCGCCAGTGAAGCGACCGGCAGCGTGAAGTAGAAGATGCTGCCCTTATCGCGCTCGCTCTCGACCGAGATCCGGCTCCCATGCCGCCGCACCAGGTCATCGCAGATGTAGAGGCCCAGTCCGAGTCCAGTCCGGCTGGACTGCAGACGCTCTGGGACCTGATAGAGCCGCTCGAAGATCCGATGGCGTCGTTCCGGAGCGATGCCGCAGCCGGTATCGGCGACTTCCACGACGATCGACGATGGGTCGCGTGGCTGCAACCGGGCACGCACGACCGCGGCCCCGCCGGGTGGCGTGAACTTGATGGCGTTGTCCAGCAGGATGGTCAGGATCTGCCGCAGGCGCGTCCGATCGGCGCGCACCGATGGCAAGTCGGGCGACACCTCGAGCGACAGCGCGATCTCCTTCGCCCGGGCGGTCAGTTGCATGGTCTTGACGGCATCCTCGATCACCTCGGGAAGGGCGATCGGCTCCGGGTTCAGCGAGAGCGTGCCGGTCTCCAGCCGCGTCACCTCGATCAAGTCATCGATAATCGATTGCAGCTGGTGGACGTTCTTCACCACGATGTCGATGTACTCGTGCTGATCGGCACTCAACTCGCCGGCGAGTCCTCCGGCCAGGATGGTTGAAAACTGCTTGATCGCGGTGAGGGGAGAGCGCAGTTCATGGGACACGTGTGACAGAAAGTCATCCTTGAATTTCAGCTGCTCATCGCGAATCCGGTCGCGTTCGGTCAGCAGGAGGACTTCGGCGCGTGCGTTCTTCCGTTCGCTGATGTCGGTGTCAGTCACCAGGATACGAAACGGGCTGCCATCCGCCGCGCGTTGCAGTGCCAGCCGACTCTCGACGCTCACCTGTGTGCCATCGCGCCGCTCACGAACGGCCTCGCCTTCCCAGTGCCCGGTGCTGACCACGGTCGCCTCGATCTCAGTGCTGGCCACGGCGGTCTCGACACCGAGCAGCGAGTAGATGCTGTGGCCGACCGCTTCGGCAGCGGACCAGCCGTACATCACCTCGGCGCCCCGATTCCACAGCACCACCCGGCCATACAGGTCGTGCACGATGATCGCGTCCTGGGTGAGGTCGAGCAGGGCGGTTCGTTCCTGGAGCGCGAGCGTCTGCCGCTCCAGTGCCTTGGTCCGCTCGACCAGTTCGGCGGTCCGGGAATCCACTTCGTCTTCAAGGATCCGGCTGCATTGATCGTAGTAGTCGCCGTACGCCTTGAGCCGCAGCAGGTTCTTGACCCGGACGGAGAGCTCAACCCGGTCGACGGGTTTCGTCAGAAAGTCCTCAGCTCCCGAATCCAGGCCGCGCAGCCGCGCCTCGCGATCATTCAACGCGGTGATCATGATCACGGGGATGTTCTGCGTGGAGGCACCGTCGCGCAGCTGCGCCGCGACCTCGAATCCGCTCATGCCCGGCATCATGACGTCGAGCAGGATCAGATCCGGCGGTTCGCGTGCGACCAGGGCGAGGGCGTCCTCGCCGCTGGCCGCCGTCCTGAGGATGTAGCCTTCCGGGTGCAGCATCGCCTCGAGGACGTCGCGATTCTGGCGTTCGTCGTCGACGATCAGAATGTCGAAAGAGCGGTTCGAGAAATACGGCGTCTTCATGCTGCTTCCAGTTGCGCGGCAATCGCCGCAAGAAGTTCCTTGTAGCGCATCGGTTTGGCGATGTAGTCGTTGCAGCCGGCGGCCCGAATCCGCGCTTCATCACCCTTCATGGCGAGCGCCGTGAGCGCGATCACCGGAATGGCGCACGTCGAATCGTCGCGTTTCAGCAGGCTGACCGCCTCGAGGCCGTCCATGCCGGGGAGCTGAATGTCCATCAGGATCAATTCGGGCCGCATGTCGTGCGCCATCGTCAGCGCCGCTTCCGCGCTCGAGGAGCTGAGGACCGTGTGGCCCGCCTCCTGCAGCAGAAATTCCGTCAGCGTGAGATTGGCCGGATTGTCTTCGACGACCAGCACGGTGGCCATGGTCAGCTCGCCTTTCGGCCGTTGAAGAGTACGGAGCGGACGTTCGCCGTGAACCGGTCAGCATCGAAATCCGCGTGTCCGCGTGGTGTCGCCGAGCCATTGAGTCTGGTGCGATCCTCGAGCGTGATGCCCTTCGCGGTCACCACCAGAATCGGAATGCCCGCCGTGCGTGGGTCGCGCCGCAGGGCATCGACGACGTCGAAGCCGTTCACGCGCGGCATCATGAGATCGAGAATGATGAGGTCCGGGAGCAGTTGCGAGGCCGCACTGATGGCTTCCCGGCCGCCATAGGCCGGAAGCACCGTGCTCGTTTGCTTGGTCATGCGCGCGGTAATCAGATCGACGGCCTTGGGATCGTCGTCGACGACCAGTACTCTGAGCTTCTGCCCCGCCGCGAGCGGCAACAGCCCGAGCTCCGTCAAGGCTTGATGAAGCGCCTGCCTCGAGACCGGCTTCCCGATGATCGCCGACACTCTGGACTCCGCGTCGCGAGCGGCCGCGACGATCGGTACCGTGACGATCGGGATGCGACGGAGCGCTGGAGCGAGTTTGATCCGCTCGAGAAACTTGCGCCCGCTCGACTTCGGACGCCGCGTATCGAGAACAATCAGCGCGAGCGGTTCTTGGGCGGCGAGCGCGACGGCCACGTCGACCGATTCGGCGCGGACGACGCGAAACCCTTCGGATTCGAGCTGCAGGCCCATCAGTTCCGCGATGTACGAGTCCTGCTCCACGACCAGGGCGGTTGGATGCAACATGGCCTCGACATCGCCGGCCGCCTCCAGCGTCCGCCGGTCGTCCGCCCGCCCCCGGGTGGGCAGCCAGACCGCGAAGGAGGACCCTTCGCCGACCGCGCTCTCGACGGCGACGGTGCCGCCGTGCAACTCGGTCAGCGATTTCACCATCGCGAGACCAAGTCCGGTGCCCTCGAATTTCCTGGCCAGGCCGCTGTCGATTTGATTAAAGGGCCGGAACAGCTGCGCCTGCTGTTCCGTCGAGATGCCGATGCCGTTGTCGGTCACGCGAATCTCGACGAAGTCTTCGAAGGCATGGTCGGCCAGCGGCAGGCTGCGCCCAGGCCACTTGCCGAAGCAGCGTCCGACCTGCGCGCGGGTCACGCGCGTGGCACGCACGAGAACTTGGCCGCCGTCCGAGGTGAACTTGACCGCGTTCGCGAGCAGGTTGTAGACGACTTGCTTGACCTTCCGTGAGTCGGCGTCAATCGCCCCGAGGTCGTCAGCCAGCTCCATGCTGAGGCCGATGCGGCGATTGAGCGCCTTTTCGCGAATGATCGACAGACTGTTGGTGAGCAGCGCCGACAAGTGAACCGGCTCGAGGTCGAGAACCATCTTGCCGGCCTCGACTTTCGACAGGTCGAGGATGTCGTTGATCAGCGAGAGGAGATGCGTGCCGCTGTTGAAGATGTCGCACACGAACTTGTGTTGCGTCTGAGCGAGCGGGCCGGTGATCCCATCCTTCAGCACTTCGGAGAAGCCGATGATCGCGTTCAACGGCGTCCGCAGCTCGTGCGACATGTTCGCCAGAAATTCCGACTTCATCCGACTGGCCGCTTCGAGCTCCACGTTCTTCTCCTGCAGGACTTGTTCGAAGTGCTTTCGTTCGGTGATATCGGCTCTGATCGCAATGTATTGAATCGGCCGCCCGTCCTCCCCAAGCCGCGGCACGATGGTCGTCTCGACCCAGTAGAACGTTCCGTCTTTCGCTCGATTCTTGATCTCGCCCTTCCAGACGCGGCCCGCGCCGATCGTCTGCCACAGGTTCCGAATGAATTCCTTCGAGTGCAGGCCGGAGTTGATGATCCGATGGTCTTTGCCGATCAGCTCCTCGCGCGAATACTGCGAAATACGACAGAACTTGTCGTTGACGTAGGTAATCTTGCCTTTGGGATCGGTGATCGCGACGATGGCGTGCTCGTCGATCGCGGCCTTCACGTCGTTCAGCTCGCGCAGGGCCTGGGCGGTCTGTTCGTCGGCCCGTTTGCGATCGGTCACATCGCGAATCATGCTGAGAATCTTGCCGTCCGACATTTGCGTCGCCAGGACTTCGGCGGGAAAGAATGTGCCGTCTTTGCGACGGAACTGCCACTCGCGGTGGTGATCCGCTTTGGCACGAATCTGATCGAGGGTGCTTTGAATCTGCCCGACTTCCTCGGCCGCGACGAGCTGCGCGGCCCGGAGCCCGACCAGCTCAGTCTTTGTGTACCCGAGCATCCGGCACAAGCTGTCGTTCGCCTCGAGGACCGTCGCCTCCGAGTCGGCGATGACGATCCCGTCCGGGGCGCATTCAAAGAGCTTGCGATAGCGCGCCTCGGTCCGCTGTTGTGCCCGTTTCGCTTGTTGCCGCTCGAGCTCGATCCGCTCTTCTGCCTGAGCGAGCTCCTGGGCCCGCGTGTGCGTCACCGCATGAAGATTCTTGTTCTCGTAAATGCGTCCAACCTGGCCCGCCATCGCCGCGATCAACTGCTCGTCGTCGACGGTGAAGGCCTGTCCTTCGTTGCCGATCAGGCACAGCCAGCCGTAGGTTTGGCTCGGCGAGGCCAGAGGCGTCGCGAGCACGGTCTTGACCAATGGATGAAGCGACGGAAGCCCCAGCGCGGTGGGGTCGCCGCTCGGGTTGTCCTGCCGGATCGTTCGAGCGTCGGCAACAACCGTGCCGATCACGCCGGTCACTGAGTCGCCGACGCCGATCCACCCAGCGCCTTCCGAGCCGGACATCACAAGCCGCTGGACGGTTTTGGTGTGTGGGTCCACGAGGCCCAGCGTGGCGTAGGTGGCGCCAAACAGATCCAGGGCAGCGTCGCAGAGGCCTTGAAACACGCGATCGGCGTCCGCTTCCGCGGCGAGCTCCAGACCGATGTTGATCAGGGCTCTCAAACGCGTGTTGGCCACCCGCAGGTCATCGACTTTTTCCGACAGCTTGTCGGTGACGAGACGCAGGTGCTCTCGATCGAACGTGCTCACCCGGTCGGCTGACGAAATGTCGCTATTTGTCGCAGCCGTCGCGCCGGTGGACAGAACCCGGTCCACAAAGCGCCGAATTTCTTCGTTGGGCGTCGGCTTCGTCAGCACGTACGAACGGCCACAGGACAAGGCCAGTTCGCGCGCCTCGCGCTCGCCGTAGTGCGCCGTGAAGAACACCACCGGGATATGAGCCGTCGCGGGATCGCGACGAAGGTCCCGAGCCAGCCCATAGCCGTCCATGATCGGCATCAAGACGTCAGTGATTACCAGGTCGGGATTCGTTGCCCGAACGACGTCAAGTGCCTGGCGACCGTTCGAGGCCTCGATCAGATTGTGACCATCGCGCGCCAACAGTCGAACGAGCAGCTTTCGGTTCGACGCGAGGTCGTCAACGATCAGGATCGTTGCCATTGGGGGCCTTTGTCACACACACACTCGGCTCGAACGTTTCGAGAACAGACGCCTATCGTGCTATCTCACTAAGAGCAACCTTGGGGCCAGCTCGACGCAGGTGTCTAAGCGCCGTTGATGCAGCAGTTATCGCCTGCGGCGCGGAACACGGCTTCACACGCTCTGGTGAGGACGCCATGGCGCGCTGGCAATACACGACGCCCGGTGAATGTCCGTTCAATCCGCCCTGCGCGCGAAGAGCGACAGCGATCCGCGCTCGATCTGTCCAGAGACAGACACTTCGTTCGGTGACTCAAGGGCTGCGCCGACTCACACAAGTTGCCACACTAAATGACGGTGTCTCCTCTTTTCCTACAGACATCTACCTTCCGATTGACTACAGTGCGCGTACACATGAGCCGGAAGGTGCTCGTCATTGAAGATTCCGAAACGCTCTCAGAAATCGTCACTAAGGCGTTCGGGGATGGCGAGTTTCAGGTTCTGTTCGATCGCAACGTTTCATCTGGGGTGAGGCGCGCGGCGACGGAGCGTCCCGATCTCGTGCTCCTCGATTTCGAGTCGACCGGCGGACAGGCGCTCGCCGTCCTCGAGCAGCTCAAGGTTGCGAGACCGTCCGTTCCCATCGTCATGCTCACCGGCTCGCAAGACGTGCGAACGGCCGTCCGCGCGATGCAGATCGGTGCCTTCGACTACCTCACCACGCCGATCGACCGCGACGAACTCGTGGTCGTCGCGCGACGAGCCCTCCACTCGCTGGACTTGCAACTTGAGGTGACGGACCTGCGACAGCGCCTCGGTCGAGAGGAGGGGAGTCTGCTGGCGGCGCAGATGGGCGTCAGCGCACTGGTCGAGGATGTCGTCGAGCAGGTCAAGATTGTCGCGGCCTCCAAGTTCACGGTTCTGATCACCGGTGAAACGGGCACGGGGAAGGAACTCGTGGCGCAGGCCATTCATCGGCAGAGCGCTCGACGCCAGAAACCGTTCGTCGCGCTCGACTGCGGGGCCATTCCGGAACCGCTCGTCGAATCCGAACTGTTCGGACACACCAAAGGGGCGTTTACGGGTGCCGATCGGCGACGGCTGGGACTCTTTCGGCTCGCGGAGGAGGGCACCTGTTTCCTGGACGAAATGGGCAATCTCGCGCTCGGGCTCCAAGCGAAGCTGTTGCGCGCGCTCGAGACCAACGAGGTGCAACCGATCGGGTCTGACAAAAGAGCGCGGACCAACATCCGCTTCGTCGCGGCGACCAACCACGACCTTCAGGCGATGGTTGCCGATGGTCGGTTTCGCTCGGACCTCTTCTTTCGGCTCGCCCAATACACGATTGCGCTGCCGCCACTGCGCGAGCGTCGCGAAGACATCGAGTACCTCGCGAACCGCTTCATCGAAGAAGCGAGCATCGAATTGCGCCGTCCGGTGCGAGCGATTCTCCCGGAGACGCTTGAAATGCTGTCGGAGCATGACTGGCCTGGCAACGTGCGCGAACTCCGCAATGTCGTTCGGCAGGCGGTGCTACGAAGCGACGACGTCGTCATTCGACCATCCGCCCTGCGCCTGGGGGCGAGTCAGCCCGTATCGCTGTTCCATCGGCCGCGTTATCAACTGGCCGGCCGTTCGCTGCGCGAGACGGCCGAAGAGGCTGCCCGGGATGCGGAGCGCGACATCATCAGTGAAACCCTGCGGGCAAGCCACGGCAACAAGACGGTTGCTTCGAAAGCGCTGAAAACGGACTACAAGACGCTGCACCTGAAAATGAAGCAGCTGGGAATAGAGGCGAGCGATTTTACAGGCTGAGACCGAGGTCGCCGCGCTCAGACGCCAAACACACCAAAGGCGATCGCCGCCGCCGCCATCACGATCGTCGTCGCGAACAGCCACGGGATCGAGAATCGCTGATGCTCGGCGAGGTCGAGCCCGCTGAGGCCGACGAGCAGGAACGTGGCCGGCGTCAGCGGACTGACGGGGAATCCCGTCGTCATCTGGCCGAGGAGCGCGGCCTGTCCAACCTGCACCGTCGGTACGCCGAACCCGCCTGACACTTCGGCGATGACCGGAAGCACTCCGAGATAGAAGGAGTCAGGATCGAACACGAGGCTCAAGGGCATCGCGAGTACGCTGAGCAGCAACGGGATGTGTGGTCCCATGGCGGGAGGGATCACGCGAACCGCGGACTCGGCCATCGCGCCGAGCATGCCGGTGCCCTTGAGAATGCCGGTGAAGACGCCGGCGGCGAGCAGGATTGTCGCCATCATGAGCGCGGCCTGCGCGTGCGCATCGACCCGGGCGCGCTGATCGGCAATGTTCGGATAGTTGACCGCGAGCGCGATGACGGCGCCCGCCATGAAGGCGAGGGCGGGAGACAGGACTTCCGCCACCATCAGCGCCAGCATCACGACGGTGAGCGCGGCGTTGAACCACACGAGACGCGGCCGTCGCAGCGCCGCGACGCCGGCGTCGAGGATGCGGTTCGGCATCGCGGGTGCCCCGTGACCGCCGCGATGCCCGAGTCGAGCTGATTCGCGGCGGCCCAACCACCACGCGGCGGCGAAGACAAACGCGAGGCCGGCTCCCGTCGGTGCCGCGAGCGGCACGAAGAGATCCGACACGGAGACGTGGAGCGAGGCGGCCGCGCGAAGCAACGGTCCGCCCCAGGGCAGGATGTTCATGACGCCCGCGGCCATTGCCACGACGCACGCCAGCACCCGGCGATCCATGCCGAGACGTTCGTAGAGCGGCAACATCACCGGAATGACCAGGAGGAACGTCACCGCGCCCGATCCGTCGAGATGCGCGAGCGCCGCGAGCAGCGTCGATCCCAACACGATCTTCAGCGGATCGGCGCCGACCATCCGCAGGACGCGATCCACGATCGGGTCGAGGAGGCCCGCGTCCGACATGACGCCGAAATGGATGATCGCGAAGACAAACGTCGCGGCTACGCCGGCGGTCTGTTGCAACCCGGACGCGACGTAGCCGCCGATGTCAGGCGCGTGGCCAGTGAGGAGCGCGGCGAGGAGCGGGACGGCGATGAGCGCGACGAGCGGCGTGGCGCGCCGCGAGAGCACCAGCGCCAGCAGCGCGGCGATGGTCAGATAGCCGGACAGTGCGAGCATCCGGTATCCAGATCAGTCAGCGTCCCTGGGTCCGCGGCGGAGCACAGAGTTGCGCTCCAACGGCCCGAGCGTCCGCCGTCGCATTGGCCGCGGTGGGCAGCGCCTGGCTTTCCATGGCCTGTCGAATCGTGCGGTCCGCGTCGTCGCGCAGCAGCAGCCGATCGCTCACCATGCGCTCCGCCGCCGCGCGCACCACGCAGACATAGCCCTCCAGCGTTCCGTACCGTTCTTCGAGCGACGGACGCGGGTCGTTCGCCGCGACGCGCTCGGCGCGGGTCTGTGCGAAGGGAACGACCCCACCGTTGAAGCCGCAAATCCGTCCCTTGTCGAAGCCGCTTGCCCGGATGTTCCATCCGAGGTAGGTCGCAAGCGGCGCCTGATGAAGCACGGACGGAGCGCCGGCGATTTCGTTGCCGTCGCTGTTGACGGTTGGCACATACGTGGGAATGACCTGCACGATGCGCGGCGGTTGAACCGCGATCGTCCCGGTGAGGTCGTTCGCATTGAAGCCTGGTCCGAAGTCGTAGTCCAGAACGGCGTTCACGAAGTTGTCCTGAAACGGAATCTGCGGCACGTTGGGAAATCGGACGCCGGTTCGTGTCGCCGGCGCGAGTTCGCCCTTGCTGAGGAGCGGATAACGGCTCGCCGGCGGCGGCGTCCCGCGGGTGACCCACTCGACGAGCGCCACAGTCAAGGCTCTCGTCTGTTCCGCCTCCGGATTTGGATTCCCCGGCAGCACGCATCCCGCGTTTGTGGCCGGCGGCAGCGCGACGCTGAACCCGCCGCGTCCGCCGCCGTGCGCCGTGCCTGGATAGTAGAAGCGGCGCACATTGTCGGGAAGAGGAATGTCAGCCTTCGCGTCGGTCCCGATGAGCCCGGGCGACATCCGCAGACCCCAGAACTCCGTGGCGCCAAACGCTTCGATGACTTTCGGACACGTCCTGGTCGCCGTGCATCGATCGAGCAAACTCGTGGCGCCTTGCCGTCCGCGCGTCTTGTCTTCGTACTTGCCCCAGGTGAGCACGGCTTCGCTCCCGGGTTCGAAGAGATCAGCGGCGCCGCCGGGCAGCGCCATGCGGAAGTTCATTGGTGTTTGACGTCCCGCGATGCGGGGAAACGCGCCATCCCACACGATGCGACCCGACAAGTCCTCGTTGAAGCCGAGATGAATGAAGGTCTTGATGAAATTGCCCGACTGCGAGTTGCCGATCGCGACCGCGTGCCGAACCAGACCGACGACGGGGTTTCCAGCATCGGTTGCGTGGCGGAAATACGACACGAGATCGCGCGTCGCGGCGAGCCCGACGCCAAGCACGAGCGGATCCTGTGCGTTGTAGACGAGCTGATAGAGCCGCGACTGGTCGAAGCCGCCCTTGACGCAAAGCCTGGTGCGATCGGGCGTGCCGGGAAAGGGAACCGTCCGGCAGTCGGCGAATGCCCAGTCCGTCCGCGGAATCGTGACGACGCCACTCTGTTGTCCTGTCGTGGTTTCCGACCGCACTGAGATCAGCGACGCCGCCCGTTGATCGGCGGCCGCCTGACGGTAGATCGCGCTCCCAGCCGCCTTGGGATCCCGCGGTGTGGCGACGGAGACGGTTGTCGTTCCTGCCTGCAGGTTGCTGAATCGTGCGAGCGCAATGCCGACGACCGGCGAGCCGTCGGCGTTGACCGCGGTCGGCACCTCGATCGTCTGATTCGCAGGCGTCGGCGTGAGGTCGCCCTGCCACCCGCTCACCAGCCACACGTGTCCGTCCGCATCGGGTGCAACATCGCCGTTGCCGCGATTGACGACGCTGTACATGAGCACGCCGGAGGCCTTTGCCGAATTCGATGGACGCGCGAGCGTGAACGTCGTCACGTAGGCCACGCGGCCGCGCGCGTTCCGAGGCGCCAGGTTCAGGTCCTGGATGATCGCGTTGCGCCGATCGGCGGGGTCGAGCTCACCGTACGCCCGGCCCTTGATGACGTCGTACGCGCCGACGGCAGCAAACGCCGGCTCGCTCGCCGTCGTGCGCGATGTGATCTCGATCCGCGTGATCTGCGCGCCGGCCGGCAGCGACCACGCGACGACGAGCAGTAGTCCGCCGAGCAGTCGTTTCGCCAGGGCCCGCCGTGAGGATTGCACACGCACGCGTCCACCTCCTGGGTGAAACCGGCGACGTTGGCTCTACCGCTTGGGCATCAGCGGAACCGACTGGCCGATGAGCCGCGCCGGGTTCGCACCGGCTTTGGGCGTCAGCTTCTGCGGGCGGCCGAGCACATTGTCGGCCGCGTAGACATTGCCCTTGGAATCGAGCGAGAACTGATGCAGCTCGCCGAAGCCGCCGGGTACCGGCCCGCTGGCATACCAGGAAAAGAGCTGGTTGCCGTTCGTATCGAACTTCATCACGTTCGTCGTCTGGTTGTCGGCGACCCAGACGACCTGGCCGCCGTTCGTGCTGGTATCGCCCGCCACCGGCTCGGTGACCTGGACGTGATTCGGGAAACGGATGTTCGGCCAGGTTGCCAGGTGCTTGCCGGTCGGATCGAACACCTGCACGCGCTTGTTGTTCCGATCGACGACGTAGATGCGGCCGTTCTTGTCGACGTCGACCCCGTGAACGGCATTGAATTCGCCGGGTTTCGATCCTTTTCCGCCGAACGCCATCACGAACTTGCCGTCCTTATCCAGCTTGACCACCCGGGAGTTGACCAGACCATCGGCGACCAGCACGCTGCCGTCCGGCAGAAACGCGAGGTCCTGCGGCCGGCCGAAGTGCGTCGCGTCTTCGGCATCCACGCCCTCGACGCCGATCGTCTTCAACAACTGTTTCCCGTCATTCGAAAACACGTAGATCACGCTCTTCGTTTCGGCGACGACCCAGACGCGGTGTTCGGGATCGTAGGGGCTGATCTTGACCTTGTGCGGGCCGTTGGTGCCTTGGAACAGCCGGTCCCACTGATTCCAAATCTCCAGGACCTTGCCGTTGCTGTCGACGATGCGGATGCAGCTGCGGACTTCGTTGTCTGGTGCGTTGAGCACCTGGCGAAAGGCACCGAGGAAACCGAGGTAGCCGGCGGGCAGTGGACTCGGCTCCTTGATCTCGCCGCGGCTGACGACGAAGATGCGATTGTCGTTCTCGACGAAAATGCCGGGTACCGATCCCCAGGCGTAGCCGGCCTTCGGATACGGCAGCGACCAGTTGGGGACCACGTCGTAGTCGTTCGCGCCCATCTGCTCCGGCACGCGCAGCGCCCGGGGCGCCGTCTGCTGCGTGAACACCGTCGCACCGAACGCAGCCATCGCGAACGTCGTTACCACCATCCAAACCGTGCGCACTCGCATCTGAACGCTCCTGGAATCGGTCTGCGAATCTTACCCGGTCTGGATGCGTTGTGCTGCTCCTGGCTTCTGAGCGACGCGCCAATCAGCAGTTCGGGGCCTGCTCGCCGTGGCGCGGGTCCGGGAAGAACGTCGTCTGGCCGAGGATCTGCAGCTCGCGCGCGACGAGGCGTGGCGATGGGTGCGCCGGATCGAAGGCGATGGGGCTGATCAGCGATCCGGCCAGCAGTGCGGATTGGGCGACGTCGAGTGCGGCCGCCGGCTTGTGGAAGTAGGTCTGGGCGGCCGCTTCGGCGCCGAAGACCATCTGGCCCCACTCGACGACGTTCAGATAGAGCTCGAGGATGCGGCACTTCGAGAGCGCCGCCTCGAGGCGGCGGGCAATCAGGAGCTCGCGCACCTTGCGGATCGGGTTCTTCGACGCCGACAGGTAGAGATTCCTGGCCAGTTGCTGACTGATCGTGCTCGCGCCGCGGGCCAGCTGTAGTCGACGCAGGTCGAGTTTCACCGCTTCCCACATCTCCCGCACGTCGTAGCCGGGATGCTGCCAGAACCGTGCGTCCTCGGCGACGAGGACGGCCCGCTGCAGATTGGGTGAGATCGCCGACAACGGCATCCAGTGTGCCGTCGGCTGCGCCCGGGAACCGAGCCGCCGCGCCTCGCGCACGCGTCGTTCGATGAGTGCGGTGGTGGTCGGGTTGTCGGTGCGGAGATGCGTGACGTCGGGCAGCGTGAGGACGATCCAGGCGGTGAGACCGGCCGCCGACGCCAGCGCCGCGCCGCCAACACGCCATGCGATCCGCCAGCGCGATCGGTTCGCCATCAGTGAGGTCCGCTTCAATTCGGCCGCGTCAGGTCGAGCGTGAACGCGTAGGTGCCGCGTGCCCGCGGGTTGTAGAGGACGCCGACCACGTAGAACGTGCCGGCGTCGACGGGCGCCGTGATCTGTTCGGTCGTGGTCAGCGATTGGCTGGCGACGGCGAGGACGGCACCGGTATCCCGATTGAGGAGTACGACACCCAGTGCGTCGGAGAATCCAGACCACCTCAACCTGGCGGTCAATGTGCCGTCGTGGTGGACCGGGAGCTGGAAGCCGCCGCACCCCATGGACGGCAGCGACTGCGATCCCTGGTAGAACCGACGGGTCGCGCGCGTCGGTACGCAGGTGTGGGTGCTGCTGCTGACGGTGCCGGTTTCGGTGCTGTTCAGGGTCTGGAGCGTCGGCGTCAACGCCACATCCTGCTCAGTGGCGCCTGACACCGTGACGCCGGTATCGACGGGATCGTAGCCGCTCTTGTTGACTCTGAGGGTGCCGCCGCCGGCGGTCAGATTGGTGAACCTGTAGCGGCCGCTGGCATCAGTCGTGGCGGTGTGCGCCGTCTGACCGAGGAGCTGGACCGTCGCGCCCGCGACCGCAACCGACTCGGTCGGCGCGCTTTCGTGAACCGTGCCGGTGAGCGAGTCTCCGACGGCCGGGGGCGGCGTCGGCGAGGTCGGCGAGCAGGAGAGCAGCGTCGCGGCGCAGACCATCGGCAGTGGCGTGGGACGAAACGTGAACCGAATCGACATGCGCGCCTCCAGGGTGGCTGGCTATTTACTTTGAGATCAAAGTATATAGCAGTCGCAGGGTCGCGCTCGGAATGTCGATCAGGTCCGGACCGCGCGCGAGGCGCGAGCAGCGAGTATTCCGATGCTCACGAGCGTGGCGGCGCACATCGCCGCGATGTAGACGGCGATCGGGAAGCTCGACTGAAAACGCTGGAAGAGCGCGGTCGCGATGATCGGCGCGAACCCGCCGCCGAAGACCGCGCCGATCTGGTAACCGACCGAGGTACCCGAGTAGCGCACCTCCACCGGAAAGATCTCCGCGAACAGTGCCGCCTGCGGACCATAGATCAGACTGAGCAGGATCAGTTCGACGGTGATCGCGGTCGCGATCGACGTCATCGATCCGTGTTCGATCAACGGAAACAGCGCAAACGCCCACATGCCGGCGAGCGCCGCGCCAACCATGAAGATGCCGCGACGACCGAAGGTGTCCGAGAGGCGGCCACACGCGATCAGCGCCGGCACCATCACCACGCTCCCGATCATCACCGCGCCGAGCATCGTTTGCTGAGAGACGCCGACGGTTGCCGTCCCGTAGGCCACCGCGTAGGTGATCGCGATGTAGAAGCAGGTGTTGTTGGCGAGTGCGGCGCCGCCAGCCAAGAGGACGTCGGTGCCGTGCCCTTTCAGTAACCTGACGAACGGCAACGACTGGGACGGCGTGTTCGCGGCGTCGGCGCGTGGCGTCGCCCGCTCGAATTCCTCGGGCTCTTCGAGGGAGACGTGCACGAAGATGCCGATGCCGACGAGCGCGATACTGAACAGAAACGGGAGGCGCCAACCCCAGGCTTGAAATTGTTCAGGGGACGTCAGTGAACTGACGACGAGGAACACGACGTTTGCCAGCACGACGCCGATCGGGACGCCAACCTGAACGAAGCTGCTGTAGAAGCCACGCGTGCCAGGGGGTGCGCTCTCGATCGCCATCAGCGCGGCGCCGCCCCACTGGCCGCCGATCGCGAGCCCCTGCACAAAGCGCAGCGCCACGAGCAGCAGCGGCGCGCCGAACCCGATCGCCGAATAGTCCGGCAGGAGGCCGATGCAGGTCGTGGCGATCCCCATGACGAGGAGCGCCACCGCCAGCGCGCGCTTCCGGCCGGCGACGTCGCCGAGGTGGCCGAACAGCACACCGCCGATCGGCCGTGCGACAAACCCCACCGTGAAAGTACTGAACGCCGCGATCTGCGCGACGAACGGCGGGAGGTCGGGGCGGAAGAACAGTTTCGGGAACACGAGCGCGGCCGCGGTCCCGTAGATGAAGAAGTCGTACCATTCGATGGCCGCGCCGGCGGAGGCCGTGAGCGCGATCTTGATGATCGAGGCGCCGCGACGAGTCACCGCGTGGGCACCGACACTGGTCGCGGGCCGAGCGGTTGCCCACCGGGGCCCGAGGCGAATGTCGTCCAGGGCGTGACCGGCATCTGGCCGACGCCCGGCAGTCGCCAGTTGCACACGCCGCCGGAGAAGACGGCCTGGAGACGCGCCTTCTGGTCGTCGCTGAACGATGCGCCGCCGTACTCAGGATCGGCGACGTTCAGCGGCTTCAGCTGACACTTGTAGATGTTCTCGGCGCGCGGTCCGCCGGCCACCTGACGCGGCGACGCCTGTTGCGTCACCGGGCACGCCGCGTCTTCGATGCCGACCGTCGCAGTGAGGTCCGCGTCGTTGGCGCCCGTCGTCGCGATGCAGAAGTCCACGGCGGCAGCCGGCCGGTTGTCGCGCACTTTTTGCTCGAGTGGCTGCGCGCGATGATCGGCTTCGATCGCGGCGAGCCACGCATCCATCGTGAGGAACGCCTTGCGCTGCAGCGCCGCGCCCGGCGGCGTCGCGCCGGTTGCGGAGTTGAACTTCCAGATCACCTGGTTGCCGTGGCCGCCGGCGTCGCGATCGAGCCGATCGCGAACCGAGTACGGCCGCCAGTTGCCGTGTATGTCGCCGTTCGGATTCTGGTTGCCGCGCATGTCGATGATCGGCACCTTCGCGAGTTGCCGCCCGTCGCTGACGAAGCCGGCGCGATAGTGAATGGCCAGCGCGTCGGGCCGTGCGCGCGATCGGGCGGCACGCCAGACGAGATCGCCGTCGTAGCCGCCGACGCCTTCGTTGAGGCTGACGAACTCTTCTGCTGAAATGACGCCGTCGCGAAGCGCCTGGAGGCCGTACTGGACGCCGACGTTGTCCACCATGCCGTTGACGCGCGAGATGCCGTCGGTGTCGGTGAACGTGCCGAGCGCGCTCGCCGAGTGATCGGCGATCGCGCAGCGCAGGCCGTTCGGGTTCGTGCTCTTGTTGAAGACGAGCGGATAGCCGGCGGGGAAGGCGCAGTTCTGCGCCCGCCCTGGATCGAGCGCTGGCAGAAACGCCGTGATCCATACGCCGCAGAAGCCGGGGTTGGCGTGGCCGTTGATCGCGGATCGCTGCGCCGGCGTCAGCGCCCGGCCGCTGGGATTGTCCGCGTAGTAGTGCGCCTGCAGGGCGCCGCAATCGGGAATCTCGATAAACGGCGTCAAGGCGTCCGCATAAGTACATTGCGGCTGGATGCCGTCGAGGAGCCCCGGGTAGGCCGAGGCGATCGACAACTGCTTGATGGAGCCGCCCGAGCAGCCGTCGCCGATGGTGTAGCGAATCTCGCCGTACTGTTCGACGATCCGCTCCTTGACCATCATCAGCGTCTCGGCGCCGAGCACGTCGTTCGAGTTCGTGCCGTGATCGGTGAGAGAGGAGGTCGCGACCATGAACCCGCGCCGCAGGGCGACGCCGCCGGCCTGGTCGAAGAGATTGCGCGCCGGCGGACTCTGGAAGCGGCTCTCGAGCGCGCTGGCCCCGAACTGCCAGAGCAGTTTACCGTTCCACCCCTTGGGCGGCGCCCACGGCGTGTTGACGTCGCGCGGATCGAACATCACCACCAGCGTGTAGATGCCGCGGTTGATCGCGCCACGCTCGACGCGAATCAGGTCCTTGACGATCGCGCCGCGATCGGTGGTGACGGTCGCGATGTCCGCGTCGGCCGGCCTCGCCTTTGGGTCGTAGGACACGTAGCAGGCGTTGTCGCCGGCGACGCCGATCGTGCAGTCGGACGGCGCCGTGGCTTTGCGGTAGTAGTACGCGTAGGCCGGCGCAGCGTTGCATTGATCGTCGACCGGATCGCTGCCAAGGCCGCTGACTTTCGTTGTCGCCGTCGCCGTTGTCGGCGTGCTGCCGGGATTGCCGACGACGCTGACCGTTTGCGCCGTCTGTGTCGCGCAGATCCACGGCTTGAGCTGCGGACCGGAGAAGATCGGGCCGCCGATCGGATGATTGGTGACAGTGATCTGGGAACCGGATCCAGACACCCGCGCGGCCAGCAGGTTGCGGCCGTTCTGGAGGCCAGTCACCAGCCCCAGGTAGCGGCCGTTGGCGCGTCGTGCCAACGCCGTGACTTTGACGCCGTTGAGCGTGACGTTGGCCCCGGCGAGGTTTGCTCCAGCAGGCCACTTGATCTCGACCAGCGCGTCGCCGCCGGCAACCAGGTCGGCCCGATTCGAGAGGACAAGGATCTCCGGTCCCGAGGCGGCGGTCGTCGTCAGCGTCCAGGCGAGCCCGATTGCGCACATCAGTCCGGCGTGAATACGCATGCGGCGGATTCTAGACCCGCGGTGCGCTCCTGCGAGCGGAAATCGCTGGTGAACGCCAGACATAGGGGATTCCACTCACGACCCTCAGCGGGCGTGCGTGCGACCTTCGTGGCATGGATACACAGTCACATCGCCACGTCGTCGTACTCGGCGCCAGCATCGCGGGACTCCTCGCCGCGCGGGCGCTCTCGGACAGCTTCGAGGACGTCCTCCTGATCGAACGCGCGGAGCTTCCGGACGGTCCCGCGCCACGACCCACCGTCCCGCAAGGACGCCACGGCCACGGCCTGCTGGCCGGCGGAATCGATGCGCTCGAACGGCTCTTGCCGGGGCTGGTCGCCGAACTCGAAGCCAGAGGTTGTCAGTCGGGCGACAACCTTCGCGACGTCTCGTGGGTCTTCGGCGGCCAGCGTCTGGCCGTGGGTGACAGCGGGGTTCCGGGGCTCGCGTGCGCGCGACCACTGCTCGAACACGCGATTCGCGCCCGCGTCCTCGGTCTTCGCGGCGTGCGGATTCGCACGGGCGGTCGCGTGGTGGGGCTCCTCGTGGCCGGTGGTCGCGTCACGGGCGTGCGCATCGTGGCGCCGGACGGGACCGAGGAGGAGGTGAGCGCCGATCTGGTCGTCGATGCGATGGGCCGCACCTCGCCGTTGCCGGAGCTCCTCGAACGGGCCGGCTACGCCGCGCCGGCAGTCGAGGAAGTCGCACTGGAGACGCACTACGTGTCGCGGACCTACCGCCGTTCGAACGCTCATGCCTCCTACGGCGTCGGCGTCCTCGTCGTCGCTTCTCCCGAGGTGCCCCGCGGTGGGACGGCGTTCGCCGTCCAGGATGACGTGTGGCTCGTCTCGCAATACGGTTTCGGATCGGTCCAGCCACCGCTCGACAATGCGGGCTATCAGACCTTCGCCCGATCGCTCGCGGGGCCCCAGCTCGCGCAGCTCCTCGAAACCGCCGAGCCGCTCGGCGAGCCGGCGACGATGAAGTTCGCGTCGAGCCGCCGGTATCGCTATGAGAAGCTCCGGCTCTTTCCAGAGGGTCTCTTCGTCTGCGGCGACGGCATCGCCAGCTTCAACCCGACCTTCGGTCAGGGGATCACGGTCGCGGCACTGCAGGCGGAGCTTCTCGGGCGCATGGGTCGAGCCGTTGTCGCGTCTGGTGCGAATCGACGCTTTCTGCGGGAAGCGTCCAGGATTGTCGACATCGCGTGGACCACCGCCGCGGGACGGAGCTTCACCTTTCCAGGCGTGCGGGGACGGCCGACACTCAAGATGCGCATCTCGAACGCGTACCTGCCGCTGGTCATTGCCCGTGCGCACTCGGACCTCGCGGTGGCGACGGCGCTGATGCGCGCCGTCCACTTCCTG
Organism: uncultured Bifidobacterium sp.; assembly: GCA_964577955.1. Taxonomy (GTDB): domain Bacteria; phylum Acidobacteriota; class Vicinamibacteria; order Vicinamibacterales; family CAVVIG01; genus CADEEX01. The sequence continues at coordinate 44,951 of CAZOAZ010000015.1, read as the reverse complement.
GCGCCGCCGACGAGCCTGTTCGCCCCGGCGATGCTCGCGAAGGTCCTCTTCTCGCGGAGGTTCAGCGAGACGTGGCAAGCTTGGAAGGCGTGGAAGTCCCGTCCATCCACTACGCCGCGAGCGCGAGAGGACAACTTGCCTACCAGGAGTTCGGCAGCGGGCCGACGGTAGTCATCGTGCCGCCGCTGGCGCAACACATCGAGATGATGTGGGAGCAGCCGGCGTTCTGGCGTCCGCTGCAGCGGCTGGCGTCCGGCTTCCGCATCGTGATCTTCGACAAGCTGGGCACCGGGCTCTCCGATCCGGTCGGGGAGCGGTCAACGCTGGACCAGCGCGTGGACGAACTCCGTGCGGTCCTGGACGCGACGGGCATCGAGCGCGCCTGGCTGCTCGGGTTGTCCGAAGGTGGAGTGATCGCCCTTGCGGCGGCCGGTGGGGTGCTCGCTCAGCGGATCGAGGGTCTGCTGCTGTTGTCCTGCTATTCCGGCAGCGGTGCCCTCGCTCTGGCGTCGGCGTACGGGCCCGTCCCCGACCGCGCTAGGTATCGCGCGTTTTTCGAGGAGGTCGTGCTCCGCTGGGGCACTGACGAGACGTTGACCCTCCGCGATTTCGCGCCGGCGTTGCGCGCGATCCCGTCGATGGCGCGTTGGGTGCCGCGCTACGAGCGCGCCGCGGCGAGCCCGGCGATGATCGGCGGCCTGATGAAGAGCGGGTTCGGCCTCGACGCGACCGACCTTCTGCCGCTCGTCACACAGCGAACTCTCGTCGTCCACATGAGCGGCGATCGCGTCGTGCCGGCGTCGTTCGCGAAGATGCTCGCGGCGCTTCTGCCGAACGCCCGCTACGTCGAGTTCGAGGGGGAGGACCACTTTTCGTGGGTCAGCCCACGCGTCGACGAGATCATCGACCTCCTTTTCGAGTTCGTCGGCGTCCACGGCGACGCCCAGCGCGTCAAGGTAGTCTGGGACCCCTGGTCCGTGCTCACGCTGTCGGAGCGGCGGGTCGCAGGCCTGGCGCAGCGCGGCCTGACGAACGCCGAGATTGCCGGTTCGCTGAAAATTTCTCCGCGTACCGTCGAGAATCATCTGACACGGGCTTACTCGAAGCTCGGGGTCCGTTCCCGCACCGAACTCGCGCTTCTCTCATCGATGATTGATGACCGATGAATGATGATTGGAGAAAATCATGACGCACAAGAAGCTTGTGACCTCGGGAGCGTTGGCGGCCATCGCGGCTGCCACACTCGTCGTTGCGCAGTCTCCGGCGCTGCGGGCGCAGGCGCCAGCAGCCGGATCCGTTGACGCGTTGATTTCCACCGCCAAGGCCGCCGCCGGCACCGACTGGAGCGGCACCTTCACGCGCCTCTGCATTCCGCCGCCGCCTCCGGCGCCACGCGCCGCGGCGCCTGCGGCCGCGGGCCCGCGCCGCGATCCGCCGCGCGAGACCTGGCTGGCCGCGCCGGCCAAGGTCGGCGACAACTTCTATTTCCTCGGCACCAAGATCCACAGCTCCTGGGGGCTCGTCGGTCGCGACGGCATCATCGTGCTCGAGGCGCTCTTCGACTACGCCGTGGCCGACGAAGTGGTCGGCGGGCTCCGCAAATTGGGACTCGATCCGAACAGGGTGAAGTACGCGGTGATGTCGCACGCGCACGGCGATCACGACGGCGGCGCGGCGTACCTGCAGGACACCATGAAAGACATGCATCTGGTCTACGGGGTCGAGGACTGGAAGCTGGTAGCGAGCCGTCAGGGTCAGAAGCCGAAGCACGACATGGACGGGACTGACGGGCAGGTGCTCTCTGTCGGCGACGCGTCGATCACGATCGTGACGATGCCCGGGCATACGGCGGGGACGTTGTCGTATCTCTTCGAGTTCAAGGACAACGGCCGGCCGATTCGTGTCGCCTACGTCGGCGGCACGGCGATTCCGTTCGACGAGACCTCGGCGTGGTACGACACCTACATCGCCTCGTCGAAGAAGATGGCGAAGGCCGCGGCCGACTACGGCGCGACCGCCCTCATCTCGAACCACACCGAGTTCGACAACGGTTACTACAAGGCGCACACCGCCGCCGCTCGCACGGAGCGCGGGCTGGCCAACCCCTTCGAAGTCGGCCGCGACGGCGTGAGCCGCTACTTCACCGTCGTCGAACGCTGCGCGGAAGCGGCGAAGCTACGCGCCGGGCGAAAGTAGCGCGAGACGGTCGTCGCGTTCTGTATAGATAGACTGCCGCTTGCCGACACGCCAGGACCAGACGGCTCCAGCGAACCGGCGAGACGGCCTGGGAAACCGCATCTGTCGCGGCTTGTCGGTCGTATGCGCAGCTCCGTGAGCTGCGCGGATCTCTGGCGCTTTCGATGCGGTTTCCCGTCTATCGCTCGCGACAGGCCGCTCGCAAGGTTCGCTTCCGCCGTCCGGTCCCGGCGTTGCGCTACGCTGACCCGTCACAGCCCGAGCCGCCCGCTGGCGACAGGGACGATTTGCGGCGGCGACGCGTGCGAACTCGCGCGACTCAAGCGACCGAAAACGTGCGTGAAGGCGGTCATTCCGCGTCGATCGTGAATGGCGGAGGCATCTCGCGCGTGACCGGTATGGTCGAATGTTTGAGCCAAATGCTGGGTTGGGCGTATCGACGCGGCCATCGTGAGTCCAGCGCCGGCGCGCGCGTTTTCCGCGCGATGTTCGGTCGCGGCGCGGCCGCGAATCGTCCCTGGCGCCGACCACCGGCGAGCAGCGAGGACAGATCAACCTCCACAAAGTCTAGGCGCATTCCTCCTCCACTGGCGGCACCAGCGTCGCGGCGTCAGGCGCCGCGAAGGGCTGTTTGAAGGTGAACGCGTCTTTGGTGGGGCCGAGCCGCCGCAGCAGCTCGATCTTCATCTTTCCTTCTTCGATGGTCGGGATGTGTCCCGCCGGGACCCACCAGAGCGCCATGTAAAACTCCATGCGCTCGAACCATTCGCTGCGGCGCTTCATGATCTCCCGATGCGCGCCGTCGCGATACGTGAAGGCGACCAGGGAGTCGAGATCCGTCCAGACCGACATATTGACGGCGATGTTCGGATCGTCGAACGGCTGAATGTCGATGGCGCTCCCGCCCTCGTCCTTGAGCCGCCACACAAAGCCGGGATGCTGGTCGGCGACGGCGTTCACGCGACCGAGGTTCGCCACGAACTCGGCGTTGACCGGGTCCGAGGCGGGGACACGGAATCTGGCGATGTTGATCTGGGCGAGATGGTGCTCCATGAAGTGATGAATGATGAATTATGAATGATGATTTGCCAATCATCGTTCATCAATCATCATTCATCATTCATCAATCATCATTCATCAATCATCAATCATCGATGTCAGCGCGTGACGGTCACCGTCACTTCGTCCCACCCCAGCAGACCGCCGTCGTCGGCCTGGCTGCGGATTACGTAAGTCCCCGGCTCGGAGAAGGTGACTTGCGCCGTCACCTTGCCGTCCGCTGGCATCGGCGGTGCGGTCCAGATCGGCGCCCACGGCGAATCGGCTCCGGCACGGGTGTCCTCCCAGACCTTGATCTGGCGCGGCGAGAACGTCACCTCGCCGGCACCGCGGTATACGTAGTAGGAGTGGTGCAGGCCGACATTCTTGCCGGCCGTGATCCGGACCGGCGGCTGCATCATCGGATTGCGGCGCGGCGCCGCCGGCGGCGATCCTTCGCCCCCGCGGTTGGCCTGCTGCGCCGCGCTGCGGTCGTTCGCGACTGACAACGCTTGTCCGCCGCCGCGGCGGCTCTTGGGAATGCCGTCGTCGGCGACGGTCGACGCCAGCGTGAGTGGTTCGCCGACTCGTGCGCGAAGCGTCCGTGCGCCGATGATCGTCACGATCGGCGGTTTATTCGCGCGGATCTCGGGACTGCTGCTGCCGGCACCGAGCGCGCCGGTTTCAGACGCTTTGACGACGTCGTCCAACTTGTAGTCGATGCGGGTCGAGGCCCACGCCTTCTCCGTCTTGCCGTGGGCCGTCACCGTCCAGACAAGATCGTCCTTGTCGGAGAAGCCGTCGGGCACCCTGACCCGGAAGATGAACCGATTGCGGCGGGGAAGGAAGTGCGTCGGCTGACCGCGGTCGGCGCTGCCCGGGCTGAACCCGTTGTCGGGCCCGACCGGAATGTCGATCTCCTCCTCCCAATTCCGGCTCATGTAGCCGAAGACGAAATACTTCGTGCCGTCGGCGTCCAGTTCCCACCCTTCGTAACTGGGCGCGATGTTCTGGCCGCTGTTGTAGCTGAGCGACTGCGCGTGTGCGCTGCCGGTGAAGGCGAGAGACACCGCGCCGGTGAGCAGCGCGAGCACCATGGTTTTCATGATCGGATCCTTGTTCGTGTTCCAGTTACTGCTGCTGTCCCTCGGTCGGTTTCGGCGACGCCTTTGGCGTCTGCTTCGCCACGGCGCCGCACAGCGGACAACCCGGATAGACATCGCGATCCGGATCGGCCGCGACGCGTCCGGCCATTTCCCTCTGGAACTGCTCGTCGGTCAGCGACACACGGTTGCCGAGGTCGATGAACATGTTGGTGATCGATCGGTTGCCGGATCCCGACCAGTTCCGCGGATCGGGCACGTTCCGGTTGGCGGGCGTCGTGTCGAAGTAGCCGATGATGTGCAGAATGCTGCCTTTCGGCAGGAGCGGCGCGACCTCGTCAGCGTAGCTGTAGCCGCGGACCCAGTTGTGGTCGTAGCCGACGCAGCTGAGCGTCTGGATGTTGTACCCCCAGATCGCTTCGAGGCACATGCGCGTGCCGGGTGCGTGCAGGTGCGGTTCGAACGAGATGATCTTCGTGTTCTCGTTCAGCACCGCGTAGGCATGCAGTTGCTGATCCTTCTCCAGCCCCTTGATGTCGATGTCGACGCCGTTGCCAAGGCCGATCAGCGAGCGCTTGAATTCGGGCGCGTACCCCTTCGGCATGAACTTGTAGCCGAACTCGAGATGCGAGCGCGTGTCCTGGCCGTTCGAGTGCGTGTGCAGCGAATCGGAGACGATGTACGACCCCTTCTTCAGGAGGACGGCGGCTTTCGGATCGAAGTAGTCGGGGTTCCTGCCGACCTCGTGCACCGGCCAGTTGACGACGTTGTCGCTGCCGGCGGCCAGTTCCGCTTCGTTCGGGGTCTCGAGGCCGACCTGCGTGCGGTAGATCAGGTGATGCCAGACGAAGAGGCTGCCGACCGTGTCGCGGCTCGCGGAGTGGTCCGCGACGTCGTTCACTTCCTTGATTTCGACCGCGGCCACATAGCGGTCCTCGTCGAGCGGAATCGGCACCGACTCGATCTCGCCCCACCAGTCGGGCGTGTTGGCTTTCACCAGGATGTCCTTGGTCTTGACGATCAGGTCCGGCGTGCCGATCCGCCAGACTGAACTGTCGGCCCACACCTTCGGCTTCGGGGCGTCGGCCGGATTGCCACGCGGGGCGCCGGTGTCGGCCCACTTCGCGATGGTGGCGATCTCCTTCGCGCTGAGCGACGGATCGTCCTGGTATTTCTGGATGCCGATGTTCTTTTCCATGTACCACGGCGGCATGACGCCGGCGTGCGGCCCGATGCCGGTGCGCTGCTTGATCGCGCGCGCCCATGGCCGGACCTCTTCGTAGGTGCGCAGCGACATCGGCGCGCCGCCGCCCGGCCGGTGGCAGTTCTCGCAACTGCGTTGAAGGATGGGCGCGACGTCCTTGGCCCAGGTTGCTTCGCCGGAAACGGCTTGTGCCTGTGCCGGTGACGGCACCATTCCGGCGGCTGTGAATGCGGTGATGGCTGCGACGCGGCCGATGGCCGCCCGCCACGATGTGGTTGTCACGATGCCCATGCCCCACTTCTCCTTGGCCCTGGCGCCGCCCCACCGTGGCGGACGCAACAGACCCGAGACAGGTGGCGCAATGACCGTGCCTGCGGAGGCTGAGGAGTTCTCGAAGAATTCGGCGGAGGGAAGGCGGTGGGTGCGGAAGAATTCCCGCCGTATCGGAATTTTCTCGCGGCGCCGCCCGGCGGCGGACATCGCGTCCGCCGCCCAATTTGCCTTCAGATTGTCACAATTGCGTCAGAGGCCCGCGTGGCCTCCTGGAAGATCTGAAACGCCGGCGACGCCGGGTCGAAAGCGATGTCGACCAGACGGATCTTCTGATCGCGCACCACGGCGCGTCGCAGCGTCGCCCCGCCGGCGAGGCCGATCGGGATCCCTTGATTGCCGCGATTGTCGGCGCAGTTTTCAATCAGTCCGTAGCAGGAGTCGCCGCCGATGTCGTCCAGCACCGCGCCCGGCGGAAGATCGCGCTTGGCGTAGGCGTAGACGTTGGTGGCGAACCCGGCATCGGGTTGCATGAACACTCGACCATCGCGTGCCGCCTCGCTCACCGTGCGCATGGCTTCGATGTGGCACAGATGGTACGGACGGTAGAAGACGTAGTAAGGCCCGTTGCCCATCTTGTAGTAGGCCAGCATCTGCCGCTGGTAGGCGTGATTGCAGTAGCCGACGACGAAGACGCCACCGCCTGGCTCGGCCCCGAGAATGTAGTCGACACACGGTGCCGGGGCGCGCCGCAGTTCGTCGAAATCAAACGCGCCGAGCACGTCGTGAACCGATCGCAGCGCCGGACCCGACATGCCCGGACGGCTGGTCCGCAAGCCATAGCTGTTGGCGAGGATGGCCATCTCGATGTTCAGCTTGGTTCCGTCCGTGTAGGACGCGCACATGCGGTGATCGAGATGCCGGCGATCCGCTTCGACGGCCATGCTCGTCGGCGTGGCATAGCGATTGAGAAAGCCCTTGATGTTGCCGGCCATGACCAGTTCGAATCCCCAGTCACGGATCTCATCGATCAAACGCTTGATCACGCCGTACTGATCGCCGTCGCAGCTCGTGCAGACCGTGCCGGTGCGACGCGCTGTCTCGGCAAAGAGCGGCCCATACAGCAGATCGATTTCAGAATTCATGAGGACGACCGGCAGGCCGCGCCGAAGGGCCTCATCCACATGCCGCGCGGCCGCCGCGATTGCGCTCGACGCTTCGACCATGACATCGAGGGCGTCGCACTGGGCGATCCACTGGCCGTCCTCGCACACGGCGACCCGTCCGCGGCGGATCACGTCGGTCATCATGCCCGGGCGGTCGGCGATTTCGTACGGCAGACCGAACGCCTGCAGCGCCGCGACGGCCCGATCCATACGCAGGTCACAGACCGCGCCGCAGACGATGCCTGGGGTGAGCGTGCTTTGATAGAGCAGGCCCTTTCCCATCGAACCGGCGCCGACGACGCCCATTACCAATCGATTTCGCGGCGGCATGGTGGGCGGAGTGTACCACCGCGTTCATCGATGAATGATGAATGATGAATGATGAATGATGATTGATGATTGAATTGAGCGAGTGCGTCCCGACTCATCACTCATCACCCATCACTCATCGACGACGTCGGCCGTGGCGAGCGCCGCGGTGGCGATGGTGTCGTTTCAAGTGGGGGCGTCGGTTGCCAAGCAACTGATTCCCTCGATCGGTGCGCCAGGGACGACGGCGCTGCGCCTCGGTCTGTCCGCGCTCATCGTCATCGCGCTGCAGCGCGCGTGGCGCACGGTCCCGGCGCGGGCGGACTGGCCGGTGATCCTGGCCTACGGCCTGTCGCTGGGCGCGATGAATTTCGTGTTCTATTTGGCGTTACGCAGCATCCCGCTCGGGATCGCCGTCGCCATCGAATTCGTTGGACCGCTTGGCGTGGCCGTCTACGCGTCGCGACGCCGCGTCGACTATCTGTGGGTCGCGTTCGCCGCGGTCGGACTGCTGTTGCTGCTGCCGATTCGCGCCACAGAAGATCGGCTCGATCCCGTTGGCGTGCTCTGCGCGCTTGCCGCGGGCGTGGGCTGGGCGCTGTACATCATCTACGGACAGAGAGCCGGGCGCGCGCATGGAGCCGCTGCGTCGACCTGGGGACTGATTGTGGCGGCGTGTCTGATCGTGCCGATCGGCGTCGCCGATGCGGGACGGAATCTCCTGGCGCCGAAGACCCTGGCGTTCGGATTCACCGTGGCGGTATTTTCCAGCGCGCTGCCTTACACGCTTGAAATGGTGGCGCTCAGGAAACTATCGGCCAAGACCTTCGGCACGCTCATGAGTTTCGAGCCGGCAATCGGCGCACTGGCTGGTTTCGCGCTCCTGCATGAGCGCCTGACACCGGTGCAGTGGCTCGCCATCGGTCTGATCATCGTGGCGTCGGTAGGGACTGTCAGCGGCGAGCACGTCATCGATGAACGATGATTGATGATCGATGATTTGATTGCGTCATCGATGATTCGATTAATTCATCATTCATCGTTCATCAATCATCGATGATTGGCTTTCATCAGCAACGACCAGAACTGCTCGTCGAATCCCTCCCCGGTCTGATCGCCGAGCCGTGTGACCACGAGCTTCATGCTGGGGACGATGTAGCACTTGCGATCGAGGGCGCCGAGCGCGGCGACGAGATCTTTCGGGGCGCTCGGGATGAGCATTCCCGATTGGGCGCGGGCCGCGCTCGCCGCCTGGACGCGCGGTTGTCCGTTCAGCCACCAGAGCAATCCGTACGACGGATTCAGTTCCTGTGACGGTTTCAACATCCGGGAGAGATAGCTCGGGTTGCGCAGGAGATCGGTGCCGTTCCACGATCCGTTGTTGAGAATCAGCAGGCCGAACCGCGCCAGGTCGCGCGGCGTCGTCGTAAAGCCGATCGCGTTGGCGGCGTCGTTGCCCGCGGCCCACGGCCGCGTCACCCATTTGCTGTCGCTCATCCCGGCCGGTCCGGTGAGCGCGCTGCGCGTAAACGGCTCGATCGCGGTGCCTGTCGCTTTCTCGAGCACGCCGATCATCCTGCTGTACATCCCCGTGTTGTACCGCCACGCCTGACCCGCCGGCTGCTGATAGATCCCCGCATCGGTCAAGCCGCTGGTCATCGTCATCAGATGACGAACGGTGATGGCGGCTTCGGCCGCTGGATCGGCTTTCGACCAGCCGGTGCCGAGATACTGCGTGACCGGTGCCGCCAGATTCAGCTGGCCCCGGCCCTCCGCGACGCCCGCCAGGAATGCCACGACGCTTTTCTGCGCGGACGCGACGTCTTCGATTGCGTGGCCGTCTTTTGTCGATCCCAGACGCATGCGGTTGTAGCCGGCCGATCCGGTCACCGGCCAGTCGCGCTCGGCGAGGATGCGGCCCTCGAGCAGCACGACCACGCCGCTCGAGTGCGCCGTGCCGGCGTAGTCGAGCGCCGCATCGAGGGCCTGCGGATTCCAGCCCGCCTTCACCGGATCGACATGCGCCCAGTCTCCTGACGCGGGTGGAAAGTACAGGGACTGTGCACCCGTTTTGATCGTCAACGCCAGGACAATCGACGCCGCTAGCGTAAGGGCCGTTGATTTCATGGTGGCAGCATACGCCCGAACGGCGATCGGCGCGCGCCAGTTCGCGAGGCTGGCCGACGCGAGAGCGAAGGGCTTTTACACGCACTCTCCTAGGTTGCGGCGTCTGACAGCAACGCCTGCGCTTCACGCAGATCGGCGGTCGCGAAGCCCTCGGTGAATGTCGCATACATCGGTCCAAGCGCATCCGCTGGATCGAGTGCTCCGCCGTCGCGGGACCGGAGCCGAGTGAGCCTCATGGCTGCGCGCAGGCTGGTCATCCGGGCGTTCAGCGCGCGCGATCGCTCGAGCGCCAATCGATACCACGGTTCCGCGGCCGCACGACGGCGTTCCGGGTTGGTGGCGAGGGCGGCCAGTACGTCTCCCTTCAGGAGATGCAACTCGGGGAGCATCGTCGAACCGCGTCCAGCACTCATGATCTCGATCGCCGCGTCGAGTGGCCGCACGCTGTCGGCCGATCGTCCGGCCTGATGACTGGCGGCGGCTTGAACGAAGAGAAGATAGGGCCAGAAGACCGGCGGCGAGCGGAGTTCCTGGTAGAGGGCCATGCCCGTGCTGATGTCGGCCAGACCCTCGACGGGTTTCCCGAGTCCCACCTGCGCCGCCCCTTTCAGGCAGCTGCCTGCCGCGGTCCAGATCCTGAAGCGGTGCTCGTCGGCCACTTCGAGTGCACCCGTCGCCAACTCGAGTGCCCGGGCAGCATCCCTGAGCCAGAAATGGAGCAAGGCGGCGTGGAAGCGCGCGTACGCCAGCGTGAAGGGATGCTCGAGTTCAACCCCAAGCGCCAACGCGGCGTTGGCGCGCGCCGCCGCCTGGTCGGGAGAGCCGAGCAACCACAACGTGAAGGCTGCCGTGGTGTAGCACGCGACGCGGGAGTCGTTGCCGCTGCGCGCCGTCCGCGCCACGAGCGGTCTTCCGGCGAAGAGCGCAATCCCTCGTTCGAGATGCTCGAGTCCGCGCTGCAGGTCCGTCTGCGTCATCAATGTCGTACCGATGAGCAGGTGTCCATCGACCTGCATCTGCGGATCGCCCTCACGCTCACCGAGCGCCAGGATGTCGCGGCCCAGGCGACCCACGTGATCGAACTGCGCGCGGAAGACATACAGACTTGCGAGGCCGCGAAGCACCGAGAACTGCTGACCGACGTCGGCGCCTCGCTCGAAGAGCTCGAGCGCGCCGGTGTAGGCGTCCTCGACTTCCTGAGTGAGCCCTGAGGTGGCCATGAGCGCCCGCGCCAGACTGATGCGCAAGGCGATCTCCTGCCCACTGCGTGCTGGCCCGGATCCGCTCGCCTTGAGGGCGCCCAACATGTCGGTCGTCAGGCTGACGGTATCGAAGTACCAGCCGCGCGAGTCGTAGAGGATCAGCAAGGGGTCCGCCAGCTTGTCGAGCTGTCCGAGATCTCCCGCCGCGACCCAGTAGGCCCACGCGATGCGGAGGTTCGCGCTCTCCAGCGCGAGCGCCGCCAGCGCGGTTTCCCGATCGCGTCCCATGAGCGCGGACAGCGAGCGCCGTGCCGTGTCGGCGAAATGAGTGGCGTGCGCCCGGTGCGCGCGGGTCCTCAGGTCGGGCCGCTGCTCGAGTCGGTCGGCGGCAAACTCCCTGATCGTCTCGAGCATCGTCAGGCGCGACTCGCCGCCCGCCGCGTCGATCTGACGAACCAGATTCTTGTCCACGAGACCGGAGAGTCGATCGATGACATCCGGTGCCAGGCCGTCGACCTGAGCGGCGACCCTCTCAATCGCGGCGACGTCGGCGTCGGCGAAGACCGCAAGGAATTCGAACAGTCGCTGCTCCTCCGGCTCGAGCAGCTCGTAGCTCCATTCCATCGTTGCGCGCAGCGTCTGTTGTCGCTCGGGGAGGTCACGCGCGCCGCTGCGCAAGAGGGCGAGACGGTCGCCGAGGCGATCCCGAAGGAGATCCGGCGTCAACAGCCGCAGACGGGCGGCCGCCAACTCGATGGCCAGCGGGAGTCCATCCAGCCGCCGGCAAATCTCCGCGATCGCTGGCGCATTGTCGTCCGTCAGCTGGAAGTCAGGGCGGACGGCGCGGGCGCGATCGATGAACAACTGGACCGATTCGCAGTGCGCGATTCGAGACGCGGTCCGCGTGCCACCGGCCGGCGGCAGGCCGAGCGGCGGGATCGGATAGAGGTGCTCCATCCTGAGGTGTAGCGCCTCGCGGCTGGTGGCCAGCAGCGTCAGGTCAGGGCACTCGCCGAGCAGCTTCGCCAGCGCTCCGGCAGCCTCGGTCACCTGCTCGAGGTTGTCGAGCACGATCAGCATCCGCCGGCCACGCAACCGCTCGACGATCTCGTCGTGCGGCGGCCGATCCATGGTTTCCTTCAGTCCCAGGGCCCGCGCGATCGCGACCAGCACCGCCGCCGTCCGCCTGGCGCTCGAGAGATCGACGAAGCAGACGCCGTCCCGATAGTTGCCGGCACACTCTTCAGCGACGCGGAGAGCCAGTCTCGTCTTGCCGGATCCGCCAGGACCGATCAGTGTGATCAGACGAACCGCGGGATCATCGAGCCGCTCTCGCACGTGCGCGATCTCCGTGTGGCGGCCGATCAGCGCCCCGAAACTTGCCGGCAACGCGGCACCCGCAGGACGGACCGTGACGAGTGCCGGAAAGGTCGTCGCCAAATCGGCGTGGATCAATTGAAGCAGGCGCTCCGGACGACCGAGGTCTTTGAGTTGATGCTCGCCGAGGTCGAGCAGGCTGGCTCCCGGCGGGAGGCGCTCCTGGGCCAGCGCCGCGGCGGACGCGGAAAGCAAGACTTGCCCGCCATGACCGGCCGCCATGATCCGCGCCGTCCGGTTGACCGTCGGTCCGAAGAAATCGCCCCCACGCTGCTCCGCCTGACCCGTATGAAGCCCCATCCGGACGCGGAGCGGACCGGTCTCGGCCCACGATTCGCCGGCCAGAGCGCGCTGCGCCTGCAAGCTTGCGGTGACGGCATCCACAGCGTTGTCGAACGCTGCCATGATCCCGTCGCCGGTGGTTTTGATGACAAGCCCGCCGGAGGACTCGACGGCCGCTCGAAGAATCGCGTCGTGACGCTGCACGGCGACCTTCATCGCATCCGGAAAGCGTTCCCAGAGCCTGGTGCTGTTCTCGAGGTCCGTGAAAAGAAACGTGATCGTCCCCGCCGGCGACACATCCATGGCCCTCATCATGACCCGAGTCGCTCTTCGGTCGGGTTCGCCATCCGTATCCTCGGCGACGGCTTCGCCAGTAGACTGACGTCCCATGCGTTGCGTGCGTCCGCATGCCGCCCGGTCAGTGGCGCTCGCGCATTTGATGGCGCTGGCATCGGTATCCTGCCGAACTGACCGCTCGGGGCCGGCCATTCTCCGGCCGGGCGCTCCGGGCCAACCGACCCGCGCGATTACTGAGCGGCAAGCCACCGACCTCAGCGCGGTTCAGGCCACACCGGCCGACGTCGAGTTCATGCAAGGGATGATTGGCCATCACCAGCAGGCCGTCGAAATGGTGGCGTTGCTCGCGACGCGAACCGGGGACGAAGGGATGCAGAAGCTCGGACAGCGCATCGCCATCTCGCAACTCGACGAGATGCGGATGATGCGACGCTGGTTGACCGCGCGCCGCCAGCCGGTGCCCGACGAGCACGCCATGCACATGCACGGCGCCCACTTGATGCCGGGCATGCTGAGCGAGGAAGAGATGGCCCGCCTCGCTGCCGCGACAGGCCCCGCCTTCGATCGGTTGTTTCTCGAGGGCATGATCAAGCACCATGGCGGCGCGCTCGCGATGGTCGACGAGCTGGTGTCGCACCCCGGCGCCGGCCAGGAGCCGGAACTGTTCACGTTCATCTCGGACGTGGACGCCGATCAGCGAGCCGAAATCGCGCGAATGAGCACGATGCTCGAGGAGCTGCAGAAATGAAACGCGTGGTTCTCTGTGCGGCGGCGCTGGCGGGACTCGTTGCGGTCGATTTGATCGCTCAGGCACCAACCGCGTCGTCCGATCCGCGCGTCGGGTTGAAGCCCGGGCTGCGCAACGCCGGAACCGCGAGCCGCAACATGCAGCTCGTCGCCAGCGTCCCGAAGCCGCGCGGGTTCTTCGATCCGGCAACGCCCGGCGGGCTGCCGCAACCCAAGGAACTTCCCGACGATCTGCCGACCACGGACCCGGCGGCGGTGGCGTATCGCGAGACCATGACGAAGGCGCTCGCTTTCGCCAACTCCGATCTCGCGTTCAAGGGCAACTACGCGGTGATGGGCAGCTTTCACGGCTTCAATACCTACGACGTCGAAAGCGGCGGCAAGCCTCGCCTGGTGACGTCGGTCGTCTGTCCCGGCGGCCAGGGCGACGTGTCGATCCACGGAACGCTGCTCTTCATGTCGGTCGAGCAGCCGCTTGGACGGATTGACTGCGGCAGCAGTGGCGTTCAGGACAAGGTGAGCGCCGAGCGTTTTCGCGGCGTTCGCATTTTCGACATCAGCGACATCAAGCGGCCGAAACAGATTGCCGCGGTCCAAACCTGCCGCGGCTCGCATACGCACACACTGGTCGTCGATCCGAAGGACACCGCCAACGTCTACATCTACGGATCCGGAACCTCGGGAGTCCGCCCTGGCGACGAACTCGCCGGTTGTGTCGAAGCGAAGACCGATCCGAACACATCGCTCTTCAGCATCGACGTCATTCAGGTGCCGCTCGCGACGCCCCAGCTCGCGCGGATCGTCAACCAGCCGCGAATCTTTGCCGACCAGACGACCGGCGCGATCGCCGCGCTGTGGCAGGGCGGCACGCACGGTCCGGGGACGCAGAAAACGTCGGAGACGAATCGCTGCCACGACATCACGGTCTTCCCGGAAGTCGGCCTGGCGGCGGGCGCGTGTTCCGGCAACGGCATCCTGCTGGATATCTCCGATCCCGTGCATCCGGTGCGCCTCGACGCCGTGAGCGACAAGAATTTTGCGTTCTGGCACTCCGCCACGTTCAACAACGACGGCACGAAAGTCGTCTTCACCGACGAGTGGGGCGGCGGTACCCAGCCGCGGTGCCGGGCCACCGACCCGCGGGACTGGGGCGCCGACGCGATCTTCGATATCGTCGATCGCAAACTCGAATTTCGCGGGTACTTCAAGATGCCCGCGGCCCAGAGCGAGCAGGAAAACTGTGTCGCGCACAACGGCAGCCTCATTCCGGTTCCGGGGCGCGACATCATGGCGCAGGCCTGGTATCAGGGCGGCATCTCGGTCTTCGATTTCACCGACTCGTCGCACCCGGTTGAAATCGCGTTCTTCGATCGCGGACCGATCGATGGGACGACGCTGGTGACCGGTGGGTACTGGTCAACGTACTGGTACAACGGAGAGATCTTCGCCTCCGAGATCGCCCGCGGCCTCGATGTGTTCAAGCTCACGGCGAGTCCACATCTGTCGCAACACGAGTTGTCAGCGGCCGCCCTCGTGCACGCGAACGCGTTCAATCCGCAATCGCAGACCCAGACGAGGTGGCCGGCGACGGCGCTCGTGGCGCGGGCGTATCTCGATCAGTTGACGCGGAGCCAGACGCTCGCGGTCGAGGTCGCCGAAGCGATCGGCAGCGCGCTCGATCGGGCGGAAAGCGGCCGGTCGGCGGGGCGTTCGGCCGCCGCCGCCGACAATCTCCGTCAACTGGCCGCCGATGTCGACCGCCGGGCGTCAGCGGCGAGCGGCATCGACGCGCAACGGCTGCGGGCCCTCGCCACGATTCTCACCACGGCCTCGGCTCGTCGATAGGGCACCCGATCGGCGTATTGAACTTCGGCGGGGTCAGTCTCGTCCTTCTGCCTAGGCCAATCTACAGGAGAGGCGGATGAGCGACCAAACCGACGTTCTTCAGGGCACCCTCGATCTTCTGATCATGAGGACCATTGCCCTCGAACCGATGCACGGCTGGGCCATCGCGCAGCGCATCCAGCAGACATCCGACGACCTGCTGCGCGTCCAGCAGGGTTCGCTCTATCCGGCGCTGCACCGCCTCGAGCACCAGGGCTGGATCACCGCGGAGTGGGGCGCCTCGGAGAACAAACGCCGGGCCCGCTTCTATTCGCTGACCAGGGCTGGCCGAAAGCAGCTCGAACTCGAAGTGTCCAAGTGGGCGCGGCTGTCTGAGGGCGTCAACCTGGTGCTGCAGAGAACCTGACGTGCGCGCCTGGGATATCGTCCGCAGCCGGCTCCGATCGCTGTTCTTTCGCAGCGACCGCGAATCGGATTTGCGTGAGGAACTGCAGTTTCACATCGAGCGCGAAGCGGAGCGGCTCGAAGGCTCCGGCCTGCGCGCCGACGTGGCGCGTCGGCAGGCGATGAAGACGTTCGGCGCGGTCGAGCCGACCAAGGAAGCCTGCCGCGACGCGCGCGGCACCGCGTTTTTCGACGGACTGGTACGCGATGTCCGCTATGCCTGCCGGTCGTACCTCCGCGCGCCGCTCGTCGGCCTGACGATTGTGACCACCGTCGGCCTTGGCCTCGGCCTCGTCACCGTGGTCTTCACGATTCTCAACGCCTACATCTTCCGCGCCGACGAGGTTCGCGATCCGCACGGCATCTACGCGGTCTACCGCGGCGCCGCGGCGAATGCGGAACCCACCGGCTTCTCGCGGCAGCAGTACGACGCACTGGTCCGCGACACCGCCCTCTTCTCGGAGACGTGTGCGACGACGGGTGACGTGAAAGGGTGGCTCGACGGCGTGCGGAGAGAGGGACGGCTGGTCACCGGAAACTTCTTCGCGCTGCTTGGCGCCAGCGCCGTCCGCGGCCGCGCGTTGACACCACAAGACGACGAGGCGGGCGGCGTTCCGGTCATCGTGCTCAGCCATCGCGCCTGGTCGCAGCACTTTGGCAGCGATCCCGGCATCCTCAATCGTCCGGTCCTCTTGAATGGCTCCCAGTTCCACATCGTCGGCATCATGGCGGAAGGATTTCGCGGCCTCGAGCCGTTGGCGGCACCCGACTTCTGGGCGCCGCTGTCGTTGCGCGGCGAGTTCTCCCGGGCCGAACCGGAGAGCGCTCCGGAAGATCTCCGTGTCGTCGGACGGTTGAAGCCCGGCGTGACGCGGGGCCAGGCGCTGACACAACTCCGGGTCTGGGACACACAGCAGGCCACGCTGCGAGCCGGCGCTCAGCCGACGCCGGTGGCGTCCGGCTTCAGCCGGAGTGCACCAGAGATACCTAGTCTGGTGGTCGAACCGACGCCGGGTACGATCCCGCTGTCCGCGGAAACCCTGCTGGCGTTCATGCCGCTCTTCTTTGCATTCGGTCTGATTCTGCTGATCGGTTGCGCCAACGTGGCCAACCTGCTGCTGGCGCGTGCCGTCGCGCGGCAGCGGGAGATCGGCATCCGGCTCGCCCTTGGCGCCTCGCGTCGGCGGATCGTCTGGCAGCTGTTGACCGAGAACCTGCTGCTGTCGCTCGTGTCGGCGCTCCTCGCCTTTGGCATTTCACGGCTGGTGCTCGCCGCCACGGTCTACGTCGTCATCGCGACCTTCCCGCCGGACATCGGCAACCTTCGTCTCGCGGTCCCTTCAACCGACTGGCGCGTCGGGCTGTTCCTCGTCGCGGGCGCGATCGTCTCGACGCTGATGTTTGCGCTGGCGCCGGCGCTTCAAGCCACGCGTCTTGAACTGGTGCGGACGATTCGCGGCGAGGTGATGCGCGACGCTCGGCCCGGCCGCGCCAGAAACGCACTCGTGGTGCTGCAGGTGACGGGATCGGTGCTGTTGCTCATCTGCGCGGGAATTTTTCTCCGCAGTTCGTGGGCCGCCGCGTCTGTCGATCCCGGCATCCGTACGGCGGGGGTCGTGAATCTTCGGATACTCAGCGAGCAGCGGCGCGTCGCCATTCTCGACATGTTGAGCCGGGAGCCGCTCGTCGCGTCGATGGCCGCCTCGTGGCCGGGCCAGGTCGGCGGGCTCGGCGCGCTGCCGGCGCTGGCGGAGGCCGGCAACGGCAAGTCGTCGGTGAGTTACCAGTTCGTGTCGCCCGAATACTTCGGCGTGTTCGGCGTGGACGTGATGCGCGGGCGGAATTTCACGCCGGCCGAGCGCCGTCCCGATGCTGCGGTGGCGATCGTGTCCGACAGTGTCGCGCGTCAGCTGTGGTCACGGGCCGATCCGCTCGGACAAGTGCTGCGCGTCGAGCCGGACCTCAACCGGATGAATGGCACCGAAATGTCCGCGGGCATCTCGAAGTCAGACAACCCGCTGCTGCTGGCGCGTTCGGTCGTTGTCGTCGGCGTGGCGAAGGACGTGGCGGGGATTCGTCTCGGCCCGATGAGACTGGGCCAGGCCGGCATCTACCTGCCGATTAGCGTCGAGACCGCTGCGACCTCTCTGACGATGAGCGTGCGCGGCGATACCGCGCGAGCGCGCCAGGTCATCGTCGATCGGCTGGCCGCGATCGATCCCAATGCCAGCGAGGCGAGGACGCTCGAAACCGTCGCGCGCGGCGAGGTGTACTTGCTCAGCATCCCGTTCTGGCTGACGCTGGTGCTCGGCTCGCTGGCGCTGCTCTTGACGCTGTCGGGACTCTTCAGCGTCCTGTCGTTTCTGGTCGAACAGCGCACGCGGGAAATTGGTGTGCGGATGGCGCTTGGCGCGACCGGCGGAAAGATCGGCGTCCTCGTCCTGTCGCAAGCCGCGCGCCCGGTGGTGATCGGCCTGCTGGTCGGCAGCGCCCTCACATCGGCGCTCGCCGCCTTGCTCCTGGCGACGCCGGCGGCCGAAATGATCGGTTCGAGCGTGCGGCTCTTCGATCCTGCGGCCTACGCGCTCAGCCTGCTGTGCATCGTCGTTGCCTGTGCCGGGGCTACGCTGACTCCGGCCTTGCGCGCGGGTCGGATCAATCCGGTCGTTGCGCTGCGTCAGGATTGAAGGTTCGGCTTCAGGACGGCGACTAGAGCGAACCGCAGGTCCGTCGGACCAGGCACCAAGGCCGAAGGACCTGGGACTGACTACACCGAATCCGAATTCGTTCTAACTGCCATCGCGAGCAGACCCCGCTGGATCAGAAACGTCAGAATGCGCGCGGTGCTCAGTTCTACAGATTCGGCATCGGAGACGATCGTGATCTCCGGGTTGGTTGGCGGTTCGTACGGATCGGAGATGCCCGTAAAGTGTTGGATCTCGCCGGCGAGCGCCCGCTTGTAGAGCCCCTTCACATCCCGGGCGATCAGCGACTCGAGGCGCGGATTGAGGAACACTTCGACGAACGGAATGCGTTTAGCCTGCGCGAGACGTCTGACGCTGGCGCGCGCGTCCGCGTAGGGAGAAATCGCCGCGGTCAGGACGATGACACCGTGCCGGGCGAGGAGTCTCGCCACGAACCCGATGCGTTGCACGTTGGTGTCCCGGTCTTCCTTGCTGAAGCCGAGTCCCTTCGACAGATGAGCTCTGATCTCGTCGCCGTCGAGTATCTCCACTGGCCCCACCGCGGCGATTCGCTTGCCAACGGCATTTGCCAGAGTGCTCTTGCCGGCGCCAGAGAGTCCCGTGAACCAGACGATCGATCCCGTCGAGGTGTGCGTGTCGGGTATAGACATACGGTGAACGAAGGACACATAGTACCAAGACTCCGGTAGACTGTCGGGACGCGACGCTCTCATGCCTGGCAGTCAGTCCGCCGCTCTCGATCCGCGTAACGCACACCTGCTTATTTATCTCAACGGCGCGCTGGTGTCGCGCGACCAGGCCCGCGTGTCGATTTTCGATAGCGGGTTCGTGGTGGGCGACGGCGTGTGGGAGGGGCTGCGGCTGCACAAAGGCGTGCTGCTGTTCTTGAAGGAACACCTCGATCGCTTGTATTGGGGTGCGGATCGGATCCGGCTGTCGATCGGTCTCACACCGGAGCAATTGACCGCGGAGCTCCGGCGGACGCTCGAGGCCAACCGCATGCACGATGGCGTGCACGTCCGCCTGATGGTGACGCGCGGCGAGAAGCGCGCGCCCAATCAGGATCCGCGGAGCGCCATCGGCGCACCCACCATCGCCATCGTCGCCGAGTACCGGCAACCGGACGCCGAGATCGTGACGAACGGACTGACGCTCGCGACGGCGTCGATTCGCTGCACGCCGTCCGAGATGTTCGACATGCGGCTCAACTCGCACAGCCGCCTCAATCTGATCACGGCCCTGCTCGAGGCGATCGATGCCGGCGCAGACGAAGCGCTGATGCTCGATCCGCACGGTTTCGTCTCGAGCTGCAACGCCACCAACCTGTTCGTCGTGAAGGACGGTGTCGTGCGGACGTCGAGCGGGGAATACTGTTTCAACGGCGTCACGCGTGGGCAGGTGATACGGCTCTGCCGCGACCACGACATCCCGCTGATCGTAGGGAACTATGGTCTCGACGTGGCGCACTCCGCCGAGGAGGCCTTCGTCACAGGAACGTTCGGCGGGCTGACGCCGGTGCGGAAGATCGACCAGCACGTGCTCCGCGAGCCGCTGCCAGGCTCGTTGACGCTCCGGCTGCGCGCGCTCTATGAGGCGCTCAAGGACGCGGAAGCAGGGGACTCCCGGTGACCCCATCGCCCGTGCGCATCGCCATGTGGTCGGGGCCGCGCAACATCTCCACGGCGATGATGCGTTCGTTCAGTTCGCGGGCCGACACGGCCGTCGTCGACGAACCGTTCTACGCCTCTTATCTGATGCACACCGGGATCGATCACCCGATGCGGGACGAGGTGATCGCGTCGCAGCCCACGGATTGGCGCGACGTGGTGGCCACGATGACCGGTCCCGTGCCGCACGGGCGATCGGTCTTCTATCAAAAGCACATGACGCATCACATGCTGCCGGAATTCGGCCTGGATTGGCTGCCGGCGATGCGTCACGCATTCCTCATCCGCGATCCGGCCGCCGTGCTCGCGTCCTACGTGCTGAAGCGCGGCGACGTCACGCTCGCAGAGATCGGCGTCGTCCAGCAGCGCGAGCTTTTTGATCGCGAAGCCCAGCGGCTTGGCCACGCGCCGCCAGTCGTCGAGGGGACGGACGTCCTTGCCAATCCCGCGTACATGCTCTCCCGACTCTGCGCGGCGCTCGATATTCCGTACACCGACGCCATGCTGCGATGGCCCGCGGGCCGGCACGCCAGCGACGGTGTGTGGGCGCCGGCGTGGTACGGTGCCGTCGAGCGGACCACGGGCTTCGAGCGGCCCCCGGCCGCTGGTCCCATCGTGCTCAACCGCGAGCTGCAGACGATTGCCGATCAGGCGCGCCCGCTCTACGAAGCGTTGGCCAGGTTCAAACTCTCTTAACTGGAACCAGCGAGTCGTTCTCACCAGATCCCTGGAACCAGTCGCTTCGTCCTGGTCGAGTACGCCACGTAGTCGGCGCCGAAGTTCTCGATCATCATCCGTTCCTCCGCGCGGACCCGACATGCGAAGAGGATCGCAAACGCGATGAGATTTGATGGACCTGCCACCCAGTTCGGAATGACGAGCGCCTCACCGAGCGAAAACAGAGCGAGCGCCAGGTACATGGGGTGACGAATGCGGCGATAGATCCCGTGCGTGACGAGACGATGCTGCTCATGGACTTCAAGAGTGACCGACCAATTCGTGCCGAGGTCGGCATGGGACCGGTAGAAGAACCAGAGGCCGATCCCCAGGCACACCGCACCGGCAAGCAGCGGAAAGGCACGCAGCGGAAACTCCGCGAATGAGAACACCGGCGCCGCAACCCAGATCAACGGAACGAAGAATCCGGCCCAGGCGAGCATCAAGAGGCCGCGCTCCAGCCGGGTCCGATAGCTGGTCGCCACCTTGACCCCACGATTGCGGCGGCCGTGCGGCGCGCGAATGGCGATCATCATCGCCGTCGCCGCGAGGACGCACGCCTTCGCGATCCATGGATTCACGATCACCTCTTGGTCCGACTAAAGCCCGTGCACAGGTTGGGCGGTGTCGCGGAATGGCCCTGTGCACTTCGAGACAGGGGCCCGGCGTCATCCGCGTCAGACTCGGAGCTGTGTTTCGCCTGATTGTGAACGTGCGCCGCGGTTCGTCGTCTGGAATGCCGCAGGCGTGGGCGGACTACGAATCGATCGAGGCCGCGAGACTCGGCGCCGCCGAATTGCTGCGCGACGATCGCGTCGTGCGCGTGATGATTGCCCGCAACCTCATCCCGCCCTCCGCCGTTGAGTGGGTCGAACGTTAGAAGATATCGAGGTACGCATGACAGTGGAACAGATCGCCGAACCCGGTTTCGAGGCGCGGTGGGCGACTTGGCAGGCGCGCGGCGCCGCACACGACCGCGCGGTTCGCGCACGCATGAGAATCGTGCTGCCGATCGCTGCAGCGTTGGCGCTGGCGTTGGCGTACTTCCTGGCGCGGCAATGACACGGCCAGCCTCCTCGCCGGGGTCGCTTCCGGAGCGTCAGGAGGCTCCGTACTGGGTGCGGATCTCGATTTTCGTCGTCCTCATGATGACCGCCACGTGGCTGGCGCTCTGGGCGGCGTCGAAGAGCGACAACCGCCGGGAGCCGCAGCGTCTGACGCAGTCCTACCTTCGAGGCTCGTAGCGCAAGGCCACGACTCCCGAGCGGAACTCCCTGTGGCTCACGAGACGTAAATCGACGTGCTTCGAGAGTCCCGCGAAGAGTGCCGGTCCGTGGCCCGCCAGCCTGGGTTGCACCAGGAACTCGTACTCGTCGATCAATCCCAGTTGCGCCAACGCCAGCGGGAGCGTCACGCCACCGGTGCCCAGTCCCTTGCCCGGCTGCCGTTTTAGTTCCTGAACGGCCTTTCCGAGATCCCCGCGCACGAGCTCGGCGTTCCAATCGACGCGCTCGAGGGTGCTCGAAACGACGTACTTCCTGGCCGCGTCGATCGCGCGGGCGAAGGGGTCGGTCCACTCGGGCATCACCACAGTGCGCGTCGACAGCCGCCAGGCGGCCTGCATCATTTCGTACGTCACGCGGCCCAGGAGGAGCGCATCAGCCCGCATGATGTTTTCCATCGCGTAACGATGGACTTCCTCGTCAGCCACCATGGCCCGATGATCGCAGCACCCGTCCAGCGTGACGTTGATGGAATAGCGCAGCGGTCGCACGGCGGTCTCGTCAGAACGAACTGACCAGGACGTGCCCGGTATGGAGCCGCGACTCTTCAGCGGCCAGGCGCGCAAAAACCGTTTTCAGCCGATTGACGCGCGTGATGTAGGTTCGCGTGCTGTGCGATCCGCATTGCTGTCCGGCCGACAGACGAAAGCCGCGCCGCACAAAGCCGTCGCCGGCTCCGGCGCCGCACAGATGGATCACGGCCGCCAGGTCCTGCTTCTGCCCGAGCGTCGCGCGCACGGCGCGGTGGCGCGCCAACGCATTGGCGATGCTGCGGTCCAAATACGCCGACGTCAGTTCGACCGCGTGCGATGGAACGACGCGCAGGTACAGGCTGTTGAACCAGCAGGCGTCGAAGTCGTTCCACCGGCCCTGTTCCGCGACCACGTGATCGTGAATGCAGTACCGGCGCGCTTCGGCGAACGTGCCGTTGGTGAACTGATACATCCCCACCGCGCTCGACGCCGGCCGGTAAATCTCGAACGGCTCATGGGTGAAGGACCAGCGCCAAAACGTCCGCGCGACCGGATTGCCCGAGCCTTCGACTTGTGCCAGGGCCGCCAGTAGCTCCGGTGTGATGACCGCCGTCGAATGCGCCCGAAACACCTTCGCGTACTGCTGCCAGGTTTCGGCTGGCGTCTTGTAGAAGGCGCCGCTGACGGGGAAGAAGAGCTCGGTCGGCTTTCGGGCCACCTGATAGATCGCGTTCGTTGCCGCCCACAAAGCGACGACCGCGACGACGCCGATGACGACCTGGGCGCCGCGAGGTGCGCGCCTGAATCGCTTCGCCCAGCGCCGCCGGATTTCTGCGCTGCGCCAGAGCGCAGGTTTCCATCCCCGCTGGCCTTGCCTGCCCAGCCAGCCCAGAGTCGATCGAGCTGCCATCAATCTGACTGTCTCACGATTATGTGGCCCCTCGCCAGAGGGCCCAACGGCTCAGTCTGCCTGCAGGGAGACTTCCTTCGATGTGCGCGCGCTGCCGGAAGCCCGGCCGCATTTTCCTTGCTATCGTCGAGCACGAGGCTGAGAATCCCCGCGCACCAGACGTGGAGCAAACATCATGAGATTCAGCAGGCTCGCAACTCTCGGTGTCGCGACGTGGGGAATGGGGATGGCGCCATCCCGCGCCGACGCTGCCTCCATCACGTTCGCGTTTGTCGTGCAGATTACCAGCGTCACGAACCTGACCGCTGACGTGCCGCTGATTGGTGGACTCGCGTCGGGTGAGACATTCAGCGGGACGTACACGTTCGATGACGGACTTGTGGATTCTGACGTGGCCCGTCCCAACTCAGGAACCTACAATGTCGTTTCATCGACGGCGCCATTTCCTTTGCAGTTGAATCTGGACGGCAACGCGTTTGGTCTCGGAGACACGTTCCAGCAGGTCCAGCCCGAGTTCTATTTCATCCAGGGCCTTGAACAGCCCGGACAAGGTCTGCCGGCGGGCGTGACCAACCCGTTCTTCTATCTGGAGCTGGATTCGTCGTCCATCATCTATCCAACCCCCGACACGCTGCCGGTTCTGCCGTTCCCATTGGCGAGCGCGAACGTCTTCAATGACTCTCAGTTCCGTTTTCGTTGGGACGGAATGAATCGCGTGATCGGTGGAAACGTCATCAGTCTTCAACTCGTCAGTGACGCGCCGCCATCCGCGGTGCCGGAACCCGCATCGCTGATGCTCGTCTGTTCCGGCGTGTCGGCATGGATCGTCCGACGCCGGCGCGCCGCGGGCTAATCACGGGAGCCTGGCGTATTCGGCCCGTGCGTCCGCGAGAAGCCGCAGGCCAGGATCGGCATGGCGCCACAGTGAAAACAGATCGTCGTAGGCGCGGCGCGCTTTCATGAAATCCTCCGCGCGCGCCAGAGCCCGTGCCAACTGAAGGCCAGCCAGCGCCTCGACCGGCCATCGTCGTGACGTCGGCCGCCGCTCAGGGGATCGGGCTCGATGCCGCGGATCATATGTGGCGTTTACCGAGGAAGGCGAAGCGTATACTCACGGCAGCGCGAACCGCCCTTCGACTCATGCTCAGGGCGGCTTGAGCAACGTCGAAAGCCGATTCCCGCGAGACTCATCTGCGAAGGAGAGACCCATGAGCGAGAGACGACCTGCTCGGAGGGAATTCCTCAAAAGCGGCGCCGCGTTGGCCGGTCTGACGCTGGGCGGTGCCGCGGCGGCGCTCGCCCAGACCCATCACGATCCGCCGATGATCAAGGGCGACAAGGATCAGATCGCCTACGGCGACCGCTCGCGTCACGTCACGTCGGTGCGCATCGCGCATGGCGGGCGGCCGTCGCCCGATAACTTCGGGCTCGTCTTTCACGTTGCGTCACCGCTGCAGGATTCGGTCGGCGTGATCACGCCATCGTCGCTGCATTTCGTGGGGACGACGCGTGGTTCCTACATTCCGGACATCGATCCCAAGGAGCATCGTCTGATGATCCATGGGCTGGTCGACCGTCCGCTGACCTTCACGATGGAGGACTTGAAGCGGCTTCCGTCCATTACCCGCCTGCATTTCATGGAGTGCGCCGGAAATAGATCGTCGCGCCGGGCGAAGACCGTGCAGGAATCGCACGGGATGACGAGCTGTGCCGAATGGACCGGTGTTCCCCTGTCGCTGCTGCTCAAGGAATGCGGTCTGAAGAGCGGGGCATCCTGGTTCGTCGCCGAGGGGTCGGAGGAAATCAAAGGCGCGTCGAGCATGCCGATCGCCAAGGCGATGGACGACTGCTTCGTCGCCTACGCGATGAACGGCGAAGCGCTGCGCCCGCAGCAGGGATTTCCGCTGCGCCTGATGGCGCCCGGCTTCGAGGGCATCTTCCACACCAAGTATCTCCGCCGCATCAAGGTCGTGGACCGCTACTACATGAACTACAACGACTACGGACACATGGATCAGGATGCGAAAGTTGCGGCGCTCGACTATCAGATCGGGCCGAAGTCCGTCATCACGTACCCTTCCGGTGGACAGCAGCTCCCCGGCCGCGGCTTCTACGAGATCAGCGGCCTGGCGTGGTCCGGTGGCGGCGCGATCAGGAAAGTGGAAGTCTCCACCGACGGCGGCAAGCGCTGGAACAACGCGGAGATCAAAGGGACGCCGCAGCGCATGGCCCATACGCGGTTCGGTTTCCAGTGGAATTGGGACGGACAGGAAACCGAGCTCCAGTCTCGCTGCACCGACGAACTGGGCCAGGTGCAACCGTCGCGCGTCCAGATCGCCAAGTACTGGAACAAGACGTTCGATCAGACGTTCACCGTGCCGGGGCTCGACAACTCGATTCAACCGTGGCGGATCGGCAAGGACGGGAGCGTGACCAATGGGTTCGCGTAGCGTTCTGCCGATCGCGTTCGCGTTGCTGCTCGGCGTTCCGGCACTCGCACAAGGGCCGACCTACGGCGTGGGACGCCCGCCGACGCCAGAGGAGATCCGCGCGTGGGACATCGCCATCGGTCCCACCGGCGAGGAACTACCTCCCGGACGCGGCAGCGCGGTGGAAGGTTCGCGCGTCTATCGCGCCAAGTGCGCCGGGTGCCACGGACAGAACGGCGTCGGCGCCTCGGCGCCGCTGCTGAAGAGCCGGAATGGCGCGAACCCTGACGTCTGGGCGCGAGGAAGAATTCTGCCGGTTCGCGCGCCGTTCGCGACGACGGTCTGGGACTACATCAATCGCGGCATGCCGCTCAACGCCGAAGGGACGCTGACGGCCGACGAGGTCTACGCGCTCACCGCGTACCTCCTCCACATCAACGACGTCATCCCGGAGAATCAGGTCCTCGACGCAGAGAATCTGCCGAAGGTGAAGATGCCGCTCGGCGACGCCTACGCACCGCTGCCGGACTGGAAACCGAGGACGCCGCGACTGAAAGGCTATCCTTACTAGCGCATGGTCAAGGGGCGAGGGAGACGGCTGGCGCTGGCGTGTGCGCTGGCCCTGGGCCTTGCCGCCGCGAGCGGCGCGGCGCAGCAGATCACCATCCTGACCGACGGACGGAATCTGCAGATCCCGATCAACCACGGGCTGCCCGACAAACCGATCGGCTTCATGTATTGCCGGCTGCGCTACGAGAGGATGCGTGCGGCGAGAAAGTCCGGCTGGGGCGACGACTATCCGCAGGCGGACTACAACTTCATGGTCCGTCTCGCCGAGCTGACCAAGACGACGATCAGCCGCTGGGACAACGGCTACCCGGGCTTTGCGAACGTCACCCCGATGGAGCCCGAGCTGTTCCGCTGTCCGTTCCTGCGCATGCAGAACGCGGCCAACTACGACTTCATCGGCGAAGAAGCCGCCAACATGCGCGACTATCTGCTGAAGGGCGGCTTTCTGTGGATGGACGACAACTGGGATCCGGACTTCGAGTATTTCATCCGCCCGAATCTGATGCGGCTGTTGCCCGGCGTGCGCATCGTCGATCTGCCGGTTGAGCACCCGATCTTCTCGACGTTCTACCGCATCAACCCGCTGCCGCAGATCCCCTCGCTCAACTCGTGGCTGCGCAGCGGCCAGGATTCCGAGATCGGGCCGGTGCCGGTCCACTACTTCGGGATGTTCGACGACCACGATCGGCTGATGGTGCTCGTCAGCAGCAACTCGGACGTGTCGGACAGCTGGGAGCGCGAAGGCGACAACCCGGACTTCTTCGTCGAGTATGCGGCGAAGGGCTACGCGCTCGGCGTGAACGTGGCCGTCTGGGTCATGACGCACTGACCGAGCAACGACTGACGCCGACGAAGTTTTGTCACACGGCGCCGCAGATCCGCTGCGCTAAGATCTGACGCCATGGTCGCGCGCCTGACCCTGATCCTTTTCATCGTGTGGTCGTTCGGATCGCTCGTCATCAGCGCCGTGCAATATCAGGGCTGGGACATCACGCGCGAGCGGATGGCGGAGAAGAGTCCGCTGGCGGGCCGCGCTGACGCGGTCGCAAAAGGCCAGACGCTCTTCCGCGCCAATTGCGCGCGCTGTCACGGCCCGGACGGCAAGGGCAACGGCCCGGATTCCGATCACGCGGCCGACCTCACCGACGATCTCCGCACCGAGCTCAATACGGAAGGCGTGCTCTTCTACAAGATCTGGAAGGGCCACGCCGTGCAACTGCGCACGCAAATCGACGACATGCCGGCCTTCGAAGGCAAGCTCACGAGAGACGACGTGTGGGCGATCGTCGAGCACTTGAAGGTGCTTCGTACTCATCGATGAATGATGATCGATGAATGATGATTGATCCGGAAACTGATTGAAGGGTCCCACGCCAATGAACAAATCCAAATCATCAATCATCAATCATCGTTCATCGATGTCGCGCCGCGGTTTCGTGAAGTCCATCGCCGCGGTCGCGGGTGGCGCCGCCGCAGCGAGTGGCGCGGCGGTTCCCGGCGACGCCTCAGCGCAAACGGCCGCGCAGGCAGGTACGCCGCCTGCGCCATTGGCGCTCCGCAACCGGTCGCCGTTCCCGGGTCTCAACCCGCGCGGCGCTGGCTGGCTGCGATTCCTCTGGGAGAAAGCGACGACGAGGGATGACTGGAGTTCGGCGGGCATTCCCCATCCCTGGTGGGATCGCTACACCGCACCCGTCGTCTTGAGCTACGGCCGCTTCGATCTGTCGTACTCCGCCTACGGGCTGCTGTTGATGGCCGATCAGACTCCGGCATGGCGCGAGGTCTACACGCGGATTGCCGACGAGCTCGCCAGCCGCTACCCCACGCATTGGGGCGCGATCGACTGGTTCACGCAGATTGGCGATGACCCGAAGCGCGCCAACTACCCGCCCCCGATCATGGGGCAGATTCCGGCAAACCTGCGCGGCAAGTACAACCGGTTCGGCTGGACGGCGAACGGGGTCGAGCCGTGGGGACTGCAGCCCGATCCGATCGGCGCCGATGGCTACTTGTTTTTTCGCGCCTGGTTCCTGCTGCTGCTCGCCACGCACAAGTACATTTCCGGCGACGACAAGTGGGCGCGGACCTTCAAGGTCACCGGCTACCACGACGAGACGTTCGACTGGGACATGCACAAGATCGCCGAACGGCTCGAAGCGCAGTACCGCGCGCATCCGGAGGGTCCCCACTGCGAGAACACGAAGATCTGGGTGTTCTGCAATACGGCGGGCGGCCTGGGCATGCATCTCTACGACCGGGTATTCGGGAAGAACACGCACCGCGCGTTCGAGAACTTCATCGGCTACACGCGCGAGAACTACATGAAGGTCGGCGCGGACGGCAAGCTCACGTCGATTACGAGCTACTACGACCCGATCGAGAAGTTCCATTTCGGCGGCGGTGTGGCCGGCGGTCTCAGCACTGCGCACCTGATGCTGCCGCAAAACCCGGAGCTGGGTCGTCTGCTTTACGACGCCGCAGCCAATGCGGCCGGGTGGCGCACCGGCACGGGCGAGGTCAGGGCCAACAGCACGGGTCTGATCATGGCGAAGGAACTGGGCGACACGGTGGCGTACGAACGTCTCCGCGCCGCCGCAGAGCGTGAGTACGAGCCGAAGTTCTTCGGGGAGCATCAGGAGCAGTTCGGCTGGTTCTTCAACAACAAGGAAGGCTTTCCGCGCGGGCAGGGCAGCTCGATGATGATGGCCGCCGAAATCGCCGGGCCCGGCGACTGGACGAAGGCGTTCGAGGCGCCGCATCTCGACAAATACACCGCACCGACCGTGGAGGGGATCGAATTTCCCTCGCTCGGCGTCTCGCAGGCGTGGAACGACCGTGCGAGCGGTACGCTTCACGTCGTGACCTACGCGGCCGCTCCGGACAAACGCGGCGCCGCGACCAGGTGGCGCGTGACGAATCTGCCCAGCACCAGCGTGACCGTGCGGTTGAACGGTCAGCCGTTTACACGCGTTGCCGTGGTGGGGCCGCGAACGATCGAGCTGACGACCACGATCGACGCGCACCAATTCGAAATCGTCACCGGATACCGCGGCGACGGAACCCGCGTGGCAGCGGCCACCGAACCGCCCGCGAAGTCGCGCGCTGTCGCGTCGGCGTCGCTCCTGGCCGCACCGGGCGAGAGTACCGCCGGCCCGCGCGCGTTGCCGATGGGGCCGGGTTGCCCCTGCTGCCCATCTGTCTGATTGTCCGCGTCGATGCCCCGCCTGCGCTTCCACTACGGCTGGATCGTTGCCGCGACGACGTTCGTCATCCTCCTGCTGACGGCGGGCGTGCGATCGACCCCCGGGCTGCTGATGGTGCCGCTCGAGAGCGAGCTGGGGTGGGACCGCGCGGTGATTTCCGCGGCGGTCGCGCTGAACATCGCGCTCTTTGGTCTCATCGGTCCCTTCGCCGCCTCCCTCATGGATCGTGTTGGGCTGCGTCGGGTCATTCTCTTTGCGGTCGCGGGTCTCGCCGTCGCGGTCGCGTTGACCTCGAGGATGCACGCGCAGTGGCAGATGGTGCTGCTGTGGGGTGTCTGTGTCGGCGCCGGAACCGGCGTCACGTCCATGGTCCTCGCGGCCATCGTCGCCACGCGATGGTTCGACGAGCGGCGCGGGCTGGTGCTGGGCGCGTTGTCGGCGGCCAATGCGACGGGGCAGCTCGTGTTCCTGCCGTTTCTCGCCCGCGTTGTCGAGGCCCGCGGGTGGCGGACGGCAACGCTCATCGTCTCGGCCGCGGCGCTGGTGGTATTTGCGATCGTGTTGGTGTTCATGCGCGACCGGCCGGAAGATCTGGGGCTCCTTCCGTACGGGCAGCGGGCCGGCGTCGTTCGCCAACCGCCGGCGCTCACGCCGATCGAAGGTCTTCGCCGCGCGGTCCGATCGCGGGCGTTCTGGATTCTCGGCGGCACGTTCTTCATCTGCGGTGCGAGCACCAACGGATTGATTGGCACGCATCTCATTGCGGCGTGTCATGACGTGGGTATTCCGCAAGTCCGGTCGGCGCAGCTGCTCGCGATGATGGGGATCTTCGACATCATCGGGACAACTGCGTCGGGCTGGCTGACCGATCGGTATTCGAGCCGGCATCTGCTCTTCGGGTACTACATGCTGCGCGGAGTGTCGTTGCTGTTCTTGCCGGCGACGCTCGCGACCGATGGCGGCGCACCGCTCAACTGGTTCGCCGTGGTCTACGGTCTCGACTGGATTGCCACCGTACCACCGACAGTCCGCCTCACCAGCGACGCGTTCGGCCGCGAAAATACCGGCGTCATTTATGGATGGATTGGCGCCAGCCACCAGCTCGGCGCCTCGATGGCAGCTTTTGGCGCGGGCGTCATCCGCACGTCGCTCGGTGACTACCGCCTCGCGTTCTGGACTGCCGGCGGATTGTGCATCCTCGCCGCCGCGTCCTTTTTGACGCTGGGCAAGCGCACGTTCAGCACCCGACCCGCGCTGGCGGTTCCCGCCTGATCCGGACCGAGCACCGGTCACCTGCACCGTGCCCCAGGCACGCCGCACCCAGCACCGTGGTCCCGGGCGAGTTGGCGTTCAAAAAATCTGGCTGGATCCGACAGCGGCGATGCACTAGTCTCCCCATCTCACTACGTTTCGGAGGAACACGATGAAGATCACTGCAACAAAGGTTGTGCTCGCGGCGGCGGTTCTGGTTCCTGCCGGGCTCTACGCCCAGGCCAGAGCGACCGTGACCAGGCCGGGAAACCCGACGACGTCGACGGTCATCACGAAGGCCGAGATCGACAAGATCAGGGCCACGATGCAAAATGTGACGACCCGTGACGAAAACGCCAGGGTCGTCGATATCGGCGACGGCTGGAGCATGGAACTGGGTGTCATCCATCGCGCGAAGCAGAGCGTGATGACGGTCGGGCAGGCCAGAGCCGCCAGGGCCAATGCCCCGGCTGCTGCCGCCGGTCGTGGCGCGGCGCCGGCAGCGGCCGCCGCGGAACAGCGGGCGCCGTGTGGACAACAGATGGCGACTCCACCGGACGACGCCCTCCAGGGCGCCATCACGCACGACTTCCAGACCGAAGGCTATTACATCATCTCGGGCAGCGGCACGGCGTTCATCGACGGCACGCTGATCAACGGCCGGCAAAGCACGAACAACCCAGACGGCGGACCGAACGGTCCGGGCTGCGGCGGCGGCGTGGCCGTGGGCTCACGCAAGGTCGTGTTGAATGTCGGTGACGTGCTGATCGTGCCGCCGGGCGTGATCCACGGCTGGTTCGACATTCCCGATCACGTGGACTATCTCAGCTTCCGTCCGTCGCACGGCATCATGAAGAACGGCTGGGTCAATCCGACCATCGCGCCCAAATAGACCGCGATGAGCCAATGATGAATGATGATTGATGAACGATGATTTGATTGATCAAATCATTCATCGTTCATTATTCATCAATCATCGATGATTGTCATCGCTGATTGTCCTCCGCGCGATGACCGCGCAGAATGCCGATCATTCCTTCGTTTCCCTCGTGACAGGCGTATTCGTAGATGAGTCCGGGCATGCGCCGCATCGGTACGCTCACGGTCCACGGCGCCGTGAACGTCACCGGATCGTTGACGGTATAGCGATAGTCGATCGTGTTCGCATCGGCGAGCGTGAATCGATCGGTGATGGCCAGGTGATCGGTCGCGCCGCCGCAGCAGTTGAAGCTGTTCTGGTCGATCTCACGCCGGTAGTTCGTCGTCTCGACGACCAGCGTGTCGCCTTCCCAGTGCGCGCGTGAGTCGCCCAGGAAGCCGCGGATGTGCGGCGGGAGGTGCGGCCGGCCGTCGAGGGGCACGATCCGCGCTTCGTGGATCATCTCCTGGAACATCATCAGGTGCGCCGGCGTCTGCACGATCTGAAAGTTGTTGTTGTAGCCGCCAGGGAGTTTCGGCGCCCCTCGCGTGATGCAGCGTTCAGCAAGATTGCGTTCCTCAGGCGAGTCGCCAGGATCAGTGCCACGGGCCTGCAGCGCCTGCCGGCGGCGTTGCCCTTCAGCGGTCAGGGCTGGCATGCGGCCGTTGGGCGGATCGACGATGAGCGAGGTCTGCTTGAGCAGTCCGCCTTCTTCCCACCAGAACTGATTGTAAGTACCCGGATCGCCGGTTGGCGGGGGGCCATCGTGATCGCGAAGCGTCAGCTTCGCAAACTCTTCATCGGAGTACACGGCTTTGGTGCCGAGCGAGACCGGGCGCTGCAGCGGCGTCTGCGTGGCGTTGCTCCAGATGCCTTGAAAATCCGGCTTGCCCTCTGGAGTGCGGGGCAGCGTGTCGCTCGTTCTCGTCTGCCCGTTCACCGCTACGATCGAGAGCAGCGCCGCGGCAGCAATCACGAGCGCCTGCGCGATCCGACGATGCACCATGCCACACCTCCGCTCAAATCATCACTCATCAATCATCAATCAAATCATCATTCATCAATCATCCTTCATCGATGATTGAGCCTCGAGCCACCGCGCCATCTGTTCGTCCTGCAAGGCGTAACGGGCCCAGCCCGCGGCCGTGGCGTCCCACCGGTAGTCCTTCATCGTGAGGTCGATACCCCGGTCGATCAAGAAACGCATCGAGTCGTAGGGATCCGGCAGGAACACCAGGTGGTGCAGGATACTCGCCGGCTCGTGCGAGTTCCAGTTGGTGCTGACGTTGGCGCCGCCGGCGATCAGGAAATCCGCCACGTCGAAGTGACCGTTGATGACGGACCAGGCGAGCGCGACATCAAGCACGTGCTGCACGGCGGGCGGGCCCCAGCGCAGGTCGTCGTGTTTCATCAGGTGCGGGTTGTTGCAGGGATAGTGCCTGGCGAGATCGCCCAGAGACGGCGCGCCGGACGCGTCGAACCAGCGTTGCACGCGCGCCAGATCACCGACGCCCGCCGCATGGGCGAGATCGTCGGGCAGCGGCCAGATCCGCGTCAGCAGTGGAACGAGATCCGTGTGCTTGTAGGTGATCGCAAACTCGATCGCCTGTGAGTCGGGCGGCGGCTGGCGCCGCAGGAGCGACGGCTCACGGTCGAGCAGCGCCGTGATGATGCCGCCATTCCCGTTCAGCGCGGCGCTCTCGATGAACTCATTCTGAAAGTCGACTGCCGATTCAGCGAGCAGCCACGGATCGCGCTCCAGACCGCGGACGAACGCCTCTCGATCGCCGTCGCGAACCGCGCGATCGATCTGCCCTTTGACAAACGCCTGCCACGGTCCGATCGTGATCGCGGATCTGGATCCGTTGTCGATGAAGTCCTGGACGAATGCGGCCCGGCCCACGCGCTCATCGATGCGTGAGCCGAGCTCGGGATCGAGCGCGATGGCTCGCTCCAGCAGCAGCGACGCGACCGCCTCGTGGCCGAAGCGGCAGGCGTGCGCAAAGGCTTCGTGGACGGCGGCGAGATCGTGTGCCTCGAGTGCAGGGCGAACCGCGTTGAGGTCGCCGAGCGCCGCGTGGAAATTGAGGGTTGGCGGCAGCAGGCCCTTGCGGTGAAAGAGATCCAGCAACCCGCGCGCGCGGGAGTCGAGCAGGCCGTTGACGACCGGCGGCATCACGACCGCGCCGGCATCGATCAGCAGCTCCGCGCACGACCCGCGCGTGAACCACCCTTCTCGCTGAGCGTCGCCGGCATCGCCGTACGCGCCAGTGGCGAGCCCCAGCAGACCGCTTTCGCTCTGAGGGTCATCGCCCTGCCACGACAACAGCGCCGGATATTCGGTCAGCAACTTCTTCAGGGCTTCAACGTCGTTGTCGTGGATCGCCCGTCGCGCTCGAGCGACCGCCCACTCCAGACCGCGATCGAGACGCTTCATCACCTCGGCGGTCAGGTCCTGCCAGCCGGCGAACCCGTACTCGCGCGCGATGACGAGTTGCGCGTTCCGCTGGGTCAGCGCCGTGTTGACCTTCGGCAGCTGCGCGCGAGCGCGCGCGATCGCCGCGGCATCGCCGGCGGCAATGTCGCGCGCGAGCTTCTTGGCTTGTTTGCGAAGGGATTCGAGGGACGGACGAGCAGGGAGCGACCTGGCGGCAGACATACGACCTCCTTCATGAATCGCCTGTGCCCGCTGAAATCAGGCCGAGAAGGAAGTGCCGATGCACTCGCGTCGGTCCAAAACAGGTGGGAGTGTTCCCTTGCCGCGGGTGGGTGGCGCCCTGTCAGCGCGCTGCCGGCAGTATAGAATCTGCCCGCTCGATTTGGAAAGGATGAATCTGTGATCCCGAATCTTGCCCGCTTCGGTGGCCTCCGTCTGGCGCTTGCCGCAGTGTTGCTGGCGCTCGCCGCGCTGCCGCTCGTTGTTCAAGAGTCGAAGGCGCAGGCGCCGCTTCCGCCGCAGGACCTCGCGATGACGATGAACGGAACGTTCACGCTGGCGAGCGTCGGCGACGTCATCATCAGGCGTCCCGCCTCGGCGCTGAACGATCCCGGGCTGCAAGCCGCCATCAAGTTGATCAGGGAGGCCGACGTCGCCGTCGGCAACATGGAGGGCTCACTCGCGGACCTTCGCGAGTTCGATGGTCCGTTGCGTGGCTTTGTCGGCACGCACGAAGTCGCCGCGGACCTGGCGGCGATGGGCTTCGACATGCTGAACCGCGCCAACAACCATCTGCTCGATTCGGAAGCGGAAGGCATGTTCGCCACCAACGCGCTGCTCGATCGCGCCGGCATCAAGCACGCCGGCTCGGGGCGGTCGTTGAACGAAGCCGCGGCGCCGACATTCCTGGAACTGCCGAAAGGGCGGGTCGGCATCGTCGGGATGCACACGCCGAACGGTGTCGCCAGCGCCAGGCTCGCGGCGACGGCGCAGCAGGGCAATCTCGGTGGGCGTCCGGGACTGAACATGCTGAACTACTCGGAAACGATCGTCGTGACGGAGCAGCAGATCGCCGACCTGCAGAAGTTCCGCGACGAGCTCTTCCAGCACCGCACAAAGTACGACAGCCCGCGTCCCGCGCCTCGTCCGGGCGGCGATCGCGTGACCTTGCCGTCCTCGAGCTCTGGACGTGAAGACGCCACTTTCCGCGCGGCCAAGCCCGGCGAGGTCCCCGGCACCATCGACTTCACGATGTCGCGTCCCGATCTCGACCGCATCACGCGGAGCGTTCGCAATGCGGCGTCCTATTCGGACTTCACCATTGCGACGATTCACGCGCATCAGAACCAGTCGGTGCTCGAGCGCTTCCACTCGAGCACGAAGCCGCCGGCATTTCTCGTCGACCTCGCGCACCAGCTGGTCGATCAGGGCGCGCACGCCTTCGTCGGCCACGGCCCGCACATCCTCCGCGGCATCGAGATCTACAAAGGGCGACCGATCTTCTACGGCATGGGCGAGTTCTTCCGGCAGATGAACTGGTCGCTCGAAGCCGAGTTCGGCCTGGCGGAGGCGGGTGGAGGCGGCGGTGACGGAGAGGGCGGTGCGCTCGCCAACGAGAGCATCCTCGCGACGAGCCGCTACGAGGCCGGGAAGCTCGTTGAAGTGCGGGTCTATCCGATCGATCTCCGCGTCGGCGGACCGAATTCCTGGTTGGGTATCCCGCGCATCTCGCCGCCGGAGATCGGCGCGCGGATTCTTCAGCGCGTGCAGCGCCTTTCGAAAGAGCTCGGCACGAACATGGTCGTCGAGAACAACGTCGGGATCATTCGAATTCCGTAACAAAAAGCTTCATCTCATTGTGAACGTCACTCTTCGATTCGCGACGACCGGCGTTTCACGGCAACCTGTACCCAGAGAAACAGCGGGATCCAAATAATGTCGGTGAAGACAATCGCGATCAGGAACGCCAGCGGTACGTTGCCGCTGACGTAGGCGATCGCCACGCTCGTCGAGGTGATCGCCTTTTCCAGGTACGAGTACTTGATCATCCGCGCGGAATGGAGCGGATCTCGAGCGATCTCCCAGAACATCACGCCCCAGAGGAAGGCCATTCCCGCCCAGATCCAGACCAGGAATGGGTAGTTGGGCGGAATGTCGGCGAAGAGCGCCACCGATCGGTCGTAGGCCACGAACGCTGGCAGGGTCGCGACGAAGTTACTGATGGCCGCCAGCCGGTAGATGGTCGCGCCAGGCTTGGCGACGGGCGGTTTGGGCATCCTCAGAACAGTAGACCACGATGTCGGCGCAACGCGGGCACATTGAGAGCGTCCTCGTGGACCAGTTTTCAACGATTTGTCGCGTTACGTAAGAGGAGCCCAGGGACGGTGTTGAGGGCGTCGCCATATGGCGTTCGGAACAGGAGGACGACGTGTCGGTAGCCAGAACTTCGATGACGAGCGCGCTAGCAGTGGCTGCCGTGCTCCTGACCGCAACCAGCGGGGTGGCACAAAGCGTGGTGCAGTTCCGGTCCGACCTTCGGATCAAGGATTCCAGCGGCAAGACCGGTACGGCCAAGCTCTACGTTGGCGCCGCGAAGCTCCGGATGGAATTTCAGGTCAATGGGGAAACGCGTCCGACGATTGTCGAGCCGCGGAACGAGACGCAGTTCACCGTCTCCCCGGGGCAGCGAAAGTACATGGAGATGCCGCTCGGAGATTCCGGCGGCATCGTCCTCGTGCCGCGGATTGCCACGGTGAATCCGGCCAATCCCTGCGCCAACGACCGGTTCAGCGAATGTAAACGCATCGGCGCGGAAACCCTCAACGGCTACGCCACCGAGAAGTGGGAGTACACGAACGTCGACGGCGATCGAGAGACCGCCTGGATTTCCACCAGACTTCGCGTTCCGATTCGCACCACCGTCGACAACGGCGCGACGACCGACATCACCAATGTCGTCGAGGGTGCGCAGCCCGCGAATCTGTTCGACATTCCGTCCGGTTTCGCCAAAGTGGACGACCTCGACGATGGCGGCGGCTTTCCTGACCTCGATCCGGCCGTGCTGAACGCGCTCGATCCGGCCACGCGTCGAGCGTTGGAAATGGCGAAAACCATGGTGGCGCAGAACCCCGGGTTGGTCGCCGCTGCGGCGGCAGCGGCGGCGGATCCGCCACCGCCAGCCTCGACCGGCACGTCGGCGTACGAGGGCGGCCCGGGCTGGCTGCTGAACGTCACGATCACCGCCAACTCGTCGCCCACTTACCAAAGAACCGAGCCTGTGCCGATGCGCGGGCGGAGCACGCATTCGGCTCGTTACACCGCGTCGATTCCTCTGAATTCCAGTGCCGGGCCGATTCCAGGACAGGGACCGCAGTGGTTCCTGCTCGCTCTGGCCGGGAGCGGATCGCCGGAGGCGAACGCTGCGCCCTTCTCGCAAGGCATCGAGACCCGCAGCGAGGAGTTCGTGGAAACGAAAGGGAGCTGCGACCCGACCGGGTGGGGCAGCTTCGATACGACAACCGTCACCACCAGGAAGGGATCGGCCGCGACGACGCTCGCGCGGTTCACAAATCAGTTCGGCGGCAGCGCGATCTGGAAGCTGAACGCCGCGCTGAACGCCTACTCGCTGGTCGTGCAGGTCTTGCCGGTGTCGGTCCGATCCAGCGTGGATCAATCACAAACGACCAAGCGCGTCGACCACTGCGCGGCCGACAAGGTCACGAACGAAACCAAGACGCAGAAAATCGACCTGACGGGGATGGCTTTCGAAGTGAAGGACATCCCGCTGTCGCGCAACGCGGCGGGCGCCATCAGAGGATCCACGACGATTCCGTGGATGGCGCTCGAAGGGGTGACCACAGCGACGGCGGAATGGACGATCACGCGCCTCGGCAGGTGACGACCAAAGCTTCACAGCGAGATCGCAGAACTCGCAGAGATCACTCTTAGAAAAAAAGCTCTGCGAATTCAGCGGTCTCGTTGTGAGGCTTTCTACTATCTAGCGCGGTTTCGCGTAGACGCTGCCGGGCCGCCACTCGGGACGCTCGGCGCGGTTCGCGAGCTCGGTGACGACCTGCTCGAAGAACGTGTTGAAGGCCGCGGCTGCTGACGGATCCCACGGCTGATTCAGGTCATCGAGCGGTGTGTGATACCGCTGCGCATACCACGCCTGGTACGCTTCCTCGTCCATCGTCCCCTTGCGCGGAGCGAGCACGAAGCCGACGGCGGGTATGCCGATCTGCATGAAGTTCCAGTTGTCGGCGCGGCGGATGAGATTCCGCCACGGCTCGGGGTCGGCTTGAATGCGCAGTCCATTTCGTTCGGCCACGGCGACGATCGTGTCGTCCAGCGTCGATTCGTTGAGCCCGATCAGCGTCAGCTGCTTCAGCGGAAAGAGCGGTCGCACCTGATCGAGATTGATATTGCCGACCACGCGTTCCTTCGGCAGCGGCAAGTTCCGAGTGAAATAGCGCGACCCGAGCAGGCCCTTTTCCTCACCCGTGAAGATCGCGAACATGATCGACCGTCGCAGTGTGATGCGGCGTTCGCGGAACCGTTCGCTCAGCTCCAACAGTGCCGCAACATACGCCGCATCGTCGAACGCCCCGTTGTAGATGCGATCGCTGCCCCAGGGTTCGCCGAACCCGTAGCCGTCGAGGTGCGCTGACAGGACGAGCGTCTCATTGCCGAGCGCCGCGTCGGACCCCTGGACCATCCCCACGATGTTGGGCGATTCGAGATCGGCTTCTTCCACACGGATCGAGGTCCGCAGTCTGGAGGGCAGCGCGAAGTTCGGGACGCGCTTGCCCTGATCGGCAAGGTCCCTGACTTCGCGAAACGTGTGACCGGACCCCTCGAAGACCGTGTCCGCGGCCGCGGGATTGAGCGCGAAGACGAGCCCCGCGTACGCAGCCTCGGGTTCGCCGCGGAGCCGCATTGCCACCAGATATTGTGCGGGCCAACGCCTTGGCTCGAGTGACGCCAGGTTGTCGATGCCCAAAAGGCCGACGGCTCCTTCTGGCACCCGCGCGAGCACCGGCGGCGATGCATGCTCGACGTTCGGCGGCGGGCTGAGCTGCACGACGATCTTCCCCTTGACGTCGACTTCGCGCTCCCAGCCCGGCGAGCCGACGAACACCATCGGGGCGTCCACGGTCGGCGGTACCGACGTGTGTGCGCCGACGCGAATCTGTCGCAGCCACTCGAGTCGTCGTGTCGTCCCGCCGCGAACGAGCTCGGCCCGCGACAGATCGGCGCGCAGGCGGACGACGTGTAGCGGAACGTTCTGGTAGTAGCCGCCGGTCCCAGCCGGCTTCACGCCATTCCGCTCGAACTGGCTGACCACGTACTGCGCGGCCTTGAGGTAGCCGGCGCTTCCGGTGTCGCGCCCTTCCATCCCGTCGTTCGCGAGCGCCCGCACGTGGCTCCACCAGCGTTGCGTGGCCGGCGTCGGCTCGGTCGCGGCGAGGCCCGCGGTCAGCAACAGGCTCGCGAGGAGGGCGCTTGAAAGTATTCGCATATCACAAACAAGAGCTTCACAACGAGTTCGCAGAACTCACAGAGATTCTTTTCCGATAAGAAAGCTCTGCGAATTCAGCGGTCTCGGTGTGAGGTTTTTGTTCAGGCCGGCAGTGCCTTCGCCCACGTCGTCAGCACCTGCGCGAAGCGCGCGGGCTCAGTTTGATGCATCGCGTGCGCGGCGTCGGGGAACGAGACGTATTCGAACTTCTGGCCCGCCGCAGTGACGATCTCGCGGACCTTGGCGGCCTGCAGGTCCGAGAGTGCGCCCGAGAGCTGACCTGTGACGGGATCGACCGCGCGGCCGTGGTGGGTGAAGAGCACCGGCACTTTCACCTGCGCCAGCATCCGTTCGTGCGGACAGCTCTGGGCGACCGTTCCTTCCAGGAAGGCGCGCGCCCATTCGGGATCGTATTCCTTGAGCATCTGTGGCGGCTCGAGTCCGCCGCCACCGCCTGCGCCGAGCAGCGGATTCCCGCCCTGTGGACCACGGTTCGGACCGCCCGCACTCGGACGCGCGGCTGCCGCGCGGGATGCCACGAGGCCCTTCCAGTCGCCGATGCTCCACTGATCGCCGAGGAACTTCGCGAACCCCTGAAACGACGTGCTCACCGCGGCCTGCCGAATCGACTGTCCATAGAGCGGGTTGGTTTCCGAGGCAAAGAGCGGCGGGTCTTCGTAGTGCGCACCGCGGATCTGTCCGGGCATGGCAAACGCCGAGAGCCACGCCGACAGCACGCCGCCTGACGAACAGCCGCTCGTGATCACCGGCCGCTTGATGACGAGGGCGATGAAGCGCACGAGGTCGTTGCCAATGTTGTCCAGCGTGTAGCGGCGCGGTGTCCAGGTAGTGCGCCCCTGCCCCCGGAGGTCTACGGCGAAGACCTGAAATTCCTCATCCAGCAGCGCGATCGCCTTCTCGAATCCCCACCACGACTCGGTCTGGCCGGGGATGAGCAGCAGGGCCGGGCTAGTGGCCCGGCCCGAGACGACGTAGTTCATCGTCACTTCGCCGAGGTTGGCCGCGTGTTCCTCGTAGGCGTGCTTCACGAATACGTCGCGCTGTGCGGGTGTGGCCGGCGGACTCTGCGCCGCGTCCACTCCGGCAGCGGCGGCCAGGACGGGCGCGGCGATGACGGTCTGAAGAAAATCACGACGCCCGTTGGCTGACTTCTCGAACTCGGACATGGCCAGCTCCCTTGCGACAGAGGGTAACGCGAAATCTCCAGCCCTCGTCCGACAATTTGCGACGAATGTCTAATGCGTTTGCGTTATTGCGCCGGCCATGTGAGGCGTCTATGTTCTCTGCCTCACAGCCCAATGATCCGAAAAATCTTCGTACTCGCGGTGTTTCTCGCGGCGTGTCCGGCACTCGCGCCTGCCCAGACGATCGACGACGGCGTGATGGTCGCGAAGGGCAGCGTGTTTGCGGGCAACGTCTACACCTACGACAGTTGGGACCAGTATTGGGAAGGGACGCTGCTGCGCCGGAACGACAACATCGGCCAGATCACCACCAGAACCAACGTCTGGTACTTCAACTACGGCCTGACCGATCGAGTGAACTTGATTGGCACGGTGCCGTACATCTGGACCGAGGCCAGCCAGGGCGTGCTGCACGGCATCCAGGGGTTTCAGGACCTGAACATCGCGGCGAAATACCGGTTCTTCGAGCGCTCGTCTCCAGACGCCGGCGCGCTGCGTGCGTTCGCGGTCATGTCCGCGGGAACGCCGCTGGCCGACTACAACCCGGAACTCCTGCCGCTCTCCATCGGCACCAAAAGCACGCAGGTCTCGTGGCGCGGCACCGTGAACTATCACGCGCCGGCCGGATGGTTCGTGAACGGTTCGGGCGCCTACTCGTGGCGCTCTGACGTTCAGCTCGATCGCCCCTACTACTACACGAACGATCAGTTCGTGACCAGCGACCAGGTCGACATGCCCAACGCGTTCGACTACATGGTGAGCTCGGGGCTCATGAAGCCGCGGCTGATGGCCGCCGGGTTCCTTTCGCAGCAGCAGACGCTTGGCGGCGGCGACATCCGCCGTCAGGACATGCCGTTTGTCTCCAATCGCATGAACTTCTTCAAGGCCGGTGGGATGGTGATGGTACCGGTTCCCTGGCTCCGCGATCTGCAAGTTCAGCTCGCGGTGTCGCACACGTTCGACGGTCGCAACGTGGGACAGTCCACCACGATCACGACCGGACTCTTCTACCGGTTCTATCGGGAGGAACGATGACGGGCGGGAAAGGCGGGATGGGCAGGAAGAGCATGTCGCGCGGGCTCTTGCTGCGTTTGGCGATCGTCGTGATTGCCGCCGGACCGTTGGGGATCGTCGGCTCGGCTCAGAAGACGGTACGCCTCGACGCCGGAGCCGGCAACTGGCGGATGATCGTGCTCTCGTCGCCGACGCAGATCGCCGTTGCCGCGCCCTCGTCGGTCACCGCGATCGATTATCAGGCGGAGTTGACTGCGATCAGGACCGCGCAGGCCCGCATCACCGACCAGCAGCGCCAGGCGGTCGACTACTGGACCCGGCAAGGCGTGTTGCGCTGGAACGAAATCATGCTCGGCCTGGTGTCGCGCTTCAACCTGCCGCCAGCGCCGCTCAGCGACGGAGCCTATCCGGTCCCCGACTCAAACAACCCGTTCGCGGACCCGAACTTTCCGTTTGCGAATCCTCCGTACGCGGCGCGCGCCTACAGTTACGTGGCGGTCGCGCAGTTCGAGGCGCTGAAAGCGGCCTGGTACTACAAGTTTCTCTATAACCGGCCCGCTCCTGCCCGGGTGGACAGCGGCATCCAGGCGCTGGTTCCGACGAGCGATCTGCCCGCCTATCCGTCCGAGGATGCCGTGTTGTCTGGCGTCACCGCCGAACTGCTGAAGCTCCTTTTTCCAGCGGCGGTGCAGGAGATCACGCTCAAGGCCGCAGAGCAACGGGACGCTGCGCTGGTGTCGGGACGGGCCACGGCCAGCGACATCGCGGCCGGTCTCGCGCTTGGCCAAGCCGTCGCCGCGGTTTTCACCACGCGCGCGGGATCCGACGGCATGCGAACGGCGGGCGGCTCGCCGGCGCTGTGGCAGGCGCTCGAGGATGGTGCCGTCGCGCGCGGCCAGGTCCCGTGGATCAGCCGCGACCTGCCGAAACGGCCGCCGATGCTTCCGGCTTTCGGCAGCGTCCGTGCCTGGATGATGACGACGGACGACATCGTCAGGGAGCGGCCTGGTCCACCGCCGTCCACGTCGTCGGAGTTGATGGCGCGGGAAACCGCGGAAGTCAGACACTACGTCGACGACAGCACGCGAAGCGAACTGGCGATTGCGAACTTCTGGGCCGACGGTCCGAGCACGCCCACGCCGCCGGGCCATTGGAACTTCATCGCCCAGCCGTATGTCCGCGACGCGGGGTTCAGCGAAGTGCGCGCCGCTCGGGCGTTCGCCATGCTCAACATGGCGCTGCACGACGCCGCGGTCGTCTGCTGGGACGTGAAGTTCTTCTACTTCAATCCCCGTCCCTCGCAGCTGGATCCCGAGCTCAGGACGCTGATCGGCCTGCCGAACTTCCCGTCCTATACCTCAGGGCACTCGACGTTCTCGGGCGCGAGCGCCGAAGTCCTGTCCTATCTCTTTCCGAGTGGGGCGGCGACATTCGCGGCGCAAGCGTTGGAAGCTTCGATGTCGCGCCTCTACGGCGGCATCCACTTCCGTTCGGACATCGAGGTTGGCAACGCCCACGGCCAGCGAGTCGGTGGGTATACCGTGAGATTCGCCCGAACCGACGGCGCGGATTTCTGAGTCGGCGCGCTAACGCGAGACGGTGACGGTGATGTTCTGACCGTTGGTCAACGCGCCGTCGTCGGCGAGCGCACGCAGGACATACGTGCCGGGCTCAGCAAACGTCACCTGCGTGGTGAGCTTGCCGTCGGCCGGTAGCGGCGGCGCAAACCAGATTGGCGCCCACGGCGAATCGGCCCCTGTGCGCGTGTCTTCCCAGGCCTTGACCTGTGGCGGCGCGAAGGTGACGGCACCGGCGCCGCGGTACACGAACCACGACAGATGGAGACCGAGGTTCTTGCCGACGGTGACGCGGGTCGGCGGCAGCAGCGCCGGATTGAACCGTGATGGTGCCGCTGGCGGCGCGGCGGCCGCTGGCGCGGCCGGCGCTGTGCCCGACGACGCCGCGGCGGCTGGAGCGGCGCCACCCGCGACAACGGAGCTGACCGACGTCGACGCTCTCGCCCGCGCGAGGAGCGCTCGATTGAATTCGTCTTCGGTCAACGCTTTC
This sequence comes from uncultured Bifidobacterium sp., assembly GCA_964577955.1. Classification (GTDB taxonomy): domain Bacteria; phylum Acidobacteriota; class Vicinamibacteria; order Vicinamibacterales; family CAVVIG01; genus CADEEX01. Next base: position 976 of record CAZOAZ010000015.1, on the reverse strand, counting down.
GGAATGCCGTCGTCGGTCAGCGTGACGACGAGCGACAGCGGCTGTCCGACTTTCGCGGTCTTCGTCGCTGGTCCATCAATCGCGACCTTCGGCGGCTTGTTCGATCGCACCGTGGGGCTGCTGGTTCCGGCGCCGAGCGCGCCGGTCTCGGACGCCTTCACGACATCGTCGACCTTGTAGTCCGCTCGCAACGAAGCGTAGGCCTTTGAGGTCTTGCCGCGCGAGGTCAGCGTCCAGATCAGTTCGCTTTTCTCCGTGAAGCCTTGCGGCACCCGGACGCGAAAGACGAAGCGGTTGCGGCGCGGCAGGAAATGCGTCGGCTGACCGAGATCGGGACCGCCGATGTCGAAGCTGTTGTCGGGACCGATCGGGATGTCGAGCTCTTCCTCCCAGTTCCGGTTCATGTAACCGAAGAGAAAATACTTCACGCCGTCCGGGTCTTCATCCCACCCTTCGTAGCCGGGGACGACGTTCTGCCCGCTGGTGTAGGACAACGACTGCGCGTGCGCGGAACCGTAGCCGATCGCCATCGGCAGCGCGATGACGATCGACCCGAGAAGAGCCAGAGTCTGCTTCATGAGCAAGGGCTACTGCTGCTGGTTGTTGTTGGTCGACTTGGGCGCGGCCGGCTTGCTGACCGCGCACAGCGGACAGCCCAGGAAGACATCCTTGCCGGGATTCAGCGCGCGCCGCTTGGCCATTTCTTCCTGGAACTGTTCATCGGTGAGGGCCACGCGGTTGCCCAGGTCGATGAACATGTTCGCCACCGATCGATTGCCCGAGCCCTGCCAGTTGCGCGGGTCGGGAACGTTCCGGTTCGACGGCGAATTGTCCATGTAGCCGATGATGTGCAGGATCGTGCCCTTCGGCAGCAGCGGCGCCGAGTTGTCGGTGTAGTCGTAGCCGCGGACCCAGTTGTGATCGTAGCCGACGCAGTTCAGCGTCTGGATGTTGTAGCCCCAGATCGCTTCGAGGC